>JBBDYA010000119.1:620-12607 GCA_040902005.1 Gemmatimonadaceae bacterium | reverse complement strand
TCCAAGTATTGGTACTATGCTCGTGCCGGCCGGAACACCTCGCCCCGGCCCCTTGTTTTCAGAGCCTCCCTAGCGTCTTCCACGGCGCGAGTTACTCCCGGCCCGTCTTCTCGGCGAGCGCATCCACCGACGATCGAATCCCGGCCAGCTCGCGGCGCAGCTCGGCGATGTGACGCGCGCCCGCGATCTCTCCGCGTTCGTCTTCCGCGTCCCGCGCCACGAAGTAGCTCGCGACGGTCGCCGTCACGTAGCCGAACACCGCGAATCCATAGACCGCGAGCAGCAGTGTCAGCAGGCGGCCTTCGGGCGTGACGGGAAAATGATCGGTGCCCATGGTCGTGAGTGTCATGGCCGTCCACCAGAACGCGGTGCCAAAGCTCTCGAACCGCGCGTTCGCCACATCGCGCTCGAACGCGTAGATGCCGGCGGCGCCCGCCAGGGCGACGACCAGCGTGAGCAGCAGCACGTAGCCGAAGCCGCGACGCTCCATCACCCGCCCCAGCGCCCGCATCCCGCGGTTGGCGCCACCGACGACCCGCACCAGCCGCGCGCCGCGCATCACGGCGAGCGCCCGACCGAGCCGAAACACGCTCAGCAGGCGAAACGCGGGTGCCAGCAGCGAGATGGCCGTGATCCACTGCCGCCGCAGATATCGCCGCTTGCGCGGCGCGATGATGAGCTCGACAACGAACTGAAGGATGAACAGCGCCCAGATGACGTAGGTCAGCCGCGAGAACAGCGGCGAGAGCCGCCCGAGCAGGTCGAGCACGATGAGCACCACCCACACGAAGCCCAGCACCGCCATCGGCGTCTCGAGCGCGCGATCGATCCTCGTGAGCAGCCGATGGCGCTCCCGCTCGAGCTCGGCCGTCTTATTGCCGCTCACGACGCCCGCGCAGGGTCAATCCTCCGAGACATGCCTCTGGCCTCCGGGCCAAGGTTCGCCGACAGGCGAGGCAATGGTGATGCCGCGCGGAACAGACTGGTTCGTTTCGCGCCTGTCGGCGCCCGGCGCTGGCTCGTAGCTTGGCTGTTCCCGACCGACATTCTCACGGCAACACAGGTGACGCACCCATGCTGCTTCCGATCCGCCACTCGGCTTTGATGCTTGTCGCGACCGCATCGGTCGCGCTGGCCCAGGCGCCCGCGGGCGCGCCCGCCGCGCAAACGCGCGACGCCCAGCAACGGATCGAGCGGGTCATGCCGAAGGTTGTTGCGTGGCGACGCGACGTGCACCAGCACCCGGAGCTCGGCAACCGGGAGTTCCGCACGGCCAAGCTGGTCGCCGATCACCTGCGCGCGCTCGGCATGGAGGTGCGCACCGGGGTGGCGCATACGGGTGTCGTTGGCGTGCTCACGGGCGGCCGCCCCGGACCAGTGGTCGCGCTGCGCGCGGACATGGATGCGCTCCCCGTGACGGAAATGGTGGACCTGCCGTTCGCGTCCAAAGCGCGCACGACGTACGCCGGCCAGGAAGTCGGCGTCATGCACGCGTGCGGCCACGACAACCACGTCGCGATCCTGATGGGCGTCGCCGAGGTGCTCTCGGGCATGCGCGCGCAGCTGGCCGGCTCGGTGAAGTTCATCTTCCAGCCCGCGGAAGAAGGCGCGCCCGCTGGCGAGACCGGAGGCGCGGACCTCATGATTGCGCAGGGCGTGCTGGCGAGCCCCGCGCCGGAGGTGATCTTCGGACTGCACGTGTGGCCCACCGCGGTCGGTCACCTGACATATCGCGAAGGCGGCATCATGGCCGCGGCCGACGGCCTGCGCATCGTGGTGCGCGGCAAGCAGACGCACGGCGCGGCGCCTTGGGGCGGCGTGGACCCGATCGTCGTCTCGGCGCAGATCATCAACGCGCTCCAGACCATCCCGAGCCGGCAGATGAACATCACCACCGCGCCCTCCATCGTGACGATCGGCATGATCCACGGCGGTGTGCGCAACAACATCATCCCGGACTCGGTCGTGATGCAGGGGACGATCCGCACGCTGGATGCGGCGCATCGCACCGACATTCATGCGCGCGTCACGCGCGCGGTGGAGAAGGTGGCCGAGTCCGGTGGCGCCACCGCGGTCGCGACGATCACGCTCGGCGTTCCGGTCACGCACAACGATCCGGCGCTCACTGCACGCATGGCGCCCACGCTGCACCGCGTCGCCGGCCCGGGGCGCGCGTCGGTCATGCACGCGGTGACCGGCGCGGAGGATTTCTCCTTCTTTCAGGAGAAGATCCCGGGACTGTATTTCTTCCTGGGTGTGACACCCGAAAGTGTGGATCCGGCGACGGCGCCCACCAACCACTCGCCGTACTTCTTCGCGGATGAAGCCGCGCTCCCGGTGGGCGTGCGCGCGCTCACCCAACTCACGCTCGACTACATGACCGCGAAGGGGCTGACGCCATAGGCATGCCACTCGCCCGGCCGCGGAGTCGCGCGCGGCAGATCGCGCTGGATACGCTCGTACTCGGAATCGCCGGCGCCGCCGCCGCGATCGTGTTCAACTTCGTGCTGCACTGGTGCGGGCAGCTTTTTCTCGGCGGCCTGGCCGGCTATTCCCCACCGGGCCTCCCCAGCGAGGGCGGCGTGCCCGTCGAGTCGATCGGTCCGAACGGCCTATGGCTCGTGCCGCTCGTGACCACCCTCGGCGGCCTGATCGTGGGCGTACTCACCACGCGCTTCGCGCCTGAAACAACCGGCCACGGCACGGACTCCGTGGTGCGCGCCTTTCATCGCGATGGCGGCCGCATGCGCGGCCGCGTGGCCCCCGTGAAGCTGCTCACGTCCGCCATCACGATCGGCTCGGGAGGGTCCGCCGGACGCGAGGGACCGATCGCCATGATCGCCGCGGCGATCGGCTCATGGTACGCGGAGCGTACCGGGCGCGACGATCAGGAGCGGCGCATGCTGCTCCTGGTCGGCGCCGCCGCGGGCATCTCGGCCATCTTCCGCTCGCCGATCGGCGCCGCGCTGTTCGTGGTGGAAGTGCTGTACGCGGACATGGAGTTCGAGGCAAGCGCTCTGCTGTACGCCACCCTGGCCGCGGTCATCGCGTACGCGCTGGCTGGGCTGGTGAACGGATTCGGGCCGCTGTTCGCCGTCCCGTTACCCATCGCGCCACTCACCAACAAGCTTTCCTATGTGTGGTATGGCGTGCTCGGCGTGGCCTCGGGCGCCCTGGCGACGGCGCTCCCCGTGGTGTTCTATCGGGTGCGCGATGGCTTTCGCGCGCTGCCGGTGCACGCGACGCTGAAGCCGGCGATCGGTGGATTCCTCACCGGCGTGATGGCGATGTTCCTCCCCCAACTCATCGGGGGTGGCTACGGGTGGATTCAGCGCGCGATCGACGGGCAGCTCACGCTGGGCATCCTGCTGGTGCTCGCGATCGCCAAGATCGTGGCGATGAGCTTCACGGTGGCGTCCGGAGGGTCGGGGGGCGTCTTTGCGCCCAGTCTCTATGTGGGCGCGATGCTCGGTGGCGCGTGCGCGGCGGCGGCCGGCCTGCCGGCGGCGCCCTTCGTGGTGGTCGGCATGGCCGCCGTCTTCGCCGGATCCGCGCACGTGCCGTTCGCCGCGATGATGATGGTCGTGGAAATGACGGGCGGGTACGCTCTGCTGGTGCCGGCGGCGCTGGCAGTCTCGCTCAGCTATCTCGTGCAGCACCGGCTGAGCGCCGCGCTCCGGTACCGCAGTCTGTACGAAGCGCAGGTGGCCAGTCGGGGCGACAGCCCGGCCCACCATACCGCGCACCTC
Source organism: Gemmatimonadaceae bacterium (assembly GCA_040902005.1). GTDB lineage: Bacteria > Gemmatimonadota > Gemmatimonadetes > Gemmatimonadales > Gemmatimonadaceae > DASPMP01. The sequence continues at coordinate 8,858 of JBBDYA010000119.1, read as the reverse complement.
GGCATCGCGCTCCAGATCCTGCGCGACCACAAGGTGTCCAACCTCCGCCATCTCGGTGAGCTGGACCTCGTCGGCTTGCTGCGCTCCGGCGTGGAGGTGGACCTCGCGCAGGGGCAGCGTCTCATGGTGGGGGTGCTCCGTGCCGACAGCGCGTACGCGGGCACCACCATCGGCGCGAGCGGCCGCGCGCTGGCGGGCGACGGCACCAACATCATCGCGCTGCTGCGCGGCGAGCACATGATTGCGCCGCGCGCGGACACGGTGCTCACGCCTGGCGATCGCATCATCCTCGTGGCGGCCGGGGACGGACTCGCGAATCTGCGGACCCACTTCGATCCCTGGTAGGGTTCCTGGCGGCGGATCGCACCGGCAGCACCTTGCCCCGTGCTGCGCACGGGCACACGTTGCAGTGCCCTCCCCCCCCAACTCCCGAAGACCGATGCCGGCCTCCCGTATTGCCCGCCGCTGCAGCCCAGCGCGATTCGCCGTGTTCGGCGCCCTCCTGACCATCGCAGCGTGCGCTGAGAAGGGTCCGCTGGTTCCCGGCATTGCGACGCGTATCTCCGCAGATGGCGTCACCGGTGTGGCCGGCGCCGCCGTCGCGTCTCCCCCCGCGGTTCAGGTCACCGCATCGAACGGCACGGCGCTCGCCGGCATCGCCGTCACCTTCGCCATCCAGGGCGGCGGCGGGTCGGTCACCGGTGCCGCGCAGACCACGAACTCGGAGGGGATCGCTACGGTCGGCAGTTGGACACTGGGGACCACGGTTGGCGCCAACACGCTCACCGCGAACACGTCCAGCCTGCCCGAGATCACGTTCACCGCAACCGGTGTGGCCGGCGCGGCGGCGAAGCTCGCGGTGGTGACGCCGCCCAGCGCGACCGCGACCAACCGCGTCGCAATCGCCACGCAGCCCGTGGTGCACGTACAGGACGCGCACTCGAACATCGTCACCACCAGCACCGCGGTGGTCACGGCAGCCGTCACCACGGGTGGCGGCGCCGCGGTCGGCACGGCGGCCATCGCCGCAATCGGCGGCGTCGCGACATTCACGAATCTCTCCATCGAAGGGACCGCGGGCGCGAAGACGCTGACCTTCTCGTCGCCAGGAATCGCCAGCGCCACTGCGCCGGTGACCACGAGCGCCGGCGCCGCCGCGATCGTCGCGATCAACGCGGGCAACAATCAGGGGAGCGCGCCGTCGAGCGCGGTGGCGGTCGCGCCATCGGTCACGGTGACCGACGCGGATGCCAACCCGGTGGCCGGCACGATCGTCACCTTCGCCGTCGCCAGCGGCGGCGGGAACGCCACCGGCACGACTCCCACGAGCAATGCCGCCGGCATCGCCGCGGTGGGAAGCTGGACCCTTGGCGCCGCAACGGGCGCCAACACGCTGACGGCGACGGCCACCGGACTCACGGGCAGCCCCATCACCTTTACCGCAACGGCCACCAACACGCTCATCAGCACGATCACGCCGGCCACGCTGACCTCGGGCGTGAGCGCCACGATCACCGGCACCGGGTTCAGCGCCACACCCGCGAACAACGCGGTGACCATCGACGGCGTCGCGGCTACCGTGACCGCGGCCAACACGACCAGCCTGACCGTCACCGTGCCAACTCTCCCCTGCGTCGCGGCGCACAGCGGGGTGGTTTCGGTGAACGTCACCGGTCTTGGCAGCACCACCACGAACCATCCCGTGCGCGCGGCCACAGAGCACGCGCTCGCCGTCGGTGGATCGGTCGTCATGTCCACTGCTGCCGAGGCACGGTGCAACGAGTTGAGCAACACCGGCGGCATGTACTACGTGAGCGTGTACAACACGAGCCCGACGTACAACGTCATCGGCGCGGCGTTCGAGCTGAAGGGTGCTGCGGGGGCGGCCGCGGCGGTCGCGAACGCAAACGTGGTCTCGCCGCTGCGCGCCCCCCCCCCACCACGCGCGTTCTCCCGCGCGCCCACGGCGCAGGACAGGGCCGATCGCGCACACGTCGCGCTGCTCGAGCGCGACCTGGAGTTCCTGCGGCAGAACGGGCGACGCTGGCGTCAGGGCGCCACGGCCAACTCGGTCACGGGGGTCGGCCCGCGCGCGTCGGCGGTTGGTGATCCCATGGAATTGCGTCTGCGGAACCTCGACGTGGCCGGCTGCGACAACTATTTCACGATCAATGGGCGCGTGGTGTACGTCGGCACGAAGTCCATCATCGTCGAGGACAACGCCGATTCGTTGGCGGGAACGATCGACACGACGTACCAGCAGATCGGCAACGAATTCGACACGGTGATGTGGCCGATACTCGAGACCAATTACGGCAACGCGCTCGCGAACGATGCCGTGCTGGACAACAACGGCCGGATCATCATGGTGTTCTCCAACAAGGTTGGTTCCCTTTTGGGTGGCGGCATCGCCGGCTTCGTCTCACCGTGCGACTTCTTCCAGCGAACCCAGGTCCCATCCAGCAACCAGGGGGAGTACTTCTACGCAATCTCACCCACCGTGGCTGGCGACATCGACACGCCCGGATCGCCGCCACGGTGGCGCTGGACCATGCGCGGCACGATCATCCACGAGGTCAAACACATCGTCTCCAGCGCAGAGCGCTATTCGCGCAACGGCGGCACCGTGTTCGAGGAGAGCTGGCTGGAGGAGACCACGGCGCGGCTGTCCGAAGAACTCTACGAGCGCGCGCGGTACAGCTTCGCGCAGCGATCGAACATCGGATACGGCAGCGCCGGCAATCCGGTGGGACCGTACTGCGGCGTGCGCCTCGACTGCGGCCAGCCGCGCGGCATCGTGCGCGTCTTCGAGGACCTGGACTTCTATTGGTACTCCGCGCCGCACAATTATTCCCCCATCGGCCGCATCGACGGCAACGATTTCTCCTTCTACGCCACCGGCTGGTCGCTGATCCGATGGGCCATTGACGCGAGCGCCACGTCCGAGGCCAACATCCTCAAGGGGATGACGCAGGACCCCACCAGGATCGGCATCGCGAACTTCGACCAGCACACCGGCACGACGTACGCGGCCGCGCTCCCCAAATGGACGCTGGCCATGGTGATCGACGATTACCCCGCGCTCGTCCCGGCGGACGCCACACTCAAGCAACCGAGCTGGAACTTCCGGGATGTCTTTGCGGGCTACGATCAGGACTTTGTTGTTCCCTGGGTGCAATGGCCGCTGATTCCGCTGGCCAACACGTTCGGCGCGTTCACCCGCTCGGCGTCGGTGCGCGCGGGCACCGCCGCCATGATCGAGCTGTCGGGAACTCAATCGGCGAAGCAGCTCCTCGAGCTCAAGGCCAGCGGCAGCAGCGCCGCCGCGCCCGCCGAACTGCGCATGGCCATCGTGAGGGTTCAATGATCCGCATCGGAGCAGTGCTCGCGCTCGCCGCGGCAGGGACGGCGGCCGCCTGTGTCCCCGCGCGCCAGAATGGCGATACCCTTGGCGGCGCCACGCAGTCGCCCGTCGGCCAGTCGGCCGACACACTCGTGGGCGTGGTCGCGCGCGTGGGGTCCGATCCCGTTTCGTGGATGGCGATCACGCCGCCCGACGGCGGGCAGCTTCGGCTGAGCGGCACGGCCTCCGCGGCGCTCGGCGCGGTGGCCGGCGCGCACGTGTGGGTCACCGGCGCGCGCGAATCCAGTGGGTTCCGGGTGGACGCGTTCGAGGTGCGTCGCGTGAACGGTCAGCCGGTGGACGACGGCGTCGTGGTGGTCACCTCGAGTGACGTGGCGATTCGCACGCGCTCCGGCATGCAGCGCACCATCCCCAACGCGCCCCCGTCCATGCGGGAGCTGGCCGGGGCGCGCGTGTGGGTGTCTCAGCCCGTGGGCGGCGTCGCTCCGTCATACGGCCTCATTTCGAGGCCGTGAGTACCTCGGGCCGCGCGGTTATTCGATAGCCGCCACGATCCACGGGTCGTCCGACAGCCAGTCCTCGTTGGGCGCAAACAAGAACACCATGCCGCCCCGCGAGAGTTTGGGCAGCAGTCGCTGGGCGCGGCTCTGCTCCATCGCCGGACACCCTTCGCTGCGTCCGGCCGTGGTCGCCGACACGTACGGCGCGCCATGCGCCACCACACCGCGTCTCCGCGCATTGCTGTTGTAGCGCCCCGACAACCCCTCGAGGCGCAATCCGATCGAGGTGTACTTGCGTCCACCGGCGTTCCCGCGAAACCCGTAGGTCTCCTGCGCGAGGTACAGGCCCAGCGACGTTGCGTTGCTTCCGGGCTTGTTGGAGAACTGCGTGGGCACCCCATACTGCGCGTTCGTCGATCCACGCCCGTGCGCCACCGCGAACGGCCCGTCCACCACTTCCAGCGTCTGCATGTCGAACACCCAGCCGCGCGGCTGCGTGCTCGGCAGTCCGTAGTCCACGAAGTACAGGTACGGCTTCCGCACCCGTGAGGGGTGCTTGCTCAGAAAGGCGAAGTAGCTGCTGAACGCGGTCTCGAGCGCGTCGGGATGACTGAGCGACTGCACCGAGCTGCCCAGCGTCCTGAGCGCCGCGTTCGTCTTCGCCGCGATTCCGTTCTCGGCGATCTCGTAGCCCGCGGGGCTCAGCAGGCTGGGCTCGACCACGACCGGCGCGGCGGCGATCAATCGCGCCGAAGCATCCGATCCCGGAACGACGTGAGCACCCGCCAGCAGAAGGGCGGTGGCCCCAACCAGGCCGTTCAGCAACTGTTTGTGATGCATCGGCTCTGTTCGGTTGGAGGACGCCGCAGCGCCCGCGTTTGGAGATATGAGCCGGGAACGGTCCAGACCGCTCACCAGAACACAAAGGTGGGTGTTTCCCAAGGTAACGCCATTGGGCGGGATGTAAACCGTTGAGGCAGACCGAGTTGCCGATCCGCATCGCCGATTCTCACCCCCTTACCCACAATTGACGACTTAACCCCCTGGTTGGTCAAGTCGATGTGCCACAGTATCTTGGCGCTCCCAGCCTTACGGAGAACCGACCGACGCGCTTTCAACCTGGAGACCTGGTCGCAGACCGCTATCGGATCGAGCACGAGCTCGGCCAGGGCGGCATGGCCGTCGTCTATCTCGCCCACGACGCGAAGCACGAGACGCGAGTCGCGCTCAAGGTACTGAGCGACGACTACAGCACCGTTGTCGGCGCGCAGCGGTTCGTCCAGGAGATCAAGCTCACCGCCGGGCTCCAGCATCCGCACATCCTTCCGGCCTACGACTCCGGCGTCACCGCGGAGGGCACGCTCTTCTACGTCATGCCGTACGTGGAGGGCGGCTCCCTCAGGCGCCGTATGGAGGTGGACGGGCCCCTCCCGGTCGCCGACGTCATCCGGATCACGCGCGAGATCTCCCACGGACTCGCGTTCGCGCACGAGCGCGGCATCGTGCACCGCGACATCAAGCCCGAGAACGTGCTTTTTCTCGGCGGGCACGCGCTGCTCGCGGACTTCGGCATCGCGCGTCTGCTCGCCTCCGAGACCGCCGACCGTCTCACCGTGCAGGGCAGCGTGCTGGGCACGCCCGCCTACATGAGTCCCGAACAGGGGCTGGCGATGCCGGTAGACGCGCGGTCGGACATCTATAGTCTGGCGTGCGTCGTGTATGAGATGCTCACGGGCAAGCTTCCCTTTTCCGGACCCAACGCGGGGGTCTGGATGGAGCATCGGCTGTCGCGCATGCCGGCGTCGCCGCGGTCGCACCGGGCGGAACTTCCGGCGTCACTGGACGACGTGCTCATCCGGGCGCTGGCCCCGTCGCCAGGCGATCGCCATCAGACTGTGACCGAGTTCGTGGACGCGCTGGACGGCACCGCTCCCGTCGCGCGCAAGCCACCGCTGGACGCGCGTCGCGCGTGGCGATCGGGGCTGGTCGCGGGGGCCGCGATCGCCATCGTGGCGCTGGTGGGCACGGCGTCCGTGAAGACACCGGCCGTTCGCGATGGGCTCATCGCCCTCGGCATGATCAAGCTCGATTCGACGCGGCTGTTCATCGCGCCCTTTCAGTCGGACACCACCACCGCGGCCATCGCGACGGCAAGCGAGGGGGCGCTCCGCGACGAGCTGTCGCGGTGGATCGGCATCGCACCGGTGACCGCCGCCGCCACGGCAGACGCGATCGGCGACAGACGGCCGCTTACGCTGGATGGCGCGCTGAGCGCCGCGCGCCGCGTGCGTGCGGGGCTGGTCGTCTGGGCGCGGGCCGTGCCGGCGGCGGATGGCGCGTGGCTGGAGGTGCAGCTCTTTGATGGACGCACCGGCGCGCATCGCACCGATGTGGCGGTGCAACTTCCGCGTGGTGAGCCGCCGCGGGACGCGGACATCCAGACGGTCGCCGCGGCACTGCTGGCAAGTACGGACGCCCCGCTCGGTCCGCCGGTGCTTCGCGCCGCCGGGTCCACGCGTTCGATACGCGCGTGGCGCGCGTACATCCACGGCCACGGCGCGCTCGACGAATGGCGCCTGCCCGCCGCGGAGAGCGCCTTCACGGTGGCCGCCGCCACGGACCCCGCGTTTCCCCAGTCGCGTGTGTGGAGCGCCCAGACCATGGTGTGGAACCGGCGTGGCGCGCGGCTGGAATGGTTCCGTCTCATCGAGGAAGCGATGATGGTCGGGTCGAAGCTCGATACGGCGGATCTTCTCGTCGCGCGCGCTGTCGGCGCGCTGGGGCGTGGCAACGATCCGCTGGCATGCGCCACGTACAGTGCGGTCGTGGCGCGCGATTCCCTGAACGCCATGGGCTGGATGGGACTCGGCGACTGTCAGGCGATCGACTCTGTGGTGACGCCCGACGCGCGCAGTCCCAGCGGCTATGCCTTTCGCGGCAACCTCTCGCGCGCAATGTCCGCCTACGAGCGCGCGGTGCGACTCGCGCCCGGCGCGCATGCTGCGCTCCCCCTGGCATTCGTGGAGCGCGTGCTGCTCACGCGCAGCGACCGATATCGCGCCGGCTTCGGCACGCAGGGCGCGACGTTCTCGGCTCGCCCCTCTGCCGCTGGGGACACCGTGGAATTCGTGCCGCGCCCCATCATCGCGAACACGATGGCGCCCGACCCACCGGGATTCGAGGAAGGACTGCGGCGCAACCAGGCGCGCCTGCTGGATTACGTGAACGCGTGGGTGCAGCGCGCACCCGCCAGCGCGGAGGCGTTCGAGGCCCTCGCCACCGTCCAGGAGTCGCGCGCCGAGCTGTCGGGGGGCGCCGTGCCGGGCGGAGGTCTGTCCGCCATGGCCGCGCTGGACTCCGCGCGCCGCCTGGACACGGATGCGGAAGCGCGCGCGCGGATCGGCGCCGCGGAAGTACGCCTGCTGCTGAAAGCAGGCGAGTTCGATCGCGCGCGCGCGCGTGGCGACAGCCTGCTGGATCCCAGTGGGAACGTGACGGCGCGCGAGGCGCACTGGCTGGCGGGGATCGCGGCGCTCACCGGACGCGATCGGGACGCCGCGCGTCTGGCGCGCCTGGGGCAGGCACCGCCGGTGATGAACTGGGACACGCTTCCCCCGGCCCTGGCCGATGAAGCCACGATGCTGCTGCTGCGCGCCGCGCACGGCGCGTGCGGTGAAGCGCTGGCCGGCTCCTTTCGCCGAATGGATGGGCTCATCGAGAGCTACACCCCGCCGGCGCATCGGCTCGCGGCGCGCGACCAGTTGTTGCGCCGTGCCCGCCTGCTCTCGGCTCCCTGCTCGGACGGCGCAGCTGGGGAGGGCCCCGGCAATCCCAATCCGTGGGAGCGCGCGATCCAGCGGCTCGCGCGGGGTGACAGCTCGGGCGTACGCGCGGGGTTCGATTCCTTGCTGGTCCCGCGTCGCTATCGGCGGCCCGGAGGGATCGCCCTCGATTACACGTTCATGGAAGCGTGGCTGCTGGTGGCGATCGGCGATACGACAGCGGCCGTGCGGCATCTCGATCAGACACTCAACGCGCTGCCAACCATGACTCGCAACGCGGTGTGGGAACTGAGCCAGGCGGCGACGGTGGGGCGCGCCATGGCGTGGCGCGCGGAGTTGGCGTTCCGGCTTGGCGACGTAGAGACTGGCAGGCGATGGGGCGCGGCCTTGCTCGATCTGTGGCACTCGGCTGATGCGGAACTCAATCCCGTGCTGGCACGGGTGCGGACACTGCTCGCGGCGTCGGGGACGTAGCGGCGGACGTAACGGCGGACGTAACGACGGACGTAACGACGGACGTAACGACGGACGTGACTTCGGACGTGACTTCGGACGTGACTTCGGACGTGACTTCGGACGTGACTTCGGACGT
>JBBDYA010000119.1:0-520 GCA_040902005.1 Gemmatimonadaceae bacterium | reverse complement strand
GACGGCGAGCGAGAGGGCGGGGCGGGAGTTCCATTGCGCCCGCGCTCCATCAACGATCCGAGCATTTTCGCGATCACCACCAGCCGGTTATGCAGGCGCCAGTACTGCGCCGCCGCGATCCGCTCCCTTTGCACGTTGACGCGCAGGTGTTCATCGGCTTCCTCCGCCGAGCCACGGGCATATCGCAGGAACTGATTCCGCTCCGCGCCCGGGCGACGCCCGTAGCCCTCGCGGATGTTGGCCGCAATCGAGCCGGCCGCTTCGCGCAGTTGCTTGTCGTGCAGCAGCCGGGGACGGGCGAGGTCGGCCAGCTCGTTGACGTTATCGGCGACCGAGCGAGCCGCATCGAGAACTCGTAGCGGGTTGGGCATACCGGCAGAATACCATCACGCCCCCGCCCACCTGTCACCAGAATCACTCCAGCGGAATCAATTCAGTGCATCCCTCCGCCGTTATGCCCGCCGTTATGCCCGCCGTTATGCCCGCCGTTATGTCCGCCGTAATGTCCGCCGTCATGTCC
>JBBDYA010000118.1:0-12617 GCA_040902005.1 Gemmatimonadaceae bacterium | reverse complement strand
AAGGGGGAAGGGGGAAGGGGGAAGGGGGAAACAGCAACGGCGGGAAGTGGGAGTGGGGGTGGGAGTGGGAAAATGGTTAGTGCGGCAGATCAATGGTGATGCCGAAGGCAACGGGCGACCGACCACCGCCGACTATCTGCGCCATCTCGGCATGTCGAGCGCGTCACTCAATGAAGTTGGAAGTCGCCTCTACTTCGTGCGACGCCGCTTCGGTGGCCGCCTTGATACGTCAGCGGCGGAGAACCTCACCGTGACGGTCGCCCGTCTGCTCACCGGACTAGTCCGCAGCCTGAGACGCAAAAGGGAGAGGGAGTGACACTTCCCCCACCCCCTCCCAATTCCCGCCGTTGCTGTTTCCCCTTTCCCCCTTCCCAATTCCCACTTCCCCCAGTCAGTCGGCTACCCCCACCTCTACCTGATTGTCATAGAACACCGGCCCATTCCCCATGTCCGTCACGCGCTGCGACGTCGTCTGATTGGCGTTTGCCCCATCCGCCGCGAACTTGCCCCACCAGATGGACGGCGCCCACACCACGCCCTCCCGGATGCTGTCTTCCACGCGCGCGACCGCGGTGAACGCTCCCCGATCGTTATGGATCACCACCCGCATCCCGGCGCCGATCGCGCGCCGCTCCGCGTCCGCCGGATGGATCACGCACTCGGGCTCCCGCGCGGCGCGCTTGAGCGCACCGATGTTGACGAACGTGGTGTTGAGAAACTGGTGCGCGGGCGAGGAGATGAGCGTCAGCGGGAACCGCGCGACCAGCGTCGCGTCGCGCTCGGGTGACTCGTAGGGCGGCGTGTAGGTGGGCACCGGGTCCAGTCCCATCTCCTTCAGGCGCGCCGAGTAGAACTCGCACTTCCCGCTGGGCGTCGGGAACGCGCCGTGCTCGAACGGGAGGTAGGGCGTCGGCACGTTCAGCCGCATCCAGCCGCGCTCGAGCAGCTCGTCGAACGTGATCCCCTGGAACTTCACCGAGGTGGACGCCAGCGACTGCCGGATGAGCGTCAGGTCGTCGTCACGCAGCGACGGCTCCGCGAGGCCCATCCGATCCGCGAGCAGCCGGAAGATCTCGCTGTTGGGCTTCGCCTCTCCCAGGGGTTCGATGGATGGGCGGTTGAGCGTGAGGTAGTGATGTCCATACGACAGGTGCACGTCCCAGTGCTCCAGCTGCGTCGTGGCCGGCAGCACGATGTCCGCCCAGTCGGCGGTATCCGTCTGGAAATGCTCGAGTACGACCGTGAACAGGTCCTCACGCGCCAGGCCCTTCAGGACCTCGTTGCGATCCGGAGCCACGGCCGCCGGATTGGAGTTGTACACGATCATGGCGCGCACCGGGGGACCTCCCACGCCGGCATCCGGCCGCGTGAGCGCCTCGCCCAGCCGGATCATGTTGATCGTGCGCACCTCAGGCGACAGGTCGGGCCGCTCGAGCGCGTTCTTGTCGAAGGCGAAGTTCGCGCTCGTGGAGAGCTGCACGCCGCCGCCGGGCCGCCGCCAGTGTCCGACGATCGCGGGGAGGCACGCGATCGTCCGCACGGCCATGCCGCCGCCGGCATGGCGCTGCAAGCCGTAGTTCACGCGAATGAACGCGGCCGCGGAGCGGCCGTACCGCTCACCGAGCGTGACGACGTCGTGCTCCGCGAGCCCCGTGATCTTCGCCACGCGGTCCGGCGGATACTCGCGCGCGCGCTCGCGCAGCTCGCGCTCGCCGAGCGTGTGCTTCGCGAGAAAGTCCCGATCCTCCAGCCCGCGGTCGAAGATCACATGCATCATCCCGAGCGCCAGCGCGGCATCCGTGCCCGGGCGGATGCCGATCCATTCGTCGCACTGCGCCGCCGTGCGCGTCTTGATCGGGTCGATGGCGATCACTCGCGCGCCATTCTCCCGTGCGCGCAAAACGAACGGCCACATGTGCGGATTGGACGTGAGCGTGTTCGTTCCCCACAGCAGGACAAGGTCGCTCTGCGGAATGCCTTCCGCGTCGGCGCCGATGTTCGCGCCCACCGTCATCCGCATTCCCATGCCGCCGGCTGTCGAGCAGATGGTGCGGTCCAGCATCGAGGCGCCGAGCGTGTGGAAGAACCGGCGGTCGATGGAATTGGCCTGCACGACACCCATGGTGCCGGCATAGGAGTACGGCAGTATCGCCTGCGAGCCGTGCGGTGAGCGCGCGATCGACCCAAGCTTCTCAGCAATCTCCGTCAGGGCGTCGTCCCATGAGATGCGCTCGAAGCGGCCCTCGCCTTTGGGGCCCACTCGGCGCATAGGGTACAGCAGGCGATCCTCGTGGTACGTGCGCTCCACGTACCGGTTCACCTTGGTGCAGAGAAAGCCGTTGGTGAACGGGTGGTCGGGATCCCCGGCCACGCGCGTGGCGCGCCCGTCCTCCACCGTCACGAGCATGGCGCAGGTGTCGGGACAGTCGTGGGGACAGGCGCCGCGGATTACGGTTGCGGTCATGGCACGGGGATGAGGCTGACGCTTCGGAAGGTACTTCCAGTCTGAAAAGTCGCGCTAGGGATGTTCCCTAGCCTGCCGCGTGCGATCGGAACCAGCGAAATGCGTCTACCACCCCCTCCTCCGGCCGCACCGACGGACGCCATCCCAGCTCCCGCTTCGCCAGGTCGGACGAAAAGGGATTGTCTTCCGAGAGAAAGTCCACGGACGACGTGCTGAGCAGACTGAAGCGCCCCCCGGTGAGCAGCCGGGTGATCGCCTTCAGGCCGCGCACCCCGCCGCGCGCGACCCACATCGGCACCGGCACGAACACCGGGGGGCGCCCCAGCCCCCGGCCGGCGAACTCGAAGAACTGGCGCACCGTCACGTCGTAGTCATTCGCGAGGTTGTAGGCCTTGCCCCCCGCGATGTCGCTCGTGGCCGCAAGGACAGCTCCCTCTGCCACGTTCGCCGCGTGCACCACCGTCATCGTCGATCGCCCGTCGCGCATCAGGGGAAACACCCCGAGGCGCAGCAGCCTGGCCACCCTCGGCACGAATTGCCGGTCGCGCCTTCCATAGATCACGTCCGGGCGCACCGCGGTGGCCCAGACGCGCCCCTCCACGTGCGCGCGGAGCACCATCTCTTCCGACTCACGCTTGGACCGCGCGTAGTAGGCGCGCGGAGACAATGGTGGAAGCACGGTGGACTCGTCGGTTCGGCCGCCGCCGCGCGCGGCTTCGTACCGCGCAGTATTGCCGTACACCGCCACGCTGCTCACGTGAAGCAGCCGCGCACCCGCCCGCTGTGCGGCGAGTATCGCGTTGCGCGTTCCCTCCACGTTGGTGGCCCGGTATGCCTCCCAGCCACCGCTCACGATAATGTTCGCCGCGGCATGGAACACGGTGTGGCATCCATCCGCGGCGGCGCAGAACGACGCCTCGTCCAGCACGTCGCCGCGCGAGAGCTGCACACGCTCGTCCAGTACCTGTCGGGCGCGCTCCGGCGATCGCACGAGCGCGCGCACCGTCCATCCGTCCGCCAGCAACCGCTCTGCGATGTGCGACCCGACCTGTCCGGTGGCGCCCGTGATCAGCGCGACGGACATGGGGTCAGGCCAGGAAGGGGAGCGCCACGATCTCCACGGCGGCCTCTCCTCCCGGCGCGTCGCCGGCGGGATCACCGCTCCAGCGCGCGGAGAGCTTCGCGCCCATCTCGCACTCGCGCCGCACCATGCCCAGCGCGATCGCGCCAAGCCGTGGCGACGAGACCGAGCTGCGCACCTCGCCAACCGCCTTGTCGTGGTCATCGTACAGTTCGGCCTTGGTGGGCACCGGTTCTGTGCCCGCGGCGCGCAGGCCGCGCAGACCGCGGTTCACGTGACCGCGAAAGTGCACGCGCGCCACGACCTCCTGACCCGTGTAGCAACCCTTCGTGTACGAGATGGCGTTCAGTTGCTCGAGATTGGCTTCCTGGGGAATCGTGGTGTCGTCCATGTCGATGCCGTATTCGGGGCGCCCCGCCTCCACGCGCGCCACCTCCCAGGCGGCGAGGCCGGCCGGCGTGGCCCGCGCGGCGATGGCCGCGTCCCACACCTGCTGAAAGCGGCCCGCGGGCACGAGCAGCTCGTATCCCTCCACGCCGTCCACGTCCAGCTCCGGGGAGCGCATGACGTGCATCGCGGCCCCCCCCCCCTCCGTAGTCACTGTCACGTGCGCGTAGGGCGCGAGGAGCGCCAGCGCGCTGTGGCCGATTCCCGTCATCTGCTCGACGACGTAGCGCGCCTGCACTCCGAACACGCCAAGCGCGAACAGGCCGGACGATTCGTCCGTGTATTTCGCCAGCCGCGGATTGACGTACTTCTTCACGATCCCGCTCCAGCCATCGCGCGCGCGGGGCGAAACATCGGTGACAAAACCGTCCTCGAAGCGCAGGATCCGCAGATCCGCCATCACCTTGCCCTTGGCCGTCAGCGCCACCGCGTACTGCCCCTGTCCGGGCACCAGGGATCCCACGTCGTTGGTGACCAGCCCGGTGAGCACGTCCGCCGCCTTGTCGCCGGTGAATCGCATGCGGCCGCGGTGGCTCCGGTTGACCACGATCGCCCGGCGTCGCAGCGCTTCGTACTCAGCCGCGACGCTCGAGTACGCCAGGACGACCGGCTGTCCCGCGATGTCGATCAGCGTTTCCATCTGCACCATGAGCCAAAACCTAGCAATGACCTCGCCGCGGTCCTATGACGACGCCGGTGGCGCGGTGGCGGAGTACCGAACGGCGTACGAAGCGTCCAGGAGATCCACCGGATGGATCGGGCGGGTCACGCTGCCGTCCTGCCGCAATCCGGCGCCTATCTGCATCAGGCACCCCGGATTACCCGTCGCCACGAACGACGCGCCCGTCGCTTCGATGTGCCGCAGCTTGGGCTCCAGCACCGCGGCCGAGGTGCGCGGTTCCAGCAGGTTGTAGATCCCCGCGGCGCCGCAGCAGTACTCCGCGTCCGTGAGCTCCACGAGCTTCACGCCCGGAATCGCGCCAAGCACCGCGAGCGGCGGTGCGCTGAGCCGTTGCGCGTGTAGCAGGTGGCAGGGTGGGTCGTATGTCACCCGCACGGGCAGTTCGCCGCCCGGTGCCGGCCCCGCCGCCGCGAGCAGCTCGGACACGTCGCGCGCTCGCGCCGAGAGTTCCCTGGCGCGCGCTGACCAGTCGGGATCGTCCTCGAGCAGGATCGCGTACTCCTTCAGCATCGCGCCGCACCCCGCCGCGTTCGACACGACATGTTCGGCGCCGGACTTCTCGAATGCCTCGATGTTCCGCTTCGCGAGGCGGCGCGCGGCGTGGAGATCCCCCGCGTGCGCGTGCAACGCACCGCAGCACCCCTGTCCCTCCGCCTTCGTGCATCGGTACCCGTTCACCGTGAGCGTGCGCTCCGTTGCACGATTCGTCTCGGCGTACAGGCCCTGCATGACGCACCCTTCCAGCAGTGCGACACTCTGCCGGCTGCCGTCGCCGGCGGCGACATACGATGCGCGCTTCAGCGGAACCCGGGTGGCAGCCAGCATGTGCAGCGCGAATCCAAACCGTCCCGGCAACACGCGCGACAATACGGTCGCCAGGCCGGCCGCGCGCATCACCCGCCCAGCCCTCATCAGAGCGCGCAGCAGCCACGGGCGCGTGAACACGCCGAGCATCATCCGCGCGCCGAGCGGCAATGGGTGGCGCGCGGTGAGCGTGGCGCGCGTCGCTTCCAGCAGGTGGCCATACGGCACCCCGGAAGGGCACGCCGTCTCACACGCGCGACAGCCCAGGCATCGGTCCAGGTGGCCGCGCACGGCGTCGTCGCTCGTCTCCACCGTGCCCTCCCGGAGCGATCGCATGAGCAGCAGCCGGCCGCGCGGACTGTCATTCTCGTCCTCGAGCACAACGTACGTGGGGCACGCCTGAAGGCAGAAGCCGCAGTGCACGCACGCGTCCAGCCCCGCCTTCGCGCGCGCGAGTGGCGTATCCGGCAACGCGCAGTGCGCGGGGCCGCCGTGCAGCGTGGCGGGGTTGCCGGCCGCGGTCACGCGAGCGCTCCCATCTCGTGCTCCATGATGCCGGGATTCAGCACGCCCGCCGGATCGAACTTCTCGCGGATGGCGCGCGACAACCCGCTGCGGCGTGACGACGGCGGCAGCAGCGACCACGCCGCCGGGGGGAGCTGCTCGATGGCGATCGTGCCGTGAAAGTCGCTCGCCGCTTGCGCGAGCTTCGCCGGCGTCGCCTTCGGTTGCATGACGGCGACACGCACCACCCCGCGCGCCGGATTGCCGTGGATGAACGCCCCCCCTCCCCCTTCGAGTGGCCGCGTGGCGACGTCCGCCGCGGTCCATGTCTCGCCGAACTCGGAGGGCAGATTCGACCAGCGCCAGGAGGCCACGGCTCCGCGTTCCGCGGTGCGCAGCGTGTTCCACACCGTTTCGCTCGCATCCGTTGGGACGCCAAGCTCGCGCAGGCGGTCCAGCTGCGCCGACACCGAGTGCGCGTTTCCGCCCACGCGCACCAGCAGGCATGCGTGGGCGCCAAGCTCCAGGTGAGCGGCAAGGCGTGCGTTCACCAGCTCGGACGCCAGCGGCGTGAAGGGCAGGGCGCGGAGTTGCATCGCGAGCGCGGAGAGATCGGCGCGAGTCGTTTGCGCGGGAATGACGAGCGTGCGCGTCTGCTGTGGTCGCGCGCGCAGCCGCACTGTCGCTTCCACGATGACGCCGAGCGTGCCCCAGGAGCCGGTGATCAGCCGCGTGAGGTCGAACCCCGCGACGTTCTTCACCACGCGTCCGCCGGCGCGCACCACCTGCGCGGTGCCGGTGACGAACTCCACGCCGAGCACCACGTCGCGCGGCAACCCCATACTGTGCGCGTGCGGCCCGGCCGTCGCGGTGGCGAGCGTGGCGCCGAGCGTGCCGTCGTCACCCCCCCAGGGATCGAGCGGCAACCACTGGTCGTTCGCCCCCGTCGCGGCGGTGATTTCGGACAGCGTGGTGCCCGCGCGCGCGGTGAGCGTGAGGTCACCGGGCACGTACTCGACAATGCCGGCGTGATCCGCGAGCGACAGCGTGTCGCCCGCGTCCACGGGATGTCCGGCGCTCAGCCACGTGCCCGCGCTCGTCACCCGCAGCGGCCGGCGCTCGGCGGCAGCCTCGCGGATGCGCTCCACGATCGGCGTCACGTCGTCACCGCCCGCCGCGCCGCGGGCGCAGCGTGCCATTCGCGGCAGCTGTGCACCGGAACGACCTTACCCGGATTCGCGCGCCGGTCCGGATCGAACACGTCGCGCAGCGCGCACATCGCGCCGAGCGTGTCGGGGGTGAAGAGCTGGTCCATGTAGGGGAGCTTGTCCAGCCCCACGCCATGTTCGCCGGTGATGCTGCCGCCGGCGGCGATGCACGCCTCCATGATCTCGCGCATCGCGCTGTGAACGCGCGCGGACTCGTCCGGGTCTTCCGCGTTGTAGCCGATGTTGGGGTGCAGGTTGCCGTCACCCGCGTGGAACACGTTGCAGACCTTCACGCGGTATCGCTCGGAGATGGAGTGGATCAGGTCGAGCACCGCGGGAATCTTCGTGCGCGGCACCACCGCGTCCTGCACCACGAGATGGCGCGCCACGCGCCCCATCGCGCCGAACGCCTTCTTGCGCCCCTGCCAGAGCCGCGCGCGTTCGGCGTCGTCGCGCGCGACACGTACCTGCCGCGCGCCGGCCTCGGTGCACATGGCCACGACGGCGGCGACGTCTTCGTTTAGGCCGGCCTCGAAGCCGTCCAACTCGATGAGCAGGACCGCGGCCGCGTCCACGGGATAGCCCGCGGCATAGATGGACGCCTCCACCGCCTGGATCGTCGGCGCGTCCATCATCTCGAGTGCGGCGGGGAGGATGCCGCGCGCGATGATCGCGGACACCGAGCGGGCCGCGGCGTTGATGGAAGTGAAGTCCGCGAGCAGCGTGCGCACCGCCTGTGGATTGCGCTGGAGACGCACCGTGACGTCCAGCGCCACACCGAAGCACCCCTCGGATCCCACGAACGCGCCGACGAGGTCGTACCCGGTGGTCTCGCCGCTCGCATTGCCCAGCGCGGTGATGCTGCCGTCCGGCAGCACGGCCGTGATGGCAGCGATGTGATTGAGCGTGACGCCGTACTTCAGGCAGTGCGGTCCGCCGGCATTCTCGGCGACGTTGCCGCCGATGGTGCATGCCGCCTGGCTGGACGGGTCGGGCGCGTAGTGCAACCCGTACTGCGCCACGTTGCGGGTGAGCACCGTGTTGACCACGCCCGGTTCGACGACGGCGAGCTGGTTCACGGTGTCAACAGAGATGATGCGCTTGAGCCGGTTGAGGCCGAGGAGTACGACGCCGTCGGCGAGCGCGCCGCCGGAGAGTCCGGTGCCGGCGCCGCGCGGCACGAACGGCACCTTCGCTTCGGCGAGGGCGCGCACCACGGCGACGACCTCGGCGCGGGTGCCGGGGAAGACGGCGAGCGACGGGATTTTTGTGTAGCCGGGGAGTCCGTCGGAGCTATAGGCGAGAAGCTCGCTGCTGCGGGCGATGACTCGGCTGCGTCCCACGATCTGGCCGAGTGTGTCGGCCAGCGCGGGGGTGATGGGGGCGCGGGTGGCGGAGGGGACGGGAGGCGCAGTCACACATCTATAGTAGCGGGGGCTGAGGGCGACCGAAGAACAGGAGATAGCCGTCCGCGTCCTTGACCTCGAAGCCACGAAGACCGTCCTCGGTGTCCTTGAGGGGCTCGAAGAATTCGACGTTCCGGGACGCGAACTCGGCCGCCAGCGCGTCAGGGTCGGGGACGATGACGAATGCGTCCCAGCGGGCGATGCCCTGGTTGACGTCTCGCGTGTAATTCGGCACCGGAGTCACGCCAACGTCCTTGAGCAGGATCTGCGCGCCCCCTCTGTTCACGATGCCGAAGAACATGTCGTCGGGCTGCGGCCCCTGGAACGTGATGTCGAAGCCGAGCCGGTCGCGATAGAACGCCAGCGCGACGGGGACGTCCCTGACGATGAAGAACGGTGAGATGCCGGCAATCTCTGGTGCAGTCATGGAAGTCTCCCATGGCGTGGCGCAGTCATGCCTAGCGGCTCCGGGCGAAGACGGACACCAATGCCAGCAGGCCCAGGGCGCTCTCCTGTTCGCCATATCGGTTGCGCAGCGTGTGCGTGACGCCGAACGAAAACGACGGAATGAACCCCGACGTCGCTCCGTTGCTCATCCGCCCAAAGCTCTGGATCAGCGCGATGAAGGTGGCTGAGCTCTCCCCGTTCGGCGAATGGCCGGACGCGACGACCAGGTGCGTGTTGGCTGTGAGGTTGGGGCGCGGGTCCGTCCTGTAGAATGCCCGGTACTCCCCCCACCCGGCTACCGGGGCTCCGACGCGGACACCGAATCCACGCGGACGCGACCGGTCACCGACCTGGCGGTACACCTCGAGGTATGGTGTCACCGGCAATGCCGCTCCGCCCTCCACGTACCACGCTCGCGTGGAATCGGATATGCCGCGACCGTAGCCGATCTCCAATCCGGGAATGCCGTGGTTGCAGCCCTCCGCACAGTCGAATGACCACATCCATCCAGCCAATTCTCCGGGCGGGGCGGTGGCGCTCGCCTGTAACAGCAACGAGCTGCCATGCGACACCTGCGCGGGGCGCACCGACACGAACGTGGTGCACGACGCCAGCAGCGAAAGCGAGAGAGTGGCGGCAGCGCGCGCGACGGCCCGGGCTGTCATGTGCGCCTGGGTGCTAGTCGCCACGGCTCAAGCTGGCGATGCTCGCCACCAGCAGGAGCACCGACAATGACTGAAGTATGACCGCCACGACACCGAAGCGGCGAAAGATCAACAGGCTCCAGATGGCAGCGGTGGATGAGCCCAGGAGCAGTAGCGAAGACAGCGGACCAGAGTCCCCCGGAATCCAGCCGCGAAATGTCGCGAAGAAGTAGACACATGCTCCCAGCGCGCCGATCGCGGCGCACCAGTGAGTGATCCGGTACCATCGCCAGTCAGAGAGTGGAATGGGTGATCGGCGGCGCAGGCCGAGCGGCGCGTGCCGATCAATCATCGAGCCCGGCCAGCCGCGCCCGGGCCTGCTCGATCAGCGGACGCAACTCGGCGTCGCCACCTTCACCGCCCCACAGCCCGATGAAACGCGAGTAGTGATCTCTGGCTCGGGACGTGTCGCCCTCACCCTCGTAAATCTCGGCCATGCGCATGTGCGCCGGCCCCAGGAACGCCAGATCGTGCGGCGCGTGCTCGCCGAAGGACGCGTAGTACCCCAGCGCCTCCCGGGAACGGCCGCTGGTGCGCAGCGCTTCCGCGTACAGGAATCGCTCCAGCATGCGCGACTTCTCGAAATTCGTGAGCGCCAGACCGAAGTACCCGAACGGCTGTGCCGGCCCGGTCTCGAACTCCCGCGCCGCCGCGCGTCCGTCGCCGCGCACCAGCGCCACGGCCGCCCGGATCAACGTGGCCCCCGCAGGACGGACGCCCTCCATCCGGCGCGCGGCCCGGAGCGCCGCGGCGGTGTCGCCCAGCGCGGCGTCCAGCAGCGCCAGGTACTGCGCCCGGTGCGAGCCCTCGCCGTTCACCGGCAGCCCGCTGAGCGTGTCGCGCAGCGCGCGCAGCTCTGCCGCGGGCCTCGGCGCCGCCGGATTCACGGCGAACAACACGCGCGTGAAAATCTCGGTCTCACGATAGACGCCAATGGCCAGTGTAGCGCCGGCGAGACGCGCCTGTCCGGCGCGCCACCGACCGCGCGCGAACTCCAGCATGGCCAGGTCCCGCTCGGCCACAAAGCGTCCGTGTCGGGGCCGCCCCTCGGACACGCTCAGCCGCGCGATCTGCCCGGCGGCGTCGAGGTCGCCCAGGTAAACGGCAGAACGCCACACGAGCCGGTGAAGCAGTAGTTCGTCGGCACGCGACAACTCGGCCGACAACGCTTCGGGCAGCGCGGCGGACTTCTGCGCGCGGCCCGCCGCCGCCAGCGCCGCAAGCGCCGCAAGCGTGCGCACCTCCAGCAAGTGGCCCGCCCCCGGCCGCAGCGCGGCCAGCGCCTGAAGGCGGCCCTGCGCACGTCGGCGGTCGCCGTCGTGGAGGTCCAGCAGCGCCAGGTGCCAGAGCGCATCCCAGTCGCCCGGCTCGCGCGCCAGCACACGCTCGAACGCCGCGCGCGCCTCGGAGATCGGGCGGCCTCGCAGCGGATTGTAATGAAAGAACGTCTCCCCCAACTGGCGCCACGCTTCCACATCGTCCGGGTAGGTCGCAACGACGCCACCGTAGAGCTGCTCGGCCACTTCCGGGTCGCCCTCTCGGAATGCGGCGTACCCCCGCAGCAGCAGCCGCTCCGTTTCGGACAGCCGCAGGGCATGGCGCGCCGCCAGCTCGTCGGCGGCTTCGGCCTCCGCCATGGGAAGGTCGGCCGCGAGCGTGGTCATGCTCAGGCGGTAGTAGCCGAGCGCGAAGGCGGTGTCCGCCGCCACGGCGCGGGCGAACCACTCCGCGGCCGGCGCGAAGCGGCCGGCGCCGCGCTCCTTCTCGCCCGCAAGGTACGCCTTGAGCGCCTCCAGCGACGTCGTGGACCGCGCCGCCGCCGCGAGCGTCCGCTGCCACGGGTGCGACCAGCGTGACGCGATGAGCTGGAGCGCGAGCCCGTCCACGAGGTCGAACGGTTGTTGCACGGAGCCCTCCGCGGACGCCTCGGCCAACTCCGCGCCGCCGTCGCCCTGGAGCGTAGCGCGCACGCGCAGGCGTCCCCCAGCCTCGTGTACGCTTCCGGTTTCGACCAGTCCCCGCATCGAGGCCCCCCCCCCCCCACTCGCTCCCACGCCGTCGAGCGCGGCCGCCAGCACTTCAGCGAAGGCTTCACCGAGATCGGGCGAGTGTGGCGCGCCCTGCTGCGTGAAGGGGAGCACCGTAGTTCGAGCCGTCCGACCGTTCGTGTTGGTCGCGGCGGCGCCGCGCTGAACGGACCGGCCGACCGCGAAAATGATGACGGCGGCTGAGACGGCAGCCGCGACCCAGAGTCGCGCCGGCAAGCGCGGGCGCGCGCCAGGCACTGCCGCGTCGCTGCCGGTCCTCTCGCCGCCCTCGACGCGGCCCCGGCCGCCGTCTTCGCCGTTGCCGCCGACGCCGACGACGCTGCCGGCCAGAACCGCACCGGGCATTGGCAGCCCGGTCTCCCCGTCCTGCGCACGGCGCAGCGCCGTCACAAGGTCGCTGACCTCCGGCGCGGGATCGGCGCCGAATTCGGCGCGCACGAACGCCTCGTACACGCCGGCCTGGCGCCGCGCCGCGCCGCGATTGCCGGCGGCGTCCAGCGAGCGCATGGCGTGCACCAGCACGCGCGCGTAGGCCGGGTCTTCAGCCGCGAGCCGGAGCCAGGTGTCGGCGGCGCGGCGCGGCTCGCCCGCCGCGTCCAGGCGGGTGGCCACCGCCTCCAGCGCCTGGCGAAATCCGCGATGGTAGCGCTCGCGCGTCTGCTCCAGCCAGCGCTCGAAGTCCGACGCTCCGCTTACGTGAAATCCCTCGGCGAAGACACCGCGATACAACTCGACCGCGGCCTCGGCGTCGCCGTCCTGCATGGCGGCGTCGAAGCGGGCCAGGTCCGACGCGACCCTGCCGGGATCGAGCCAGAGGTCGTC
>JBBDYA010000117.1:0-13511 GCA_040902005.1 Gemmatimonadaceae bacterium | reverse complement strand
TGGACGTCGTGTCGTTTGCCTCGGCGATTGGCGTGCTCCTGATGACCGCGGGGATCGCCACCTGGGTGCCGGCACGGCGTGCCTCACGCGTGGACCCGGCCAGGCTCCTTCGGGAGGACTGATCCCCATGCTGCACAGGATGCGCGCGGCCCTCACGCGCTTTCGCGAACTGTTCCGCCGCTCGCAGCACGTTGCCGAGCAGGACGAGGAGTTCCTTTTCCATATCGAGATGGAAATCGCGGAGAACGTCCGGCGTGGCATGCAGCCGGCGGACGCCCGGCGCGCCGCCCTGCTCCGCTTCGGCGGTCAGCAGCGCTATCGCGAGGAGGCCCGGGACGCGCGCGGTGTGGTCGCTCTCGACAACCTCGTTCGTGACGCACGCTTCGCGCTCCGTCGCATTCACCGTGCGCCGGGATTCGCGGCCGGCGTCATCGCGACGCTCGGCATCGGAATCGGCGCCGCGATCGGCATCGGCACCATCGTGTTTGGCGTTTTGCTGCGCGACCTTCCCTACCCCGAGCCCGACCAGCTCGTGCGCGTCGGTTTCGTCACGGATGGCATTGACGCGCCGGGTGACCTGCACTCCGGCCCCACGTACCTCCACTTCGCCACGGGCGCGCGCTCGTTCTCGGAGCTGGGCGCGTACTCCACCAGCGACGCGTTCGTCATAACCGACGGTGACGCCCCGGAGCGGGTAACGATCGCCAGCATGACGCCGAGCACCCTGACGCTGCTCGGTGCGCGCCCCCTCCTCGGCCAGCTCTTCGAGCCTGGCGACACCTCGTGGTACACCGGCCGCATCCCCATTCTCATCTCGGAGAACCTCTGGAGGCGGCGCTATGGCGCAGATCCGTCGATCATCGGCCGCCGTATCGCCATCAACCGCGGCGACCGCGATGTCATCGGCATCCTGCCCCGCTCCTTCGACTTTCCGACGCCATCGGTGGACATCTTCTACCCCGCACCGACGCCCGTCAGGAGTCCATCCATCAGCAACCGCGGCTACAACGTCATCGGCCGCCTGCGCGACGGCATCGACGCGGCCACTGCCGAGGCCGAACTGAACGCGCTCGTGCCGGGCCTCGCGGAACGCTTCCCGGAGATCACTCCAGAGATACTCCAGCGCAGCCGCGCGCGGGTCAATGTCCAATCGCTCAAGACAGCCACCGTCGCCCCGGTGCGCGCCCAGATCGTGCTCCTCGGCCTTCTCGTCGCGGTCGTGCTCCTCATCGCCACGGCAAACGTGGTGAACCTCTTCCTCCTGCGCACCGAGCGCGCCGGCCAGGAGATCGCCATCGCCCTCTCACTCGGCGCCAGCCGACTGGCGCTGGCGCACCGCTTCGTCGTCGAGGGAGTAGTGCTCGGTCTCGCGTCCGCGCTGGTTGCGCTCCCAGCCGCTGCACTGGCGTTGTCCACCAAGTTCGGCTTCAGCGAGCGTGAGATTCCGCGTCTTCATGAAGTTGCCTTCACCATGGAGACGGTCGCGCTGGTGCTCGGGAGCGCGACCCTGATCGGCGCCGCCGTCGGGCTGACCGCCCTCACGCGCACGAGGCTCGGCCGGCTGTTCGACCGGGTCCGCTCAGTGCGCTCGACTTCGAGCCGCGCCTGGCGGCGCGCACAGAACGGCCTCGTCGCCTTCCAGGTGGCGACCGCGCTCATGCTACTCGTCGCTGCGAGCCTGCTGGGCCGCAGCTTCTGGAACCTGCGCAACGCGGACATCGGGTTCGAGCCAGCGAACGCGATGACCTACCAGGTGTCCCTGCCGTGGGGACCGACCCCCTACCCTTCGTACGCGGCAATGGCTGCGTTCCATGCGAAGACGATGGACCAGCTGGCCGCGCTGCCCGGCGTGACGTCTGTTGCTGCCGCAATGCGCCTGCCCCTCGCAAGCCGCGGCGAACCGAATCTCTGGTTGCAGCTTCAGGCAGACGCGGAGGAAGGGCGAGTAGTGGCGGCCGCGGACAACATGGCGAGCGCGGAGTATTTCCGGACCATGGGGATTCCGCTGCGCGCCGGGCGAAGCTTCCGGCCCGGCGACATGCGCGGCACACCTGCGGTGGTGGTGAGCGAACGCCTCGCGATGAGCCTGTTCGGGACACCGGACGTCGTCGGTCGCCGCGTCACGAGACCGGACCGCGCCGACGCCCCGGCGTTCACGATCGTCGGCGTGGTCGGCGACGTGCACTGGGATCGGATCGAGCGCGGCTACGTACCGATGCTGTACTTTCCCCTGCTGCGGGACAGCGACGGACTCCCGGCCGACAGCGAGCCCGTGCCATACGAGCCGAGGGACGTGCAGTACGCGATCCGGGGGACGCAGCTGCCTGTCGCGTCGACAATTCAGGCGATCGTGGGCGAGCTGGACCCCCGCGTGCCAGCGACCGACATGCGCACACTGAGCTCGTTCGTGGACGACGCCACGGCGCGCGTGCGACTCAACATGCTCCTCATCGCGGTCGCGGGCGGCGCCGCGCTCCTGCTCGGGGTCATCGGGGTGTACAGCGTCGTGGCGTATGCGGCAGCGGGACGCGTGCGCGAATTCGGAATTCGCCTGGCCCTTGGTGCCGCGCCAGGGCGCGTCGGCTCGATGGTGTTCCGCGACGGCCTGAGACTGGTGGCGATTGGTACGGGCGCCGGGCTGCTTGCTGCCGTCAGCGCAACGAGGTTTCTGGGCGCACTGCTCTACGAAGTGGAACCCACCAGCGGTGTCGAATTCTCGCTCGCGACAGCGCTGCTCGTGCTGGTGTCCCTGATGGCCACGTTGCTCCCGGCACACCGCGCGGCGCGGACCGACCCCGCGGTCGTGTTGCGCGGCGAGTAAGCCGCGCCCACTCGCCCTCCGAGGTGACATGAAGCATTCCATCGCCCACGTCGCGCTTGTCGTGCGCGACTACGACGAAGCCATTGCCTGGTTCACCGGCATACTCGGCTTTACCCTCGTGGAGGACACGTACCAGCCGGAGCAGGACAAGCGCTGGGTCGTCGTGGCGCCGGCCGGCTCCGGCGGTGCCTCGCTGATTCTCGCGCGCGCCTCGAACCCGGAGCAGGAGAAGGCCGTCGGCAATCAGACGGGCGGGCGCGTCTTCCTGTTCCTTGGTACCGACGACTTCCGGCGCGACTACGAGCGGCTCACCGCCGCGGGCGTCCGGTTCGTGCGTCCGCCGAGCGAGGCCCCGTACGGAACCGTCGCGGTCTTCGCGGACTTATACGGCAACCTCTGGGATCTGGTGCAGTACTCAGGCCCTTGACCCCCGACGGCTGGCGTCCCTTTCAGCGCATCTCGCACGCACCGTCCTCTTCGCCCCGCGCGCGGACCCACTTAGTGGATCGCGGGCGGAAGTCCGTGGCGCACAGCGGCGACCACGCGCTGTGCGGCCGCGAACGCCGCGGTCGCGTCCTCGACGCCCAGATCGAGGCCGGCCGGATAGCGCGGAAGGATCGCGTGCGTGGTCAGCAGCCGGCAATCCTCGTCGAGTCCCGGGAGCGCCTGCCCTGAGGCGCGCAGCGCCGAGAGCAGCTTCACCAGGTCGTGCGTTCGCGCCGGACGAACGCGGTTCGCCACCAGCAGCGCCTTCATGAACTTCTCCACCGCCTGGTGCGACAGCCAACAGATCTCCGGCGCATATTCGTCAATCGCGTGCTGATGCATCTCGGCGTGCCGGATGTCATGGTCAGCGGCGCGCAGCCACTCCTGCACGGATTCGGGCGGCTCCGGGTGCGGCTCGCGAACGCGTGCAGCCGGGGCCATCGTGCGCGCGGCGGCCGAAGCCGCGAAGAGAATCCGGCCCTCGCGCGCGACGTCCCACTCGATGGTTCCCGGATCGTCGCGCCGCCGCTCGATCTCGCCGCGCGGGCGCACCTTGAGGTCGATGTACCAGCGTTTCCCGTTCAGCGCGGCGCGAATCAATCGCTCGTGCTCCTTCAATGCCGCCCGGTCGGCCGCGGAGTTCAACTCTACATAGATGTCATAGTC
The DNA here is from genome assembly GCA_040902005.1 of Gemmatimonadaceae bacterium. GTDB lineage: Bacteria > Gemmatimonadota > Gemmatimonadetes > Gemmatimonadales > Gemmatimonadaceae > DASPMP01. The sequence goes on along the minus strand of JBBDYA010000117.1, from coordinate 9,538 downwards.
GCTTCCGTCCGACGCCGACCCACGCGCGCGGCTGCCGAACAGCACCACGCGCCACGGCCGCACGGCATTGCCGATCAACTCGGCGATCTCGAGCTCGACATCGTCAGTGGCGTGAACGCGTTGAATCACGCCTCAATATGCGGGGATCGTCGACGCGCTGCATCGCGGGGTTCGTGCGACCGGGCCCCAGACCGGCGAAAGGTCACCTCTGACGAACGCGTGGGCTCAGCGCTCGAGCACGCGGGCGAGCAGCGCGATCGCCGTCACGGACCCGCACCAGAACAGGAACGACCACTTCATCAGGTCCGACTTCACGTCTGCCACGCGCCGGTCCAGCGCGGTGAAGCGTTCGTCCATGCGATCGAACCGCACGTCGATCCGGTCGAGTCGCTGATCGATCCGGTCGAAGCGCGCGTCCAGTCGCGCTGACAGAGCCTGCGACTCGCGTCGCATCTCCTCAAGGATCAGCACGAACTCCTCCCCCGCCTGAGGGCCAAGGGCGTCGCGCAGATGTCGGGGCAGTCGTCTGGATAGCGCCATTGGTCATGACGAAAGTCTGCCGTCACCATACAACCGCCGGCGATGTCCACCACCACCTTTTTCACGCCGATCCGGCCGTTTGCGCGCATACTGAATCATACGCTCGGCGACGCAGCCGAGTCCATGGGTCACCCCGCTCGCGGGAAGACAATGGCCATGGCAGCATCGTTTCGGTGACGCACCCGCGCGCGCCCGCCGTATCGTGCTTCCATGCCCTGGGACCTTCGACGCCTGCTGCCGCGCCACTCGTGGACGACGCGCGACGGATGCAAGGCGATCGTGCTCGATCGCGGCGCGGTGCAGTTCGACTACCCGCGATCCTGGTCGTCCCAGCCGTCCGGCACGAGCGTGGCGCTGTTCGACCGGAAGCCGCCGGACGGCAACCGGCTCGAGGTGTCCTACCTGCGGCTGCCGCCGGCCGACTGGTCGGAGCTTCCGGTCGCCGACCTCGTGGACCGGGTTACGTCGAGGCCCAGGGAGCGCGCGACGTGCGGGCCGTTGCGCGAGGAGTTCCGGCGTGGCATCGAGCTGTCCTGGCGCGAGCTGACCTTCACGCCCGAGCAGGCGTGGCTCGCGAGCCACGGCATGTGCTTCCGCGTCTGCGTGGCCCGGCGCGGAAGCGTGCACTGCCTCATCACGTATGAATTCCGGAGCGTGGACCGCGCGCAGTGCGACGATGCCTGGGATACCGTGATCGAGACGCTGGTGCTCGACCGGACGATCGCCAACCCGGCCGCCGGACGCTGACGCTCCTGCAACTTACCTGGCGCCGGCCGCGTACGTCATACTGTGTAGATCGCTACCCCAGCCCGTACCGACAGGACGATGAATCGCTCCGCACTGGCAATCGCACTCCTCGCGTCCGCCCTCTTCGTTCCGCGCGCCAACGCCCAGCCGATGGCGCGCGTGGACTCCATCAGCGCCGTGCCGGCGCCCGTGCTCCTGCCCATCGAGGGGATGTTCCAGTCGCGCTACGCGAAAGTGGGCGACGACTTCTTCGTCGCCGGACAGCCCACGGAGAAGGCGCTGCGCGAGATGAAAGCGCTGGGGGTGACTACCGTCATCAACCTGCGAAGTCCCGAGGAAATGGCGCGCATCGGCTACGACGAGCCGAAGCTCGTGGCGGAGCTGGGGATGAGGTACGTCTACATCCCGATGCGCGGCACCGCCGCGCTCCCGTATTCCCCGGCGGGGCTCGAGACGTTCACGCAAGCCATGCGTGACGCCGAGGGCAAGGTGCTGCTGCACTGCACCATCGCCTGGCGGGCGAGTCACCTCTGGGGCGCGTACCTCATCCAGCAGGGACTTCCGGCGGACGACGTGCTGCGGCACACGCGCGCCATCAACCTCATGGACGACCATCGCATGAGCGACAGCGGCACGCAGCCGATCGAGGAGTTCCTCGGCCGTCCGGTCCCGGGGCTCGGCCGGCCGTAGACCGGAGACCCTTGCCGATGCGCTTCCTCCAGAGACTCCGCGGCATCGCCGCCACAGCCATGACGTGGGCCGTCGTATGGGTTCCCGTATCGTTGATTCCGTTCAGCGTCGCAGCACTCCTGGGCCGCTCGCTGCCGCTGCGCCTGTTCGTAACGGTCGCGATCACTCAGGCGGTCGTGGGCGCCATCTGCGGCGCCACCTTCGCGACCATCCTCCTGGTCGCGGGGCGTCGCCGGACGTTCGACACGCTGAGCATTCCGTGGATCGCGGCCTGTGGCGCGGCGGGGGCACTGCTCCTTCCGGTGATCGGTCGCGCCATTGTCCTGGCGACCATCGAGGTCACGGTTCCCATGGCGGCGATCGTCTCGACGGTCATCACGAATGGACTGCTGGGCGCGGGCCTGGCGGCGGCGACACTGTCCATCGCTCGCCGCGCGCCGGCATTGTCCGAGGGTACCGCCGCGGAGCGGCATCCGGCATATCTTCCGCGCAACCCCACTGCGGTTTCCTAGGAATTCGGCGCGCTGACTTCGCGGTAGACTCTCGAGCCGGGAGGACGTGCCAGGCTAGCGTTGGTCCGCAACTGTGCGGCGGGGCGAGTGGCGTGCGGCTCCGACGCGCGCTGTCTGAGCCGACCGGGTGCCCGCGAAGCGGGTGGTCGGCGAGGCCAAGCGAGACGAGCAGAGCGAGTCGAGCGTGCGCGCGGAGCGAGCCGCACGCCGCTCGCCCCCCCCCGCTTCAGCCCGCGTGGCAACTCCCAGACAAAAAGCTAGACTGCGTCCGACAGCGACGTGAAGTTAAAATCGCGCGCCTTGATCGCGGGCATTACCACCGCGTTCCCCGCGCTCCCGCTCTCGCTCGAACTCACCCGCACCGGCTGCCCCAGCATCTCGAGACTGTTCAGCACGAAGATCGGAGACTCGTTCCACCGCATGTTCTTGATCGGGTGCGTGACCCTGCCGTTCTCGATCAGGAACGTGCCGTCGCGCGTGAGCCCGGTGAACAGGATCGTCCGCTGGTCCACGCCGCGGATGTACCAGAACCGCGTGCACAGGATCCCGCGCTCGGTGCTCGCGATCATCTCCTCCAGCGTCGCGTTCCCGCCAAGCATCTTGAGCCCCATCCCGAAGCCGCCGCCGGTGGGCTCCATCCCCTGCCGCTGCGCCCAGTACCGGTCGTAGGAGAGATTCTTCACGACGCCGTTCTCGATCCACACGCGTGGACGGTTCGGCGTTCCATCTCCGGAGAACGGAGAGCCCGGCGTCTCCGCGCTCATCGGGTCCGACTGGATCGTGACGCGCGCGTCCAGCACCTTCTCGCCGATCTTGTTCCCGCCCCCGGGCTTCGAGAAGAAGCTGCGCCCTTCGTCCGCGTTGCGGGCGCTCAGCGACCCGACGATGAGCTGCACGATGTTCGCCGCTGCGGTGGGCTCGAGGACCACCGTGTACCGCCCCGGCTCGATCGCCACCGCGGGCGCCGAGCGGCGCGCCTTGTCCGCTGCCCGGCGTCCCAGCGCGGCCGCGTCGATCCGGGAGAAGTCGTTGGCCTGCGTCCCCGCCCACCCGCTTCCCGTGCCGTCCGGGGTGCGAACCGTGGTGGTGAGCGCCACCGTGGTGGCGCGATGATACCCGAACAGTCCCTTGCTGTTGGCGACCGCGTTGGCGCCCACGTCTACCTCCAGGAACCCGGTAGACACGAGCCCCGCCTCCTTCGCGATGCTGGTGATCGCGTTCACCGCGTGCGCCCGCTGTGCAGCGGTGAGCGTCGCCGTCGCCTCGTTCCACGCCGGCGTTGCCGTGTACGTCTGCGGCCCCAGCTCCGGCATGTACTCGGGGTCTTCCGGCGCGAGCTTCGCCAGCGCCTCGCTGCGCTCCACCACCGCCTTCAGCGACGCATCATCGCGCTTGTTGGTCGTCGAGGACGCGGCGCGCTTGCCGTAGACGCTGCGCACCGTGATCCTGGTGTCCATGCTGTCGCCGGAGGTGGACGCCTGGTTCACCGCGAACCGCATGTTGCCCGCCGCCGTGCTGTCGATGCTCACGCGCGTCTCGTCGGCCGTGGCGAACGACAGCACCTTTTTCGCCAGCGCCTCTGCTTCGGCACGCGTGATCAGGTTCGCCGCGGCTGAATGGCGCGGCGGTGCGAACAGCGAGCGCGGTGCGCCGGTTCCGTTGATGCTGCTCACGCGCTCCTCCCCGTGTTGATGACGTTGACGTTGCGGAACCGCGACGGAACGCACCCGTGCGACACCGCGTTGCTCTGCGCCGGCTGTCCCTTCCCGTCGCCGTTCGTGCCGCCCATCCAGTAACTGCGCTGGCCGCCGATCATGTCGAGGCCGGCCCAGAACTCGGGCGTCCGCATCTGGTACGCGACATCCTTGAGCATTCCGGTAATCTTGCCGCCGCGAATCTCGTAGAACACCTGGCCGCCGAACTGCGCGTTGTAGCGCTGCTGGTCGATGGAGAAACTGCCACTGCCCACGATCCCGATCCCGCGGTCCGTCGCGGCGATGAGGTCGTCCCACGTGGTGTCCGCGGTGCCCGGGAGCTGCGAGACGTTCGGCATGCGCTGGAACTGCACGTCCGACCAGGACTGCGCATACGAGTTGCCGTGCGACCGCACCGGCTTCCCGATCCTTCTATAGTAGTCCGCGAGATACGGCGCCTGCTCGCGCGTGGTCTGGTAGTCCACGAACATGCCATCCTTGACGATGTCGTACACGTCTGGCACGACCCCCTCGTCGTCCCAGCCGCACGCCGAGAGTGAGCCCGGCTCGTGGCGGTTCCCCTGCACGTTGAGCAGCGCCGAGCCGTACTTGAGCGTGCCGAGCACGCGCTCCGGCGGGGCAACGAAGCTGGTGCCCGCGTAGTTGGCCTCGAAGCCCAGCGCGCGATCCAGCTCCGTGGGGTGGGCGATGGACTCGTGGATGGTGAGCCAGAGGTGCGTGGGGTGCAGCACCAGGTCGTAGCGCCCCACTTCCACCGGCTTCGCCGACAGCTTCTGCACGGCTTCGTTCGCCCAGCCGGGCGCCTTGCCCGGCAGGTCGGCCTCGAGGAAGTACTCGTAGCCGAGTCCGCGCGGTGACACCTCGGTGGAGTTGCGCGACTGGAAGTCGGAGTTGTCCGCGGCGACCGCGGTGCAGTTCATGTTCGGCGAGCAGCGAAAGAGCACCTGCTCGGTGTACGAGCCCTCGGAGTTGGCGAACCACTTCTCCTCGCGCAGGAAGTTCACGCCGGAGCTGGCGAAGCGCACGCCGCGCACCCCCATCGCCGCCGCGTTGGCCGCGAGGAGGATCTCCGCCTTCTCCGCGATCGGGATCGTGAACGGGTCCGTCCGGATCGGCGAGCGCCACGTGCCCGTCTGCGCCGGGCCGTACGGCGCCAGCACGATGGGACGCGCGAGCGCGGCGCGGTTGGCCTTTGCCTGCTCCACCGCCTGGCGTGCCACCGCGGTCACCGCGTCGGTCGTGAGCACGGCCGTCGCCGCGAACCCCCACGCGCCGTCCACCAGCGCGCGGATCCCCACCCCTTCCGTCTCGTTGTCCTGGAGCCCCTGCACGCGCCGCTCGCGCGTCTGCACCGACTGCTGTCGGTAGCGGGCGATGCGCGCGTCGGCGTACTGGGCGCCGGCGACGCGGGCGGCGTCCACGCCGCGCATGGCCAGCTCCTTGAACTCCTCGGCGCGGCCGCGGGCGCTGACGAGAACCTCGGGAGCAGCAATGAGTGCGTCCGCTCGCGAGCCGATAGCGGAGAGCGCGACGGCGGCGGATGCGGACGTGACGAACTTGCGGCGGGAAACGGTCATGGGACGGAATCCGTGCGGGTGAGGACGACGGAAGATTGCGCGTGAGGCCCCTTCTTTCAACCTACGATACCGGCCCGTCGCACGTTGACGAGACGCGTGCCGTGGGACACTTTGGCTGTCCCGCCTTGGCTACACGCAGCGAAATGCGGTCCACTTCCAGCTCGTCTGCCCATGCGGTGTCGCCGAGCAGTCACGGTTCTCTCGCTGGCTGTTCCGGCGGCCTCAACGCTTGCGCAGGCCGCCGCGGCGGACCGGCGACTGGATGACCATTCGGTCCAGGTCTGGACCACCGATCATGGGTTGCCGCAGAACTCCGTCAACGCGATCGCGCAGACCCCCGACGGGTACCTCTGGCTCGGCACCTCCGGCGGCCTGGCGCGGTTCGACGGCGTGCGCTTCACCGTCATCGATCGGCGCGATTCGGCCGGCACGCACGTGGATCGCGTGGTCGCGCTCTCCGTGGGCCCGGACAGCGCGTTGTGGATCGCCACGGAGAACGGACTCCTGCGGTATCGCGACCGCCGCTTCACGGTGCTGCGCGCGGCCGAAGGCCTGCCCGGAGCCCTGGTCAGCGGCGTGCACGCGGATGCCGACGGTACGGTCTGGCTCCTTGCCGACGGCAAGCTCACACGGTACGCCGCAGGCCGCTTCACGATCGTGGCGGCGCACAGCGGCGCGTGGGGGATCCGGCGCGACGCCACCGGCGTGCTCTGGTACGCCATCGCGCCGCGCGGCGGGCTGCATCGCTCGGGCAACACCGTGGCGCTGCCGGCGGGAGCGACGTCCTTCGCGCTCCAGGAGCCTGGCGGTCGCTGGTTCGTGATGCAGGGCGGCGGGCTGCTCCAGCTGGGGGAAGGGCAGCCGGATCGGCTGTGGCGGCGTGAGCAACTCGGGACGTCGGGTAGCTCCGCGTTCGCGCGTGACGGCGGCGGCAACTACTGGATCGGCGGCAACGGGCTGAGTCTCTTTCAGCGCGACGCTCGGGGGCCTCTCACCACGCCCGTGCCGATCCCGGAGCGCGGCGTGCGCTACAACGTTCGCACCGTCTTCGCGGACCGTGAAGGCCTCCTCTGGGCCGGCACGAATGGCGACGGCCTGATTCGCGTGACCAGGCGCCGCTTTCGCGTGTACGCCGAACGCGACGGGCTTTCGAAAGATCAGATGACCGCGGTCATCCAGGACCGCGACGGTCGCATGATCTTCGGAACCAATTGTGCCGGCCTTCACGTCTTGCGGCCCGGTTCCGAGACCGTCCAGCGGTTTCCCTGGCCCGGCGGTGGTCGCGGCCCCGACTGTCCGATGTCGCTTGCGCGCGGCGCGGACGGCTCGCTCTGGGTGGGCCATTACGGACCGCTCTACCGACTTCGTGACGGCCGCGCGGACATCGTGCGAGCGTCCGACGGCAGCGTCGTCGGACTGGTGCACGCGCTCCACGAGGGGCGCGACGGCACGATGTGGGCCGGCCGGCTCCGCGGCGGACTGACGGCGTTGCGCCCCGACGGCAGCTCGCGCCACTATGGCCGTGCCGACGGAATGCGGGACGAAAGCGTCCTCTTCGTCACCGAGGACGCCGGCGGCGCGATCTGGGTGGGGACGCCCGGAGGGCTCGGCATGCTCGCGGGGGAGCGTTTCACCTGGTTCACTTCGGCCGACGGACTGCCCACCGACCACGTCCGCGCGGTGCACCAGGACGCCGACGGCGTGCATTGGATCGGAACGTACGGCGGCGGTCTCGCTCGCCTGAAGAGCGGCCGATTCACGGCCATTGGGGAGCTTGAGGGCCTGGCGGACAACGTGGTATCGTCAATCCTGGAGGACGACAGCGGCTATTTCTGGATGACCGGGAACCGCGGCATCCACCGAGTGCACCGCGCCGAGCTGTCGGCGTTCGCCGACGGAGCACTGCGGCGCGTGCGCGGCGTGTTGTACGACCGCACCGATGGCCTCCTCAGTGTGGAGACGAACGGCGGATTCCAGCCGGCCGCGTGGCGCGCGCGCGATGGAACGATGTGGTTCCCGACGGTGCGCGGCGTGGCGATGGTCGATCCAGCCGGCCATGGGGTTCGGGAGCAACCGCCCCCGGCGGCGATCGAGGACGTGCGAGTGGACGGCGCGCCGCTCGCCGCCGGGGCGGAGCGGGAGATCGGTCCGGGCTCGCGCCGCCTCGAGGTGCACTACACGGGGCTCAGTCTCATCGCGCCCGAGCACGTCATGTTCCGATACCGGCTCGCGGAGTTCGAGGACGACTGGAACGTCGTGGGCACGCTGCGGCAGGCGCACTACCAACGCCTGCCGCACGGGCGGTATCAGTTCGAGGTGCAGGCGGCGAACCGCGACGGCCGCTGGGGCCAGGCGGCGGTGCTTCCCATCCGGGTGCTGCCGCTGTTCTGGGAGACGCTTGGCTTCCGGCTACTCGCTGGCCTGACGGTGGTGGGCGCCACCGGCGCGGCGATTCGGCGCCGCTTCGTGCGCCTCCGGCAGGAGCACCAGCGGCAGCAGGCGTTCGCGAAGCGCTTCATCGATGGGCAGGAAACCGAGCGCAAACGCATCGCCGCGGAGTTGCACGATTCTGTCGGACAGGGACTGCTCGTGGCGCGAAACCGCGCGGTGCTCGCCCTCCGGTCGTCCGCGCTGAGCGACGACGCGCGAAAGCACCTCGACGAGATCGCGTCGGTGGTGGCCGACACGATCGAGGAGACGCGCACGATCTCGCACAACCTGCGGCCGCACGAGCTGGACCGACTGGGACTCGCGGTCGCCGTGCGATCGGCGGTGGAGCACGCCTCGAGCGTCGCAACGACGGTCACCGCCGACGTGCGAGACGTGGACCCTCTGCTGGACCCGGAAGCGGCGATCAACGTCTACCGGATCGTGCAAGAGGCGTTGAGCAACATCCTGAAGCACGCCAACGCCACCAATGCGCGGGTATCGCTCACGGCCGACGGCGACGCCGTTCGCCTCACCATCGCCGACAACGGCAACGGATTCGTCGTCGCCAAACACTCGATCGGCTTCGGGCTCTCGGGGATCGGCCAGCGGGTGACGCTGCTGGGCGGGCGGCACGAGGTGTACAGCGCGCCGGACTCCGGCACCACGATCGTCGTCACCATTCCGGCCATTCGGCCGGGGGAGACGCGGTGAGCGGTCCGCGCACGGTCGTCGTCGCCGACGATCATCCGCTCTTCCGCCGTGGACTGGTGGACCTGCTCGCGGGTGACGGCGCGGTGCAGGTGGTGGGCGAGGCGGCGGACGGTGAGCAGGCGCTGGCGCTCATCGCGGCCCATCGCCCGGGATTCGCGATCCTGGACATCGACATGCCCAGGCGGAACGGGCTCGAGGTGGCCGCGGTGCTGCGGTCCAAGCATCCCGGCGTGAGCGTGATTCTGCTGACGATGCACAAGTCGCGCGGCATGCTGGAGGGCGCGCTCGACGCGGGCGTGCGCGGCTACGTGCTGAAGGAGAATGCGGCGGCGGACATCGTCGCGTGCCTCAATATGGTCGCCGAAGGCGGCACGTACGTCAGCCCGGGAGTGGCGCATCATCTGGTGTCGCGGCGCTCGCAGGAGGAGCCCGAGGATCCCGTGCAGCAGGCGCTCGCCACCCTGACGCCGACGGAGCGGAAGGTGCTGCATCTCATCGCCAGCGAGCGGTCCACTCGGCAGATTGCGGAGGCGCTGGGCGTCACGGCGAAGACGGTGGAGCATCACCGGTCGCACATCTGCGTCAAGCTCGGGATCACCGGCATCAACGCGCTGGT
>JBBDYA010000116.1:969-13606 GCA_040902005.1 Gemmatimonadaceae bacterium | reverse complement strand
CCCCCCCCCCCCCCCCCGGCCCCGGCCGTGATCGAGCGCGACATCCTGCGCCGGCTGCCGAAGGCCGAATTGCACTGTCACCTGGACGGGTCCATGCGGCCGGCAACGCTGCTGGAGCTCGGGCGCGAGTTCGGCGTGGCGATGCCGCGCGCGGACGCGGAGGCCCTCGGGGACTACATGATCGTGCGCGACGCCCGGAACCTCGAGGACTACCTCCGGCGATTCGAGATCACGCTCGCCGTGATGCAGCGCCTCGACGCCATCGAGCGCATCGCCTTCGAGCTGGCCGAGGACGCGCATGGCGAGGGCGTGTGGTACATCGAGGTGCGGTTCGCGCCCATCCTGAACGTGCGGGACGGACTGGCGACGCACGACGTGGTGGATGCCGCCGTGCGCGGCCTCGCGCGCGCGGAGCAACGCTACGGCATCCTGGGGCGCGTGATCGTCACCGCGGTGCGCAGCATGCCGCCCGATCAGTCGCTGGAGCTGGCGCGGCTCGCGGTCGCGTTTCGCCACAAGGGTGTCGTGGGGTTCGACCTGGCCGGTGGTGAGGCGGGGAACCCGGCGTCGGCGCACCAGCCGGCGTTCCTGCTCGCGCGGTCGCACGACATGGCGTGCACCTGCCACGCGGGAGAAGGGGATGGCAGCGACTCGATCCGGCAGGCGGTGCATGTGTGCGGGGCGCACCGTGTGGGGCACGGCACCCGGCTTCTGGAGGATCCCGCGCTCATGGAATACGTGAACGACCGCCGCATCCCGATCGAGATCTGTCTCACCAGCAACGTGCAGACGCGCGCCGCAGCGTCATACGCGTCCCATCCCGTCCGGCGGTATTTCGATGCTGGACTCAACGTCGTGCTGAACACGGATAATCGCCTCATGAGCGGGATCACCCTCGTCGACGAGTATGCGCACGCGGCGGCGCACCTCGGCTTCAGTCTGTCCGAGCTGGCCACCATGGCGATGAACGGGTTCGAGAGCGCGTTCCTTCCCTGGCCGGAGCGCGCGCCCTTGATTGCCGCGGCGCGCGCGCAGGTGGATTCCCTCCTGCGCGAGCACGGCGCATGACGCGCACGTTCGGAACACAGGCCGCGGTGGCGGCGGCGGACGCGGTGCGCGCGCGCACGCGCGTCACACCGCGCGTCGGAATCATTCTCGGATCCGGCCTCGGCGGCATCGCGAGCGCCATCGAGGGGCCCACGCGCATTCCGTACGGCGACGTGCCCGGGTTTCCCGCGGCGACCATCGCGGGGCACGCGGGCGAGTTGATCGCGGGCACGCTGTCCGGCACGCCAGTGGTCGCGCTGTCCGGTCGCTTCCACATGTATGAAGGGCACGATGCCGCGTTGGCGGGCTTTCCGGTCCGTGTGCTCCACGCGCTTGGCGCCAGCACGCTGATCGTGTCCAACGCCGCCGGCAGCGCGCGTCTGGTGCCCGGCACCCTGATGCTAATCACGGACCACATCAACCTCATGTTCCGCAGTCCGCTGATCGGGCCGGTGGAAGACGGCGACGTCCGCTTTCCGGATATGTCGCAACCGTACGATCCGGAACTACGTGCGATCGCCCTGCGCGTGGCGCGAGAGCAGGGAATTGCCCTGGCGGAAGGGGTGTATGCCGGGCTACTCGGTCCCGCGTATGAAACGCGCGCCGAGGTGCGGATGCTCCAGACGCTGGGCGCCGACGCGATGGGGATGTCCACCGTGCCCGAAGTAGTCGTGGCGCGTGCGCGGGGGATGCGTGTGCTCGGGGTCAGTTGCGTGACCAACTTCGCGAGCGGGCTCGCCGCCGCTCCGATCACGCATGACGACGTGCTCGAGACGACGGCGAGGGTCGCCGCGCGACTGCAACAGCTGGTGCGAGGCGTCGTCGCCGCGCTATAGCTCGATCCTACCGATTGGCGGTGGTGGGCGTCGGAAGCGTGCGCACCCGCGCCTTGAACGCGTTGTAGTTGCTCGTGTTCGTCGTGAGCGATGCCAGGATCGCCGGGTCGATCGTCGCGATGATCGCCTGCGCCTCCGTGATGCGCTCCTCCTCACCCGGGTGGGTCGAGAACCATCCCTCCACCGCGCCCGGGTTCCGCGTCCGCTCGCTCAGCAGGATCTGGAACATCTCTGGAATGCCGCGCGGATGGATCCCGGCGCGCACCAGCATCGGGATCGCGTCCCGATCCGCTTCGCGCTCGTCGTCACGACCGAATTTGGCGAACAACGCGCTGCCGCCAATCTGGATGGCGGCCTGTGCCGCGTCGCTGTTACACACGTTCAGCAGCGTGCAGCCGAGCATCACCCCGATGTTCGCGCCCTGCGCCTTCTCCATCTGCTGGACGGAGTGACGCCGCACCACGTGGCCGATCTCGTGACCCAGTACGCCGGCGAGCTGGCTGAGGTTCTGCGTCCGGTCGATCAGTCCCCGGTTCACGTAGATGAAACCGCCAGGCACGGCGAAGGCGTTCACCTCGGCGGCATTCACGATATAGAAGCTGTAGTCCAGCCCGCGGTCATCGGCGAGCCGCGCGAGTGAATCGCCCAGGACGTTGATGTAGCGGTTGATCTCCGCGTCCTGTACGATAGGAAGCTGTGCGTTGATCTGCGCGGCGTACTCCTGACCCATCTGCACTTCCTGCTGGGTGGAGATGCCGCAGGCGGTCGTCATGGTGACGAGGATCGCGCTGTAGATGACCTTTCTCATGGTGTGTTTTCCGTTGGCTCAGTTGTCCGTCTGGCGGAGTGGCAAGAGCTATTCCCCGTACCCCTCCTGAACTTGAAACTCCTGACCCTGGCGCGCGACCTCAAGCGCAGAAAGGCGCGCGAGCGACAGCGGCTGTTCGTCGCGGAAGGGGTTCGCGCGGTGGAGGAACTGCTGGCGTCGCCGCTCCCGATTCGCGGCGCGCTCACGGCGCCGCAACTGACCGAGGCGTCGCGCGGGCTGGCGCTCGCTGCGCTGCTACGATCGCGCGGCGTCGAGGTGCAGGAGGTGTCCGCGCTCGAGTTTGGGTCCGCCGCAGAAACTGAGTCTCCGCAAGGAGTTATCGCGATTGCGGAGGTCCCACGCCGCGCGCTGGGCGACCTCCCGGCAGACTGGTCCGGCGTGCTGCTCGTGCTCGACGCGGTGCAGGATCCCGGCAACGTCGGAACGATCCTCCGGACCGCGGCGGCGCTCGGTTCGGTAGCCACGGTTTCCCTCCCGGGAACAGTTGACCTCTGGAACGCCAAAGTCGTCCGTAGCGGGATGGGCGCTCACTTTCGTCACCCCGCATTTTCTACTACCTGGGCCGAGCTCGATGCGTTCCGGGCAGGCACCGGGACGGTCGTGTTCGCTGCGGACGCCGCTGGCGTGCCGGCGCCGATGCCCGTGCCGTCTCGGGTGGCGCTCGTCGTTGGGAACGAGGGCGCGGGGCTTTCTGCGGAAGCGCGCGCCCGCGCTGATCGCATCATCGCGTTGCCGCTTCGGGGTACCGTTGAATCACTCAACGTCGCGGTCGCCACGGGCATTCTCCTCCACCAGCTCCATCAGTGACCGATACTCTCGCGGGCCTGTACGCCTTCGTCCTGGGAGCCCTCGTGGGCTCCTTTCTCAACGTCTGCATCGCGCGCTGGCCGCGCGACCTTTCGGTGGTGCGCCCGCGGTCGCGGTGCCCCTACTGTGGCCATCAGCTCGCCTGGTTCGAGAACATCCCCCTGGTGAGCTGGCTGGTGCTGCGCGCGCGATGCCGCTGTTGCGATGAGCCGATTTCGATCCAGTATCCCCTGGTCGAGCTCGCGGTGGCACTGGGCTGGTTGTGGGCGTTCATGCATTTCGGGCTCACGCTCACTGCGTTCCGCGTGGCGGTATTCGGGACGATTCTGCTCGGCATCGCGATCACGGACCTCAAGCACTACCTGATTCCGGATGGCTTCACGGTGTTCGGGTTGTTCTTCGTGCTCGCCACGTCCGTGCTGGCGGCGTTCTATGGCCAGCCGCAGCTCTTCGCGGGGCCGTACGACGCCCTCATCGGCGCGTGCGCCGGCGCCGGCTTCATCGCCATCGTGGGATGGCTGGGGGAGGCCGCGCTCAAGCGGGAGGCAATGGGTATGGGTGACGTGACCCTGATGGCCTTCGCCGGCGCGGCGCTTGGGCCGAAGCTCGCGATCGTTACCGTGTTTCTCGGCGCCACGCTGGGCGCGGTCACCTTTCTTGTCGTGGTGTATCCGTTGGCGCGCGTGCGGCAGAGCGGGTCCCGCGAACAGACGGAACTGGCGCTTGGCGGCGCGTCGTTCGAATCGCCACTGGTTCCGTTCGGAGTGTTTCTTGCGCCGGCGGCACTGGTGGCCTTGCTTTGGGGCGACACCGCGCTCGGCTGGCTGCTGCAGGGCTGAAGCCCGGCGGCCGTCCGGTCCGTAGGTGGTCCTGAGGAGCGCCGCGACCGGGATCTTGCGCGAGTGGACGAGATCCGTGCGGTGCCCCGGGATGACGTACCCCCCACGCCAGCATGATTGACGACGCGAGACAGGAAACGAAGGGCGCCCTGGCGCGATTCACGCGCGACCTGACCGCGGAGGCGGGCGCGGGCCGGCTCGAACCCGTGCGCTGTCGCGAGGACGAGATTGCGCGGGTGATCGACATCCTGCTGCGTCACGGAAAGAACAACCCCGTGCTCGTGGGCCCTGCCGGCGTCGGCAAGACCGCGATCGCGGACGGCTTCGCGCAACGCATCGCCGCCGGTGCCGTGCCGCTCGTGCTCCGCGATGTCCGGGTGCTCTCCCTCGACCACGTGGGGCTGCTGGCGGGCACCACCTACCGCGGGCAGTATGAAGAGCGCATCCGGATGCTGGTGCAGGAGACGACCTCGGCGACGGACGCGATCCTGTTCATCGACGAGATGCACAACCTGATCGGGCAGGGCACGGCGATGGGAGCGGCGATGGATGCCGCCAACATGCTCAAGCCTTCCCTGGCGCGCGGCGACTTCCGGGTGATCGGCGCGACGACTGACGAGGAATACGACCGCTGGATTGGCGGCGACCCGGCCCTCGAGCGCCGATTCCAGAAGGTGCTCGTGCGCGAACTCGGCGTCGACGATACGCTGCACATCCTGCGGGCCCGCAAGGAGCGGCTGGAACGCCATCATAACGTGGTGATCTCGGACGAGGCGCTCGAGGCCTCCGTGGAGCTCACGGACCGGTACGTCACCGACCGCCGCCGCCCGGACAAGGCCATCGACGCCCTTGATGAGGCCTGCGCACATGCGCAGGCCAACGCGACCTACCCGCCACGCGCGGAAACGCTCATGCGGGACCGCGTCCGGCGACTGCGCGATGCGCAGGCGCGCGGGACCAATGGCGCGTTGCCAGCGAGCGGCGGTCACCAGGCAGCGGACGCGCAATGGAACGCGATCGCCCGCGACGGCATGTCTGCCCTCGAGCGCTTCGGCGCGGAGCTGGAATCCATGTTGTCGAAGACGCCCGCGGGTGCGCCACCGCCGGTGCCCCAGCCGCGCCGTTCGGAGCCGCTGGCGCCGGAGCCGCTCACCACCCTCGGCGAGATCGAAACGGAGCTCGCGCGCGTGCTCGCGGAGGAGGGCATCGTCGTCCGGGGACACGACGTGGCGCGCGTGGTGGGACTGATGAGCGGCCTGGCCATCGCCTGGGATCGCTGATGCAGTCTCGATACCTCCTGCTGCTGGCGCTGACCCTGGTCAGCGCCTGCGACCGGCGGCGCCGGAGCGACGCGGACCGGTACGCGGATCGCATGAGGGACGCGATTCCAGCGATCGAGAAGGCCACCGGCCTCACCTTCAAGACGCCGCCAATCCTGGAGTTGCGATCGCGCGCGCAGGTGCGCGATTTCCTGGTCGCGAAATTCGATGAGTCCTCGCCCGCGGCGCAGCTGCGCGGCGAGGAGATCGCGTACAAGCAGTTCGGGCTGCTGCCGGACACGCTGGACCTGCGGCGGTTCCTGCTGGAACTGCTCACGGAACAAATCGTCGGCTACTACGATCCCGCGACCAAGGTGCTGTACATCGTGGAGGGCGCGCCCGCCGATCTCGCGGGCGTGACGGTCACGCACGAGTTGATCCACGCCCTGCAGGATCAATACATCAGCCTGGATTCCATCCAGAAGCTCGAGGGCAACAGCGACCAACTCGCTGCCGCGCAGGCGGTGCTCGAGGGACAAGCCACCTTCGAGCAACTGTCGATCATGCTTGGCGGAAACGTGGCCGCGCGGCTGCCGGGCGGATGGGAGAGCGTGCGGGAAACGATTCGGCAGGCGCAGGCCTCGATGCCGCTGTTTTCCGCCGCGCCGATGGCGATCCAGGAATCCCTGCTGTTTCCGTACCTCAGTGGCGCCGAATTCATTCGCCGCCACAAGGCCCGCATGCCGCAGGGCAATCCCCTGATGGATCTGCCGGTGTCCACGGAACAGGTGCTGTCCGAGGAGGCATATTTCGACGAGGAGCGTGACATGCCCACGACGGTCATGTTGCCGGGCGACCGCCAGGGCGAGCATGAGGAAACGATGGGCGAGTTCGGCACCCGCCTGCTGATCTTTGAGCATACGAAGAATCACACCGTCGCCGTCGGCGCGGCGCGGGGATGGGATGGCGACCGCTATCGGATCATCGGCACCGGAGCCGGTCGCGGCCTCACGTGGGTCACCGTGTGGGACTCGCCGCTGGACGCGGCGCAGTTCGTGGACGCCATAGGGCAGGCCATCGTGCGTCGCTACGGTACGCCGGCACCTTCTGTGGCGCGCACCGGCGCCCGGACGTACGCGGGCGCGAGTCGCACGGTGGTAGTGACGCCGGGCGAGGTCCAGGGACGCAACGTCGTGCTCTACGTCGACGTGCCCCGCGGCGCGCCGACCGCGGTGCTGGACCTGAATCGCGTCCGGCTCGATCCCTGACGGCACGGTGTCCGTCGAATCCCACGTGCCGCCGCCGCCACCGCCACTGCCGCAGCCGGCAGCGGTGCCGGATCAGGTAGAGCGGCAGCGGCGGCTGGACCAGATGAAGGCCCGGGCGACGGGGCTGCTCGTCCTCGCCACGGTGATCTTTGTCGTGGCCCGGTACTTCGAGTCCCGCTATCCGGCGCTGGGGTTCGTCCGGGCCATGTCCGAGGCGGCGATGATTGGTGGCGTCGCCGACTGGTTCGCCGTCACCGCGCTGTTCCGCCACCCGCTGGGCATCCCGATTCCACACACGGCAATCATTCCGGCACGCAAGGACCGCGTGGCCCGCACGCTGGGCGCGTTCGTGCAGCACAACTTTCTCACCCGCGAGGTGATCGAGGCGCGGCTCCGCGGATTGCGGCTCGGCGAACGTATCGCACGGTGGGTGGCCGACCCCGTGAACGCCCGCACGATCGCGCGGCAGACGGCGTCGGCGCTTGCGGCGGGCGCGCAAGTGCTCAAGGACGAAGACGTCCAGGCGATCATCGACCGCACGCTGGAGGATCGCATTCGCCAGGCGCGGCTTGCCCCGATCGCGGGGCGGCTGCTGTCCGTGGTCACCGAGGGCAACCGGCATCAGGAATTGCTCAACGAGGCGATCGTGCTCATCGCCCGCTCGGTGGAGCAGAACCGCGACCTGATCCGCGAGCGGGTCCAGCGCGAGTCACCCTGGTGGGTGCCGAACGCGGTGGATGACAAGATCTATCGGAAGATCGTCGCCTCGATCGAGCGCACGCTGGTGGAGATTCGCGACGATCCCGATCATCCACTGCGTGACCGCTTCGACCAGGCGCTGCGGCAGTTCGTCGTCAACCTCCAGCACTCGCCGGAAACGCTGGCCCGCGCCGAGGAGCTCAAGCAGGAGTTTCTCGACGCGGACGCCGTGCGGCGCTTCTCCGCGTCACTCTGGATGGATGCCAAGGCCGCGCTGCTGCGATTCGCGGAGAACGCGCCGGAGACGCCCAGCGAGGGAGGGACCATCGAGCGGGGACTCACCACGTTCGGCGAGGCGGTGCTGGCCGATCCGGTCCTGATGCGCAGGGTGGACGACGTGATCGTGGACGTCGCCGTGTTCCTGGTCGAGCGGTACCAGCACGACATCGCGGACCTCATCACGCACACCGTGCAGCACTGGGACCCGGACGTCACGAGCCGGCGCATCGAGCTGGCCATCGGCCGGGACCTCCAGTTCATCCGGATCAACGGCACGCTGGTGGGCGCGCTCGTCGGCCTCCTGCTCTACACGATCTCGATGTACCTCCCCTGACCGGCGGCGTGCGCGCGGGGGGGTTGGCGCGCGCTACAGCGGCGAGCGCCGATCCGCGGTGCCCGCGCCCGCGGCCGGCGGACCGGCACCGGGCATGAAGTCCGCGATTTCCTTCGAGGCCGGCGGGAGCAGGGCCAGGTGGAGCACCTCATCCATGCGCTCCACGAATGTGAAGGCCATGTGGTCCTTCACCTCCTGCGGCACGTCGCGCAGATCCTTCTCGTTCGATTTCGGCATGATGATCTGCCGGATCCCCGCGCGGTAGGCGGCGAGCACCTTCTCCTTCACGCCACCGATCTCGAGCACCTTCCCGCGCAAGGTCACTTCGCCGGTCATCGCGATCTCGCGGCGCACGGGCCGGCCGCTCAGCACGCTGGCGATCGCCAGGGTCAGCGCCACGCCCGCGCTCGGTCCGTCTTTCGGGATCGCCCCGGCGGGGAAGTGGATGTGCAGGTCGATTTCCTTGAATTCCTTGTCCAGGATGCCCAGCTGCGCCGCGCGCGACCGGACGTACGAATACGCGGCGTCCACGGACTCGCGCATCACGTCGCCGAGCTGGCCGGTGACCGTGAGGCGTCCCGTGCCCGGCATGCGCAGGGCTTCGATGACCATGAGGTCGCCGCCCGTGGACGTCCAGGCCATCCCCGTCACCACGCCGATCTCCGGCTGGACCTCCGCCTCCTCGACGGCGTAGCGTGGGATGCCGAGGACCTCCTCGACTTTCTCGACGTCAATGACCCACGCGCCCTCTTCGCCTTCCGCCTTCCGGCGCGCGCGCTTGCGCATGATCGCGGCGACATTGCGCTCGAAGTTGCGCAGTCCCGCCTCGCGCGAATAGCGATTGGAAATGAAGCTCAGCGATTCGTCGGTGAACTGAATGTCCTTGTCGGTGATGCCGTGCTCCTCCAGCAACCGCGGGAGCAGGTAGCGCCACGCGATCTCCACTTTTTCCTCGACGGTGTAGCCCGCGATCTTGATGATCTCCATGCGATCGCGCAGCGGCGCCGGGATGTCATACAGGTTGTTGGCGGTACAGATGAACAGCAGTGACGAGAGATCGAAGGGCAGGTTGAGGTAGTGATCCACGAACTCATCGTTCTGCGTCGGGTCGAGGACCTCCAGCATCGCGGAGGTCGGATCACCGGAAGGCCCCCCGCCGGACATCTTGTCGATTTCGTCGATCATCAGCACGAAATCCCTGACCTTGACGCGCCGCAGCGCCTGGATCAGCAGCCCCGGCATCGCACCCACGTACGTCCGCCGATGTCCGCGGATCTCGGCTTCGTCGCGCACGCCGCCCACGGAGATGCGGTAGAATTCGCGCCC
Organism: Gemmatimonadaceae bacterium; assembly: GCA_040902005.1. Taxonomy (GTDB): domain Bacteria; phylum Gemmatimonadota; class Gemmatimonadetes; order Gemmatimonadales; family Gemmatimonadaceae; genus DASPMP01. Next base: position 4,083 of record JBBDYA010000116.1, on the reverse strand, counting down.
GATGGCGTTGCCGATCGCGGCGCCCAGGGAGGTCTTGCCGGTGCCCGGCGGTCCCACGAAACAGAGAATGGGTCCGTGCGGATCGCCGCCGCGCAGCTTCCGCACCGCGAGGAATTCGATGATCCGCTCCTTGGCCTCGTCCAGGCCGTAGTGCTTCGCGTCCAGCGCCGTGCCGACCTTCGCGAGGTCGATCTCGTCCTGGCCTGAGCGCGCGTTCCAGGGCAGCGAGAGCACCCAGTCCAGATAGGTGCGCACCACCTGATATTCGCTCGACGCCGGAGACAGCATGCGCATGCGCTCGGTCTCGCGCCGCGCTTCCTGTCCGACTTTCTCCGGCAGCTTGGCCTCGTCGATCTTCTTGAGGAGCTCGATCGCTTCCTTTTCGCCGGGGTCGGCCTCGCCCAGCTCTGCCTGGATCGCGCGCAGCTGCTGCCGCAGGTAGAACTCCCGCTGGTGCTGCTCGATCTTGATCTCCGTCTGGCGCTTCACGTCCTCCATCACGCGCGCCCGCGCCACCTCGCGCTCCAGCCGGCTCAGGATGAAGCGCAGGCGCTGCCCGACGTCCAGCCGCTGCAGCACCTCGTCCTTGTCCGAGATGCGGAAGTTCATGTTGGTCGCCGCGAGATCCGCGAACCGGCCCGGGTCGGACACGTTCATCTTCAGGATCGCCGGCACTTCGTCCGGGATGCGATCCACCATCTCGGCCAGAGTCTCCGCCGCGGACGCCACGCGCGTAATCAGATCCGTGACCTCGTTCGCGTCGGCGGCGATGTCCTTCGCCGGATGCACCGCGGCGATCGCGAAGGGCTCCGTCTGCTCGATCTCGTCGACGATGATCCGGCGCAACCCCTGGAGCGTGATCTGGACCGTGTCACCCGGAAGGTTGATCCGCTCGTGCACGCGCGCCGCGACACCCACGCGGCCGACGAACTTGCTGTTGTCGATCACTTCCTCGTGCTCGCCGCCGGCGACGACGAGGGCGACGATCAGCCCCGGCTCTTCGTGTGATCGAAGCAGCGCGAGATTCTCGGGAGCGCCCATCTGTACCGCGATCGTCCCGAGTGGGTAGACGATCGTTGACCGCAGCGCCATCAGCGGCAACGTGGGCGGGAGCTCGGACTTGAGGAGGTCTTCCTTGCGCTGGGCTCGGGCCATTGGTTGGGTGTGGTTCCCGTAAGTATAGCGGCTGCTGGCACATAGCCAAGTGCGCCGATTGAATCGGGGCGTTCCCCCCGCTAGCTTTCGCGGGCTATGTTCGAGCAGCTATCAGAGAATCTGGAAGCGGTATTTTCGCGCCTCAGGGGCCGCGGCACACTCACCGAGGCCGAAATCAAGGACGGCCTGCGCGAAGTGCGCCGGGTGCTGCTTGAGGCCGACGTGAACTTCCAGCTCACGCGCGAGTTTCTCGAACACGTCGAGAAGAAGGCACTCGGCATCACCCAGCTGCGAACCGTTTCCCCGGCCCAGCAGCTCGTCAAGATCGTCTTCGACGAGCTCACGGAAATGCTCGGGCGGCAGCGCGAGGGGCTGAAGCTCAGCTCAGTACCACCCACGGTCGTCATGCTCGTCGGGTTGCAGGGCTCCGGCAAGACGACCACCGCCGCCAAGCTCGCCCTCAGGATGCAGAAGGAATCGCGGCCCACGCGGTTGATCGCCTGTGACGTCTATCGTCCCGCCGCCATCGACCAACTGGAAACGCTGGGGGCACAGCTCGGCATCCCGGTGTTCGCTGAACGGGACACCACCGACGTGATTCGCATCGCGCGCCATGGCCTCGACCAGGCGCGGCGCAACCGGGACCGCGTGGCCATCGTGGATACGGCCGGGCGGCTGCAGATCGACGACGACATGATGGGGGAGCTGGAGCGCCTCAAGGACGCTATCCATCCGGACGAGATCCTGCTCGTCGTGGACGGGATGACGGGGCAGGAGGCGGTGCGTATCGCGCAGGGGTTCAACGACCGCCTCGGTATCACCGGCGTCATCCTCACCAAGCTCGACGGCGACGCGCGCGGCGGCGCCGCCCTCTCCATCTACGGTGTCACGAAAAAGCCGATCAAGTACATCGGCGTCGGCGAGAAGTCGGACGCGCTCGAGGACTTCCATCCCGAGCGCATGGCGGGCCGCATCCTCCAGCAGGGCGACATCGTGTCGCTGGTCGAGAAGGCGCAGGAGGCCTTCGACGACGGGGAAGCGAAGCGGATGGAAAAGAAGGTGCGCAAGGAAGGCATGGACCTCGCGGACTTTCTCACGGCGATGAAGCAGATCGAACGGCTTGGCCCGCTCGAGGGCGTCCTCAAGATGCTGCCGGGCGTCAACACCAAGATGCTCAAGCAGGCCAAGGCGGCCGACCCGCGCCGGCTGAAGCACGTGGAAGCGATCGTGCTCTCCATGACCGCCGCCGAGCGGAGGAATCCCGGGTTGCTCAACGGCTCCCGTCGCGCGCGCGTCGCCAAGGGGAGCGGCCGGCCCATCAACGAGGTCAACCGGCTGCTCGAGCAGTTCCGGGAGATGCAGAAGATGATGAAGAAGGTTTCCGCGGGCGGCGGACGCATGCGCCCGGGTATGTTTGGATGATGTAGTTGTGGTTACCGGGTGCGGTCGGGAAACTCTCGATGCGCGATGAGCCCGGGTGGCAGGACACTCTGACAGGAGCGTTACCAATGGTTCGCATTCGTCTCCGCCGTACCGGGCGGAAAAAGACCCCCACGTACCGTATCGTCGTCGCCGACTCCACGAGTCCGCGTGACGGGCGGTTCATCGAGATCATCGGCCAGTACGCCCCGCGTCAGGGCGAAAATGCCTTGAACCTGCAGACCGATCGCGCCAACTACTGGCTCGATAACGGCGCACAGCCGTCGGACACCGTGCGCTCGTTGCTGCGCAAGGCCGGCGTCCTCAAGACGCGTCACGAGGCGCGGGTTGGACGCGGGCTCAAGTCGGCCGCGGTGCCGGTGACCGAGGGCGCGGCCGAGGCTTGAATTCATGCCGGCCTCCGGCCGGACTGAATTCGACGACGCCACTCGCATGGCTCGCGGCTTACGTTGAGCACGGAGTACTATCTCGTGGGCCGCGTTCGCCGCGCGCACGGCATTCGCGGCGAACTCGCGGTCG
>JBBDYA010000116.1:0-959 GCA_040902005.1 Gemmatimonadaceae bacterium | reverse complement strand
TTTTTGCGGGGCGGCCCGTCGCGTTTTCGCGGGGACGGCCGCAGGCGACATCATGGCGGATGGTCGCGAGCTCCGCGTGCTGCGCTCGTCGCCCTTCAAGGGCGGGTGGATCATTGCCTTCGAGGGGATCGCCGACCGGTCCACGGCAGAGACCTGGCGCGGGCGAACGCTGCTGCTGCCGGAGAGCGAGATCGAACCGCCAGCCGACGGCGATATCTTCATCCACGACCTGGTCGGGATGCGGGTGGTGCGCGCCGGAGGCGACCCCGTTGGAGACGTGACGCAGGTGTTCGAGATGCCTCAGGGGCTCGTGATGGACGTCCGGCGGACGGGAGGGGGGGGCGGCTCGGTCATGCTGCCGTTCGACGACCACACCGTTCGCACCGTGGACACCGACCAGCGCGTGATCGTCGTGGATCCGGTCGAGGGGCTCATCGACTGATGCTGCGCGTGAATCTCGTGAGCATCTTCCCGGAGTACTTCACCGGGCCGCTCTCGCTCAGCATTCTTGGCCGCGCACGCGAAGCCGGCCTTGTGGAGTATCGCGTGGTGGACCTGCGCGACTTCACCCACGACCGGCATCGCACGGTGGACGATGCCCCCTATGGCGGTGGAGCGGGGATGGTCATGAAGCCCGGTCCATTCTTCGAGGCGGTAGAGTCGCTCGGCGCCCGCGCGCCGATCGTCCTCCTGTCCGCCCGTGGGTCGAGTTTCAGCCACGCGCACGCTGAGCGATTCGCGGCCGGGGACGAACTGACGCTGCTGTGCGGCCACTACAAGGACGTGGACCAGCGCGTGGCGGACCATCTGGCCTCGGAAGAAGTCTCGCTCGGCGACTTCGTGATGACGGGAGGTGAGCCGGCGGCCCTCGCCGTCACCGACGCCACCGTCCGGCTCCTGCCGGGCGCCATGAGCGACGCCGAGAGCGCCCGGAGCGACTCGTTCTCCGGGTCGGGGGG
>JBBDYA010000115.1:0-13767 GCA_040902005.1 Gemmatimonadaceae bacterium | reverse complement strand
TCTGAAGAATGGAGGCTGGAGCGCGGTGTGCCGCGTGGCGCGAGACAGTCTCAATACTTGAACGCCAGCTTCTGACCGGGAAAGGAGCTTCACGATGCACGTTCACGTATTGAGCCTACACTCGCGCCACGCGGCACACCGCGCCTCCAGCCTTCTCATTCTTCAGAGGATCCCTGGGAGTCAATTCCCCCTGCCCGATTCCCACTTTCCCCCGCTATGGCTCACCGTCGCTCCCACCCGGTCGATCCACTCCGCGAACGCCGCCATGAACTTCGCGAGAAACTGGCGCGTGGAGTCACTCGTGAGGTTCCCCGTGTCGGTGAGCATCTTGTTGACGCCGCCGATGTACGCCTCGGGCGCCTGGAGCGTGGGCATGTCGAGAAAGACGAGCATCTGTCGCAGGTGATGGTTGGCGCCGAACCCGGCGATCGCGCCTGGCGATACGCTGACAATGGCCGCCGGCTTTCCCTTCCAGACCGAGTGCTCCATGGGGCGCGAGCCCACGTCGATGGCGTTCTTGAGCACGCCGGGGACGGACCGGTTGTACTCCGGCGTGGCGAAGAGCACCGCATCGGCTCGCTGCACCCGCTCCCGGAACTCCACCCACTCCGCGGGCGGTCGTTTGGCCTCGAGGTCCGGGTTGTAGAGCGGCAGGTCGCCGATCTCGACGAATGTGCACGAGAGCGCCTGCGGTGCTTCGTGCTCGAGGACCTTCGCGATCTTTCGCGTGAACGATTCCTTGCGCAGGCTCCCGACCAGAATGATGACGTCGCGCATGCGTCGCTCCATCGCATGGGACGGGCCGGACGCTGGGCGGAACCACGATTGGGGCGAGGTCCTGGTTCCTATTCACAAGCCACGATGCGTCGCGTGACCAGATTCAGCTGACAGACCTGGTCGCCGATCTGAAGGGTGACGTTGCCCTGCGCGTCCGCCGGGAACGTGACCTGAATCCGGCGCGAGAACGAGCGCGTCTCGGTGCGGTCGCCATCGGAGACTGTGACGGTGGCCGCGGTGTTGCGCACGATGGAGCCCGAGACCGGCCACGGATTCGCCGAGCGCGGGAGGTTCCAGGTGACCGCGCGGACGGAATCGATCGCGGATTCGCTCGCGGTGCGCGACATCGTTCCGTTCGTGAAGGTGGTGGTGTCGTCGGCTGTGGCGACGCCGTCGTGAACGCGCGCCGTCTCCGACGGAGGGTCGGCGGTGTCGAAGACGCGCGTGAGCGTATCGTCCATCACGCGGTGCACCGCGCCGCTCCAGGTGACCGTCTCGCCGCGCCGGTTCACGCGGGTATCGCCGCGAGTGCCGTCGACCGTTGCATGCGTCACGATCTTCCTGACAGCGGCGATCGGCGTGCACCCTGTCACGACGGCGCCGTCCGCATCGAGGCAGGTCCGCGACCGCGTCACGTCCACCGCGTGGGCGCCGTTTCCATGGCCACCGTGGTGCGACTCGGCGACCGACAGCGAAGCCGACAACTGGTTGGTGCTCATGACGCCGATGGCGGACGCGATCGCCTCGCCGGCGCTCGTGGCAATGTCCGCGGCGACATCGTCGTCGTCGAAGAGCGAGGGCTCAGTGGATTCGGTACAGGACGAGAGGCCGAGGACGACACCCGCGGCGATCGACAGTGAGAGGAACCGCATCTGAGGCGCTCCGAATGAAGTGGCGTGCACGCAGGCTCGATGCACGGTATGCCGGTATGCACGGTGGACGTTGCACTCGGTGCATCGTTAATACAGGGCCGGCAGTCGGTGGACCCGATGTGACGCAGCGCACGCGGTCGGCAGGGCCGTGGAGTTATTCCGACCTCAACGCCACCACCGGATCCACCCGTGCGGCCCTCCATGCCGGCCCCAGCGCAGCAAGTCCCGCCACCACCAGCAACACCGCCGCCACCAGCAGCATGACCCCGGGATCGCTGGCCTCCACGCCGTAGAGCAGTGCCGCGATGAGCTTGCCCGCGGCGAGCGCGAGCGCGATGCCGACCGCAATGCCGATCACCACGACGCGCAGCCCCTCGCCCACCACCAGGCGCAGCACGTCGCCCACGCGCGCGCCGAGCGCCATGCGCACGCCGAACTCGCGCGTCCGCTGCGTGACGCCGTACGCCACCGTGCTGTAAATCCCGATGACGGCGACGATCAGCGCCAGCATCCCGAACGCCGTGAAGAGCGTCGCACCCAGCCGCCACGGGCGATATTCGGGCTCCAGGTTCTGCGTCATCGGCGTCACCGTGGGATGTCCAGCCGGGAATGCCTGCCGCAGTGACGACGTCATCCCCGCGCTCACCGCGCCCACCAGGTCCGGGCGCGCGCGAACGATGAGCAGCGTGGCCAGCCGCCCCTCCTCGGGCTGATTCCCGATCGGGATGAAATACTGCGGCTTCATTCCTTCCTCAATCACGCGGGATTGCCGGGAGGTCTCGGCGATGCCCACCACCGTATAGCACGGGTTCTCGCGCTTCTCGAACCGAATGCACCGGCCCAGCGCCTCCGCGCCCGGCCAGAGCTGGTGCGCCATCGCCTCGTCCACGACCATCTCGCGCGGCGCGCCGGTCCCATCCTCGAACGCGCGGCCACGCAAAATCCTCAGACCCACGGTCTCGAAGAAGCTCGACGTCACCGGCTGCCACGTGGGGATGTTTCGACCGAGCGAAAATGACGAGTCCGCGTCCCAGTAGAACGTCATCCAGCTGATGGCCCACATGGGCGCATACCGCGCGCCCGCGACGCCCTCCACGCCGGGGCGCGCGCGCAACCGCTCGGCCACGCGCGCCATTTCGGCGGCCTTCACCGAAGCGGGCATGGATTCCCCCTGGTCGAAGTTGACGGTGCCGAACAGGAGCACCTTGGCGTCGTAACCGATGTCGAGCCCCTGAACGTTCTGGAGGCTGCGGACGAAAAGCGTAGCGCCAACGAGCAGCATGACGGACAGCGCCGCTTGCGTGATGACCAGCGCACCACGCAGTCGCGACCGATGCGCGGACCCTTCCCGCGCGCCCTCCTTGAGCGCCGGCACGAGTTGCGGATTGCTCGCCTGTACCGCCGGGACGATTCCGGCGACCACCCCGCACAGCAGCGCGACGGCCGCCCCGAATACGACCACTCGCCACTGGAGCACCGAGTCGTACCACGTTACTTCGGGGAACAGGAGCGCGCGCAACAGCGCTCCTCCCCACCAGGCGGCCGCAAGCGCCGCTGCGCCCGCGAAGGCGGCGAGCAACACCGTTTCCGTGGTGAGCAGCCGGATCAGTCGGCCGCGAGAGATGCCCAGCGCGAGCCGGACGGCCAGCTCTCGCCGCCGCGACACCGCGCGCGCCAGCAGCAGGTTGATGACGTTGGCGCAGGCGATGAGCAGGACGATGACGGCCACGCCGCCGATGCGCGTGCTGATGATCAGATCCTGTCCCTGCGTCCCCGGCCCCCGCGCCTCGATGATCGAGCCCGTCCGCACGCTCCCCAGCGTATCAGGATTCACGGGCCAGACTTCCCGATTGCTCGCGACATAGGCGGCGGTGGCGCGCTGTTCGAACTCGGCGTCTCCCCCCCCCTCCCACGAGCGAAAGATGATGGTGAAGCGCCACGCGTTCGGCGATTCCCACCACCGGCCCGATCCCCAGCCAGGCGGCGCACCCAACGGGAACCACGCGTCGGCCGCCTGAAGGTCGAGTCCAGTGAACTCGGGAGCGACCACGCCGATCACGGTGTACGCCTCCAGGCCGATCTCGATGGGCCGCCCGAGCATTGCCGTGTCGCCGCCGAACTCCCGCTGCCAGAACCGGTGTCCCAGCACCACGACTCTGCTGCCTGCTCCCAGTGAGTCTTCCTGTGCGGTATAGAATCGGCCGAGCGCGAGCTTCGCGCCCAGCACGGTGAAGTAGTTGGCGGACGCCATGACGCCACGGACCGTCGGGCCCGCGATGCTGCGTCCGAGCGTGAGGGCGTTGTCCGTGGTGTAGAGCGCAAAGTTCCGCGGCCTGCCCGACGCCTCGACGACGGCGCGGTACATGAACATGTTGGCCGTGGTGCTTGTCCTCCCTTTCCCGTCCATCATTCTGCTTCCGGAGGTCACGAACCAGACGCGCCGCAGCTCTCCCGCATCCCGGAGACCGGACGGGGGCCGCAGGTACAGCACGTCGAGGATGGTGAACACCGCTGCGTTCACGCCAATGCCCAGCGCCAGCGTCACCACGACCATCGCGGTGAATCCCGGCGTGCGCCGCACCGAGCGCCACGCGTAACCCAGGTCCTGTCGCAACACGTCCAGCCAGCGAAGCCACGTCATGGCGCGGGTTTCCTCCAGATAGTACGTGCGGTTGCCAAAGCGCAGGCGCGCGCGACCAACGTCGCGCTGCTGCATGGCGTCGAGGTCCTCATGGAATCCCATCTCGTCGCGCAGATCCCGCTCGTGGTCGCCCGGACGAAGCACGGCGCGCACGCGATGGCGAAGGCCGTCGAGCCAGGACATCAGGCGCGCCCCAGTACCCTGCCGATCGCCAGCAGCATCGTGTCGAAGTCCGAGATCTCCTGTCCCAGCCGCCGACGCCCCGACGCCGTGAGCGTGTAGTACCGCGCCCGACGTCCCGTGGGCGACATGCCCCACTTGGACGTGATCAGCCCGTCGCGCTGCAGCCGCTCGAGCGCGGGATACAGCGACCCCTGCTCCACCTGGAGCACCTCCTGCGAGCTGCGCTCGATGTGCTGCGCGATGGCGTACCCGTGCAGCGGCGCGAGGCTCAGGGTCTTGAGCACCAGCATGTCGAGGGTGCCGGGCAGGAGGTCGCTTTTCGCCATGGACGGGGTAATGGGTAGAGAGTCTATAGGTATATAGTAAGACAGACTACACGTGGCAACAAGGAACCAGGGATCCTCTGAAGAATGACTTGGCTCGGCGCGGTGTGCCGCGTGGCGCGAGCGTAGTCTCAATACTTGAACGTGCATCGTGAACTCCTGCCGGCTTGGTTCTTGGCGTTCAAGTGTTGAGACTGGCTCGCGCCACGCGGCACACCGCGCCTCCAGCCTCCATTCTTCGGAGGATCCCTGGTCCTGGTTGCGAGTTCAATCCCACCACCCGCATCTTCCCCCGTGCCCCTGATTGCCGCCCGCGACCTCACGAAACACTACGGCGACGTCCACGCCCTCGACGGGCTGACCCTCGACGTCGAACCCGGCATCATCGGCTTCGTCGGCGCCAACGGGGCCGGCAAGACCACCTTCCTCCGCATCCTCCTGGGCCTGCTGCGGCCCACCAGCGGCACCGCCGCCGTCCTGGGATTCGACGTGGGCACGCAGGCGGTGGAGGTGCGCAAGCTCGTGGGCTACATGCCCGAGCACGATTGTCTTCCGCTGGACGTGAGCGGCACCGACTTCGTCTCCCACATGGGGCAGATGTCCGGACTCCCCTTCTCCGCCGCGCGCGAGCGCGCCGCCGAGATGCTCCGGCACGTGGGGCTCTACGAGGAACGCTACCGCCTGATCGGGAGCTACTCCACCGGCATGAAGCAGCGCGTCAAGCTCGCGCAAGCGCTCGTGCACGATCCCCGGTTGCTGCTGCTGGACGAACCCACCAACGGACTCGACCCCGCCGGCCGCGACGAGATGCTCGAGCTGGTGGAGCGCACGGGGCGCGCCTTCGGCATCGCCCTCCTCCTCACGTCGCACCTGCTGGGCGAAATCGAGCGCGTCTGCGATTCGCTCATCGCGATCGACGCCGGGAAACTCCAGTACGCGGGCGCGGTGTCCGCGTTCACCGACCGCATGCAGCGCCTGGTGCTGGAGCTGGACGACGACGTGCCGCAGTTCGCCGAGCAGTTGCGCGCGCGCGGGCTGGAGGTGGAAAGCTCCGCGCTCCGGCTGCACGTCACGCTGCGCGGCGACGAGACCTACGACACCATCCGGGACGTGGCCGCCGACCTCGGCGCACCGCTCGCGCGCATGGAAGTGGCCCGCCACAAGCTGGAGGAGCTGTTCCGGTGACGTCCACCATCTACGACCTGGGCTACCAGCGCTACTCGGGCGCGCGGTTCGGCCGGATGCACGCCGTGAAGACGCTCTTCATCTTTTCATTCCGCGGCGCGTTCGGACTCGGCCGGGGTGAGCGCTCGCGCCTGATTCCGCTGCTCGTCCTCGTCCTCGTGTTCCTCCCCGCCGTGGTGCAGATCGGCGTCGCGAGCGCCGCCGGCATGATCAATCTCATCAGCTACGCCAACTACCTGGAATTCACGGCGGGGCTGCTGGCGCTCTTCGTCGCGGCGCAGGCGCCCGAACTGCTCGTGACGGACAAGTCGAACGGCACGCTCGCGTTGTATCTGTCGCGCCCCATCCGCGCCAGCGACTACGCCTGGGCCAAGCTCGGGGCGCTGGCCGCGGCGCTGTTGCTGCTCACCCTGGGCCCGCAACTCATGCTGTTCGTGGGGCGCGTACTGATCCAGGCGGAGCCATGGACCGCGTTCATGGCGGAATGGACGAAGCTCTTCCCGATCCTGGCCGGCACGCTGCTGGTGTCCACGTACTTCGCGAGCATCGCGCTCGCGATTTCGTCGTTCGCGAACAAGCGCGCGTTCGCCAGCGCGGGCGTCATCGCCTTCTTCCTGCTCACCCCCGCCATCTCGGCCATGGTGCGCGTGATCGCCACGGGCGACCTGCGGCGCTACGCCATCCTTCTGAACCCGGTGAACCTGGTCACCGGGTTCTCCAAGTGGCTCTTTGACGTGGAATCCGCGCGGCGCAGCACCGTGGCGCGGGTGGATCTCCCCGGTGAGACGTACCTGTTCGTGGTCCTGGCCACGTGCGTGATCGGCGCGCTCGTGCTGCTGGCGCGCTACCGGAAGAACGAAGTATGAGCGTGTCCGCCGTTCGGTTGGTCAACGCCTCCCGCTGGTACGGCAACGTGGTCGCGGTCAACGACGTGTCGTGTACCCTCACGCCGGGCGTCACCGGGCTTCTGGGCCCCAACGGCGCCGGCAAGACCACGGTGCTGCACATGATGGCAGGGCTGCTACGCCCATCGTCCGGTGAGGTGCTCGTGAACGACAGGCCGGCGGCGGGCGATCCGGACGTCTATCGCACGATCGGACTGGTCCCCGAGCGCGAGTCGGTCCACGAGTATCTCTCCGGTCACGAGTTCGTGCGCGCCTGTGCCGTGATGCAGCAGGTGGCGGATCCCGAGGCCGCCGCGCAACGCGCCATCGATCTGCTGGACATGGCGGGCCCGCAGCATCGCCGCATCGCCACGTACTCCAAGGGGATGAAGCAGCGCATCAAGGTGGCGGCGGCGATGGTGCACGACCCCGCCGTCCTCCTGCTGGACGAACCGTTCAACGGGATGGACCCCCGCCAGCGGCTGCACATGCTGGAGGTGCTCCGCGCGCTCGCCTTGGAGGGACGGGTGATCGTCATCAGCTCGCACATCCTGGAAGAGCTGAACGACCTGGCCAACAACATCCTCGTCATGGTCGCCGGCCGACTGGCCGCGTCTGGCCACTTTCGCGAGATCCGGCGGCTCATGACCGACCGGCCGCACACCTTTCGCCTCCGGTCATCCGACGACCGGCGCCTGGGCGCGGCGCTGCTGGGGGGGGGCGATCAGTCCGTGTTCGGCGTGGAGCTCACGCCAGAGGGATTGGTGGTGCGCACGGGCGAACGCGTGGCGATGACGCGCACCCTCGCGCGCACCGCGCGACAGGCGAACATCCGGCTGCTCGAGGTGCGGCCCACAGATGAGTCGCTCGAGAGCGTGTTCGCCTACCTGGTGGAACGATGATCGCCGCCCTGCGCACCGTGGCCTGGCTCACCTGGCGCCAGCTCTTCTCTGGACACCGCGTGTGGGTTGCCGTAGCGATCGCGGGGCTTCCCCTCCTGCTCACCGTCTTCTATCGGTTCGCGAGCGAGGACCTGGAGGGCGACCGCCTCAATTTCCTGCTGATCCTGAACTCGCAGATCGTACTGGCGGCGCTGCTGCCGCTGGCCGCCGTGATCTTCGGGACGACGACGTTCGGCGGCGAACAGGAGGATGGCACGCTCATCTACCTGCTGGTGCGCCCGGTGCCGCGCTGGGCCATCGTGCTGGTCAAGTATCTCGTGGCGATGCTGGCCACCGCGACGGTGATCTCGGCCGCGATGCTGCTGGCCTGGCTGTCCCTGCGCAACGCGGAGCTGCCGGCGCGCTTCGTGGCCTCGTTCATCGCCGGTGGAGTCGCCGGCGCCCTGCTCTACTGCGCGATCTTCACCTACCTGGGACTCGCGACGAAACGCGGGCTGATCATCGGGCTGATCTACATCATCTTCTTCGAAAACGTCGTGACGCGGCAGCTCGAGGGAGTGAAGTCGCTCAGCGTGCGCGAATTCGCCACGTCCATCTCGAAATGGGTCGGCGACGGACTCGTGCCGACGGCCGGCTACACCGTGCCGATGACGACAGTCTGGGTCATGGGCTCGATCATTCTCGCGGCGGGGCTGGCGGTCGCGCTGCGGAAGCTGACGCGCTACGAGCTGGCGGAACGCCTCTAGGGAAGCTCTGAAAAAGGGGCAGCTGGAAGCGCGGTAGCTCCCCGTGGCGCGAGCCAGTATCAATACTGAGACGAGTAGGCGGAACTTCTCCCAAGTGCATCCGAGCGGCCGTCTCAGTATTGATACTACGCTCGCGCCACGGGGAGCTATCGCGCTTCCAGCTGCCTCTTTTCCAGAGCTTCCCTGGGCGGCGTGCGCCTCAATCGCACCACATCGCGCTCCCGAGAGTTGACCTCGGAAATCTGAACACCCCAGACGTGATCCACACTGTAGACTGGCACCTGCAACGTTCGCGGCAGCGTGGCCGTGCCCACCACGGTACCAAGTGAGTCGAGCACGAGCGCGATCCGGTCGCGCACCGTGGGGTCCCGCGGGCGAACCCAGACCCACACCGAGTGGTCCACGCCCACGTCCACCCCCTGCACCGGTGACAGGTACGCGGGTATCTGCTTGCGCAGCGTGTCCCGAATCGACTCCGCGCTATAGCGCCCGAATGCCGCGACCTTCCTGAGCACGGAATCCACCGTCGCTGGCGTCAGGCGGGCCGTCGGGGACACGTAGCGGCGCGTGAACATCGTGTCGCCGTTCTCGTCGAGCAGCGTCACCACGAACGCGCCACTGTCGCTCGCCGTCACTAGCGGCGACGCGACCGCGATCCGCCGGCCATCCGCCGAGACCTGCCAGTGCGTGCGCGGGAAGAACGGCACGTTGATCCACCAGCGCCTCTGCCCGTCACGCAGCAGCATCCGCGCGTCGGCCGAGGGAACGCGCGCGATGGTGCGCTGGATCACGCCATCGGCGTCCACGCGCAGCAGGTGCGTGCTGCCGCGATCGAAGTCGGGCGTGTCGAACAGCGCGCGTGGCTGCTGCGGAACCACGAGCATCGTCCCGTCCGGGTAGATGGCCCGCCAGTACATGTCGCTGAACAGCGGATACTTCCGCCGGTCGCGCCACCGCGGGCGAATCCACGATGGACGCTCGTAGCTCTTGACCACCACCCCCGCGGTGTCCAGCACCACGGCGTGATCCCAGATGCGATCCTCCACCCACAGCGAATCCCCGATCCATCCCATCTGGACGACGGTGATGAACTCCCTGTCCTCACCCCGGCGCGCGCGCGTCTTCCACTCGAGCCGTTTGCCATCCGGGGTGAACGCCCTGAGCGGTTCGCCACTCATGGCCGCCGGCACGACGATGACGCCGCGCCGGCTGACCGCGAAAAGCGCGCTCGACCTGATGAGATGCTCGCGCGCCGGAATCGTCAGGTCCGGCTCGTATCGGAGCTGGGGAATGCCGGCGGGTTGGGCGCGCGCTGCGGGCGTGACCGGGGCGGCCAGGGCTGACAACGACAGGGCGAGCGCAAGATGGCGGGCAACGATCATGTGACAATCTGTCACATGGGACACGAGCTGAACAGCACGGCGACTCAGCCCGCGAAGGGCCGGTCGCGGCCTCACGCTTGCATCGCGGTGGCCGGATGAAACTGATTCGTGTGTGTCTCCTGCTGCTCATCGCCGCAGCGGAACCGCTGCGCGCGCAGGCCGCGTCCGACCCGCCGTCGCTGTTCACGCGCAACGACGCCATCTGGTCGGTCGCCGTCCTCCTGGGGTCAGTGGCGCTGAGCAGCGCCGACGCGCGCATCGCGCAGGGGTGGGTGGACAGCACGATGCAGACGCCGGGTAAGCAGCGGTGGGCGCGCAACTTCTCCAAGCTTCAGGAGGGTTCCCTCACCTTCGGCAACCTGGCGCTCTGGAGCATCGGTCGTCTCACCGGACAGCGCGCGATGGCGGACATCACCTTCCATGCGGCCGAGGCGGTGGTGGTGGGCAGCGTTGCCGCGCAGCTCGTCCGCGGCCCGCTGGGACGGTCGCGCCCCCACGTCACCGACTACAAGGACGCGCACGACTTTCGTCCCTTCCGGGGCTTTCGCGACTTCAACTATCGCGCGTTTCCGTCCATCCACACTGCCTCGGCGTTTGCCGTGGCCACGGTGTACACGCTGGAAACGAAGCGACGGGCACCCGGCGCCGTGTGGATCGTGGGACCGGTGGCCTATGCGATCGCGGCCGGCCCGGGCATCTCACGCATGTTCACGGGGCAGCACTGGGCGAGCGACGTGCTCGCCGGCGCGTTCGTTGGCACGCTCGCGGGCGCCAAGGTGGTGCGGTACAACCACGTCGTGCGCCCGAACAACGGCGTGAACCGGTTCTTCCTGGGCGCGGACGGCGTGCAGGTGAGCTCGGATGCCGTGTCGATGACCTACAGCTTTCGTTTCTAGCTAGGGACCTCTGAAAAACAGGGGGCCGGAGCGAGGTGTTCCGGCCCCTGGTTTTTCAGAGCTTTCCTAGCGGAGCGCGACCAGGGATTCGCGCAGGCGGGGGAGCAACCCGGCGATGTCCTTCATCGAGACCGCCCCCACCGACAGCCGGAACCACCCGCTGCCTTCCGGCTGCCCGAACGCGCTGAACGGCACCGCGGCCAGCCCCGCGCTGGTCAGCAGGTACGAGCGCACGTCCTCATCGGTGCGGAGCGTGACACCCTTCGGCGTGGTGCGCCCGTGCAGGTGGAAGCGGCCGCTCAAGTAGATCGCGCCGCTCGGGATGGCGGCGTCCACCGCGAACCCCTCGCGATGCAGCGCGGCGATCCCATCGTGCAGCGCCTGAAGCCGGCCCAGCACCTCGCCGCGCATCCGGTCGTGAAAGCCGTCCATCTCGGCGTCGTTGCCGAGCAGCACGGTCGTGGCCACCTGTTCGGGACGCGGCGCCCACGCCCCCACGTGCGTGAGCAGGTCCGACATCTGCTGGATGATCGTCGTCGGACCCATCGCCCAGCCCACGCGCAGGCCGGTGGCGGCAAACGACTTCGAGATGCCATCCACGTAGATCGTGTAGTCCGCCATCGCGGGGCGTAGCGCCACGGGGTGCACGTGCTCCACGCCGAACGTGAGCATCCAGTACACCTGGTCGTACAGGACGTACAGCGGTCGGTCGCTGCCGGCGCGTCGTGCGTTCTCCTCGAGCACCAGGTCGCAGATGTCGGCGAGCTGCTGCGCGCCGATCACCGTGCCGGTGGGATTCACCGGCGAGTTGATCACCAGCATCCGCGCGTCGCGCAGCTCGTCGCGCAGCATGGCGGCGGTCGGCAGGAAGCCGGAGGTCGCGTCGCACGCGATGGGCACGGCCCTGGCGCCGGACATCTGGCAATAGTGCGTGTTGTTCCAGGATGGCACCGGGAACACCACGCGCTCGCCCGGATCGGCGATGATGCGGTAGATGGCGTAGATCAGCGGGCGGGCGCCCGACGCGATCAGGACGTTCTCCACGCCCAGCGGGAGATCGAGACGGCGTTCACAGAAGGCCACCACCGCCTTGCGCAGGCCCGCCATCCCCGCCGACGGCGGATAGTTCGTCTCGCCACGCTGCACCGCCGCCGTCAGCTCGCGGGAGAGCAGCTCGGGAATCGGGAATTCGCTGGGCGCAAAATCGCCGACCGTCAGGTTGCAGATGACCTTCCCCTCGACGGCCATCGCCCGCACCTCGGCGGCGATCTTGAGGATCGGTGATCCGATCAGCCCTTCCGCGAGGATAGAAGACCCGTCGGATTGTCGCGATTCGGCGGCTTGAAGCGTTTCCATGGAACGCAATCTAGACAGGGGTTCGCGGCGGCGGCGTCAGGGCACCACCTTCGCCGCACGGACCATCTCGCGCACGTCCGCCAGCAATTGCCGCGCGTCGAACACGATGCCCTGCTTGATGGTATACCGCACGCCGCCACGGCGCTCCACCTGGCCGTCGCGCTCCACCTCCACGCCCGTGCCGTAGAAGACTTTGAGGTTGTGCAACGGATTGCCGTCCACGATCGCGAGGTCGGCGCTGAACCCCGGGCGAATCACCCCGGTGTTCGCGAGCCCCATGGCCTTCGCCCCATTCGACGTGGCGTGCTGGATGACCTCGATCGGATGAAAGCCGGCCTCCTGGTGCAGCTCCATCTCGCGGATGGTCGCGAAGCCGTACAGGTGATAGATGAATCCGGCATCTGACCCCACGGTGACATTGCCCCCCCGCGCCGCGAACTCGCGCACCCACCGCATCCAGAGGCGCATGCTCTCCTTCCACATCACTTCGTCGCCCGTGGTCCAGTTGAAGTGGTACGAGCCGTGGCGCGTGGCGTCCGGCTCGAAGAACGCCATCAGCTGCGGCATCGCATACTCGCCGAACCAGTGCAGCGTGCGCGCACGCGACAGGTCGCGGTTGGCTTCGTAGACGGCGAACGTGGGGTCCCAGGTCACGTTACGCGCGATGAGCGTGTCGATCACTGCGGAGAGGCGCGCGCTGTCGGCCTGCCGCCAGAGATCCGCCGCCCAGCGGAAGCGGTCGGATTCGTTGTCGTAGCTGTAGGAGTCGGGAAAGCGCTGTGGGCCTGGGATAGCCGCGTCGGGAATCCCGTACCAGTGCTCCAGGGATCGCACGCCGAGCCGGGCGGCGTCCAGCGCGTCGTACTCCTGGATCTTCATGTCGGTCGCGATCGGCAGGTCGTTCCGGCGCGCCTCGTCGGCGATTGCCGCCCAGACGTCGGGACGGTTGATGAAGATCTTGAGTCCCTGCGCGCCGCGCTGCTTCACGCGGCGCACGCGCGCGCGGGCGGAATCCGGGTTGTCCGCCTCGACGGTCACATAGGGAACGATCGTCGGCGCGGCCATGCGGTTCTCTGCCGAGAGCCGCGCGTGCGCTACGGTGGAGTCCACGCCGTTGCCGCTCCCCGGTTCGCGCACCGTGGTGATGCCGTGCGCGAGCCACAGCTTGTAGACGTAATCCCTGGGCCATCGCACGCCGTTGCGCCCGAAGTGGATGTGACCGTGCATGTCCACCAGGCCTGGCGTGACGTACATCCCGCGCGCGTCGATGATGCGATCGAACCGCGCGCTTGCCGTGGCACCGGCGGGGAGCGGGGCCTCCGCCGTGCCGAATTCGTCCATGGGACGCGCCGGCCGCACGCTGGCGATCGTGGACCCCTCGACCACGATGTCCATGGGACCGCGCGCCGGGTTGCCGGCGCCGTCCACGACCATCGCGTTGCGGATGAGCAGCCGGTTGTACCGAACACCAGACGAGGCGGCCGGCGCGAGGGTCGTGGTTTGCGCGAGCGCGGTGGTGGAGACGCTCAGCGCGAGGAGGGAGAGAGCGAAGCGCATACTCAATACTGTGGACGGAGTGGCGATACTGAAAGTGCTGACAACGTTCTCGGCCGGGGCCCC
>JBBDYA010000114.1:0-75368 GCA_040902005.1 Gemmatimonadaceae bacterium | reverse complement strand
GGGGGGGGGGGGGGGGGGGGGGGGGCGCGGGCGCCGCCGGCGCGATGGGCCGAGCCATGGCCGGTGCGTTCGGCAGTGCCGACGACTTGATGGCGGCCTTCCCTGGTGGATTCCAGGACATTGTGGCGCTCTTCCGGGTTCCAGGAACGAGCATCTCCGCTTTGGGCGGCGGCGGCGGCGGCGGGGGCGGGGGCGGCGGATTCGGCGGCAACCAGGCGCCCATGGCGCAGACCGGTGACTACCTCGTCACGCTCAAGGTCGGGAATGAGACCCACCGGCAGGTGCTTCGGGTGGAACACGTGTCGCCAGGCGACGTGCGCGTGATCTCGACCGTCAATCAGCGTCAGTAAGGCCCTCTCTCGCACCGGAAGCAGGCGAGTCCAGGTCGACGCCGAGCTGGCGCTTGAGCATGGGTACGGGTCGGGGGGGGGGGGTCCACGCGCCCCTCACGGTCGGCCGGGCTTTAGCTTTCCCCCGTGCGCAAGCGACTGAAGGATCTCATCGTGAAGTTTCGCGATCTCCTCCTGGAGTACGGGGTGATCGCGCTGGTGGTTCACTATGTCATCTTCGCGGTGGTGATCACCGGGTTCTGGATGGCCATCCGCATGGGATGGCAGAGTTCGAGCACCGCGGCCGACGTGGGCACATGGACGGCGGCGTACATCCTGGCGAAGATCACCCAGCCCCTGCGCATCGTGGCCACGCTCGCCATCACGCCACTCGTCGCGCGATGGTACGAGAAGACGCTGGTACCCCTCGGCGCGCGCATGGGGCTGCAGCTCAAGTCCAGGGCAACGGAGCGCCCGCCGGAGCGTCCAGCGGAACCCGGCCTGTAGCCCGCCAGCGGGACGCCTCGCGAACGGCGCAGCCGCGTGACCGTCAGGAAAAGAGATTGCGGGAAATGAGCATCAGGTTCGACGGCTTCTCGGCCAGGCGCCGCATGAACCAGGGATACCAGGCCTTTCCATAGCTGATGAGCACGCGCGTTCGGATTCCCTCGGCGGCGAGGCGGCGGCGCGCGGCGTCCTGGATGCCATAGAGCATCTGGATCTCGAAGGAGGATTCCGGCGCGCCCATCTGTCGCGCGTCGGCACGAATCAGGTCGATCAACGCGGTGTCGTGCGTGCCGAAGGCGACGCGCACCCCCGCGCCCGCGCCGGACAGGAGTTCACGCGCCAGTTCCCGGAAACGCGAATCGATGTCGGCGCGCCGCGTCAGCGCCACGCTGGGCGTTTCCCGGTACGCACCCTTCACCAGCCGGATGTAGGGCTTCACCGGCAGCAGGCGACGCACGTCCTGCGGCGTGCGGTGCAGATACGCCTGAAGGCACAGCGCGGCGCCGGGGCACTCCCGCGCGAGCGTTTCATACGCGGCCACCGTGGACTCCACGTACTCCGACGACTCCATGTCGATCGCGAGCACCGTGTTGTTGGCGGCGGCGATATCCGCGAGCCTCCGTACGCGCGCCAGCGCGCGCGCGCGGTCCACATCCCAGCCAAACTGGGTGAGCTTGAGCGATACGTGCGCGTCCACACCCTGCGACCTGAGCGCGGCGAACAACCGCTCGTACTCGGCCACCGTCTCGTCCGCGCCGGCGTCAGTTGCCACGTTCTCGCCGAGGTACGTGATGATCGCCGGCGTCCCCCCCCCCTTCTCGTTGCCAAGCTCACGCGCGGCGCGCAGCGCGTCGTCGATCGACTCCCCCGGCATGAAGCGGGACACCAGCGGGCGCATCACCCGGCTCGAGCGCACCAGCCGCTCGATGCGCGAGTTGCGCGACGCCCAGAGGAGGGAGGACCGCAGCATCTGCATCTACGGCGTGTCCGTCCAGATCCGCCCAAGATGCGCCACGATGGCCGCGTAGACCTGCATGCCGTCCATCAGGTTCTGCATGCGCAGGTTCTCGTTCGCGGCGTGCTGATTGTTGTCGTGATTGACCATCGGTACCGTGATCAGTGGCGCCCCGAGCACTTCAGCGAAGATGTAGAGTGGCAGACTGCCGCCGGACGTGGGCACGACGATGGGCCGGCGGTCCGCCGCCATCTCCACCGCGCGCAGCACCGCGCGCGAGGCCGGGCTGGACATGTCCGCCCGCGACGCCGGATAGCCCTCCTCCCATTCCATCTTCAGAATCCGCGGATGGGCCAGCCGCTCCGCGTCCGTGGGGTCCCGATGCACGATGAACCACCCCTGCTTGCGCGCGTGCGCTTCCACCAGGGCGCGGACGCGGGCCGGCACCTGGCCGGGTACCAGCCGGAAGTCGATGGACGCGTGCGCGAGGGTGGGCACCGCATTGGCCGCCTGACGCTGCACGCCCCCACCCCGGATGCCGCGCACGTTCAGCGCCGGCACCATGATGCGCTCCATCAGACGCGCGTTCCCCGCCTCGGTGGCATGCAGCAGCAGCTCGACCCGCAGCGCCGAGTCGGCCGCGGGCGCGGCGGCAATGGCGTCCAGCTCGGCGCGCGTTGGCGCGCGCGCGTCGTCGTAGAAATTGTCGATCAGGATGCGGCCGTCGGTGTCCCGCATGCCGGCCACCACGTGCGCGATCGTCACCAGCGGATTCGGCGCCCAGTTGCCGTAATGACCGCTGTGCAGCGTGCGCGCCGGGCCGTACGTCGTCAGCTCGAGTCCCATCACTCCGCGCACGCCGAACGACACCTGCTGCCGGCGGGACTGGTGCACCGGACCGTCGCCAAAGATCCACAGGTCCGCGCCCAGCAGGTCGCGATGGCGGGTGAGCGCGTCGCGCAGGTGGTCCGATCCCGCCTCCTCCTCTCCCTCGAAATAGAATTTGAGGTTCACGCTGGGACGGATGTCCGACGCGCGCAGTGCGTCGAGCGCTGACAGAAACGCCACAATCGGGCTCTTGTCGTCCGAGGCAGAGCGCGCATAGATGCGCCACTCACCCTGGAGCGTCCCCGGCCGGGTCGGCATCGGGATGACCGCGCCTCCGTCGGTGAGCGACCGGTCCCGCATCGTCGGCGTCCACGGTGGGTTCGCCCACTGCGCCGTGTCCACCGGCTGCCCGTCATAGTGCGCGTAGAACACCACGGTCCGGGTGGCGCCCGACGTTCGCAGTTCGCCGTACACCGCCGGCGGCGCGCCCGGCGTTTCCAGCAGCCGCGCGGCCACGCCGCGCCGCGCCAGCATCTGGACGATGTGGCGCGCATTCCGCCGGATGTTCACGGAGTCGCTCGCCAGGTTCGGAATCGCCAGGAACTCGGCCAGCTCGCGCACCACAGTGACGTCGTTCGCCTGCTGGTAGGCGTGAACCGCCGCCCGCACGCGGCCGGCATCCTGCGCGTGACCGGTGGACGCGATCGCGAAACTCGAAAGCAGTGCGCCAAGTGTCAGTCTGACGTGTGTTTGTGCCATGGGTTCGATGATTGAGCGGCGGAACGACCGGAAACCGATCGGAATCGGCCGGGAAAGGTTCGATTTATGTCCGTCGGTCGGCGAAGGTACCTCGCGAACGCCCCGACTACCATACGCGCGGGACGAGCGGTGCGGCACGCTCGGTGCTTCCACAGTTCGGAAAGCGACAATGCCCCGCCAAGGCGGGGCAAGGTGAACGAGAGGCGCGAGCCGGAATCGAACCGGCGATGGGAGTTTTGCAGACTCCTGCCTTACCACTTGGCGACCGCGCCGAAGGTTCCAAGTTATTCCAGTATCAGGACTTTCTCAAGAAGATGGCTAGCCAACTGCCGCCCTCCGAGCAGGACATCAGCGTGACCGACCAGCCGCCCGAGCAGCGTGGCGTCTGGTCCCGGACGCGCGGACGAACCCACGTATTCTGGGACATTCTTTTCACGCTCATCCGCGGCATCGGGTCGCATGCGCACAATTTCTACGCGACCTTCGGCCTGTTTCTGGTTGCCGGAGCGGTCGTGGCGCTGGGCGGCACGTACGCCTTTGCCCTGTTCGCGGGACACGTCAGCAGCGGCGCCACGCAGGCGTTCGACGAGTCGGTGCTGCGCTGGATATCCGAGCATCGGTCACCGCGACTCGAGCCCATCATGCTCGAGATCACCCTCCTGGGCACCGGATCGGTGGCGCTGATGATGGTGGCGGTGAGCGGAATGTTTCTCTGGCTCTCCAATCACAAGTACTCCGCGGCGCTGCTGCTTGTGGCCACCACCGGGGGCATTCTCCTCAACAACCTGCTCAAGGTGGGCTTCGGTCGTCCACGACCGCAGCTGTTCGACTGGGGAGTGGAGGTGGTGAGCTGGTCATTCCCGTCGGGGCACGCCATGAGCGCAGCCGTCGTCTACGGAACCGTGGCGTACCTGGCGGCCCGCCTTCAGCGGAGAGTGCTCCATCGCGCGGTCACCCTGACCATTGCCGGCATTCTGATCGTGCTCATCAGCATCTCGCGGCTCTACCTCGGCGTCCATTACCCCTCGGATGTCCTCGCCGGCGTGATCATCGGACTGGCGTGGGCGGGGTTCTGCATGGCCACGCTGGAGGCGATCCAGTTGTACGGCAAGCGACGCGCTCCACAGGTGGAGCGCAATGAGGAGCCGGCCCCGAACCCGTGAGCCGGTCCCGCCCGCTTGCCCCCCCCCTTGCCCGCTTGCCCGCAGGGCGCTGCCTCGCCACTATCGTCCAGCCTCTCCCGGAGCCCACGCGATGCTCTTCCGCCGTTCGCTGCTCTCGCTCGCCGCCGCCGCCGTCCTTACGACCGGATGCCGATACTTCCGGCCGATCGATCCCGCCACGGGATCGGCGCACCCCGCCGATCCGGTCGCCCCAGCGGCGCCGGCGTCGTCGCCCGCGCGAACGCAGGCGAACGCCGCTGTCACCGACGCGAACATCGCGGCAATGGTGATGGCGTTGAACAACACCGACATCAGCTATGCGCGCCTCGCGCCGGCGCGCGCCGAGCGGGACGACATCAAGCGGTTCGCGGAGCGGATGCTGGCGGACCACATCGGCGTGAATGGCCTGGTGAACAACCTGCTGACCAGACTCGACATTGCCGCCGTGGACAATGTCGCCAGTCTCGACATGCGCGACGAGTCCGCCGAAAAGCGCGACCTGCTCCGCGAACTGTCCGGCTACAAGTTCGATTCCACGTACATCGCGAACGAGGTGACGTACCACAGGAAGTTCCTTGCGTCCATCGACAACGTCATGCTGCCCGCTGCCCAGCACATCGAAGTGCGCGGGCTGTTGAACACCGTGCGTCCGGCGGTCGCCGCGCACCTCGCGCACGCCGAACAGGTGCTGGCGAACGTCATCGCGAGGCAGTAGCCCCGGTTCAGGTCCGCTGCCGGGGTGAAGGTGTAGGTGTTCGCGGCCGCCGCCCCGGCTTCCTGCGTGGTCAGGGTTCCCGGCATGGAGTTCGCCGGACATTCCGCGGGAGTCGTCAGCCCACGACACGGACTTCTCCCCAGTCGCTAGTGTCTGCCATGATTTGTGACAATTGCAGTGCTTGGTGCTCAAAGTTGTTTTTTCTGGCCTGATTTGGCATTTTTGACCAGTGATTTGTGCAGTCTTTGCACAATTCCGATAACACACACCGAGGAAGCTCCGAGCATATGCCGCCCAGAACAGTCCAGATGCGCAAGAACGTGAGCCGCGAACTCACGAGTCGGACCCCCAAACCAGCGCCGCCCATCATGCAAAACGGACAGCCCGCGAAGATCTCCGAATACTTCGGGATCAACACCTTTGGTGTGCGGCAGATGCGCGACAAGCTCTCGCGTGAGGTCTACCAGAAGATGCTCGCCGCGGTGCGCCAGGGAAAAACGCTGGATCCGGACATCGCGGGGCGAGTGGCGGCGGTCATCAGGGAGTGGGCGGTGGGCCGCGGCGCGACGCACTTCACGCACTGGTTCCAGCCGCAGACCGGATTGACGGCGGAGAAGCACGACGCGTTCCTGTCGTTCGACGACGGCGCGCCGATGGAAACATTCACCGCATCGCAGCTCGTGCAGGGCGAGCCGGACGCATCGAGCTTCCCGTCGGGCGGACTGCGCTCCACCTGGGAAGCGCGCGGCTACACGGCGTGGAATCCGTCGAGCCCGGTGTTCATCGCGGAGTGGGCGGGGGTCAAGACGCTCTGCATCCCCTCCGTCTTCGTCGGCTACGACGGGGAAGCGCTGGACGAGGTCACGCCCCTCCTGCGCAGCAGCGATGCCTTGAGCGCGAAGGCCATCGAGCTCCTCGAGCTGCTCGGCGACAAGGGCGTGCATCGCATCTACACCACGCTTGGCGCGGAGCAGGAGTATTTCCTCATCGATCGCGCGCACTTCGCGCTCCGTCCCGACCTGGTGATGTCGGGGCGCACCCTGCTGGGTGCGGCCCCCACGCGCGGCCAGCAGCTGGAGGACCACTACTTCGGCGGCATTCCGGAGCGCATCCAGGCCTGCATCGCGGAAGTGGAGACGGAGCTGTACAAGCTCGGGGTGCCAATCGTGACGCGGCACAACGAGGTCGCGCCCAGCCAGTACGAGATGGCGCCGCGGTTCGAGGAAACCGACGTTGCCACGGATCACAACCAGCTCGTGATGGCCACGCTGCGGCGCGTCGCGCTGCGGCACGACCTGCACGCGCTGCTGCACGAGAAGCCCTTCGCGCGAATCAACGGCTCGGGTAAGCACTGCAACTGGTCCCTGTCGATCGCGGCGGACGATCCCGATCTGGACGGCTTCAACCTGCTGAACCCCGGACACACGCCGCATCAGAACGTGCGGTTTCTCGCGTTTCTCGCGGCCGTGCTGAAGGGAGTGCACAAGCACGCCGGGATGATGCGCGCCGGCATCGCGTCATCGGGCAACGAGCACCGCCTGGGCGCCAACGAGGCGCCGCCCGCGATCATCTCCGTGTTCATGGGCGAGAGTCTCTCCGGAATGATCGAGTCCATCGTCCACGAGAAGGGGCCGCTGCGCGCCGAGGAGAAGATGATGAAACTCGGCATCTCCCGCATTCCGGAGATCAAGCGCGACAGCACAGACCGGAACCGCACGTCCCCGTTTGCGTTCACCGGGTCCAAGTTCGAGTTCCGCGCCGTCGGCGCGTCGCAGTCCATCGCGTTTCCCGTCGCGCTGTTGAACGCCGCGGTCGCCGACGCGCTCGGCGAGGTGTCGGAGCTGCTGCGCCAGGAGCTGAAGAAGACCCCCGAAACGGACGACGCCGTGCTGAAGGTCGTGCGCCGCGTCTTTCGCGAAACCACGCCGATCCGGTTCGACGGAAACAACTATTCCGCCGAATGGGTGAAGGAGGCCGAGGCCCGCGGGCTGCCGAACCTGCGCCGCACGCCGGACGCGCTCGCACAGCTCGTCACCAAGTCTTCGCGCGCATGCCTCACCGGGCTGAAGATCCTCACGGAAGAAGAGCTGGACTCCCGCTACCACGTGCGCCTCGAGCGCTACATCAAGGACATCCTGATCGAGCTGGGCACGCTGCGCGAAATGATCGACACGCTCGTGCTCCCGGCGTCATTGGGCTACCACGGCACGCTCCTCGACGCCGTCGCGAAGGCCAAGTCCGCGCGGGTCACCATCGTTCCGCAGCTGGAAGCGGCGAATACGCTCGGGAAAGCCATCAAGGCGTTGCAGAAACAGCGCGCCGCGCTGGACAAGGTCATCGACAAGGCCGAGTCGCTGGACGAACGCCTCGAGGAGTGCGCCGCATACCTCACGCGGCAGGGCCGCGACGCGATGCAGGCGGTCCGCGTGGCGGCAGACAAGCTGGAAGGGATGGTGGACGACGACTGCTGGCCGTTGCCGAAGTACCGGGAGATGCTCTTTCCCGTCTGAACTAACTTCGGGGAAGAGGGAAGAGGGAAGGAGGAAAGGGGAAACCACAACGGCGGTTTCGGTTTCCCTCTTCCCCCTTCCCGCTTCCCTCTTCCCTATTCCCGAACTTTCAGTACTTCAGCAGATAGTTCTTCAGCTCCCAGTCGGTGACCTGGGTCGCGTAGTCCTGCCACTCGCGGCGCTTGGCCTCGACGAAGTGCCGAGTCACGTGCTCGCCCAGCGCGCCGGAGATCACATCGTCCTTCTCCAGCTCGTCCAGCGCCTCGTTCAGGTCGTGCGGCAGGTCGTCGATGCGAAGCCGCCGCCGCTCGCGGTGGCTCATGTCCCGGATGTTCTCGTTCACCGGCTCGCGCCAGTCCGCGTCCGTCGCGATGCCGTCCAGCCCCGCGGCGAGCATCACACTCAGCGCCAGGTAGGGGTTCGCCGCCGGGTCGGGCGCGCGCAGCTCCACGCGCGTTCCCGCCCCCCGCCGCTCCGGCACGCGAATGAGCGGCGAGCGGTTGCGCATGGACCACGCGACGTTCACCGGCGCCTCATAGCCCGGCACCAGCCGCTTGTAGGAATTCACCAGCGGGTTGGTGATCGCGGACATGCCACGCGCGTGCTTCAGCAGTCCGCCGATGTAGTGCAACGCCACCTTCGACAGTTCCCACTCCGCCTTCCGGTCCCAGAACGCGTTGTCCTTGCCCCGGAACAGCGACTGGTGCGTGTGCATCCCGCTGCCATTCTGCGCATAGATCGGCTTGGGCATGAACGACGCGCTGAGCCCGAACTGGTGCGCCACGTGTTTCACCACGAAGCGGAAGGTCGCGATGTTGTCCGCGGTGAGCAGCGCGTCGGCGTACCGGAAGTCGATCTCGTGCTGACCGTGCGCCACCTCGTGATGCGACGTTTCCACCTCGAACCCCATCTGCTCGAGCACATCCACCATCGCGCGTCGCGCGTCCTCCCCCAGATCGGCCGGCGCGAGATCGAAGTAGCTGCCCACGTCGTGCGTGGCCGTGCTCGGCGCGCCGTCCGGCGTGCGCCGAAACAGGAAGAACTCCGCCTCCATCCCCGCGTTCATCGCGAACCCCATGTCCGCCGCGCGCGCGATCGTGCGCTTCAGCACGCCGCGCGGGTCGCCCGCGAACGGTTCGCCGTTGGGCGAGCTGATGTCGCAGATCACCCGCGCGATGCGCGCGTCCGACGGCGCCCACGGAAACAGGCGGAACGTCGAGAGATCCGGCTTCAGCAGCATGTCCGATTCTTCCACCCGCACGAAGCCCTCGATCGACGAGCCGTCGAACATGATGTCCCCCGCGAGCGCCTTCGCGAACTGCGACGCGGGAATCTCGACGTTCTTGTTCACGCCAAGAATGTCCGTGAACTGCAGCCGCATCGAGCGCACGTTGTGCCGCTGCGTCAGCTCGAGAATGTCCTTCGCGGTGGCGCCCTGGACGTCCGGGGTGATGGATCGTGTGGTCACTGAAACCGGAGGGGGGGGAGATTGGAGCAGGGAGGATGAGGCCTCGGACGCGATAGAACAAGCCGAGCGGTCCGGCCAGCCACGCTAGATTTCCGCCGATGACCAGGCCCTGCCCGTCGTGCGGCGAGGAGGCTGAGGGAAAATTCTGCGCGGGCTGCGGCGCTCCCCTGGAGGGGGCCACCTGCCTCGCCTGTCGCGCACCGTTGACGCCCGGCGCGAAGTTCTGCCACCGGTGCGGGACGCGTGCCGGCGCCGGCGCCGCCGCCGCCACCGCCCCGGCCGCCTCCGGCGTGGGCAACGCGCTGCCCTGGGCCGTCGCGGCCATCGCGCTGCTCGCGCTCATCGCGCTCGCGGCTGGACAACGCTTCGGCCGCGGTCCCCAGCCACAGGCGCCCCTCTCATCCCTGACGGGTTCCCCGCTCGGCGGTGGCGCGCGCGCGCCGGACATCAGTTCCCTCTCTCCCGAAGAGCGCGCCGAGCGGCTCTACGATCGAATCATGGGGGCTGCTGAACGCGGCCGCGTCGATTCCGTGCAGTTCTTCATGCCCATGGCGATGCAGGCGTATGCCGCGCTGGGCACGCTCAATGCCGACCAGCGCTACGACATGGGACGCCTGGCCGAGGTGGCCGGCGATCCCGGCATCGCGGGGGCACAGGCGGACAGCATCCTCCGCGAGCAACCCCAGCACCTGCTCGGTCTCCTCCTCGCGTCCCTGGCCGCGAGGATGCGTGGCGACGAAGTAGAAGCGCGACGGTTTCTGGAGCGGCTTTCGCGCGCTGAAACGGCGGAGCGCCGGAAGCAACTTCCCGAGTACCTGCTGCATCAGAGTGACATCGACGCAGCCCTCGCTGGGTGGCGCCAGCAAGGCGGTCGTTGAGGGGTTAAAGTAATTGCAGGGCATGCCGATACTCATCGGTATGACAGCCACCGCCGTTTCCAGCGCTGAGATCGAAGCCGCGCTCCTCGGCGTGCTGCTGGACGCCGACACCATGCGCAGCGGCGCCGACCGGCTGCTCCTGGCGCTCGCGCCGGTGCTCGACGACGCCGACGCCGCCCTGGTGCTCCGCGATCGTGACGGCGTGTCGCTGCTGCCGCTCGCGGAGACGGGCGTGCCGCAGCGCTGGCCGGAGCGGATCGATCCGCACCTCGCGGGCGGCGCGGCCCCCGGCGTGGATCGCGCCACCGGTGTCATGGTCGTGCCGCTGCGCGCGCACGGCCGCATGGTGGGAGCGCTCCTGCTTGCGGATGCGAAGCGGGCCGTGATGCAGCTCCGCGAATCCTGGATTCCAGTCGTGCTGGACACCACCGCGGCGGTGCTGCACGCCATCGCGTCGCGAACGGACGCTGAGTTGGGCCGCCGCGCCAACAAGCTGCGCTCGGTCAACGCCATCGCGGACAGCATGGCGCATCAGATGGCCAACCCCCTCACCGGTGCGTCGGCCATCGCGGAGCTTCTGATCGCGGAACTGCCCGAGGAGCGTCACAAGGACTCGGTGCGCCACATCCACATGGAACTGCGGCGTGCCTTCGTGGTGCTGAACGACATGCTCGACTTCCATCGGGATACGCGGGCGCAGGATGGCGTGCTCGACGTGAATCCGTTCGTGGAGCGGGTGCTGCGGTTTCGTGGCTACGCCATTCGCGAGCAGGGCATTGCGCTGGAGCTCGAGACGCTGCCGGAATTCATGCCCGTGCGCGCGGACATGCGCGGGCTGGAGCACGCGCTGCTCGTCGCGTTGCGCTACGCCGAGCTGCGCTCGCACGGGACCATCAACCGGTGCATCGCCGTTCGCGTCCGCGCGCGCGGTGAATCCGAATTCTGCATCGAGATCACCGATTCAGGGCCGGGCGACGTGCCCGAGATCGAAAACAGCTACCCGGACTTGCCGCTCACGCACGCCGACTTCGGCGACGACGGCCTGCCCGAAGCCGACCTGGGCGTGGTCAACAGCATCCTGCGCGGCTGTGGCGGCCGCCTGGAGGTCAGTGGCTCGAAGACGGTGGGGACTACGCTGTCACTCGTCATGCCCCGCGCGCTGCTCCCGCATCGATCCCCCCAGGCCACCCCTCCCACCTCCTCCGACCGGGCGTTCGTATGACCCGAACTGACGTGCTCGACCCCATCCTTTCGCCCGCCCCATCGCTCCAGCCCGTACCGGTGGCGCGCGTACTCGTCGTGGACGATGAGCCGACGATACGTCTCGTGCTCGCCAAGTACCTCCGCACACGCGGATTCGAGGTGACCGTTGCCGAATCCGGTGACGCCGCGCTCGAGGTGCTGTCCGGCGGCCGGTTCGACCTGATGCTCTGCGACGTGCGCATGCCCGGGCTGTCCGGCGTCGAGATCGTTCCGGCTGCCCTGGAAGCGCAACCCGGCCTCGGGATCGTGATGCTCTCCGCCGTGAACGACGCGCCGACGGCTACCTCGGCGATGTCGCAGGGCGTGCTCGACTACCTGATCAAGCCCATCGAACTCCAGCAGTTGTACGAGGCAGTGACCCGCGCGCTGCACAAGCGCTCGCTGCAGCAGGAGCAGGGCCGGACCGAGCGCGCCATTCGCGAGGAAGTTGAAGCCCGCACGCGGGAGCTCGAGCGCGAGAAATCCCACCTGCGCGACCTGACGGTCGGCATCGCCGAGAGCCTCGTCACCGCGATGGAGGCCAGGGATGTATTTCAGCGCGGCCACTCCACCCGCGTCAGCGAGCTGGCGGCGTCGGTCGCGGAGTACATGGGACTCGCGCCGGATGTGGTGGAGGATGTGCGTATTGCCGGACGCCTGCACGACGTGGGCAACATCGGCATTCGCGAGAACGTGCTGAACAAGCCCGGGCGGCTCGAGCCGGACGAGTTCGAGCACGTGAAGGACCACGTGCATATCGGCGTGGACATCTTGCGCCCACTGAAGCACATCGAGCGAGCGGTGAGGTTCGTCGCGGAGCATCACGAGCACTGGGACGGCACGGGGTACCCGCACGCGCGCTCCGGCGAGGAGATCTCCATCGGTGGTCGTATCCTGGCCGCCGCCGACGCGTTCGATGCGCTGACGTCGCGCCGGGCGTACCGTGAGCCGCTGACACTGGAGGCCGCGGTCGAGGAGCTGCGACTCGATTCGGGCAAGCTGCTGGATCCGCGGGTGTACGAGGCGCTCCGCGTGGTGGTCGTGCGCCACAAGAGCCTCGTGTTCATCGATCCAATGCACGCGTAGCGCGCCCGTCGCGGTTGCGGGCCCTTTCGACGGGGCCGCGCTCGGCGCATTATAGCGCCGTGACTTCCCGCCGCGATTTCCTCACGACGCTCGGCGTGCTCGCCGGCTCCGTTGCGTGCTCCCGGAACGGCGCCAGTCTGTCGCAAGGAGCCATCGAGACTTCCCGCGTGGCCGAGCGCCGCGTGGAGCGCATCGGCATCCAGCTCTACACCGTGCGCCGCGAGATGCAGCAGGACCTTCCCGGCACCCTCGCGCGGCTCGCGGAGATGGGATACGACGAGGTGGAGTTCGCGGGATATTTCGGCCGGACGCCTGTGCAGATCCGGGCGGTGCTGGAACAGGTTGGCCTCGCGGCGCCATCCACGCACGTCGGCTACAACCTGCTGGCCGCGGAATGGGATCGCGCGCTCGACGACGCCGCGGCCATGGGGCACCAGTATGTGACGGTCCCCTGGCTTCCCGCCGAGCCGCGCCGCACGCTCGATGGCTGGCGCCGCGTGGCCGACGAGTTCAATCGCGCCGGCGAGCGCGCCACGGCCCGCGGGCTGACCTTTGCCTATCACAACCACGACTTCGAGTTCACGCGCGTCGGGGAGGGGGGCGTGGTGCCGTTCGACTTGTTGCTGGATCGCACGGACCCGTCGTACGTGCAGTTCCAGCTGGACGTCTTCTGGCTGGTGAAGGCCGGTGGGGATCCGTTGGCCTACCTCCGAGCGCATCCCTCGCGGTTCACCACGCTGCACATCAAGGATTCCGCGGGCGCTCCGGAGCACGCGCAGGTGGACGTCGGCGATGGCGTGATCGATTTCGCCGCGATCCTGCGCCTGGACCGCGCGCAACAGCGGGCGGTGAAGCACTTGTTCATCGAGCACGACCAGCCGGCGGACGCGATGGCGTTTGCGAAGAAGAGCCACGACTACGTGTACAGGATGGAGATCTGATGCAAGCAACGCCTGCCACGCGGCGCCCCCCCCCCGCCCCCCCCCCCCCCCCCACAGCCCGCCACCGAATACGACGTGTGCATCGTGGGCAGCGGTGCCGGCGGCGGGATGGCCGCGCACGCGCTCACGCAGGCGGGCGCGCGCGTCGTCCTGCTGGAAGCCGGCGGCGAGTGGTACGCGTCGAGGAACGCGCAGATGATGCTGCCGGCATACGCCACCAACCGGCGGGGCGGCTCGACGCGGTTGCGCCCCTTCGGCGAGTTCGACGCGTGCGACGGCGGGTGGGACATCGAAGGCGAACCGTACACCGTGGCGAGCGGCTCGCAGTTCCGCTGGTGGCGCGCGCGCATGCTGGGAGGGCGCACGAACCACTGGGGACGCATCTCGCTCCGTTTTGGCCCTGATGATTTCCGCGGCAAGTCGCGCGACGGACTCGGCGACGACTGGCCCATCGCCTACGATGATGTCGCGCCCTACTACGATCGGGTGGATCGGCTGGTCGGCATTTTCGGCAGCAACGAGGGACTGCACAATCACCCTGACGGCATCTTCCTGCCGCCGCCAAAGCCGCGCTGCTACGAGCTGCTCGTGAAGAAGGCGTCGGACCGGCTGAACGTCACCTGCATCCCTTCGCGGCTGTCGATCCTCACGCGTGCGCACAACGGGCGCGCCGTGTGCCACTACTGCGGCCAGTGCAATCGCGGCTGCACGGTCAAGGCGAACTTCTCCAGCCCCGACGTGCTCATCGCGCCGGCACAGGCCACCGGCCGGCTCACGCTGATCACCAACGCCATGGCACGCGAGGTGACGACCGGCGCGAACGGACTCGCGACCGGCGTCTCGTACATCGACAAGGCCACCGGCCAGGACCGCCACGTGCGCGCGCGCATCGTGGTGCTCGCGGCCAGCGCGTGCGAGTCCGCGCGCATCCTGCTCAACTCGCGTTCGGCGCGCTTTCCGCAGGGACTCGCCAACTCCAGCGGCACGGTGGGCAAGTACCTCACGGACACCACGGGCACCGACGTCGCTGGCTTCATTCCCGCGATGACGGATCACGTGCCGCACAACGAGGACGGCGTCGGCGGCTTGCACGTGTACATGCCGTGGTGGCTGGACAACCGGAGGCTGGACTTTCCGCGCGGCTACCACATCGAAGTCTGGGGGGGGCTTCACGCGCCGGGCGCCGGCTTCATGGGCGGCATTCACCGGTATCCTCCCGGCGGCGGCTATGGCCAGCAGCTGAAGGAAGACTATCGCCGGTACTACGGCGCCACGATCGGGTTCTCCGGACGCGGCGAGATGATTCCCAACGCGGACTCATACTGCGAGCTCGACCCCAACGTGGTGGACCGGTACGGGATTCCCGTGCTGCGCTTCCACTGGCAATGGGCGGACCACGAGTACAACCAGGTGAAACACATGCACGAGACCTTCCGCGCGCTGGTGGCGGAGATGGGCGGCCAGGTCTTTTCGCCCATGCCCACCCGCGCGCAGAACTACGGCATCGCGCCCGGCGGGGCGATCATCCATGAGCTGGGATGCACGCGCATGGGACATGACGCGGGCAGCTCGGTGGTGAACGCCAGTTGCCAGGCGCACGACTGCCGGAACCTCTTCATCGCTGACGGCGGGCCGTTCGTCTCCCAGGCGGACAAGAACCCCACGTGGACGATTCTCGCGCTCGCCTGGCGCACGGCGGACTACATCACCGAGCAGCGGAAGGCGGGGGCGCTATGAGCGACTCCATTCCCCGTCGGCAGGCGCTGAAGAGCTTCGGCGCCATCTCCCTCGCCACCGCGCTCGACCTCAGCCCGCCGCAGCTCGAGCGCGCGCTCGACGGCCTGGCGACGCTGGCCGAGGGGGAGGGGCAGCAGCCCGCGTACGCGCCCCGGTTCTTCCGCGCCGCCGAATGGCGACTCGTGCGCATGCTCGCGGACTACGTCATTCCGCGCGACGCGCGCTCGGGCAGCGCGACCGACGCGAAGGTGCCGGAGTTCATGGACTGGCTGCTGGCCGATCGCGAGGCGACCGAGTCGAGCAAGATCTCCATGCGCGGCGGGCTGGCGTGGATCAATAGCGAGTCGCGCGAGCGCTTCGGGCGCGATTTCGTCACCGCCACGGACGCGCAGCGCCGCGCAATTCTCGACGACGTCGCCTGGCCGGCGAAGGCGCGTCCCGAGATGAGCCAGGGCGTCGCGTTCTTCACGCGCTTTCGCGACTTCACCGCGTCGGGATTCTTCTCGTCCGCCATGGGGTGGCAGGACGTGCAGTACATCGGCAACGTCTCGCTGCCCGCGTGGGACGGCTGCCCGCCGGCGGCGCTCGCGAAGCTCGGCGTGAGCTACGACCTCATGTCCTCCCGCGTCCCCCCGCAATGAACGGCAAACGGCTCGGCGTCGGAATCATCGGTAGCGGCTTCAACGCGCGCTTCCACATGCAGGCCTTTCGCGGGGTGCGCGATGCCGACGTGCTCGGCGTGTGGAGCCCGAACCGCGCACGCGCCGAGAGCGGCGCCAGCTACGCGCGCGAACTCGATGTCGGCAAGGCGCGCGCGCACAAGTCCATCACGGACATGGTGGCCGATCCGGCGATCGACGCCCTCTGGATCACCGGGCCGAATCACGCGCGCGTCGAGAACGTGGAGGAGATCGTCGCCGCGATCGAGAGTGGCAGGGGAGCACTGAAGGGCATCGCGTGCGAGAAGCCGCTGGCGCGGAACGTCACCGAGGCGCGGCACGTGCTCGAGTTGGTGAAACGGGTAGGCCTCCGGCACGGGTACCTCGAGAATCAGCTCTTCGCGCCGCACGTGGAAGCGGGGCGCTCACTGGCGTGGGCACGCGGCGCGGCGACCACGGGGCGCCCCTACCTGGCGCGCGCCGCCGAGGAGCACAGCGGGCCGCACATGCCCTGGTTCTGGCAGGGCAAGTTGCAGGGCGGCGGCGTGTTGAACGACATGATGTGCCATTCGGCGCTCGTTGTCCGGCACCTGCTCACGCAGCCGGGGGAGTCGCTGCGCACCGTGAAACCGAAACGCGTCACCGCGCACATCGCCAGTCTCAAGTGGACGCGCCCCGAGTACGCGAAACGCCTGCGGAAGGCCATGGGGCCCGACGTCAACTACGCCAGGAAGCCGGCGGAGGATTTCGCGAGCCTCACGATCGAGTTCCAGACGAAAGACGGTCTCACCGTGATCGGCGAGGCCACCACCTCGTGGAGCTACATCGGCGCGGGACTCCGCCTGTCGGCGGAGTTGCTGGGCCCCGAGTACTCGATGGCCTGGAACTCACTCGACTCGGGACTCAAGCTCTTTTTCAGCCGCGAGGTGCGCGGCCGCGCCGGCGAAGACCTCGTGGAAAAGCAGAACGCGGAGGTGGGACAGATGCCGGTCGTGCCCAGCGAGGCCGCCGCGTACGGATATGAGGCCGAAGACCGGCACTTCGTGCGCGCGTTCCTCCGCAAGGAGAAGCCGCGCCTCACCTGGGACGACGGCCTGGACGTGGTGCGGATTCTCATGACCGCGTACCAGAGCGCCGAGCAGGGACGCACGTTGGCATACCCGCCAAAGGACCTCGACACGTTCGTGCCCGCCGTCGCGCGCGGCACCTGGGTGCCACGCTAAGGGAAGCTCTCAAAAGAACCACGGAGGACGCAGAGGGCACGGAGGAAAGCAGGTGGCGGTGACGGCCCGATGACGTGTACAACGCGACCGAACTCCTCCGCGTCCTCCGCGGCCTCCGTGGTTCGGATCCGGCGACCCGCGATGACGGATCGAGAACACCGGGCTACAGCGTCCACCCCGCGCGATATGTGGGACGCAGCCACTCGGCCGGAATCCCGGCGGTGAGGATCTCGCCGGTGTCCGGGTTGAGATCCACCGGGCGCTGCAGCCGCAGCGCCAGGTTCCCCAGCAGCACGAGCTCCGTGAATGGCGCCGCGTAGCTGAAATTCGAGCCGGGCTGCGTGCCGCTCTTGATCGCCTCGATCCACTCCGCGTGCACGCCCTTCACGCGCGGGTAGGCCTGGGCCGGCGGACTGGCCTTGAGCTCCGCATCGCGTTTCTCATCCGACAGGCGTGGATTCTCCGCGTACGTACCGGCCACCAGCGAGCCGCTGTCCCCGATCCACATCTGCGCGCTGTTGTCGAAGGGCCACGCGCGATCGGCGGCCCAGTCGGCCGGGCGCGGCGGCGTGAGCCCGCCGTCGCGCCACACGAACGTCACCGCCGGCTTGCCGTTGCGCGCCGGAAAGTCGTACACGATGCGCGACGCGCGCGGCGCGGTCTCGGGAAAGAGCTGCGTGCTCTCGGCGCTGATGCGCGAGGGATACTTGCGTCCCAGCGTCCAGTACGCCGCATCCATGATGTGACACGCCATGTCGCCCAACGCGCCCGTGCCGAAGTCCCAGTAACCGCGCCAGTTGAACGGCGCGTACGACGGGTGGTACGGCCGGTCGGCGGCCGGACCGAGCCAGAGATTCCAGTCCAGCGTCGGCGGTGGATTGTGCATCTCCGTGGGCCGGTGGATCGCCTGCGGCCACACCGGGCGATTCGTCCAGAACTCGACCGTGCGCACGGTGCCGATCACCCCGGCTTCCACCCACTCGCGCACCTGCCGGCATCCCTCGCCCGCGTGGCCCTGGTTCCCCATCTGCGTCACCTGCCGCGGGCGCCGCGCGGCCTCCTGCATCAATGCGCGCGACTCCATGATCGTGCGGGTGAGCGGTTTCTGCGTGTAGACGTGCTTGCCCGCCTTCAGCCCCAGCATCGCGGCCGCCGCGTGCGAGTGATCGGGCGTGGTGACCGTGATCGCGTCCACGTTCCGCCCCTCCTTCTCGATCATCTCGCGAAAGTCGCGATAGCGCATCGCCTTGGGGTGCGCGTTGAACGTGGACTCGGCATAGCGCCAGTCCACGTCGCACAGGGTATGGATGTTCACGTCGGCAAGCGCGGCGAGTCCACGCACGTCGCTCGACCCCATCCCGCCTACACCGATGCACGCGATGTCTACCTTGTCGCTCGGCGCGATGTAGCCGCGCCCCAGCACGTGTCGCGGGACGATGCTGAAGACGGAGAGGCCCGCGCCGACCTTGGCGACGTTGTCGACGAATGTGCGGCGAGTGATCGGATGTCTCGACATGTGTTCTCCCATGGAACGCTAGGGAAGATCTGAAAAAGGGCGGCCCATCCGCGACTATCCGGTGGCGTCCGCGACAATCCGCGTTGAGTTCCCCCCGGGACGGAACGTGAGCGCGAAGATCACGGCAACGACCAGGGCCATCACCGCGGGTACCATCCAGATCGTCGGCCAGTCGTGCGCGCCACCCGCGTCCGTGTAC
Organism: Gemmatimonadaceae bacterium; assembly: GCA_040902005.1. Taxonomy (GTDB): domain Bacteria; phylum Gemmatimonadota; class Gemmatimonadetes; order Gemmatimonadales; family Gemmatimonadaceae; genus DASPMP01. The sequence goes on along the minus strand of JBBDYA010000114.1, from coordinate 56,653 downwards.
CGGCTGACCACCGCACCGGACAGCTTGGCGCCCACCAGGAGACCCACCCCGTTGGTGACGAAGTTGATGAACCCCTGTGCCGCCGCGCGGACCTTCTCCCCCGCCCGCTGGTCGGTGTAGATCTGGCCGCTCACGAAGAAGAAGTCGTAGCAGATCCCGTGCAGCAGGATGCCGGCGTACAACATCCAGATGCCACCGCCCGCGTTGCCGTTCGCGAATGCGAAGTAGCGCAGCGACCACGCCAGCATGCCCACCAGCATGATGACCTTGATGCCGAACCGGCGCAGCGCGAACGGCAGCAGGAGCATGAAGCCGATCTCCGACCACTGGCCGAAACTCTGGATGAACGCCGGACGCGGCGCGCCCGCCTCGTTCAGAAACAGGTTCGTGAACGTGTAGTAGAACTGGAGCGGGATGCACAGCAGGAACGATCCGATGACAAAGACCAGAAAGTCCCGGTTGCGCAGCAGGGAGAGCGCGTCGAGTCCCAGCGCGTCGCGCGCGCTGAACGGCGCACCCGCCGCCCTGGGCGGGGTGTGCGGCAACGCGAAGGAGAACAGCCCCATCACGATCGACGCACCGGCGGCAATCCGCATCGGCAGTGCCAGGGCATCCGCGCGCAGCACCAGGCCCACGAGCGTCCCCGCGACGATCCATCCGATCGTGCCCAGCACGCGGATCAGCGGAAAGTCGCGCGCCGAGTCCCGCACGTGCTGGAACGCGATCGCGTTCGTGAGCGACAGCGTGGGCATGTAGCACAGCGCGTACACGATCAGCAACGGATAGAACCGGGTCCATTCCGTCTGCATCGATACGAACCACATCACCACCCCACCCAGCAGGTGCAGGATTGCCAGCAGCTTCTCGCTCGCGAAGAACCGGTCGGCGATGATGCCCATGAAGAACGGCGTGACGATTGCGGCGATGGCCATCGCGCCGTACGCGTCGCCGATCTGCGATCCGCTGAACCCGCGCGTCTGCCCCAGGTACGTCCCCATCGTCACGAACCACACGCCCCAGATGAAGTACTGGAGGAACATCATGGCCGACAGACGCGCCTTGATCATCTGATCTCTCGGATGCGGATGTTGCGGAGGGACAGCTCGCCGCTGTGATCGCCCTGCACAGCGATATGCCCGCGCGCCGCGCGCCCGTAGTTCGGCCACGCGCCGAACTTGCTGGCTTTCACTTTGGCGTCCCACTCCGGGCTCCATAACTCGTACTCGAGGAGCTTGATGCCGTTGAGCCAGTGTTCCACGTGCGCGCCGTGCGCGACGATGCGCGTGGTGTTCCACTCGCCCGCTGGCCGAACCACCCCCGCCGTCGCCGGATACAGCCCGAAGGCCGATCCCGCCGCGGTCAGCCGGCTGGCGCCATCCCGCGCGTTCGCGTCGTCCAGTAGCTGGTACTCGGGCGCGCTCCAGTACACGCGCTCGTATTCCTCCGTCGCCCGGTAGAACACCCCCGCGTTCCCCCCGGTGGCCACTCTCCACTCGAAACTCAGTTCGAAGTCGCCGAACTGGTCCACCGAGATGATGTCCCGGGTGGCCTGCATCTTGGTCAGCGCGCCATCCCGCACCTCCCACCCGGTCGGGGCCACGCCGCGATACACCCGCCAGCCATCCAGCGTCTTTTCGTCGAACAACGGCCGCCAGCCGGGCTGCGATGCACAGCCGAGGCTGGTGGCCGCGATCAGGAGGAAGGCGATGCAGCGTGCGGGCATCATGGGAGTCCGGCGCGGGGTGGCCCAAACGGTGGAATACCGACGCGGCTTGAATAACACAAACCCGTCTGGGACACAATCTTGGGGGCAACGTCGCCGCGTATGCTGACGTATACTATTGATGATGCACCGCACGATCGCCCTCTTCTGCGGCGCGATGCAGCTCGTGACTGGTTCCGCCGCCGCTCAGCGCCCTCAAGTCCCCGCGGACACAATCCACCTCTCCCTCCAGGAGGCGGTGACCACGGGCCTGCGCGTCGCTGACGAGATCCACCTCAGCGTTGCGCGCGCCGACATCGCAGGCGCCCAGGTGGATTTTGCCCGCGCGTCCATGCTGCCGCAGCTGCGCCTCAACAGCTCCTACAGCCGCACGTTCGAGAGCGCCCGAAGCAACGCGGTCAGCGCTGTGTTCAATCAGCCAAACACGTACACGGTGAACGCCAATCTGTCGCAGAGCCTGTTCCAGGGCGGCCGGTTGTACGCGACGGCCCGCGCGGCCGGCAACCTCGCCGAAGCCAGCCGGCTGGACGCCGAAGAGCAGCGCGCGCTGTTCACGATCGCGGTGCAACGGGCCTACCTCGCCGCCCTCCTCGCCGAACGGTTCGTCGAGCTCCAGGAATCGAACCTCCAGCTCGCGTCGGGGCGGCTCACGCAGGTGCAGCAGTTCCACCAGGCCGGACGCGCCGCCACCTACGACGTGCTGCGCGCCCGGGTGGAGCGGGCGAACATCGAGCCGCTGACGATCGAGGCGCGCAACGAACGCGACATCACGCACCTCGAGATCAAGCGGCTGCTCAACATTCCCCTCCAGCAGCCCCTCGCCCTCACCACGACCATCGATCCCGTGGCGGCGCAGGCGTTCGTCGCCGCCTACATCGACAGCACTACGCTTCCTCCGCCCGACCGCGCCGCGTTGCGGGCCGCCGAGCTCGTGGCCAACAGCCGGCGTCTCGCCATTACCGCCGCACGCGCCGAGTTTCTGCCCACGGTCACCGCCTTCATCCAGAGCGGCTTTCAGGCCTTTCCACCCGTCGGTTTCGGCTTCCCGGGCCAGCGCGGCGCGTTGAACGCCGCTTCCTGTCCCGCGGGTTCCGATCCCGGTCGCATCTGTCAAAACGGCGGGTGGTTCGAGGATCGAAACCTGGGCGTGCAGTTCTCGTGGCCCGTGTTCGATGGGTTGCGCGCCAGAAGCGCCCTGGAACTCGCGCGCGCGGCCACGCGCATCGCGGAACTCGAGCTGCGCCTGGAGCGCGAGCAGGTGGCGGTGGAGGTCGCGCGCGCGCACGCCGAGCTGCGGCGCGCCAAGGCCGTGTTCGACGCGCGCGGCCAGAACTCCACGGAGGCGACGGAGGCCTTCCGCCTTGCCTCCCTGCGGTTCTCGCGCGGCCTGAGCACCCAGCTGGAGGTGTCCGACGCCCAGCTCGCCCTCCTCACCGCCGAAGGTGGCCAGGCGCGCGCCACGTTCGACCTGTATCTCGCAACCGCCGAGCTCGCGCGTGCGCTCGGCCGGCCCATTCCCATGCCAGTAACCTCGCGCGTCGCGCGCCGGACCGGGACCTAGTGCACAAGATTCGAACGCTGAACTCGTTCGCGGCCGCGCTGCTGCTGAGCACCGTCGCGTGCTCGGGAAACGATTCCGTGCCGCAGAGCGCGGAGGTACGCGCCGCGACGCAGCCGCAAGTTCCCCCATCGGCCGGCGGACCGGCTGCCAACTCGCCCGGTGGATCGGGCCGCGCGGCGCCGAGCGTCACGCTCGCGGCATCGGACATCTCCCCGGTGCGCCGCGGGCCCATTGAAGAGGCCATCGCCATTACCGGCGACCTGCGCCCCATCGAGAGCGTAACCGTCCGTGCACGCCTGGAGGGTGACCTCACCGGCGTCTACGTTCGCGAAGGCGAGCGGGTGCGCACCGGCCAGGTGCTCGCGCGATTCGAGTCCTCGGAGCAGGAGAGCAATCTCGCCAGCGCCCGCGCCGACCGCGTCGCCGCCGAATCCGAGACGGCCACCGCGCAGTGGAATCTCGAGCAGACCACCGAGTTGTTCCGCGCGGGCGCGGTGGCCGAGCGCGACTTCAAGATGGCCCAGCAGGGACTGACCACGGCCAGGGCCCGCCTGGCGGCCGCGCAGGCGCGCGTGCGCGCCACGAGTTCACTCGTGAGCGACACCCGTGTGCTCGCGCCCACCACCGGGATCATCTCGCGGAAGGCGATCGAGAGCGGCGAGCACGTGGCAAGGGGCGCCGAACTGTTCACCCTCGTGCGCAGCAACGTGCTCGAGCTGGCCGCCGCCGTCCCGGCACGCCAGGCCGGCGGATTGCGCGTCGGGCAGACGGTACACTTCGCCGCCGACGGGCGCGTGTTCGACGGCACGGTGGCGCGCGTCAGTCCGACCATCGACCCCAGCACGCGCAGCGTCACCGTCTACATCCAGGTACCGAACGAGAACCTCTCCCTGCGGGGAGGCACCTTTGCGTCGGGACGGGTCGTCAGCCGTCTCGTATCGGATGCGCTGCTCGTTCCGGCCGCCGCCGTGCGCCAAGCCGTGGGTGACGGCGGCGCGTACGTCTATCGCATCACGGGTCGAACGCTCGACGTCGCGCCCGTGCAGCTGGGCATCGTGGATGCCCGCTCAGGCATCGCGGAAGTCCTGCAGGGCCTGGCGGAGGGTGACCGCATCGTCGTGGGGAACGTCGGCACGCTCGGCCGCGGCATGCAAATCATCGTCGCGGGTGAGGAGACTCCCGTCACCGGGCGGCAGTAGCCCGCGGTTAACTCCAGGGTAAACGCGCATGTTTCTCTCGGACATCTCGATCAAGCGCCCCGTCTTCGCCACCATGATGATGGTGGCCCTGATGGTGCTGGGCCTCATCAGCTACCAGCGCCTCGCCATCGACGAGTACCCGGACATCACATATCCGGTGGTCATCGTCAGCACGTCGCTTCCCGGCGCGTCGCCCGAGTCGATGATGCGCGACATCTCCAAGCCGGTGGAGGAAGCGTTGAACACCGTGCAGGGGATCAAGGAGATCACCTCCACCTCCCAGGAAGGGAATTCGGTCGTTCGTCTCCAGTTCAATCTGGGCGTGGACATCGGCACGGCGCTCCAGGACGTGCAGGCCAAGATCGCGCGCATCCGTCGGCAACTGCCGCCCACCATCGAGGATCCGATCGTCCGGCATTTCGACCCCAACGACTCGCCGATCATGGCGGTCGCGATTCAGAGCACTGAGCGCTCGTTGCGCGAGCTCACCGACCTGGCCGACGACATCATTCAGCCGCGCCTGGAGGCGATTCCCGGCGTGGGCGGCGTCAACATCGTGGGGGGCAACGCGCGACAGATCCGCATCCAGCTCGATCCGAGCGCCATGCGCGCATACAGTGTCAGCCCGGCGCAGGTGTCCGCGGCGCTCCAGCGGGAGAACCAGGAAGTGCCGGCCGGGCGCGTGCAGCGCGGCGAGACCGAACAACTCGTGCGCATCACGGGGCGCGTGCGCGAACCGCGGGCGTTCGCGGACATCGCCGTCACCGTGCGCAACGGCGTGCCCATCCGCGTCGGCGACATCGCGACCGTCGTGGACGGCTCCGAGGAAGCGCGCGGCGGCGCCGAGATCCAGGGCACGCCCGCCGTGTCGGTCGAGATCCTCAAGGTCTCCGGCTCCAACACCGTGCAGGTCACCGATTCGGTGCACCACGTGCTCGCGCAGCTGGAGCGCCTGGTCCCGCAGGACATCCGGCTCACGGTCATCCGCGAAGACGCCGAGCGCATCAAGGAATCGCTGCACGATGTGCAGTTGACCATCATCCTGGGCGCGATGCTGACCATCGCGATCATCTACCTGTTCCTCAACTCCTGGCGCTCCACGGTGATCACCGGACTGACGCTGCCGGTGTCGATCATTTCGTCGTTCTTCATCATGTGGGTGTTCGGCTTCACCGTGAACACCATGACGATGATGGCGCTGTCGCTGGCGATCGGCCTGCTCATCGATGATGCCATCGTCGTGCGCGAGAACATCGTGCGGCACATGGAGATGGGAAAGGACCATCACCGCGCGGCGAGCGAAGGCACGGACGAAATCGGGTTGGCCGTCATCGCCACCACGTTCGCGGTCGTCGCGGTCTTCATTCCCGTGGCGTTCATGGGCGGCATGATCGGCAAAGTCTTCTTCCAGTTTGGCGTCACCGTCGCGTTCGCGGTGCTGGTGTCCCTCTTCGTGGCGTTCACGCTCGACCCGATGCTGTCCAGCGTGTGGCTCGATCCGGAAATCGAGGGAGCGCACGGCCATGGCGAACGGCCGCGCAATCCCGTAAGGCGCGCCGTCTTTGCGTTTAACCAGTGGTTCGAGCGCATGGCGGATCACTACCCCCGGGCGCTGGACGCGGCGCTGCGCAGGAAATGGCTGGTCGTGACCGGCGCCACGGTGTCCATCATCATCGCGCTCATGCTGGTGCCGCGCATCGGCTTCACGTGGATGCCCGACGCGGACACCAACGAATTCAATCTCCAGTACCGCGTGCCCCCGGGCTCGCGCCCCGAGTACACCATGGCCAAGGGACGCGAAATCGCGGAATTCCTGCGCGCCCAGCCCGAGATCGAACGCACCTATCTCTCCGTTGGGGGCGGTCTGTTCGGCACGGCCAACAACGGTCGCATCAACGTGCGGCTCAAGCCGCGCTCCGAACGGAACCGCACGCTTCAGGAAATCCAGAATGAGCTCCGCGGCAAGCTGCGCGACCTTCCGGGCGTGCGCCCATCCATTACCGGCCAGCGCACCGTGTTCGGCGGTGGCTTCCGCCAGCCAATCATCGTGAACGTGCAGGGGCCCGAGCCCAGCCGGCTCAAACTCGCGGCGGACCACGTGCTCGCGGCCGTGCGCGACGTGCGCGGTGTGGCGGAGCCGAACTCGAGCGAGGACGGTGACCTCCCCCAGCTCGACGTCCGCGTGGACCGGCAGGAAGCGTGGCGCGCCGGTGTGGGCATCAATACGGTGGCCTCCACGCTGGCCCCGCTGTTCACGGGACAGCGGGCCACCCGCTGGGAGGACCCGCAGGGGTACACCCACGACGTGGTGATCGTCTATCCCGACTCGATGCGCACCTCTGCGGCGGATGTCTCCGAGATCGCGCTGCTCACCGACGGGTCGCGGAGCGTACAGCTCTCGCAGGTGGCAGAGGTGCGCGCCGGCGTGGGCCCGCAGCGCATCGAGCGGCGTCAGCTGGAGCAGCAGTTCTCCGTGTCGGCCGGCGTACTCCCCGGCTTCTCCGTGGGTGACGTCGCCAACGACGTGCAGAAGGCGATCGACGGCATCGGGCTGCCGCCCGGCTACAGCGCCGTGTTCACTGGGGACGTGCAGAACCTCGAGGAGACCAAGGGCTACGTGCTCGAGGCGCTCATCCTCGCCGTCATCTTCATCTACCTGATCCTGGCGTCGCTGTTCGGATCGTTCCTCCAGCCGTTGTCCATCATGCTCGCCCTCCCCCTGAGCTTCATCGGGGTGGCGCTCGCGCTCCTGCTCACGAACGGCAATTTGAACGTGATGACGATGATCGGCATCATCATGCTCATGGGGCTGGTGACCAAGAACGGCATTCTGCTGGTGGACTTCGCGAACCGGCAGCGCGAGGCAGGCATGGCCAGGAAGGAGGCGCTGCTCAGGTCCGGGCGGGTCCGGCTGCGCCCCATCGTGATGACCACCATGGCGATGATCTTCGGCATGCTGCCGCTGGCCCTCGCGATCGGTGCCGGGGCGGAGACCCGGGCCCCGATGGCGCGGGCGGTGATCGGGGGGCTGATCACCTCCACCATCCTCACCCTCTTCGTGGTGCCGGTGGTCTACACGCTGCTCGACGAAGCCGCGGCCTGGATGTCGTCCCGCACGCGGCCGCGCCAGGCCGCGGTCGTCGGCCACCCCCACCCCCTTGGCGCCGCCCGGTCGGAAGCCGAAGTGGTGGGCGATTGACCGCGGTTCTGAATCCGCTTGACTCTGGACTCGGGACCCCTTACTAGGGTGTGTTGCTACGCGTGTGTCGCATTCGCAATCGTGCGGCACCGGGCTGCAGCGCGCGGCCTCCGGGCGATGCCGGGACGGGCCGCGCGACACGTTGACTCATTCGCAGGTCATACTTCATGACAGAGGAGGGCGGGGTCATGCCGCGGGGTGACGGATTGAACGGCGAGTATCGTTTCGCGGATCGCGATGACGAGCCGGAGGATGTCGGCTACGGCGGCGGTGGCATCGGCGGCGGCGGCGGCGGCGGCGGCAGCCGGAGCAACTACGACGAGGACGACGAGGACGAGGGCGGCTGGACGACCAACCGCGCCACCGACGACCTCTGGGACAGCACCGACGACATGGATGAGGAGGAGACCGAAGGCGAGGTCGCTCCCGTCGTCGAAGCGGAAGAGGAAGAGGACGTCTTTGGCCGGGCGCCGATGTCGCGCGTGAAGAGCAGCGCCGCCAGCACTCCGGCCGCAGGCGGAGCGTCCGCGAGCCGGCCGATGGCCGCGTCCGCGCCGAAGGCGTCGGCCACCGGCGCGGCAGCGAAGCCCGCGAAGAAGGCGGCCGCGAAGCCCGCCCGGAAGGCGGCTGGCAAGCCGGCAAAGAAGGCGAAGAAGGCGCCGAAAAAGAAGCAGGCACCGAAAAAGAAGGGGGGCGCCAAGAAGGCCGGCGCGAAGAAAGGGGCGACGAAGGCCGGCAAAAAGAAGGGCGGCGCAGGCAAGAAGGGAGGCAAGAAGGGCAGGCGCTGAACCGCAGTCGAGGCTCGAGCGCGGATGAACGCACGACGTCGGCGTTCGTCCGCGTTCTGTTCTAACTTCCCTTCCCCGTGGACTCACCCGTCATCCTGCTGCGGGCGCACTCGAAGCACGCGCCCTGGAACGCGCGCGGCCTCGCCGCCCATGTCACCGCGCTCGTTGACGCCGCGGGGATGCGTCCAACCAACGCGTCAGCGCGCGCCGCGCCAAGCGCCCGTGCCGTGCGGTTCTACGTGGCCAGTGGCCTGCTGGACCGCCCCGAAGGAGCGGGCACCGCGGCGACCTACAATTACCGGCACTTTCTTCAACTTCTGGCGATCAAGATCCGCCAGCGCGAGGGCGCCACGCTCGACACGATCAAGGGAGAAATGCGGGATTTCGTGGGCGATGCCCTCGAGCGCCGCGTCGCCACCTCACTGGCTCCGGCCCTGGGCGCCGGCGCCGACCTTGTCGCCCGACACGACGACGACGCCTCGCTCGCGTGGCGGCGCGTCAACGTCGCCGATGGCATCGAGTTGCACGTGCGCGAAAACAGCCCCGCGGCCCGCGACTCCGCCATCATTGCCATGCGCGAAGCAGTGCGTGCCGCGCTCGGCCGCGAAGACATTCGCTGATCGCCACTCCGCCGCCCCCCCCGGTCAGCGTTTCCCCCGGGGAAGCTCTGAAAAACCGGGGCCGGAACACCTCGCCCCTCCCCCGGTTTTTCAGAGCTTCCTAGAGCAGCCGGGACAACGCGGTGGCGCCCAGTTCGACGAGTCGCTCTGTCCAGGGACGCCTGAGAAACTCGGGCAAGAGAATCTCGCGCGCGAAGCGAAGGTCCTCCATGAACGTCGAGTCCAGCACCGCGCCAAAATCGCGATCCCAGACCACCAGGTTCGTCTCGTTGTTGAACGCCAGGGACCGGTTGTCGAAGTTCAGCGAGCCAACGGTGCCCCAGATGCCGTCGGCAACGAACGTCTTGGCGTGCATCATGGACGGCTGGTACTCGTAGACCCGCACGCCGCCACGCATTAGTGCCTCGTAACGCGCCCGGCCGGCGTACCACGTGATCGGCACATCGGTGTTGGGGCCAGGCACGAGGAGCCGGACGTCGGTGCCACGGCGCGACGCCGCAACGATCAGGTCGCGAAAGTCATCGTCGGGCACGAAGTAGGCGTTGGCCAGGTACAGCGTGCGATGCGCGCCGGCGATGGTCATGGCAAGGAACCGCTCCGCCGCCGTGCTTCCCGTGGTCGTTGACGTGAACAGGAGCCCGGCCGTCATCGCGCCCGGCTGTTCGCGAAAGGTGGAACGCGGAAAGAATATTTCGTCCACCAGAAGCTCGCCCGTGGATTCCACCCAGCCCGCCGCGAACGCCGCCTGCAGCGCCATGACGGCGGCACCCTCGAAACGCACGTTCGTCTCGCGCCACTGCTCCTTCGTGCGCCCGTCCCCCAACCAGTAATCCGCCAGGCCAAACCCCCCTGTGTACCCGATGCGACCGTCCACGACCACGATGCGTGCATGCGAGCGATCGGTGGCATCGTCCACCGAATACCACCGCAGCTTGCGCAGCAGTTGAACCTCCACCCCGGCCTCCGTCAGCGCGTCCGCCCAATCCTTCTGCAGAGACTGCGACCCGAACGCGTCCAGCAGCAGCAGAACGCGCACCCCTGCGCGCGCGCGCTCGGAGAGCACCGCGGCCATCGTATCCGCAACGGCGCCGGGCTTGGAGAAGTACATCTGCACCGCGACCGAGGTGCGCGCGCTTCTCAGGTCCTCCCACAGCCGGGGATAGGTGCCGTCCCCGTTCAGGAGTTGCTCGACACGGTTGCCGGGCACCAGGTGAACGCCGGAAAAGAGGGACATGAGCGATATGAAAGCCGAGTCGCTCACCTGAGGCGCCGTCGTGCCCGGGGCATACGCCATATGCCGAAACGGCGTGCCGCGCGTAAACGAAAGCAGACCCGCCAGTGAGAGGACGGAGGCAATCACCACGCCGAGCGTGGCCAGCAGGCGTTTCGGACGGGACATCATGGCTGGGCGCTGTGCCGATTGCGTGCCACCCAGTATCAATACTGGGTTCATCCGGGAGTTTCGGGGAATAGGGAAGAGGGAAGGGGGAAGTGGGAAACCACAACGGCGGGAAGTGGGAGTGGGGCCGGGAGCGGGAACCGCCGTGACTGAAACCGTTCCCGCTCCAGTCCCCATTGCCCGCCGTTGTGGTTTCCCACTTCCCCCTTCCCTCTTCCCCTATTCCCCGAAATTCCGTGAAGAACCCAATTCTGAGAAGACTATGCTCTCACTGATCACAGGTATCGGCGCCAGGGGACAGGTGGGCGAAGCGGTTGGGTCCGCGCTGGCGGCACGCGGAGACGTGGTGCTCCTCGCGGCGCGAACGGAACAGAACGCCATGGATCGGGCAGCCGAGATCACCGCACTGGGCCATCGCGCGCACGGGTACGCGTGCGACCTGTCGAGCGAAAGCCAGGTCGCCACCCTGGCCAGGCGCGTCCGCGACGAACACGGCGACCGTCTCGATGCGCTGGTCAACCTCGCCGGGGGGTTTGGCAAGTCCGGGCCGATGGACGCGAGCCTCCTCGCCGCCCTCGAGCGCATGCTGGCGATCAACCTGACCACAGCCTACCTCACCACGCGCGCGTTTCTCCCGATGCTGCGCTCGGCGAGCGGATCCATTGTGTACTTCGCGTCCGACACGGTACTGGAGGGATCCGGCACGAAAGGAATCTCCGGGTATGTGGCGTCCAAGGCAGCCGTGGTCGCGCTGATGCGATCCGTCGCCGACGAGGAACGCCAGACCGGCGTCCGCGCCAATGCCCTCGCTCCGGGATCGATCCGGACCGCCGCAAACGTCGCCGCCATGGGTCAGGATGTCCGATACATCGAGCGGGCTCAGGTGGCATCCGCCGTCGCCTTCCTGTGCTCGCCTGGCGCCCAGGCGATTACCGGCCAGACAATCCGTTTACGGGCGTAACATGTTGTAATATTTGGCGTTGCGCCACGGACATGAAGCGCCTTACGCTTCGAGACTTGCGGCGTAGCTTTGAGCATGACGCTCGCCGTGCGCCGTCGCGCCGCGACCCGATTGGTCGCTCTGGATCGCTCCCTGGAGGCGCTGCCCCTGTTTCGGCTCAGCGACTCCGCGGAGGACGCGATCATCGCGTATGTGGACGACAGCGGCGGCCGCTGGCGGGTGATTCCGGCGCCCGGCGACCGGCTTCCCGGCACCTTCGACCAGGACGTCTACGTGGAGCTGTGCCGCCGCTTTCACGAAGCCGAGCAGCCCAAGGACGGCGTGATCACGTTCACCCTTCACAGCTTTCTGCGCTCCATAGACCGCAGGGTGGACGGACGCACCTATGACCAGCTCCGATCCGCGCTCGGGCGGCTGGAGCGCACCACGCTGGAGTCATCCAATGCCTACTACTCGGCGAGCGCCGGCGCGCTGACATCCGGCCAGTTCACCGTGCTGTCCTCCGTCACGATCGAGAGGCGGCGGCAGCTGGATCGCGAACAGCTCGGCCTTTTTGCCGCGGTGCCGGCCTCGGAACCGGGCGTTGCGCGGATCGTCTTCCATCCGCTGGTGCGGGAGAACATCGCCGCGCGGCACGTCGTCACTCTGTCTCTCGTCCGGTATTTCGCCCTCCAGTCCCCGGTTGCGAGGCGGCTATACCGCCTGCTCGAGATCGCTCGCGCAAACGGAATCGTCAGTTGGCGTGTCTCACTCGAGCGGTTGCGGGACATCCTTCCGCTGGTGCAGAAGTACCCTTCCCACCTCCAGCGCGTGTTACAGCCGGCTCATGTGATGCTCGTGGAAGCCGGTCTGGTCCGTGACGCGGGCTTCAAGCAGCACCGGCGGGAGTGGTATGCGGAGTACGTGTTGGCCTCGAAAGCCGAGTAAAACGGCGCAATACGTGCTTCTCATTGAACCGTCTCGTTCAGCAGGTGTATCACTTACATGGCAACGAAGCTTCTGAAGGAAATTCGACGGGAAATCGAAATCGACGGCGAACCCTTTACCGTCGCAATATCACCGACCGGGGTGAAGCTCACCCGAAAGCGGTTTCGCTCGGGACGCGGGATCAGCTGGCGCGCGCTCTGGCAGGGAGCTACCGATGAGGAGGGTAACTCAACCGAACGCTCGCCGGCTGCGTAGAATCATGTGTGGCGTTCCCAGCCTCTAGCTCCTAGTTCCTAGCCCCTAGTTCCTAGTTCCTAGTTCCCAGGCCCCCAACATGCGTCGTCCCAGGCTCGCCGCCGTAGGCGTCATTCTTCTTCCGCTGCTCGCCGGCGGGTTCCTCCTCCAGTCGCGTGCCGTCCGTGAAGGGCCGATGCTGCTGGAGCAGGTGCTCTCGCTCGTGTCGGAGCGCTTCGTTGACACGCTGCCGCAGGGCGCCATGTACGAGAAGGCCGCCCGCGGTCTGGTGCGCGAGCTGAACGACCCGTACACCGAGCTGCTGTCGCCCAGCCAGATGAAGCAGTTTTCCTCTCGCACCGGCGGCCGCTACGGCGGACTGGGCATGTCGATTCTGCCACGCGACGAGATGATCGTCGTGGAGCGCGTGTTCCCCAATTCCCCCGCCGAGCGCAATGGGATTCGCGAGGGTGACCGCATCATCCAGGTGGACACGCATTCCACGCGCGGATGGACGACGGCGATCACGGCCGACAGCCTGACCGGCACGCCGGGCACCAAGGTCCGCGTCAAGTTCTCGCGCCCAGGCGTCGCGCAGCCGCTGGACATCACGTTCACGCGCGCCATCGTGCATGTACCGGCGGTTCCATTCGGCATCCTCTTCGGCTCCGTCGGGTACGTTCCGCTCAACACCTTCAACGAGAACGCGGCGACCGAACTGGAAAAGGCCATCCGCGACATGACGCGGCGGGGTGCCAAGGGTGTGATCATCGACCTGCGCGAGAATCCAGGTGGCATTCTCGAGCAGTCGCTCACGGTCAGCAACCTGTTCCTGCCAGCAGGCTCCGAGATCGCTTCGGTGCGCGCTCGCAGCGGCGAATCGCAGTCATACGTGGCGCGCTCGCAACCCGCGCTCCCCACCACGCCACTCATCGTGCTCGTGGATGGTCGCTCGGCGTCTGCCAGTGAGATCGTGGCCGGCGCCCTTCAGGATCACGATCGTGCCGTGATCGTGGGGCAGACGACGTTCGGCAAGGGACTCGTGCAGTCCGTCTTCAACCTGGACGGCGGCTACGCGCTCAAGCTTACCACGGCCAAGTGGTTCACCCCCAGCGGACGCTCCATTCAGCGGGAACGCAAGTATGTTGACGGCCGGTTCGTGGAAGACACGGCCACGGATTCGCTCGAGACGGACGCCAGCAAGAAGGACCGGCCGGCCTTCAAGTCGGACGGCGGCCGCGTGGTGTATGGCGGCGGCGGCGTCACGCCAGACGTCATCGTGCCGAGCGACACGCTCACGACCGCGGAACAGACGCTGCTCAGGAAGCTGTCCCCCAAGGCGCAGGAGTTCTCGAACGCGCTTCAGGACTACGCGCTCGAGCTGTCGAAGCGGCTGCCGCGGGAAGGCGAGAACCAGGCGGCGTGGCGCGCGGAACTCTTCCGACGCACCGTCGCTCGCGGCCTCGTCGTGGATTCGGTGGAGTGGGAAGGGGGAAGCCGCTGGCTCGACAAGGAGATCGAGCGGTTTGCGTTCCGGTATGCCATGGGCGATTCCGCCGTGGCGCGACGTCAGCTCAGGTATGACAACGTGCTGCAGAAAGCGATCGACATGATGAACAGGGGCCAGACGCAGCGCGACCTCTTCAACCTTGCCGAGGCGGCGGCGCCAGCGGCGAGCACCGCGCGGCGTCCGTAACCGCTGGGATACCAGCGCTGCTTCTTTATCGCGGGTCGGTCGATGCGAACCGCGGAGGGCGATACATTTCGGGCATGACACGGTTCGCATTCACCGCCATCGCGCTCAGCGCGACGGCGGTTTTCACGTCAGGCGCGTGCGCGCGCACACTGGTGGGATCCGCCTCTGGCACCGCCACACCCAGGATGGTCGCCGCCGCCGCGGGCGAGTCGCACCTCGCCAACATCCGACAGCTCACCTACGGCGGCGAGAACGCGGAAGCGTACTTCAGCCCCGATGGTCAGTGGCTGATCTTTCAGTCCAGCCGGGACGGACGCAGTTGCGACCAACAGTACGTCATGCGAGTGGACGGTTCGGACCTGCGCCGCGTGTCGGACGGCACCGGCAAGACCACGTGCGGATACTTCTTCGACGGCGGCCAGAAGATCGTCTATGCGTCGACCCACGCCGTGGACACCACCTGCCCGCCGAGTCCCGATGCGTCCAGTGGATACGTGTGGCGTCTGGACTCATTCGACCTCTATACCGCCAACCGCGATGGGTCCGACCGCCGCCGGCTCACGAACTACGGCATCTATACCGCGGAGGCCACGCTCTCCCCGAACGGCAGCACCATCGTGTTCACGTCGCTCAAGGACGGGGATCTCGACATCTACACGATGGCCCTCGACGGCACCAACGTCCGCCGGCTGACCACCACGCCCGGCTACGACGGCGGAGCGTTCTTCTCTCCGGACGGCAGGCACATCGTGTATCGCGCGATGCGCCCCACCGGTCCCGAACTGGAGTCCTACCGGGACCTGCTGCGCCGGGGGCTCGTGCGTCCCAGCCGCATGGAACTCTGGATCATGGACGCCGACGGGTCCAACCAGCGGCAGATCACGAACCTGGGCGGCGCCAACTTCGCGCCGATTTTCGCGCCGGGCGGGCGCCAGATCATCTTCTCGTCGAACTACCGCAATCCACGCAGTCGCAACTTCGACCTCTTCCTCGTGAACCTCGACGGCACCGGGCTGGAGCAGGTAACGATGCACGAAGAATTCGACGGCTTCCCGATGTTCAGCCCGGACGGCACTCGGCTGGTCTGGGCCTCCAACCGGAACTCACCCACACCGGGGGGAACCGACGTGTTCATCGCGGACTGGAGACCGTGAGGCAGTGGGTGAGCCGGGATGTGTTATACTGTTGCCCGGAGCCAACTTTGCGCGTCGATCTCCTGCCGGCGCTGGCGCTCTTCCGCCGCCGGGTTGGCCTTCCAGTGACACGTTGACCGAGGGCACCTGATGGCCGTGAGGCGTTGGCTCGGCGATACGCTGCTCAACGCCGGCCTCGTGACAAAGCAGCAGCTCGACGAAGCGCTCGCCGTCCAGAACTCGAGCGGCCAGAAGTTGGGTCAGGCCCTTGTCTCGCTCGGCTACCTGGACGAGACCGCGTTGCTCAAGACGCTCTGCGCTGACGCCGGGATCCCGTTCGTCACCGAATCGGAGATCCAGCCGGACGCCGCCGCCGTCGCGCTCATCCCCCTCGAGCTCGCCCGCCAGCACTCAGTCGTTCCCGCCAGGGTCGAAAGCCGGCATCTCGTGCTCGCCATGGCCGACCCGTTCGACTTGCTGAGCATCCGCTCGCTGACGCGCGCGGCGGGCCGTTCCATTCGGGTGGTCGGCGCCGAACGCAGCGTCGTGCTTCGCGCCATCGAACACGCGTATGCCGGCGCAGCGCGCATGGCAGCCGCCGGCGCTGGAGCCGGCGTCTCCCTGCCGGTCGCCGGCGCGCCAGCCACGTCGTCGGCGCCGCGACTCGAGTTGGCGCGCGGTTCGGACGCAGCCGCCGGAGCGCGCGGCGCCCCGCGCGCGGGATGGCCGGCGCCCGCGGCCGCGCGCGCCGCCCCGGGCGACGAGCAGAACGCGGCCGGCGTCATCGACGAGGTGATCCGGCGCGGCATCGAGATGGGCGCCACCGACATCCACATCGAGCCGGTGGACGATCAGTTGCGCATCCGATACCGCATCGACGGGCTGCTCACCGATGGACAGAGCTTCCCCAAGGCGGCGCAATCGGCCCTCATCAGCCGCGTGAAGATTCTTTGCAACCTCGACATCGCCGACTCCCGCCTGCCGCAGGACGGTCGCGTCCGCGTCCGCGCCGGCAACAACAGCGTGGACCTGCGCGTGTCCACGTTCCCCACGCTGCACGGCGAGGACATCGTCCTGCGTATCCTCGACCGCGGGCGCGTGCCCCTTCAGCTCGAGAAGCTCGGGATCGAGGCCGACGACCTGCTGCTGCTGCGCAACGCCCTCCGGCGGCCGCACGGCCTGATTCCCGTCACCGGACCCACCGGCTCCGGCAAAACGACGACGCTCTATGCCGCGCTGGCCGAGCTCAACACCGGCGACCGCGCGATCATCACGCTCGAGGATCCCATCGAGTACGAGATGGCGCAGATCCGGCAGTCGCAGGTGAACGTGCGGGCGGGACTGACGTTCGCCACGGGACTGCGTTCCATCCTGCGACACGATCCCGACATCATCCTGGTCGGCGAAATGCGCGACCATGAAACGGTGCAGATCGCGCTCAGCGCCGCGCTCACGGGCCACCTGGTGCTCACCACGCTCCATACCACGACGGCGGCGGGCACGATTCCCCGTCTGCTCGACATGGGTGCCGAGCCCTTCGTGATCGCGTCCGCGGTGACGATGCTCGTGTCCCAGCGCCTGGTGCGCGTCTTGTGCGCCGAGTGCAAGGCGAAGGTGGACATGCCCGGCGCCGTCCGGAAGCGGTTCGGCCTCGACGACGTCACGCTGTTCGGCCCGCGCGGCTGCTCGCGCTGCCGCAACACGGGGTACCTCGGGCGCATCGCGATCCTCGAGCTGCTCCCCATGTCACCCGACATCGTGGCCGCGATTCACGAGCGCACCGCGCCGGAGCAGATCCACGCGGACTCCGGCCGCCCCACGCTGCTCCAGGACGGATTGCGCAAGGTGCGGGCGGGGTTGACGACGCTCGACGAAATCCTGCGCGTCACCGCCTGAGGCCGGAGACCGCGTGCCCGATTTCTGGTATCAGGCGCTGACCGGGAGCGGAACCGTCGAGGAGGGAATCATCAGCGCCCCCAGCGAGATCCAGCTCGAGGAGCAGTTGCGCCTCAAGGGATCGTTCCTGATCAAGACGCGGGTGCGCGCGCAAACGCGTCGCGTGACGGACGGCAAGGTGGACCGCAAGGAGCTGCTCGCCTTCCTCGAGTACCTCGCCGGGTCATTCACTGCCGGCATTCCCCTCCTCTCGATCCTCGACGACATCCCGAAGCGGATCAAGTCCCCGCGACTCAAGATCATCGTCACCGAGGTGCGCGATGCCGTCGCGAACGAGGGCAAGAGCCTGTCCGACGCGATGGCCGATCATCCGAAGGCATTTCCCCCGCTCTTCATCTCGACGATCCAGGCGGGCGAGGCCAGTGGACAGCTGGCCTTCTCGCTCCAGCAGCTCGTCGAGTATCTCGACTGGCAGGAGACCATCACGTCGTCCGTCCGCCAGGCCACGATGTACCCGATCGTCGTGCTCGGCGCGATCTCGCTGCTCGTCGTCGGACTCGTCGGCTTCGCCTTTCCACGGCTGATCCCCATCCTCCAGTTGCGCCAGGTCGAGCTTCCGCTTCCCACGCGCATCATCATGTGGTCGTCCGTGATGGTCCGGGATCACTGGCTGATGCTGCTGTTGGGCGTCATCGCCACGGTCATCGCGTTGGCCGCCATCCGTCGCAGCGAGGGCGGGCGGTATGCACTGGACGCGCTGATCCTCAAGTTGCCGGTGATTGGGCAGTTCGTGCTCGAGGTCAACATGGCGCGCGTCGTCACGTACCTGAGTCTGTTCTATCGCACGGGAGTGAACCTGTTGCAGTCGCTGCTCCTGGTGGAGCAGATGGCCACGAACCGCGTGGTCGGGCGGGTGGTGCGAGACGCGCGCGCCGCCATCGCTGGCGGCGAGACGATGGCCACCGCCTTCGCGAAATCCGCACTCGTGCCCACCGTGGTCATGCGCAGTCTCGCGCTCGGCGAATCCACGGGTCAGCTCGATCAGTCGCTCGAGCGCGCGAAGTTGTACTACGCGAGAGAGATTCCGGCGGCGGTGCGCCGCGTGATCACGCTGATCCAGCCGATGATGATCGTCATCCTCGGCGGCGTGATTCTGATGGTGGCGCTCGCGATCATGCTCCCGATCCTGAACATCTACAACACCATCGGGATCCGGCGATGAGTCGCGTGATCGGCGCGTACATCTGTCCGCGCGGCGTGTTCGCGATCGAGTCGCGACGGCGCGGCGCCGGCATGGAGGTCGAGCGCACGTTCAGCGTGCCGGCGCCCTCCCCCCTCGGAAGCGCGCGGGACGCGGCCGCACGGTTCGTCGGTGCGCTGGCCGCGCAGAACATTCGCGGCGCCAGCGTCGCGATCGCCCTTCGCGGCTTCGACGTCGTGCACCACGTCCTCGGCTTTCCGCCCGCTCCCGACGACCTGCTCGGGACCATCGTGGACCGCGAGCTGCGCCGGCTGGAGCCGCAACTGGCCGATCCCCCCCCCGTCATTGCGTGGACCCCGCTCCCGACCGAAGCCGCGCCGCCGCCGGATGTGATGCCGCAGCGACAGGTGCTCGTTGCCGCGTGTTCGCCCGAGACGATCGACGCATTCGACTCCGCGCTGCGTGGCGCCG
The DNA here is from genome assembly GCA_040902005.1 of Gemmatimonadaceae bacterium. GTDB lineage: Bacteria > Gemmatimonadota > Gemmatimonadetes > Gemmatimonadales > Gemmatimonadaceae > DASPMP01. Next base: position 37,645 of record JBBDYA010000114.1, on the reverse strand, counting down.
GACACCGGCTGCTCCATCTCACCGCCCTCCCTGCCGCCATTCAGCGCCTGGAGGAGGAGCTGATCGATGCGCGCGAGACCACAGCCATCGTCGCTCCCCTCCCGGACGGCGTCTTTATCGGATTTTTTCTTGCCGGCGCGCTGCGACTCGCCGTGGAACCGCCGCTCGCGGACGCCGACGACCGTCCGGACAGTGCGTCCATCGTGGAGGAACTCGAGCTCGGGGCCATTTTCGTGCGCCAGCAGTTTCGCGGCGCGCAGGTGGAGCGGGTCACCGTCGCGCACGGCGGCGATTCCTTCGCCGACGTTGAAGGCCGCCTCACCGAGCGCCTGGGATTGCCCGTGCAGCGCCTGGACGTGCATGGACTCCCGGCAGCCGCGCTCGCGGCCATGGGCGCCGTGCTCGACGCCCAGTCGGCGCATCCGTTGGCGCTCGCCGGTTCCACCGCGGGGAGGCGCCCGGCGGGCGCCGCAACCCGACTGCATCAAGCGTCATGGGCGGCCGTCGCTGCGGCCGCGCTGGTCGGCGCCTGGGCGATGTTCGCCGCCCTGTCGGCGCGAACCGCTGCCAACGACCTGCGCGACGCCCGCAGCCAGGTGCAGCAGGAATCGTTCGCCATGCTGCCCATGCGCGCCACCGCCAGCCATCGGAAGATCGTCCGCGACGCGGTCACCGCGTTGCGATACGCCGATGCGGACCGTGTCGAGCTCCAGCGCGCGCTCGCGGCCATCGCGGGCGCCGTCGCGGGGCCGGTCCGACTGGACTCGCTGCAACTCGATAGAGGCGCCTCCGGTTGGCTGGCGCAACTCAGAGGCACTGTCTCGGCCCAGTCCAATGGCCTGGCCGTGCAGGGGCTGCACGATTTCTATCGCCGTCTGCCGCTGCGGCTGTCGGTCGAAGGGCTGGCGCTCGACGAGATGGCCTATCGGGACGCAACGGCTCCGGGCGGGGCGGCGCGTCTCCAGTTCCAGCTCTCCTTCGAGCTGCCGATGGGCGTGCGGGACTGATGGCACCGTCATTCTCCGTCGGCGCGCTGCGCCTTCCACCGATCGACCCTGCCTGGACGCGCCTGGTCGCCGCCGTGCTCTCGATCGCCGTCCTCGCGTGGGCCGCGGTCAACGCCACTCGTCGCGGAGCGGCCCGCCGCGCGGAGATTACCCGGGTCCAGGCGGCACTCGTGGGGTTCGCGGACCTGAGGCGGCGGTATGAGCCTGCTGTTGCCGCGGAGTCCATTGCGTGGCGCCGAACTTGGATGGAGCTCCAGAACCTGGGGGTCGGGGAGGAAGAGCGTCTCGGGGTGACGCGCTCCGTGGCACGTGCGGCAGAGTCCGCCGGGCTGCAGGACGTGCGGGTCCTCGTCGGCCCTTCTGATACAACTGGGCTGGAGACGCGTCTTTCTACCGGGGGGATCGGCCGTACGCCGGCACCCTTCGGTCTCGTCGTCGAAGGTCGCGGTGGAATGCAGTCGGTGATTGCCTTTCTCGGTCAGCTTCCGCCGTCGGCCGCGGCGACGCAACTGAGTCTGGTGCGACAGGACGGAGGCAGCAGGCACCGGATCTCGCTGGCCGTATTTCAACTCACCTATCCAAATGGCGCACCAACCCCCCCAAACGCTCTTCGGTCATCTCTGGAACGCGGCGCTACTGGTGACCGCGGCGCTGGTCGCCCTGACGGTTGAGCAACTGTCGGCCGACCCGCGCGGGCCGGCGACGGCACGCGACGACGCGATGGACGACGTTGGTGCGTTCATGACGCCGGGGCTGGTCGGTTTGCCCTTCGATCGCCCGGAAGTTCGCCTCCAATTCGACCCATTCGTCTCGGCACGCCGCCAACTAGACGTTGCGCCGACGCCGGGCACTCCTACTGTTAGTGCATCCAGGCGCACACGGCAGTTGACTGCGATCCTTATTGCGGATGACAGACCTGTCGCGGTGATTGACGGTACCGTGGTAAGTGTCGGCGACATGTTGTCGGACGGCGCGCGTATCACCGCCATCCGCGCGGACCGCGTCGCCGTGATGGAGCGAAACGGGCAGCACCGCGCGCTCACCATGTCCACGGTCAGGCCATAACATGCATTTCCCGACAGGTCGAATCGCCGGTGCCGCGGGCGCCGCTGCACTGGCACTCATGGCGTCGTGCGCGAGCTCGCCGAAGGTGGTCGCGCCGCAGACAAGTGTTCGCCTCGAGCCACCCGCCTCCGCGTCGTCCGGCGAGGCGCCGCTTCCCAGTCTGCCCCCGCTCTCTTCGGGAGCCGCGATTTCCCAGGGGAGCGCGCCGCGCCTGCAGAGCCTCACCGCCGTGAATCAGGATCTCGGCACGGTCGTCCGCACGCTCGCCACGCGGTTCGGGCTCCAGTATCAGATCGATCCCGCGGTGCACGGCACCGTCAACACCACGCTGCGAAACACCACGCTCAGTGAAGCGCTCGACATCATCATGCCGCAGGGCGTGCAGTACGAGATCCGCAACGGCGTGCTGCGCGTCGGGCCGTCGCGGATGGAAACCCGGATCTTTTCGCTGGACTACGTCGCCTTGTCGCGCGTGGGCACGGCCTCCACCGTGATCCAGCGCCGCCTGGGCGGCAGCGGAATCGGCGGTAACCAGGGCGGTGCCATCGGCTCGCAGGGCGGCGCCGCAGCCGGCGGCGCGGGCGCCGGTGGGTTCGGCGGCGGTCTCGGCGGCGGCGCGGACGTCATCAGCGCGGTCTCGGTCGCGGACGTCTGGGAGGAGATTCGCGTCGCGATGGACGCGCTCGTCTTCGATGGCGCCACGGACGGCGCCGGTCAGCCACAGGCGCAGAATGCCGCGTCCGCGGGGATGGGGCTCCAGGGTGGTGGCCGCCCGTACAGCCGTAACGCCCCGGACGGCCGTCGCCTCATCATCAATCCCATCGCCGGAACGATCACCGTCAGCGCGTTCACCGATCGCCTCGACCAGATCGAGCTGTTCATCCGCACGTTCGAGTCGTCGGTGCAGCGGCAGGTGCTGATCGAGGCGAAGATCGTCGAGGTGAACCTCGATCGCAGCTACGAGTTCGGCATCGACTGGAACGTGGTGGTGGGCAGCAACGCCGCCGGTAAACTGAGTCCCGGCGGCGGCCGGCTCGGCCCGAATGTCGAGCTGCGCCTGAGCGCCGGTACCACCGAGATCTCCGCCGTGCTCACCGCGCTTTCCTCGCAGGGCGACGTGCGCGTCCTGTCCAGCCCGCGCGTCTCCGCGCTCAACAACCAGCGCGCGGTGTTCAACGTGACCACCGGCGAGATCGTGTTCAATCTCCAGCGCGAGCCCATCATCGGCCCCACCGGCGCGATCACCGGCTTCACCTCCACGGTGAACCCCACGCAAGTGAACGTCGGCATCGTGCTCGACGTGCTGCCGCAGATCGGGGCCGACAACAGCGTCACGATGAACATCCGCCCGGTCGTCACGAGCGTGGCCCGCACCGCGAGCTTTACCAGCGCGGACGGCACGCTCTTCCAGGCGCCGGTCATCGACACGCGCGAATCGGACACGATGGCACGCCTGCGCGAGGGGGAGACGATCGTCATCGGCGGCCTGATGCAGAATCGCGTGGAGACCGTGAAAAGCGGCGTGCCCGGACTGCGGTCCATTCCGCTGCTGGGACGTCTCTTCTCGCGCGAGGTGCAGATCGAGCGCAAGGCCGAACTGGTGATCTTCCTGACACCCACCATCATCGCCGGCCAGCCGCCGGCCGGCCGGTAGGAGCAGCGAGCAGCAGATGTACGAACAGTTTTTCGGATTGACGGAAAAGCCGTTCTCGCTCACGCCGAATCCTCGCTTCGTCTTTCAGTCCGACCAGTATCGCGTTGCCGAGGAGTCGCTGCGCTACGGCATCGGGCAGAAGGAAGGATTCATGCTCGTCACGGGCGCGCCCGGCACGGGGAAGACCACCCTCTGCCGCGACCTACTCGAGAAGCTGGACCCGGAACGCTTCCGCGTGGCGCTGCTCTTCAATCCGTTCCTCAACGGCGTGGAGATGCTCCAGGCGCTGCTGTCGGAGTTCGGGTTGGGCGACACCACCATCACGTCGCGCAAGGAGCTGCTCGACCGGCTCAACACCTACCTGCTCCAGCAGCTCGCGAACGGACGGACGTGCATCGCGATCTTCGATGAAGCGCAGCATCTCTCCACGGAGTTTCTGGAGCAGATCCGCGTGCTCTCGAACCTGGAGACCGAGCGCGAAAAGCTGATTCAGATCGTGCTCGTGGGCCAGCCGGAGCTGCTGGCGCTGATCCGCACGCCGCAGATGGCGCAGCTCGATCAGCGCGTGTCGGTGCGCTGCACGCTCACGCATCTCACGCAGGACGAAACCGGGCGCTATCTCTACCACCGCCTCAACGTGGCGGGCGCGCAGGGACGCGTGCGTTTCCAGGAGACGGCGGTGCGCCTGATCCACTCGGCCACCCGGGGCGTGCCGCGTCTGATCAATCTCACGACGGATCGCGCGTTGCTCGCTGGCTACTCCGATCAGGCGCGCAGCATTTCGGAGGCGCACGTGCGCCAGGCCATCGCATCGCTTCAGGGCGAGGACGGCATGGAGTCGGCCGCCGCATCCGCGCCGGCGAAAACGCTCAGCACCTCAGGCCATTCGCGACGGTGGTGGGTTGGCGGCTCCCTCGCCGCCGTGGCCGCGGTCCTCGCCGCGCTCTGGTTCGGAATGGATGGAAACGCCGAGGTGCTGGCGTGGCGCGCAGCGCGCGCGCCGTCCACCGTGCGGGCCGAACAGTTCTACGCGCGCATCGCGCGCGACTACGCCGGATCGCGCCAGCGCGAGAACGCACTGCTCCGGCTCGCGCAGTTGCAATTGACGCGCGGCTCCAACGAGGACGCGCTGCGGTCGCTCGAGACGCTCGGTCGAGATTACCCTGCGGGATGGGCGATCGGCGAAGGTCGGTACTGGACTGCCAAGGCGTTCTTCGCGGCCGGAGACTCGGCCCGCGCCTGCGCCGCGGCCGGCCGCGTTCCCGTCGCCGCGACGCGCGCAGTCCCCGCTGATTATTCGTCGATGTCCGAGCAGTGCGTCGCGTTCGAGTCGCGCCGCCTGGCCGCGGATTCCGTGTCCGACAACGCCATGGCCACCGCGGACACCACGCGGCGTGTCGTGCCTGCGGGTGAGCCACAGCCGTGAGTCTCATCATCGATGCCACCAATGCCGCGCAGCGGGAAAAGGAGCGCCGCGCGGCCTCGAGCGCCGCCGTTCCCCCGATGTTGGTTCCCCTGCGTTCGCAACCGGCGCGGGAGTTCAACTGGCAGCGCGCGCTCATGATCGGCATCGGCGGCGCGGTGCTCCTCGGCGCCGGCTGGGTCGTGTTCGTGAAGATGCAGGACGTGCGACGCCAGCCGATGGCGCTCGTGTCGCCCCCGCTCATCAGCGACGTCGCCGCCGGGTTGCCGGCGATCGATTCGAGCGCGCAGGTGCTTCGCGACGTGGCCAGCCGTCCAGCGCAGACGAGGCCTTCGGCGCGCACTACGACCGCGCCGGTTCGGCCGGCACCGGGCGGTCGCGCCGTCCGATCGTCCGGAGGCGCCGCAGGTTGCCGCTGGCCCTGCGCGCGACAGCGCCGCAGCGCTACCGCAGGGCGACGTGCAGGCGCAGCCAGTCCGGCATGCGGAGAGCCCTGGGCGTCTCAACATCGCGGTGGATGCGCGCGAGGCGAGTCTCTCGCAGATATTCGCCGCGGGAGTCGCGGCGCATCGCGCGGGTGACCTCGCAACCGCCCGCGGCGCGTACGAGCGCGTGCTGGCGACGGACCCGAATCACGTGGACGCGCTGAACAACATGGGCGTGCTACTGTCGTCCACGCGTGAGTTCGATCGCGCCGAAACGCTGCTGCGTAGAGCGGTGAGTTTGTCGCCGCGCAATGCCGGCGCGTGGAACAACCTTGGCACCGCGCTGGCGCAGCGCGGCCAGGCGAGCAACGCGATCGCGGCGTTTCAGCACGCGCTCGGCATCGACCCCCTGCATCCAAGCGCGCGCGTGAGTCTCGCGCAGCAGTATCTCGCAGTCGGCGCGCTGAAGGAGTCTCGCGCGCTGCTGGAGGCCGTGCTCGCGTCGGATGCGTCGGTGGCCGAGGCCCACTACGCGCTCGGGCAGGTGCTGGAGCTCGAGCGCGACTGGGCGGGCGCCATCCGGTCGTACAACGCGTTCGTGCGCACCGCGCCCGGCCGGCTTGCCGGCCACGTGGAGCATGTGCGGCGTCGCGTCGAGGCGTTGAGCGAGCGGGTGCGCTAGCGGATGCGCCGTCGTCCGCTGGCGCTGATGCTCGTTGTCGTTGCCGCGGGTCTTTCGGGCTGCTGGCGCACACAGCCGGTCACGGTCGGGCCCCCGCTTCCGGACCTGCCGGTCTACGAGATCGCGTCCGGGGGTGATACGCTGGCGATCGTGCCCCTCCCCCCCCTCCAACGCGCATCACGTGATCCTTTTGCCGGCGCCAGCAACCGTCGCGTCACGTTGACCACGCAGAACGCCGACCTGCGCACCCTCGTGCTCTGGCTGGCACAGCAGGCGGAGGTGAGTCTCGTGCTGTCGCAGGACGTGAACGCACGGGTGAACGTCGCCTTTCACGACGTGCGGGCTGTGGACGCGCTGCGCGCGCTGATGGCTGATGCGGGCCTGTCCGTGCTGGTGGGTGATGCGCAGGCGCCGTGGCCGCCGGTGGTGTTCTACCAGCTGGCGGTGAACATCAACACGGCGAGCGCGGAAGCCATCGCGGCGCGGTTCGGGGTGAGTCTCGAGATGGGGAAGTTCATCGTGGAGAGTCGCCCGCGTCCCTGAGAGGGCAGGTAGCTCTGGAAGCTACCTTCGATGATGCGCGCCGTTGGCTTGAAGGTCCTCAAGAACAAGCTCAGGGAATTCGTTCGCCTGGCGGCGGGCGGAGAGACGGTGCACGGCGACTCCAGATCCTTCCCTTCCCGCTCTGATCGCTGCTCCATCGGGTTGATGGCCTGATGACTATCCGCTGAACGGATCGAATGTCTTCAGGCCGGAGAACCGCCGGAAATCGCGGTCACCAGTGACGATCTCAGTCACCCCGTGCTCGAGACACAGCGCGACGATATGCGCGTCATGGATCAAGTTGCCCGTGGCTCCGCCATCACGGATGACTTCTGCCATGACCTCGGCGTGTCGCGGCGTCTCGCTCAGGAGAACGAGCGAGGGTGAGGCGATGATGCGCTGCACGTCCTGTAGCGCCACTTCGTACGGCATCGGCGGATGGTACACACGTGGATGCGTCACGACGCGCAGAAATTCGTACAGGCACGGCCAGGGAATGGCCCACGCGGCTGCGCCTTCGCTCAGTTCGCGGAGCACTTCGAGCGCGCGGAGATGCTGCGAACTCGAGGTGATCCCCGCGAACACGAGAACATTGGTATCCACGGCGCGCACCGCTCAGCGTCCTCCCCCTTCCCGGTCCATCAGGTCGAACAGCGCGTCGCGATCCAGGATGTCCGCGCCTGGCCGCGCGGTTGCTTCCCATCCAGTCAGGGAGAGCGTGTATGGAGGGCGCTCCTGCTTCGCCAGTGCCAGACGCAGGAGCCGGTTGGCGAGAGCCTGGAGACTCGTTCCTTCGGCAGCTGCCCGCTGCTTGAGGCGGCGGAGGAGGGGCTCATCGAGCTTCAAAGTGGTTCGTTTCATACATCAAAATGTACGTTTGATACATCATGAATGTCAAATTCCATTGGAACCTCGACGCGGTAAGTCGAGGAGCTGCGCCGCTTGGTGGCGCGCGTGAACCGGTACCGCCACAGCGTCATCGGCATGCGCCGCTGGCGAGGCGGGCGTTCCCGTGGGTTCCGCGAGGGTGGAAAGTCCGAAGGAGTCTGCGACAACCGCAACGACCGCCGTGGAACTTTCTGGGAGAGTCCCGCGCGCGACGGAGGCGCGGCCCCGCGGTCGCCCGCCTGTCACGGCGCTTTCAGGATGTCCTTGTCCGGGTAGACGCCGCTCATGCGAGAACGGGCACCCTCACGGGTGCCCGTCGCGCAGTCACTGAGTTGAAGCTCTTTTAGGAGCCGACAGGAACCAACCGGTAGATGATGTTCGTGATCACGCAAGGCGTGCCCGCAGCCTCAGTCCAGGTGAGACGGCCGCTGGTCGAGCTCGCTGATATTGCTGGGATGGCGCAATCAGGGTCAAATACTCCATCCCCCGCGTCGATTCCCTGATCGATTGCAATCAACGTCGCCAGTGACATTGTCGTCGTTGCGCCAAGGTTCAGCGTGATGTGATGGCCGTTGCCGGCAGCGGGGGCGATCAGGACATTGTCGGCCACCAGGCCAAAGCTGCTGAACGTGAAATCGTCGGTTGCCATGTCCTGCGTCGTCGCCAGGTAGGGGCCCTTCCATCCGGCCACGGCACGCGTGCCGTAATCGGTGCCCAGCAGGTCATCGTCCCCCGACAATATGAGCGTGTTCAGATGAGCCAGCTGGTCAGGATATCTCCGGGTATCAGTCACGAACTGGGTCACTGCACCGGTCAGGGAATTGATTTCTGCGGATACCGACGCTGCATCACCCTTGCCGATCTGATTCACCACCGTGGGAACGACGGCCGCCGCGAGCACCGCCACGATCGCCACCGTCACCAGCACTTCTGGAAGCGTGAACCCTGACCGCCCTGCTCGATTCTTCAACATGCGTTGTCTCCTGAACTTGTGTAGTGAGCTACCGGAAAATGCGTGAATGATCGCTTGCGTCAATGACTACTGAATCGGCGTCGCGAGAAACTTCACCGTATCTACCACCCCCGCCGTGAACCTGAAGAGACCCGTTTCCTTTGCAATGGTGGCGGTCGCGCTGGGGCCATCAATCTGTTCGTCGATCCGGAGAAAATCCGCCTCGGTGATCCCGAAGATCCGCACAGTGACGTAGTCCACATTGTTGGTGTTCGGCCGCTTGACGAACACGTTGTGAATTGTTCCGCCAAAGCCGGTCTCAACGACGCCGCTCATCGTGTCCTTCGTGACGTACGGCCCGCTCCATCTGCCAGCCAAGCCCGGCGTATATGCATTGCCGTTGATGTCCGAATGGTCGGCAACGTCGTTGGCAACGACCGCCTTGGTCAGGTCGGAGTACTTGCCAGGATACCTGTGTACGTCAGCGAGAAACTGGTCCATACCGCTTCTTACGGCGTCGAGATCCTGCATCACCCGTGCGGCATCTCCCTTCAGGATCTGGCCGGCCACGGTCGGCAGCAGCACCGCCGCGAGAATCGCGATCAGCGCCAGCGCGATCAGGATCTCCGCGAGCGTGAACCCGCGAACGTGACGTCGCTTTGACGGTGCTTTTCCCTGCGCGTGCTGAGACATTCTGGCCATGGGATCCCGGTGTGGCGGTCCACAATTGACGATTATTGACCTTCAAGGTCGCACCCGGTCGTCACCGGCCCATCAGCCCTCAGGCCTCCGCCGTTACTACTGCCTGAGGCCGGCTGACGATGCCGCTGGCTGGTCCCTTTTCCATGGCGAAGTTGCTTTCCACTCCCAATCCGCCATGTTATACCATCATCATGTAGAGTAACGATTCTGTAACACTATATCACTAAACGACTTACATTGGTACGCGTCACTGCCGGTCGGCTGCGGCTCCGCACATTTGGCGTCCCGTCGCTCACTGACGAGGCCGGCCAGACACCCCAGGGCATGGGGTGGGGTAAGCCGCTCGCATTACTCTGCTTCCTCTCCATACGACACGAGGCGCCCAGGGAGGAGGTTGTCGACCTGCTGTGGCGCGACACCGACCCGGCGAAGGCACGGAACACCTTCCGGCAGGCTTTGCACCGGCTCCGCGGCGCACTCGGCGAGGATCTGCTCCCGCCAGACCGCGAATGGGTTCGACTCGTGCCCTCGGCCGAACTCTGGATTGACAATGCCCAGTTCGAGGCGGCCGCTATCGCGGGGCGCCTCGATGAAGCGCTGGAGCTGTACTCGGGTGAGTACCTGGAAAGGAGCGAGCTTGGCGAGCCGGCGTTCGATTCCTGGGCCGACCAGGAGCGCGCCCGCTTCCGTGCCCGGGCCCGTCAGCTCCTGCACGACGGGGTGGCGCGCGCCGCCGATGCGGGGAACTGGCCAGACGCCATCGCGCGGTCGAATCGACTCCTTGGCGTGGCGCCCTTCGATGCCCAGGCGGCGGAACTCGCGGCCACCACGCTGGTGTCCGCGGGACGGGGGATCGAGGCGCGCGAGCTGCTCCAGCAGTTCGGCCAGCGCCTCGACGCCGAGCTCGGAATACCGCTCCCGCCAGAGCTTCAGGCACTGGGCGCGCGCCTGCAACGGCAGATCGCGGAACGGCCCGCCGCTGCCGGCTCGACGGGCTCGCCCGACCTTCTCGCGTTCGCCGGACGCGAAGCCGAGCTATCGCAGTTGCTCGCGTTGTGGCGCGGCACCGGTGAAGACTCCGGCGCATTTGCGCTCATCGAAGGTGACCCCGGTACTGGCAAGTCCCGCCTGACGCGCGAACTCGCGAGCCACGCGAGGACCCTTGGTCGCGCGCTCGTGCTCACCGGTCGCGAGCGGCCTGCCGGCGCCCAGTTGCCCCTCGGTGTCTTCGCCGAAGCACTTCGCCCGCTCGTCCGCGCCCCAGGGATCGCGGGCGCCAGCCGTCATCTGCTCGCCGAGGCCGCGCGTCTCCTCCCGGACCTTCGCGACAGCTTCGACCTGCCGGCCGTGAGTGACGTGGAGGATGAGGCGGCGCGCCTTCGATTCTTCGAGGGGATCGCGGCGCTCATCGATGCCGCCGCGTACGAACAGCGCATCATGCTCGTGGTGGAAGATGCGCACAGCATCGCGCCCTCGTCCCTCGATCTCCTCTTCTACCTCAGCGCAAGGCTGGCTGGCTCGGCCGTGATGTTCGTGGTCACCGCGCGCGCGTCGCAAGCCGGAGCGGCGTTGCTCGCGCGGCTCCGTGCGCTGGCGCTGCCAACGGACAACAGCGCGCCGCCGCACGGTGACCGCGCGCGACGGTTGACGCTCGCCCCGCTCAGTCTCGAGGCGTCGCTCTCCGCCGTGCGTCCGGCACTGACGGCGGCTGGCGTGGCGGAGCGGATTGCCGATCGTGTCGCGCGGCGCGCTGAGGGGATTCCCGCATCGCTCGCCGAACTTGCACGGCGGGCGATGAGCGGCGACGAACTGGGCGAGTTGCCCGTGCCGATGCGCGATCTGATCGCCGATCGACTGCAACGCCTCTCCTCTGCCCAGCGACGCCTTCTGCTGGTGATTGCGATGATAGGCCGCCCGGTGCACCGCGACTCCGCAGCCGCCGCCGCGCACGTGTCCTCGATTGCCGCGGCGGAGCTGGTGGGAACGCTGGAGCGCGAGGGTCTGGTCGAGGTCCTGTCCGATGGCATCGTCGCGACGGACCTTGCCTCCGACGTCGTGCTGGCGAGCGCGGAGCAGGCCACCCGCGCATTTCTCGGGGGGTGGATTGCCGAGGCGTTCACCCGGGAACCCCACGCGGCCCCCGCTGAACTCGCGCGTTTCCATGCACTGGCGGGAAACCCCCGTGAGGCGTTCGACAGCGCGCGCAAAGCCGCGTTTCATGCCCTGGCATTCGGAGCCCTGCCGGAAGGATTGCAGTTTCTGCGCACGGCGCGCGCCTTCGCGCAGGCGCCAGGAGAGCGCGAGGAAATCGAATCGTACCTGACCGCGATTGGCGCCGGGCAGCGGCGAATCGCGACCCCCGCTTCGTCCACCGCTGCCGCGAACGGTGCCGCGGCCGTCCCTGCGAGTTCGGAGCCGACGCACGTCGAGGCAGCGCCACCGGGTCCGATACCCACACGGTGGGAACGCGCGCTTCCGCACTGGCGGTTCCTGCTGGGCGCCGCCGTTGCCACACTCGTCATCTCCGCAGTGACGCTGGCGCCGCGAAGTGACCTGACGAGAGCGGCAACGACGTCCGCGACCGATACACTTGTCGTCGCTGACGGCGATGGTGGACGAACGCTGCGACTTGTGACCGGTGATCTCCGGGCCGGCTTCACCCTGTCCGCGCGCGCCGCGCCGGCGCCGTCGCGTCCCGTCTGGCTGGACTCGCTTAGCCGGCCATGGGGCAACGGCGTCGCGGCGCCGAACGCGCAGTACGTCGCCGCCAGCCGAGTCACAGCCGAGGGCACCAGACTGTACGTCATCACGGCGGACCGCCGCGACACCCTCCCGATTCTGCCGACTTTTGCCGATGCGGTCGGCGCGGGCTGGTCACCGGACAGCCGCTGGCTTCTCGCGATCGGCAGTCACGCCCTGCCTAGCGGCGGCTACACCACCGGTCTCTACGCGCACCACATCGCCGGCAACATCGTCGCTCCGATCGACACCGCGCAGCGCCATACAGTGACGGAAGCCGCGTGGTCTCCCGACGGCTCGCGCATCGCGTGGGTCGCGCTGGCGGGAAGCGATCGGCAGAGCGAGGTCTTCGTGAGCTTCTCCGACGGAAGCGGCATGGAGAACGTGAGTCGGCATCCGTCCGATGATCAGCACATTGCCTGGTCCGGCGACGGGGAACTGCTCGCCTTCACCAGCATGCGCGATGGCAATGCGGAGCTCTACGCATACGGCGTTCGCGATAATCGCCTCTGGAGGCTCACACGAGATCCCGCGCAGGACGATCGCGCGGCCTTCGCTCCCAACGGACGATTGATCGGCTTCGAGTCCACGCGCGGTGGCGTCGCGGGCGTGTACGTGATGCCCCGACTCGGCGGCGACGCCGTGCGCATCGGCGGCGCCAACCTGTCGCTTGTGCACTGGCGTGGCGGGCAGGCGCGTTATCTCGACCGCGTTCGCGTGCACGTACAGGGGGGGGGAGTGTCGGGGATCGGAGATTCAGCGATGCTCACCCTCGTCGCGCTCGACCAGCTCGACGACTCCATCGGCGCCCATGCCGTGCGATGGGTGGCGATGGACACGTCGCTTTCGATACTCGCGCCGGCCGTGGACAGCACGGCCACGCGGCGCACGTTGATCGCGAGGCGGTCCGGTCTCGCACAAATCGTCGCGAACGTGGGACGCTGGCGATCGGATACGGCGTTCGTGCGCATCGGTTCGGAGCCGGTACCGCTGACGTCATTCAACGGCCGCGACGTCACCCCGCGGTGGCACGCCTTGGGAGAGCCGCGTCCGTGGGCCGGCAGTGTGAGCGGCCGATCCGCGCTCTCGCTCGGCGCGGACAGGGAATCGGACAGCGGCGTGTTGTCGCGCTCGGCGTTTCCGTTGCTGCCTTCGCTCGAACTTTCCGCTTCTCTGGCCCTGCCGGGTGAGAGCGGCGGCGATGCCGCCACCAGCGTGAACGTGGCACTCGTCGCTCCGGAAACCGAGGAGACGATCGACGCCATCGCGCCGCAGTTTCTGCGCCATGCGTCGTTCACCTGGACCGCCGACCCACGGCGCTTCGTCTATTCCGTGGGACGCGAAGTGCACACGGAGCCCGCGCCCGGGGTCGGTGCGTCGGTAGACGTGCGCCTGTTCATCGAGGCCGATTCGACCGTCACGTTCTTCGTGGATGGACAGCGGCGCTGGCGCTCAACGCTGCGAATCATCACGCCAAGCCACGCGGCGAAGGTCCAGGCATGGATTGGCGGGCGGGCAACAGGCGATCGAGCCTGGGTTTTCGGTGCGCGCGCCATGCTCGTCGGACCGTCGGGATCGGATGCGCCCTGAAGGCGATCGATGCATCCATTGGGCAACTTGACACGGTTTATCTTTCGCGCATGGTTCGCCCAACACCATCCGCTTCCGCCGATCTGCGCCGCTGGGTGGAGACCTGGCGCAACGCCGGTCCGGCACTGGCATCCGTCAAGCGGGACGAACTGCGCCGGCTTCGGACGGCGGACGCATTGCGGCAGCTCGCCGATGCATTCGACGCCGCCGTGCGCGGCGCCCCGCGTACCGAGACATCCGGACTCGTGATGCAGCAGGCGATCTTTCAGCGGCTGCGGCGGTGATCCATCTCTTTCGCGAGGCCGCGGCCCTCCAGACGGCGCTGGACTCGCGGAAATTGCGCTTCTGCTTCATCGGGGGCATCGCGGTGCAACACTGGGGCGAGCCCCGCACAACTCGCGATATCGACATCTCCGTCTTCACCGGATTCGGTGGTGAGGAAGCGGTCGTCGACGCACTGCTCGGCGCGTACGCGGGCCGCATCGCGGATGCGCGCGCATTCGCGCTGGTGCACCGGGTGCTCCTGCTGGCAACGTCACAGGGCATCGAAGTGGACGTTGCCCTTGCGGCGCTGCCATTCGAATCGGAAATGATCGACCGCGCGGCGCTGGCTGAGCTGGAACCAGGTACCACTCTCCGGCTGTGCAGCGCCGAAGACCTGTTCGTGCTCAAGGCGTTCGCCGACCGGCCGCGCGACCGGGCCGACCTGGTTGGCATTGCCAGGCGCCGCGGCAACCAGCTCGACTGGGAGGCTATCCTGGGAAGGCTGGAGCCGCTGGCCGCGGCAAAGGACCAGCCGGGGATACTGGATTCCGTTCGTGAACTTCGCGACGCGGAGCGTGCATAGCCCGGCTGGGCCGAATCAGCATCCCCTCACGGGCATCACGAGGCTGAGCGTTCCCTGCCCGCCGCCCGTCGCCACCCAGCGAATCGTTCCCGCGGCGAAATCGACCGTGGGATCGAAGCTTCGCTCGATGATCTCCGCCACGTCCTGGTCCACGCTCGTTACGTCGATGAACAAGTTGGCGAGCAGCCCCAGGGGAATGGTGGCCGGTTCACGCCGGAGCGCATTGAGAATTGTCGCGTCTCTGACGCTCACGCCGCTCGCCCCGATTGCCTGCTGGAGGTACGGACCTCGCCACATCGCGCTCCAATCGATCGGAACGTTGCGCGCGCACAGATCCGTGGCTCCCGGGGTGGGCTGCGTCGCCAGATACGCGAGCTGCGACGGATACCGTCCGATCGCCTTGCGGTACTCGAGCAGTGCCGTCCGGATGCCGTTCAGGTTGTTCGCGATCGCGGCCGCCTGACCATCGCGCAGGCGCTGTACCACTTGCGGCACCAGCACCGCGCCGAGCGCAGCGATGAGTATCAGGCTGACAATGACCTCCGCGAGCGTGAAGCCGCGTCGCGCGACCAGAGTCGGACGGAGACGAATCCGGCGGCGGTCCATCAGCAGGACTGGATCGGCACCGCGTAATCCACGGTCACCAGTCCGTCACCATCCGCCGCACCGAACCGGACGCTTCCGGTGGGCGATCCGGTCACCGTGTTGCCATCTCCGTCCACGAGGTCGTTCAACGCCACCGCGTCCTCGAACGTCACGAGGGGAACCCGCAGCGCCATCGTCGTGGCGTTCAGGAGGACGGTGGTGTTGTTGATCGTTCCGATCGCTGCCTTGATTCCGGTGGGCGCCACGGACTGCGCGAGGTAGGGTCCGTTCCACGCGCCCACGTCACCGGTGTCGTACGCGCGGTTGCAGACGTTGTCCTGCGCCGTCGTGACCGCCGTCACGAGTTGCGTCAGTTCGCCGGGGTACTCGGATCGATTCGCTAGCGGACCCGCGCCTGAACCGATGTCGTCGTCGAACGCCTGCACGGCGGCGGCGACGTTGGCCAGCACCTTGGAGCCTGTCTCGATGCGCGCCGCGTCGATGCCGCCGAGCAAAACCGGCGTAATCGCGGCGGCGAGCAGCAGAAGAATCGCGATCGCAACAACGATCTCGATCAGCATGAAGCCGGTGCGACGTCTCATTTCTTCAACCACTACATGCCTGAGTGCGGGTGCCCATCGGACTATACACGATCAGGCAGAAGAGGCTCGCCGCGGAGAATGGTCCGCGGCGAGCGATAGACAGAATCAGGTCCTATTGACGGGTCGGTACAGCCAGATAATACGCGTTTGCACAGCTTGCGTCGTTATCCGCGTAGGCCACTTGAGGGCACCTCAGTCTGCCGAGCGTCCGCCGCTCAGTAACGTCATCCTCGTTCGGACCGTCGAGTAACAGGTTTACGGCATTGAAGGCGACGCCGCTCAGTCCGGTAATACGTACCGCAACGAACGACGCGTCTGTCGTTGGACTCACGTCGTATAGCGTGTCTCCAGACACTGTGAACTCGCCCGCCTCAGTGAGATCGAACAGCGGTGTTCGGTTGACTATTGTACCACCGAAACCGGTCACAATTGCGGCGTCGTACTGCCCTATCGCTGGCGACACGGAAGCAGTCAGATATGGGCCATTCCAGGACGCTTGTTCGGACGCGGTATAGGCCACGCCCACCGAGCTGAAGTCGGCGCCGTCAGGCTGAATGAGAAGATCCTCAATGTCACCCGGCGACTGCGGCCTTACGTTCACACCAAACATCTCCATTCCGGTGCGAATGCTGTTGAGATCCTCCGCAACTTTGGTGGGATCGGCACTGTCGAACTGTTTCACGACGCTCGGGTACACCACAGCCGCAAGTGCGGCAATGATCCCAACTGTAACCACGGTTTCAACGAGCGTGAATCCACGCTTCCTGCCCTGTTGCGCCCTCATTGCCGTACTCCTGGTAGAAGTGCTGGACTGACTTTGTCGCCTGACCCGAATCTCCGCACCGAAGCTGCGCCCCCGCCGTCAACATGGCGTTACTCGCCTCGGCGCTCCCGTCACTCCGGTACGTAACAACGCGCGGAATCTGCACTTAGCCGATCACATCCGGGCGCCGTCGGGGCGGGGTACAGAACGTACGGCGCGGACCGGCTCACGACCAGTGGCGAGCCACCGGTCAGAGGGGGGCGATCACCCGACAGCCCGCCCCGCAAACGGGCGCATCCGCGTAAATCCGCGTCATCCGCGTGCATCCGCGTCCATCCGCGTACATCCGCGTCATACGCGAACGCCCGCGAGATTCTCCCGCACGTGAGCCGCGGTCCTCGTCCCCACTGCCACGGTCACGGCCGCCGGAACTCCGCGCGCGAACGACAGCGCGCGCTGCGCGTCCGTCTTCCCGGGGAACATCTCACGCACCTGATCGGGCATCCCCTCGGCCAGCTGCCCCTGCAACAGCGGCGCGCTTACCACCAGGTCGATCCCCAGCTCGGCCGCCGCGTCCACCACGTGCACCAATCGCCCGCGCGCGCCCCGCTGCGTGGACACCCGCACCGCCTCCGACATCGACAGGTTCACCGGGAGCTGCGCAATCCGGAAATGGTGGTCCGTGCCGGCCACCTCCCCGGCAAGCGCTGCCAGCTCGTACAGCGACAGGTGTCCGTTGCTTCCGGCGGGCAGCCGCAGCCCGTTCCACGTGGCGCATCCGTACGCGCCGATCGCGCCCTCGGCCACGAGATTCTCCAGCGTCTCGAACGCCGCGCGCAGCCGCGTCGAAAGCTCCGCCGGCGTGATCGCCGTGAGCTGATGCTCCGGATTGTGGATGTAGAAGTAGTCGATGCTCTGCACGCCCAGGTTGCGCATGCTGCGCCGCAGCTGGTTCTCGAGAAACGCGGGCGCGATCGAGTGACCGCCGCCAACCAGGTCCTCCGGGCGCAGCACCCCTGCATCGAAATACTCGGTGCGCAGATACTGCTCGTACGCCTGACGCGACTCCGGCGGCGCGCCGTCCATCGGGACGTATCCCGCCTTCGTACATAGCACCACCTCGTCGCGACGAAGCACCCCTTCGCCCATCAGTTCCTGGAGCACGCGCCCGATCACCCGCTCGGACCGCTGACACCGGTAGTTGATCGCGGTGTCCACCACGTTCATCCCGCTCGATAACGCTTCGCGCGCCGATCCGGCGTACAGATCATCCGTGGCGTCGTCGCTGTCGCCCAGGTACGTGCCGAAGGCCACGGACGAGAGTGTGAGCCCCGCGCGCGAGGCGCGGAAGAAATCGGGAACGAAGCCGGATGCGAACCGCTCCGCATAGCGGGTGGTGCCGGCCGCGCTCGCTCGCGTGTTCACGGCGGGTACCGTCGAGCGCGCTGCATGGGGAGAATTGGAGCGCCTGGGCATGCTCAGACGTAACCTGACCAGCGCTACAGTTTCAACCTCCATACCGGGTGACCGAAAGCCGCGCACGAGAGTCAAGGAGATCGCGGTCGCCCGTCCGATTTCCGCTGGCGGTGGCGTCGTAGCCCCAATTCCCGCACGGGGTTAGATTTCCAAGCTGTCGAAAATCACAAAAAAGAAAGGACGAAATCAACATGCTGGAGTTTGGGGCCTTGGCTTCGAAGTGGTGGATGCCCGTGCTGTTCATTGTCGTTGCCGGCCACATCACCAACGTGTGCGTCACGCTGTTCCTGCATCGCGCACAGACGCATCGCGGCGTGCAGTTGCACGCCATCGCAGCGCTGCCGATGCGCCTTTGGCTCTGGCTCACCACGGCCATCGTCACCAAGGAGTGGGTGGCCTGCCACCGGAAGCATCACGCGTTCGCCGACCGTGAAGGCGATCCGCACAGCCCTCTCATGGAGGGGCTCCGCAACATCGTCCTGAAGGGTGCGTTCTACTATAGAAAGGCCATCCGCCAGCCGGGCATGCTGGAGAAGTACGGCAAGGGCACGCCGAACGACTGGATCGAACGTCACGTGCTGACCCCCCTCAACTGGGTGGGCATCACGCTGATGCTCGGCATCGACGTGTACCTGTTCGGCTTTTTCGTCGGACCCATCGTGTGGGGCGTGCAGATGCTCTGGATCCCCTTCTGGGCCGCGGGCATCGTGAACGGCGTGGGCCACGCGCTCGGCTACCGCAACTTCGAGGTGAAGGACGAGAGCCGGAACATCTCGCCTATCGCCATCTGGCTGGGCGGTGAAGAGCTGCACAACAACCACCACGCGGATCCCAGGTCGGCCAAGTTCAAGGCCAAGTGGTACGAGTTCGACATCGGATGGCTCTACATCCGACTGCTCCAGATGCTTCGCCTGGCCAAGGTGGAGTACGCTCGCTCGTAACTTTTGCGTTCCACTGCCCCACCCCGACAGCGTTGCCTGACGTAACCTGCGTCCGCTGCAAGGAGACGCGCGCCGGATTCGAGCGCGCGCCCTTTCCCGGGCCGATCGGCGCCCGGGTCGTCGAGGGGATCTGCACGGAATGCTGGGGATTGTGGCTGAAGCAGCAGACCATGCTGATCAACCACTACGGACTCAACGTCATGGATCCCCAGGCACGGAGTTTCCTCACGAAGAACATGCAGTCTTTCCTTTTTGGAACGGGCGACTCCGAGGATGTGGACACCAGCAAGCAGGGCTCGATCACCTGGTAGCGGCGCCGCGCCGATGGGCGTCGTCGCGCTGATCCTGGCGGCGTGCACCACCCCCGCCACCCCCGCGCACGCGCCGGCGCCCCCCCACAACGCAGGGGCTTCCGCCTGGGCCGACTCGGTCCTCGCGACACTCACATCGCGAGAGCGGGCAGCGCAGCTGGTCTGGCCGCAGCTGTTCGGCGATTACACCCCGGCTCAGTCCCGCGGCTGGGAGCGCGTTGCCGGGTTGATCACCACCGAGCGGGTCGGTGGGTTCGTCATGTCCATCGGCTCTCCGATCGAAACGGCGGCGAAGGTCAACGCGATGCAGCGCCTCGCCACGGTGCCGCTGGTGTTCGGCGCGGACTACGAGGCGGGTGCTGGCTTCCGCACCCGCGGCGGCCACTTCCTGCCCAACGGGATCTACCTCGGCGGCGCCACGCTCTTTCCGCAGCAGATGGCCCTGGGCGCCACGCGCGACGCGGCACTCGCGTTCGAGCAGGGAAGGATCACCGCGATCGAGGGACGCGCCCTGGGCGTGCATATGGCGTTCGCCCCCGTCCTCGACGTCAACAACAATCCGGGCAATCCGGTCATCGGACCACGCTCCTTCGGCGAGGAGCCGGCGCTCGTGTCGTCGCTCGGCTCGGCACTCATCCGCGGCCTTCAGGAGCACGGAATGCCCGCCACCGCCAAGCACTTTCCCGGGCATGGCGACACCGATCAGAACTCGCACCTCCAGATTACCGAGGTCAACGCCAGCCGTTCCAGACTCGACAGCGTGGAACTCGCGCCGTTTCGCCGCGCGATCGCCGACGGCGTCGACGCGATCATGACATTCCACGGCGTGGTTCCGGCGCTCGACACCAGCCCGTTGCCGGCCACGCTGTCACCCACGGTGATGACGGGCCTGCTGCGGCGCGAGCTCGGATTCCGGGGGTTGCTGATCACCGACGCGCTCGACATGAACGGCGTGCTCGCCAGGGTGCGTCCCGCGGATACAACCGCCTCGCTGACCGGGACGTATGGCGCGATCAACTCGCCCGGACTCGCCGAAGTCGTGAAGCTGGCGGTGGTTGCGGGAAACGACGTGCTGCTCATGCCGCTGGACGTGACCACGGCGATCGACGCCGTCGTCGCCGGCGTGCAGGAAGGGCGATTCACACAAGCGCGCGTCGACTCGTCGGTGCGCCGTATTCTCGAAGTGAAGCACTCGCTGGGACTTGCGGCCAATCCGATGGTAAGCCTCGACGCCGCGCGTGCGATCGTCGGAATACCTGCGCATCTCGCGGTAGCCGATCGCATCGCCGAGCGCTCCATCACGCTGGCCAGGGACTCGCTGCGACTGGTTCCCCTCGCAGCAGACAGTGGCTCCCGCCCCCGCGTCCTGTCCGTGACCATCTCCTCCCGACAGGACCTGGGCGCCGGCGCGACATTCGATGCCGAGCTGCGCGCGGGCGCGGATGTGCGATCGCTCTGGATAGATGCGGCCGATCCCATTGCCGGCATTGCCGCGATATCCGCGCTCGCGGACTCCGCGGAGCACGTCATCATCGGATCGTATCTCTCGCAGGGCACGCGCGTGTCCGACGTGAATGCGCCCAGCCCGATCGTGGATCTGGTGCACGCATCTGTGGCGGTCAATCCGCGCACAATCGTCGTCGCGTTCGGCAATCCATATTTTTATCAGCAGGTCCCGTTCGTGCCGGCGTATCTCGTCGCATGGGGCGGCTTTCCTCCGTCGCAGCGCGCCGCGGCGCGCGCACTGCTCGGTCTGACTGACATTACCGGCCGCCTGCCTGTCAGTATCCCGCCATCTCTGCGACTCGGCGACGGAGAACAGCGCCAGGCGCGTACATCGCGCTGAGAGCGCGTGCGGCCGCGGTAAGAGTCCAGGCTCGTTTCGTTTTTTTTTGGTGATCTTGGTCGTTGCTCCCGACCGACGTTCCCGGTATTATCCCCTTCCGCAATTCGAGCCCGCGCGCGACGAAGTTTTCTGTCGTGCGGCGGGCTCTTGACTTTAGTAGCCACATGCTACTAATTCGACCGATGCGTGAGCGCTCGCTCGTCCTGTCGCGGCCCGCTGTCCGGTCGCTCACCGCCGCGATCGATGTCGTGCTGCTCACCCCGAGAGAGGATACGCTGGCCGTCCTGCTGCTGCGCGGAGACGCCCGCGCGCGCGACCGCTGGACCATTCCGTGGGACGCGCCCCGGCTCGGCGAGCCGCCGGAAGATGCCGCGGTGCGCGTGGCCACGAGCGCGCTTGGCGTGGCGCCGGCGGCGCTCGAGCAGGTTGGTACGCATGGCGACACACGACGCCACCCGGGAGACGCGCAGTTGTCCATCGCGTTCGTCGGACTGGTGCCCCACGGACTCGACGACCGGTTCGTGGAGAACGCGGAATGGACCGGGGTGCGCACCCTGCCGACCCTTCCCTCACGGCAGCGCACGATCGTGGACGCTGCGGTGGAAGCCGTTCGGAGGCGGGTGGATCAGTCGCCCCTGGCGTTCCGACTGCTGCCGGACACGTTCACGCTCAGCGACCTGCAGTCCGTGTACGAACTGCTCCTCGGCCGGCCGTTGCACAAGGCGAGCTTTCGCCGAGCGCTCCAGTCCGCGTTTCTCGTGGAACCCACGGACGAGTGGCGCAGCGAGGGTCGCGGGCGCCCCGCGCAGTTGTTTCGCTACGCACCACGGCGGCGGCGCGGAGCGCGGCGCGGCGTGCGCTTCGATCTCTTCGAGTAGCGGCCCGGCGCGCTAGTCCGCGCGTGGAAGCCCGAGCAACCCGCGCGCGATCGCCACATTGTCGCAGGCAATGCGGTAGAGGTCGCCGAGCCCGCGCTCCGGACGCCAACCTTCCTCGACGATCACTGGCGGTGGATGTCCCGCGCGGCGCGCCCGGTCCGATCGACGCTCGACGATGACGCGCACGGCGCGCCCTTCAATCATCTGACCCCGGTCAGCGAGCTCGATGGCTACGTAGCCGCCACCGGGCAGGTCCCGGTGAAAAAGGCGCTCGGCAGACCGGCGCTCCACGGGTCCTCCCACCGCTTCCTGCTCCACCTGGCCCCCCCCCTGCGTTCGCGCTATCAGGTCACTTTCGTGACGTCGGACGCCTGCGGTCCCTTCTGTCCCTGCACGATCTCGAATTCCACGCGATCACCCTCGGCAAGCGACTTGAATCCGCCACCCTCGATCGCACTGTAGTGAACGAACACGTCGGGTCCACCCTCGCGCGAAAGGAATCCAAAGCCCTTCGCGTCGTTGAACCACTTCACGGTGCCGGTGATGCGAGCCATTGGAGCTTCCTCGTGTCCTTGTTGCGCCCCGCAAGAATTGCTGGGGCCACTCGGACAGCGGTGAAGGCAAGTTCCATGCACTGCGCGGCCCGCGAGGCGGGCCGAGAACAGCAGAAAGCAGACCGCGAAACCGCGGTCTGCCGTGTGCTCTAGCTAGCTCGCCAGCTGTTCGGCGCGCGCCGCGACGTAGCGGGCAATGCGGCCGCAGGCCGCGCACTTCAGCGTCACCGGCGCGCCCGGCGGCGGCGGTAGGTATTCGGGGTGTCGGTGGATCTGCCCCGAACAGGTGGGACAACTGAGGGCTGAGCCGGTTCGATCTCTCGCAATGAGCTGCAATGCTTGCGCGGGATTGAACGTCGCCGGGCGCGGCTTCCGCATGGGGACTTCCTCCTGATGCTGCTGAACGACAGGTCCGGAATTCACGGGCACCGGACCTCTGCCAGAAGGACGCCCGGAGAAGCTCTCAAGTAACCGCCTAATCGTCTAATGGAATGACAACATTCAAGTTGCGACGTACCATGAGGATGCGTGACGTGCTCATCTGTGCGTCCTTCGCGCTCACGGCCTGCGGGCCGAGGGCCAGAATTCCGCCACGTCCGGTGGAGCCAATCCCGCTCCAAGGCGCACTCGCGCCCGACGATCCGGCGGCCAGAATCGCGCGATCGCTCGCGCCCATTCTCTTCCTCCAGCGCGACGAGTGGTTTCCGCTGGAACGCGTGGTGGCCGTGGTACATCCTACCGCGCGCGTCATCGCCTATCACCTGCTCTGGCGCGACGACGTGCACGGGTCCTGGATTCCCTTCACCGTCCCCACCGATCAGGAGGTGGTATGGGTGGGCTACGACAGCACCGGCGCGCCCACGGACCTGTGGACGTACTGGCACCGCGTGATCCTGCACACGCCGTGGGGGAACCGCGGACCGGCGTTGGTCAACATTCAGTGGGGCAAGCACGGATCGCTTCCGCGAGGGCTCATCGAGAGGGACCTGCCCGCCAGCGCAAAGCTCAACGGCTTCTACCTGTTCACCTGGCTGGGATTGCCTGACATCTGGCTGGGCCGCCTCACGCGCCGCGGACCCATGTGCTTCTGCCATGGCTACGATCGATACCGCGAGTTCACGCGCCCCCTGCATCTGGCCGACCGGATCGATGTCGTCTCACAACTGGCGGATCCCAGTCCGGTGCTCGCCGCGGTCTTCGGGCGACCGTTTTCCAGGAAGATTCCGTGGCCGCTCGGACTGGAACCCTGACCGCGCGTGCGGGCTCGTCGGTGTGCGCCTGAATCTTGCTGTTGCCGTACGGTCCTCATTTCGCGTCAAAGGAGTTGGCCCCATGGCAAGAAAGGCAAAGAAGGCGTCCGGGAAGAAGAAGGCACCGAAGCGCCCGTCCGCGCGCAAGAGCACGGCGCGTCGCCGAACATCCGCAGCGAAGAAGAGCCGCGCCACGAAAAAGAAGTCCGCAAGCAGCCGTCGCAAGCGCCAGTCGCCCGTGGCGCGCGTCAAGCGCGTGACACGTGAGGTGGTGGCGCAGGCCTCGGGAGCGGTGTCCGCCGGCGTCGAGACGCTCAGGGGTCTTGGCGAGAACCTCGTGGACCGGGTGCGCTCGGATTGACGTGATGCGCGTGCAGCCACTCGGCGCACAGCTCCATCACCCGCTCGCGGCCGTAGTCCACAGTGATCACGTGGCCAGCACCTGCGGTCATCACCAGACGCTTCTCCGGGGAGCCGAGCCGCGCGAAGGCGCGCTCGGCGCTCTCCACGGAGATGCGATTGTCTT
Organism: Gemmatimonadaceae bacterium; assembly: GCA_040902005.1. Lineage (GTDB taxonomy): Bacteria > Gemmatimonadota > Gemmatimonadetes > Gemmatimonadales > Gemmatimonadaceae > DASPMP01. Next base: position 13,396 of record JBBDYA010000114.1, on the reverse strand, counting down.
CGCGTGATTGAATGAACAGCGTCGGAGTGCTCACCTTCGGGAGCGCTTCGTCTACCGCGCGCGTGATGTCGTACAGAGCTCGCAGAAGCGCCGGGGTCAGGAGGCCGTGCCCGAGCGTCTGCGCCGCCGCCTGCTGGTCACGAATGGATTGGTCGCCACGCGACGGAAAGTAGGGTAGCGCCCAGCCCCACAGCCCGGCCGCGGCCGCCAGCCGCCGTATCGGCGCGGGCATGTCCAGATACGGAGCGAGCAGCACGAGCGCGGGAACCTCACGCGCCGCCGCCAGGCGAACAGCCAGTGCGCCGCCCATGGAGAGCCCGATGAGCGCCACCCAGTCATGCGTCGCCTGCATCGCGGAATACTCCTTCTCCACGTTGGCGTGCAGATCGGCGGCGGAGACATCCATCAGGGCTGACAGCGCCCTGCCATGTCCGGGTAGCAGCGGGGCGCGCACGGAGAAGCCGGCGGAATACAGATGCTCTGCCAGGTCGCCGACCACCTGCGGCGTGTCGCCACCGCCATGCAGCAACAGCACTCCCGGCGCATCCGCCCGGTGTCGCGCGATGCTCGCCGCGCCCGCGATCACGCCATCGGCACGCGGGGGGCGGCGGCGCGACGCTCGGTACTCGAGCACGCGCGGGTACACCGCACGCGCGCCAACCGCCAACGCGCCGACGATGGCGAGCGCCGCGCCGATCATTGCCGACCTAGTAGCGGGGAACGGCAGGGTCGATCTCGCGACTCCACCGGTCGATGCCACCAGCCAGATTTCGCGCGCGGAATCCCAGCGAGCGCAGCCACTCCGTGGCCATCCGGCTCCTGCTGCCGTGGTGACAGTACACGACGTAGTCGCGCGATTTATCCAGCGAGTCCACCTTGTCGCCCAGCGCGCTCATCGGCATGGACTGCGCGTCGCCGATACGCGCTCGCGCCAGTTCCCACGGTTCGCGGACGTCCAGCAGCCGCATGCCCACCCCCTCTCCTTGGGCACCCGAGATGAGACCCGCGACCTCCTCCGGTTGCACGTCAAGCGGGACGTTGGGGGTGGTGTCCTTCGTGCCCATTGACGCGTTCTCCTTGCGATGTCGGCCGCCACAGGCTCGGCAGCCGGCGCGTTTGCCGAAGCGCACGGTGCGCATCTGGCCGGTAAGAAAGTCCATCTGAAGCAAGCGCCCCACGAGGGGTTCGCCGATGCCCGTGATCCATTTCAGCGCCTCGAGTGCCTGGAGCGAGCCGACAACGCCGGGCACCGCGCCCAGGACTCCGATCTCTTCACAGCTGGCGGTGGATCCGGCCGCTGGCGGATCTGAAAACACGCAGCGGTAGCATGGACCGTCAGGGGCCCCGAACACCGACACCTGACCCGAGTAGCGCTCCACGCTGCCGTACACCCACACCGTGCCCAGGGCCGCGCAGGCATCATTCACCGCATACCGGGTGGCGTAGTTGTCCGAGCCGTCCACGACCAGGTCGTAGTCCGCGATCAGCCCCTCCGCGTTTTCGGCGGTGAGCCGTTCAGTGTGTTGACGCAGCTCGGCGAGCGGATTCAGCCGAGCCAGGGCGTCCGCGGCTGAGTGCACCTTGCTGCGCCCAAGGTCCGCGGTGCCGTGCAGCACCTGCCGATGCAGGTTGCTGATCTCGACGACGTCGTCGTCCACGATGCCCAGTGTGCCCACGCCCGCGGCAGCCAGGTAGAGCGCCGCTGGTGAACCGAGACCCCCGGCGCCAACGACGAGCACGCGGGTGCGGCGAATGCGCTCCTGCCCCGCCACACCAAGCTCGGGCAACACGAGTTGGCGTCCATACCTCGCGAGCTCGTCGGCGGAAAGCATGATGGAATAAATATAGGAGTCCACCGCGCGTCGATCATCGCGGCAGCCGCTCCGGAACGAGCGTTTGGACTACCGGAGCACGCCTGTGGCGCGCGCCGCGCACCCCCGCCCTTGCCTCACGAGCGCGGCAGGAGACTCGCGAATGTGTCCGGGCCGGCGGTGAGCAGGTCGTCCATCGGCAACTCCTCTACCCGGCTCAGGAGGCGCTCGGGATGCACGAGATACGTGCTGCCCTTCCGCTCGATGACACCCTCGCCGGTCAACCGCCCGATCACGAGCGATACCGATTCGCGCGTGGCTCCCACCAGCTCACAGAGCAGGCGATAGCGACTGGTGTTGAGCTCGAGATATCCGTCCGGCCGCATGAAGGTATCGAAAGTCGCCATCCGAACGAGCGCGACAACGAGGCGCTGTTCGACGCTCATCGTGGTGAGCTCGCGCAGCCGCTCGAGGAGCAGGGCGCGCTCGCTCATGACCTGCGCCACGAGTGCCGTCGCGTGGTGTGGCTGCTCGCGCAGAAACGAGCGAAAGCGGGTCGTGCTGAGAAACAGGGTGGTGCTCTCGTCGTCGGCGCGCGCTTCGGTGGAATAGCGCGGCGTGGCCGACAACCCTTCCGCGCCGAACGTCTCGAGTGCGGTGGCGATCCAGGGGATGAATGCGCGCCCCGCCCGCACGCGACTGCGCAGCACAACGCGCCCTTCCACCACCACGAAGATGCCGTCCGCTGGCGCACCCCGCTGATAGATTGCGAAGCCGGATGGCCAGTTCGCACGGGCGGCGTACCCCAGCAACGCATCCACCGTTGTGGGCAACAGTCGCGTTACATTCGCCAGCTGCTGCAGCTCCAGGGCCATCCTCACTCGCTTCGTGTGACGCGGCAAGGGGTTGCAATGTCTGGGCCGCTCTTGACAGCCCCTGATTTCGGCGCCTCTCTTGCTGTCTACGACCACTCCTTCGCTTCTCATCCTTGGCATGGACGCGGTGCTCGCCGCGGGGCCGGCAACGCCCGTGCAGTTGGCGCACGCCTGCCTCCGCGCGGGATACGACCTGGTCATTCCGTCCAGCTGGGGTGACGAGTTGATCGCCGCACGCGCCCTCGATCGCATGCAGCAGGCGGACGGGCCGATGGTGCAGTGCAGTTGCCCGCTGGTGGCGAGCCGTCTGGCGCCTCATGGCGACTCCATCGCTTCCCTGCTCCTGTGCCTCGTGCCTCCTCCGGTGGCGGCGGCCGAGTACCTCCGCGCGCTGTATGCGCCCGCCCGTCCGCGCATCACCTTCGCCGGCGCATGCGCCGCCGGATCGCACGCGAGCGTCGACAACTGGCTCACACCAGACGAACTCCTCGCGTCCCTGGTGGAGCGTGACATTGCGGTCACGCAGCAGCCAACGGAGTTCGATTCCGTGCTCCCCCCCGATCGCCGCCGCTTCTACTCCGAGCCGGGCGGCGCGCCGTCCGCGCATGCCCTCCGCCAGGGTGCATCGGCTGTCGAGCTCATCGAGACCGCGGGCGACGACATCGTCCTGGAGATCGCGCAGCATCTGCTGGCGAAGACCCGGGCGCTGGTGGACCCTGCGGTCCGGCTCGGATGCGCGTGCGCGGGTGTGGCGGCCGGCGTCCTGCCCAACGCGGCACGAGCGCGGGTGCGCGAACACGAACCACCCCGGGCCCGGTCGCCGGTGGTGGATCATTCGATTCGCGTCACGCTCGACGCCGCCTCACCTCCGCGCGCCACGGACGCGGCGACGCCGGCCGTATCGGCGCCTGTGCGGCGCCCTGTCACGCCCGACGCCATGGAGCCCCTCGCCGAGGCGCTGCCGGTGGCCGTGGACGCGCCCCCGCGACGTCGGTCCCCGACCAGCATGCCGCGCCCGGTGCTTGGTGCCGCTCCAGTCGGCCGCGCGGACTCCGGCCGCCAGCTGCCGCGCGCGTACATCGCCAGGCGGCGCTCGTCGCCAAGGGGCGTGCGCAGGGTGGGAACGGGCACCGGCCCGACCGGCAGCCCGCGCGGGACGATCGCGCAGCGCTACTGGTGGGTGGGGATCGTCGCGGGGGTCGCGATCGGACTGCTGATTTCCTGGCTGCGGTAGCCAGGGCACTCGGAACCGACGGTCGCGGACGCCGCGATCAGTCGTATTCGGCGATCGCGGCGCGCAGTGCGTCGCACAGCCGGTCATCCATCTGCGCTCCGCCCGGCAGTCCCGGAACGATCGCGCGCAGGTGCCGGTGCATCTCATCGACCACGTTCGACGCATCCGCCTTCACGCCGAGGGCGGAAAGCGAACACTCGGCGAGTTCGCGCAGCAGTGTCTCCGCCATGGGCGACACTCCCGGGATGACGCCGCCTTCCGCTGGGGGGGGGGCTCCCCGCTCGCGGCGTCGCGCGGGCGCGTCCACCAGCGCCCGGATCGGCGCCAGCTGCACCGCGAACGCACCGGGATTGTGCTCCTGGTGTGACGCGATGACGCCGCGGCGGCGGAGCGAGAACAACAACCGTTCGACCGCCCCGCGCACCACGCCCACACCGTCCACGCTCTGATTGCCGCGCCCCGTGACGATCAGGGCCTCCTTCGTGCCGCGCACCTGGTGCTCCCGCAGCCATGCCTCGGCGCGAGCGGTGGCGTCCTTCGCCGACGGAAGACCCTCGCGCAGGTTCAGCGTGCCCCGCGGGCCGAAACGCAGTTCGTCGAACGCGCTCAGCAGCCGCTCACGCGGCGACTTTCCGTCCATCGGGTGTGATGTCCGCAATCGCCTTCGCGAAGCACGTCTCGTTGCACGCGAACCGGCGCACGCAGCCGATGCAGTCGCGGCGGATCTTCTCGGGGTAGCGCGCCCGATCCACGCGCTGGTAGCCCAGGGCCTCGAAGAAGCGGGGCTCCAGGGTGAGCGCAAACACGGCGGGTACGCCGCGCTTCTGCGCGAGCGCTTCCACGGCGGCCACGATGCTCCGGCCCAGTCCGAGCCCCTGGGCGTCGGGCGACACGGCGATCGCGGCCACTTCCGCCACCGACGGTGAGTATTCCTTCAGTGCACCGCAGGCCAGGACGCGACCCCGTTCGTCCACGGCCACCAGGTAGTCGTCCGCGGCGAGCGCGATCATCTCCGGCGTGCGCCGCAGCATCAGGTGCTGGTCGGCGAAGAAGTTGTTGAGGCGCGCGATGGCATCCGCTTCGCCGATGCGGGCGCTCCGGATCAGGATCGTCACAGGACCTGCTCCAGCAGCGCGATCCCCTGCGCAAGGTCGTCGCGCGTGGCCACCAACGGCGGCAGGAGACGAACCGTGTACTCCCCCGCGCCGCACACCAGCAATCCGGCCGCCTGTGCCTCGCTCACGACGTGCGCCGCGGTGCCCATGACATCGATGCCCCACATGTAACCGATGCCGCGCACGCCGCGAATGCGTCCCGTACGGCTGGCCAGGTCACGCAGTTGCGCACCGAACCACATGCCGTTCTCGCGCACGGAGGACAGCAACGCCGGATCGCTCAAGCGCTCCAGCACGTACTCCGCCACGCGCGCCACGAACGGGCCTCCGCCGAACGTGGTGCCATGATCGCCCGGCTGCACGGCGGAGGCGATCGCCTCGTTCACCAGCACCACGCCCATCGGCAGCCCGGCCGCCACCGGCTTCGCCAGCGTCAGCAGGTCCGGCTCCACCCCAAGCTGCTCATACGCGAACAATGATCCCGTGCGCCCCAGGCCGCATTGCACCTCGTCGAGGATGAGCGCCACGTGGCGTTCGCGGGTGAGCGCGCGGATCTCGCGCACGAACCCCTCGTCCAGCACTCGAACGCCCCCCTCGCCCTGCACCGGTTCGAGGATCAACGCCGCCGCGGTATCCGCGCTCAACGCCCGCTCGATATCGGCCATGTTGCGCTCCACGATGCTCACCCCGCCCGCCAGCGGCCGGAACGGCATCCGGTATCCGGGGCGGTCGGTGGCCGCCAGGCTCGCAAAGAGGCGGCCGTGAAACGAACCGCGCAGCGCGACGATGTCGCGCTTGGCCTCGCCCATGGTGCGCGCCCACCGGCGCGCGAACTTGAACGCGCCTTCGTTCGCCTCAGCGCCGGAATTGCAGAAAAACACCTTCGACGCGAACGACCGTTCCACGAACGCCTCCGCCAGGCGCGCCGCGGGAGCCGTCCAGTACAGGTTCGAGACGTGAATGAGCTCCGTGGCCGCCGCCTGCAGCGTCGCCACCAGGCCCGCGTCACCGTAGCCAAGCGCGTTCACGGCGATCCCGCTCACGAAGTCGAGATACCGGTTGCCGTCGGTGTCGACCAGGTACAGCCCCTCGCCGCGCGCCATCTGCACGGGCCCGCGCTTGTACGTCGGGAGCACCACGCCCCGCGCCGATTCCGACGCGGCGCTGGGCGCCGCCGACGGTGCGCTGACTTCCCTCGGGCCGATTCCAATTGCCGGTGCCGCCATCATGCTACTCCGCGTTGCGCAGGATCACGGTACCGCGATCGCTCTCCGCGATGCCCATGAGGTCAGCGATGCGAACCCGCTTCACGCCACCCGTCAGGGCGGCCACGGCCGCGGACAGCTTGGCCCGCATGCCGCCGGCGGCCTGGCCGTCGTGCAGCAGGCCCTCGGCCTCCGCGACGGTGAGCGTCGCTTCCGGCTCGCCGCTCACCAGCACGCCGGCCACGTCGGTCACGATCAACAGCTCGTCCGCCTCGATCGCGATCGCGATCGCCGCGGCTGCATCGTCCGCGTTGACGTTCAGCGTGGGACCCAGCTCGATGGCCACGTTGCGACTCACCGGCGACACCACGGGCAGGTAGCCGCCATCGATCAGGTGCATCAGCAGTGAGGTGTTGATCTTCTGCGGCGCTCCAACATGGCCGAGCCGGGCGGCATCCACTGGCGTCGCCGCGATCAGGGAGGCGTCCTCGCCAGAGATCCCGACCGCGCGGACCGCCTCGCGCACGAGCGCCGACACGAGGCGCTTGTTCGCCGTTCCCGAGAGCGCCATCCGCACGAGCTCCACGTCCAGCGCGCTCGTCACGCGCCGACCGTCCACGAACTGCGAGGCGACGCCGAGCTTCTGCTGGAGCGCGCTGACGTCGTTGCCGCCGCCGTGCACGATGATCATTCCCTGCACGGCGTCCCAGGATTCGGCGATGGTGGCCGCCAGCATCGGATCCGCCAGCGGGCGCCCGCCGATCTTCAGCACGCGCGTCATGCCGGCAACCCCTCGGTTTCGTCGAGTCCGAGCATCAGGTTCGCATTCTGCACCGCCTGACCGGCCGCGCCCTTCAGCAGATTGTCGATCGCGGAGAGGATCAGCAGCGCGGGACGCCGCATGGCGGGGAGGGGCGTGACCGACACGCGCGCCACGTTCCGATGCACCACCTCGCGCAGCGCAGGGGGCTCGTGTGCCAGCTCGAGAAACGGCTCGTTGGCGAACGCGTCGCGCCAGATGGCGGCCGGGTCCGCGAGGTGTTCCTTCAGTTCGATGGTGATCGTAGACAGGATGCCTCTGGCCACGGGGAGAAGATGCGGCGTGAAGACAAGATCGACGTCCGCGCCCCACAACCCAAGGGTTGCGCGCATTTCAGCCAGATGACGGTGCGTGTTGCCGACGCCGTAGGCGCGGAAGTCCTGCGCCACCTCGGCGAACAGCAGCTCGCGCCTGGGCGAATTGCCCGCGCCGCTCACGCCGCTCGCCGAAGTGATCTGCACGACGCTGCCAGGCGCGACGATGCCGGCGGCGATCGCGGGCGCCAGGGCAAGCAGCACCGACGTGGGGTAGCAGCCGGGGTTGGCGACGATCTCGGCGCCGCGCACGCGCTCGCGGGCCAGCTCGGTGAGCCCGTACGGCACGCCCTCGCATCCGTTGCCCGGGCGCAGGTCGCTGGACAGGTCCACAACCCGTGCCCCGACCTCGCGGGCGGCCGCCACCCAGTCTTTCGACGCGCCGTGCGGGAGGGCGCTGAACACCAGTTCGGCGCTCGCCAGGGGTGCGTCTTCCGTCGCGACGTAGGTGACGTCCCGTCCGTTGATGCGCGCGGTGGTACCGCGCCGCTCGTTCGCGGTGGCGAACGCCAGCCGGAGCCCGGGATGGGCATTGACGAGGGCGCACAACTCGCGGCCGGCGTATCCGCTGGCCCCGAGCACACCGACGGGTATCTTATTCACGAGGAATGTATAATAATACAGTCACTCAGGGTCAACCCGGGATTCACCCACAGGCGGGCATGACGAAGAAGGCAACGCGACAGGCGGCCATCCTCCAGCTCATCGGGGCGCACGACGTGGCCTCGCACGAGGAGCTGCGCGGGCTGCTGGAACGGCAGCGCATCGTGGCCACGCAGGCGACGATCTCGCGGGATCTGCGCGAGATGGGCGTCGTGCGGGTGCACGGGGACGGCGGGGCGCGGTACGCGCTCCCCGAGACTGTCGCGAGCGAGTCGGCTCCCTCCCTGGCAACGCTCCTTCCCCAGCTGTTCTCGCGCCTCGACGGCGTGGGCGAACTGATCGTGCTCCACACGCTCGCCTCCGGCGCCCAGCCCGTCTCGGAGGCGATCGACGCCGAGGGCTGGCGCGAGGTGCTGGGCACCGTGGCGGGGGAGAACACTATCCTCGTCATCTGCCGGTCCCCCAGGGCCCGCCAGCAGGTGACGGTCAGGCTCTCGGCGCTCGCCACCGGCGGGTAGCTCTAATGAGAGGTTGACGTCCTGAGGCCGGGTGCTTATTTATGCATCTCGCTGAATAATCTTCCAAGGCGCTTCAAGGAGCCTGCGATGCCCCGCACCATCGTCCTCGCCTACTCCGGCGGACTCGACACCTCGATCATCGTCCCGTGGCTACGCGAGCACTACGACGCCCGCGTCATCTGCGTGGCGGCCGACATCGGCCAGGGTGCCGCCGAGTTGAAGGGTGTGCGCGAGAAGGCGCTCGCCTCCGGTGCGGAGGAGTGTTACATCGAAGACCTGCGCGCGGAGTTCGTGAGCGACTTCATCTTCCCGACGCTGCGCGCCGGCGCGATCTACAACCGGAAGTACCTGCTCGGCACGTCCATGGCGCGCCCGCTCATCGCGAAGCGGCAGGTGGAAGTCGCGCGCAAGGTCGGCGCCGACGCGCTGGCGCACGGCTGCACCGGCAAGGGGAACGACCAGGTGCGCTTCGAGCTCACGTACGCCAGCTTCGCGCCGGATCTGCCGGTCATCGCGCCCTGGCGCGAGTGGAACATCAGGAGCCGCGAGGACGCGATCGCGTACGCGGCCGCGCACGGCATCCCGGTCGCCGCCACGAAGGAGAAGATCTATTCGCGCGACGCCAATATCTGGCATCTCTCCCATGAGGGGGGCGTGCTGGAGGACCCGTCCGCGTCGCCACCCGTCGATCTGCTCATGCTCACGGCAACGCCGGAGTCCGCGCCCGACGTCGCGGAGATGGTCTCCATCGAGTTCGACCGCGGCACGCCGGTCGCCGTGAATGGCGAATGGCTGGACCCGGTCGCGCTCCTCACGGCACTGAACGAGATCGGCGGGCGCAACGGTGTAGGCGTCATCGACCTCGTGGAAGACCGGCTCGTGGGGATGAAATCGCGCGGAGTCTACGAGACGCCGGGCGGTTCCCTGCTCTACGCAGCCCACTCGGAGCTCGAGCAGCTGGTGCTGGACCGCCGCACCCTCGCGGCCAAGGACCTCCTGGCGCCCCGCTATGCCGACCTCGTGTACGAGGGTCGCTGGTGGACCACGGAGCGTGAGGCATACGACGCGTTCGTCAACGTCACGCAAGAGCGCGTGACGGGATCCGTATCGCTCAAGCTCTACAAGGGGAACGTCGCGATCGGCGGACGGTCCAGTGAACACGCGCTGTACGACGAGCGGTTCGTCACGTTCGGCGAGGACGACGTGTATCAGCAGAGCGACGCGGCCGGGTTCATTCGCCTGTACGGGCTGTCGCAGCGTGTTCGTGCGTTGAAGGACCAGGAGCTGGCCGCTCGCACCGCGGAACGACCGGTGCCGGCGGAAGCGGCCTCGGAAGTCACCGAGGACGAGGTCGAAGCGAAGCTCGCCGTCGCGTGACGACGGCGGCCCTGTCCGCGGCGTCCGCGCGGGGACACAAACTCTGGGGGGGGCGGTTCGGTTCCGGCCCAGCGCCGGAGTTTGATGCGCTGAACAGCTCCATCGGCGTCGACTTTCGCCTGTGGCCCTACGACCTCCAGGCCTCCAAGGCGTGGGCGGTGGCCCTCTGGGGCGCGGGCGTGCTCACGCTCGACGAGAGCAAGGCGATCGAGGCCGGCCTCGACGCGGTAGCTCACCGGCTGGACGCGGGCGAAGCGCCGGCGCCTGGCGACGAAGACGTGCACACGATGATCGACCGGCTGCTGCACGAGGAGGCCGGCGACGTCGCCTCACGGCTGCACACGGGACGCAGCCGCAACGATCAGGTGTCCACGGCAACGCGAATGTGGGCGATGGACGCGTGCAGCCGTTTGGATGCGGCCATGCGGCGCATGCAGCAGAGGATGGTGGAAACCGCCGCCGGCCTGGAATCGGCCGTGATGCCGAGCTATACGCATCTCCAGCGCGCGATTCCGGTGTCGGCAGCGCACTGGATGCTCTCGCATTTCTGGCCGCTGGAGCGCGACCGGCAGCGGCTGCGCGCGGCGTACAGAAGTTCGGCGGCGCTGCCGCTGGGCAGCGGCGCCGTGGCCGGCTGCGCGTACCCGGTTTCTCGAACGCTGCTCCAGGGAACGCTCGGATTCGAGTCGGTGACCCCCAACTCCATCGACGCGGTGAGCGACCGGGACTTCGTGGCGGAACTGCTGTTCGCCACGGCCCTCGCGGGCACACACCTGTCGCGCTTCGCGGAAGACCTGATCATCTACGGCTCCAGCGAGTTCGGATTCGTCACCTTTGGCGACACGTTCAGCTCCGGCTCGAGCATGATGCCCCAAAAGCGGAATCCGGACGCGCTGGAGCTGGCGCGCGGATCGGCCGCTCGCCTCCTCGGCGACCTGGTGTCACTGCTTGCCACCATGAAGGGGCTGCCGTCCAGCTACAACAAGGACCTCCAGGACGACAAGCGGGTGCTGTTCGACGCGGTCGACACCCTGCTGCTGGTGCTCCCCGCGTTTGGCGGCACGCTTGCCGAGTGCACCTTCCAGCCCGCGCGCATGCGCGCCGCCATATCGAGTTCAATGATGGCAACGGATCTGGCGGATTATCTCGTGCGGCGCGGCGCGACGTTTCGCGAAGCGCACAAGGCGGTCGGCGGGCTCGTGCGTCAGATGGAGACGGATCGGTGCGAGCTGCACGAGCTGCCGCTGAGCGCGTTCACGGCGTCGCACCCGCTGTTCGGGAAGGACGTGTTCGACGCGCTGGGGGCGGTCCACTCCCTGGAGCAGCGTGAGGTCGAGGGGGGCACGGGTCCGCGGGCGGTGCAAAAGCAGCTCGAGGCGGCGCGAGCGGCGATTCGTTCGTAGGCGGGAAGCTCTGATGAATGTCATTCCGAGTCGCGCAGCGACGAGGAATCTGCGACTAAACATCAAGCACTGCAGATCCCTCGCGGAGTTTACCCCGAGCCAACTGCCGATTCCTCGCTGCGCTCGGAATGACAGTGGCGAGGGGCTCGGGATGACAGTCCACTGTTCTAGCGTGGCGAGAACGACACGCCCAGATGGTACTGCCAGAAGTCGGCGGTGCTCGTACGCGCGTTGAACGTCATCGAGCCGTCGGGCTGATCCAACACGTCGCCCCGCCGCAGATAGGTCCGCGTGCCGCTCCGCGTGAGATGCGCGCCGCCGTCGATCGCCATGCGGACACGCCGCGTGTTGAGGGGAATGCGCACGCCGCCGCCAGCCCCCGTCGCCAGTCCGCCGTCGGAAAAGTTGGTCGTGGAGGCAAAGCTGCCGTTGTTGTCGTCGTCGCCCACGGACGACCGCGTGTAGAAGTACGAATAGCCCACGAAGCCAAAGACGTATGGCCGGATGGGCCCGCGTGGCACAGCCAGCTCCGGCCCGCCGCTCACCACCACGATGTTGTTCGAGGTGCGCATGTCCACGAGAACGCGATTCACCGTGGAGCTGAGGGGCACCCGCTTTCGCTCCATGCCGTAGTTCAGGATCGCGAAGTCCCCGCGTATTCCCAGCGCGCGGAGGCGTCCGAGCGGGTGGCGGACCGTGCCGCCCACGCCCCAGGCCGCGTTCACGTGAGAACGGAAGTCGCCCACGGGCTGCGCGTATCGCGCGCCGAAGTCGATGTGCAGAGCACCGCCACTCGCCGTGCGCACCGGCTCGGAGTGGAAGAACTGCGCGGAAACGGGGAGGGCGGCGCCTGCGGACATGACGCAGGCAGTCGCGACGATGGCGAGCGGGCGGGGGTGACGCATGACGGAATCCCGATCCGGAAGATTGTATACAAAAAAGGACGCACCTACAAATACGTTCGTAGGTGCGTCCCGTCAAGTTTCAGCCCGCTTGGGGGCGACCCCTAGAAGCGCATGCCGAACGTAATCGGGATGAACTTGAAGGATTCGACCTCGCCAGTCACGTAGTGGAAGCGCGCTTCAAGAAAGGTGCTGAACCCGGTGAGCGGGAAATTGAGTCCCGCGCCGATGTTGAAGCCGAGGTCACTGTTCGGCTCGGCGCTAAACCCGGGGACGCTGGCCTTCGAGCGGTACAACCCGAGCCCGCCAATGAGGTAGCCCATCGGAATCGGCATGCCCACGCCGGAAAGCGTGGCGTTCACCGTGCCCGCGATCACGCTAAGCGTGCCGTCGGGGTCGAATCCGAAGGAGTTGAACATGCCGTCGATGCGCAGCCCGAGTGGTGCGATCGGCGGTTTGATCCCGAGGTGCGCGGTCACGTTGTAACCGATGTCCAGGCCCTCGGCGCTGCTGCCGACGGGCACTGCGGCGCCAAGCGAAGCTCCGAATGACATCTGGGCCTGAAGTGGCGCGGCGAAGAGAACCGCCGCCGTTGCAAGGACTGCGGGGGAAATCAGACGCATGGTGTTGCCTCCGAAAGGATTTTTCCGAATGAGCACATAGTGCTCGAGTGCATGTCGAACAAGGACCAGTCTGGCCTGGTTTGGCAACGCGGCGCCGAGCGACACCGGCGCGATGCCGTGTGAGAGGCGTTGCACTTATTATCCTATGGTAATAGGATTACAAGAGCCACAGCCATCGGAGCTGTGATTGGTTGTCCTAGTTTTATAGGATATTAATAGTGCGCTCCTATGACGTGAAGACTGTAGCACTTACGGTCGGTGCGCCACACAAGTGGATCGACAATCTGCTCTCTCACCACCGGATTCCGGGCGTCAGCGGCGGGCGCCAGGGTGTCGACCGTCGGATCACCCAGGATGGGCTCCTTGCCGTCGAGGTGACCCGCATGCTCGCCACGGAATTGGGACTGCCCGTGCACCGCGCAGTGGCGCTCGCCGCCGTGGCCATCGAAACGCGCTCGGAGCACGCGATGCGCGTCGAAACGGTGTCCGGAGTGGTCCTCGAGCTGCCGGTGCAGGCCATTGAGGCCCGCCTGCGCGAACGCCTCATCGAGGCGGCGGAGTCCGTCGCGCGACCGCGGCGCGGACGCCCACCGGCC
>JBBDYA010000113.1:0-15139 GCA_040902005.1 Gemmatimonadaceae bacterium | reverse complement strand
TTCGCGGGTACCCGGCCGGCTCAGACAGCGCGCGTCGGAGCCGCACACCGCTCGCCCAGCCGCCTTAAACGGCTTCGCTGAGACTCGTGAAGTTGAAATCGCGCGCCTGGAGCGACGGCATCACCACGTCCCCCGCCGCAGCGTGAACTCGACGTCACGCGTCCCGGCCCGCGTCAGCTCCACTGCCTCCCGGGCCGACTCATACCCGCGGCAACGTACATGGAGCGTGACGCGGCCTGTCGGAAGAGTGAGCCGGAACCTGCCGGTGCTGTCGGTCCAGACGGCCCGCCCGGGGAGCTCGCTGTGGACGATAGCACCAACGAGCGGCCGTCCCGCCGAGTCCCGCACCGTACCTTCAATCGACGCGAGGCCCTTGCTGGCCTGCCGTGCGGAAGCGGCAGCAAGCAGCGCGGATCCGGAACCGTTCTCGTAGAGCAGTTCGCCGTCGCGAACCACGGCGGTGATCACCCCAGTCGACGTGACCAGCCGTGGGCGCATGGAGACCACTGTGACACAACCGGGCCCGGCCCAGCAGCGCTCGGTCCTGCGGTTCACCTGGCGGTGCTTCCACGGCAAGGCGCGGATACGCCCCTGATCCGGCGGTGTGCGAAGGTTCCAGTTCGCGACGAGCCATTCGCCGGTGCGCAGACGCACGAAATCGGCGTGCCCGCCAAGGCGAAGGCTGTTGTTCCTGTTGCGTGCAGTCTGGCATTGGGGTTGCGGCTGCTTGAACGGCGGAACTTCCCCCATTCGGTCCGGCGTCAAGGGCACGTGCGGCTTGAGGTCGCAGATGCGGTACTCGCCCGTCGGGAGGTTGGCGTACTCGAACTCGATGCGGCGCAACTCCGCGGTGGATCGGTCCAGCCACAGCACGCCGCGGATGTCCGTCACCCCCCTGATCGTCCGGCGCGGCCGGAACCCCAGCCCGATCCAGTCCTCGCCGGCGGGAGGTTTCCTGATCGCGAAGCAATGCCCGTCGATGAACGCGTCCGACAGCAGCGTCTCCGCATTCGGCATGTCGAAGACCGGCTCGTCGTCCGGCGATGTCCTGACGTATCCCCGGGCGATGAGCGTCTCCGGCGGCGTCGCGGCGAACGCGCGGTCGACAATGACCTCGCGCACAGTGAGCGTGTCCACCTCGACGTACAGCGAGTCAGTCGGGCGGGATGGTGCGTCCTGGCGACCAACCACGGTCATCAGACGCACGTCGAGCGCGCCGCCCTGCTCCCACAGGTGCGTCGCCGCAAGCGCGCCGCGCGCCTGCTCCCACAGACGCAGCAGACGCTGCCCGTCGCGCCCGCGCAGGCTGCAGTCGTCGTCCCCACTGACATCCACGGCTGTCAGCGCAACCGGGAGCGACGTGAGGTAGATATTCCTCACGATCGTGTCTCCCACCCCCGCCGCCACCGCGACGCCACCCACGACCGCCGGCCGGTATCCGATGCGAAGCGCACGGAGCTCGTACGTGCCGCCATTGCTCACCTGGAGGACGTAGTCGCCCGTCGAACGCGTCAGCGCCGCCCCGGCGGTGCTGTTGCGCGGTCCCACGGCCGTCACCACGATCCCCGCGACCGGTATGACGCTGTCCGCGAGAAACACGCGCCCGCGGATCACCTGCGCGGTTCCGGTGGATATTGGAACTGCAACGATCAGGAGGATGAGAACGCACGTCCGCAGGCGCATCAGCACGCGTAGAGCATCGCGCTGTAACCGCGGCGCCGCAAGCGCGTGAAGGGTGACGACGCGTGACGAAGCGCGCTGGGCGAGCGGTGTGCGGCTCCGACGCGCGCTGTCTGAGTCGGCCGGGTACCCGCGAAGCGGGTGGTCGGCGAGGCCAAGCGAGACGAGCAGCGCGAGTCGAGCGTGCGCGCGGAGCGAGCCGCACACCGCTCGCCCCGTCGCGAACGGAACGCGGGTAGCGCGAAGTTGCGGACGCGGGCCGGCAGCCGCACGTTAGGGCCACCCTAGCCCGGACGTTCCCGTATGTCCGCCAGTACCGGCGCCCAGACGGCGCACGCGTCACCGTACACTCCGCCGGCCGGTGGAATCGCCGGCGTCGCGCGCCGCATCCAGTCCCTCGACCTGCTCCGCGGCCTGATCATGGTGCTCATGGCCATCGATCACGTGCGCGTGTACGCCGGCCTCCCCGCCGGCGGACCAACGGCCGGAATATTCTTCACGCGCTGGATCACACACTTCTGCGCGCCGGGCTTCGTCTTCTTCGCGGGCACCGCCGCATTCCTCCATGGCCGAAAGCTCGGCGACACTGGCGCGCTTTCGCGCTACCTCGCCACGCGCGGACTCATGCTCGTCGTCCTCGAGCTCACTGTCATCCGCTTCAGCTGGACCTTCAGTATCGACTACAACGGGTTTCTGTTGGCGGGCGTGATCTGGATGCTCGGCTGGTGCATGGTGCTCCTCGCCGCGCTGGTGCGGCTGCGCCCCGCGACCGTGGGCTGGCTGGGCGTTGGCATCGTGTTCCTGCAATGGGCATTCGCGCTTCCGCCGCGGCTGGTTCCCGAGAGCGCCCGACCTGCCTTCGGCCGCGTGTGGGAGTTCATCTATCCGACCGGGCTCGACGCCGCGGGCGGCATGGCGGTGCTGTACGTCCTGGTGCCATGGATCGGCGTCATGGCTGCCGGCTACGGCTTCGGCGCGATCATGACGATGGACACCGAGCAGCGTTCGCTCATCTGCAGGCGGCTCGGCGTCACGATGACGGTTGCGTTCCTCGTCGCCGCGACGGCACTCGCGCTGGCGCAGGGCGGTGGGGCAGAGGAAGGGGGGACGCGTCCGCTCCTGTTCAGGATTCTCGACCAGCAGAAGTACCCGGCGTCGCAACTCTTCCTGCTCATGACGCTGGGGCCGATGATCGCGCTCATCCCGGCCGCCGAGCGCGCGCGCGGGTGGGTCGCGGAAGGGATGGTGACGATCGGGCGCGTGCCGCTATTCTATTATCTACTGCACATCCCGCTCATCCACGTCTCGGCGCTGATCGTCAACATGGCGCGCACGGGCGCCGCACATGGCGAATGGTACGTGTCGGCGCCGTACGCGCAGGTTCCGGCAGATGGACGTTGGTCCCTCGCGCTGTTGTATCTCGTCTTCACGATAACCGTTGCGCTTCTGTATCTCGCGTGCCGCTGGTATGCTGGGGTGAAGGCACGTCGTCCGGGGAGCTGGCTGCGTTATATATGAGCGTTGGGCCTGTGTGCAGCGGCGCCTGGCGATCATGGGGGAGAGTGGAATGCGAATAGCAGCGTCACTTCTGAACGTCATCATGCTATCGGGGCTCGCCGTCAGCACGGTCTCGGCGCAGTCCGGGGGCTCCCCTGCGGCGGCGACGAATGCGCTTGCGATGGAAAAGGTGACCGGGATCGGCGGCTTCTTCTTTCGGGCGACGGATCCAAAGGCGCTTTCGGAATGGTACGAGCGACACCTGGGCGTGACGCGAACACCGGACACCTACGAGAAGGAGCCGTGGCGCCAGGAAGCGGGGATGACCGTGCTGGCGCCCTTCGCGAAGAGCACCAGGTACTTCGGTGATTCCACGAAGATGTGGATGATCAACTTCCGCGTGAGGGACCTGGATGCCATGGTGGCGCAGCTGCGGCGCGCGGACATCGAAGTCAGCGTCGACCCGGAGCCGTATCCCAACGGCCGCTTCGCGCGGTTGAAGGATCCGGAGGGCAATCCGATTCAGCTCTGGCAGCCCGCGCCATAGCTCTGCACGACACGCATCACTTCGCAAAGACCGCGCTTACCTGATTGGAGCCGGGTCCTTCGTCTCCCCATAGCAGAGTGAGATTGCCATTGGCGGCGATCGTGCCAGGACCGAGCAGGTAGGGAAAGTTCACCCCGGAGCCCGATGTCCGGCTGAACATCAGCGTGTTGCTGGCGCGAGCGTACGTTCCTTCCTCGGCATTCGCGAAGGTGAGGTTGTTGTTTTTGTTGCGGTGCGATGTCTGCAGGCTGTACGTGTCGGCTGTGAGCGTCAATGAGCCACTCAGCGTCAGGCAGCACCCGCTTGGGGCGAATGGGTCCGACGGGAGCGCCTGGCCGTTTTCCGACATGAGCTGATAGGAGCCCTCGAGCACGACCGGTTCCGTACTGGAGCAGGCGAGCGACACCAGGATGAGAGCGGCGGTGACGGTGCGGGTACGCATGGCTGACTCCGGAGACCAGGTAGGCAGGCGCGACAGGTGCGGCAACGTACCCGAAAATAACGGATCAGGCGCTCAACGCTTCCACGGGCTGTACGCGCATCGCCCGTCGCGCGGGACCGACCATCGCGACCACCGATACGCCGAGCAGGAGCAGCGCGGTCGCGCCGATCGTGAGCGGGTCAGTCGCGGTGACCCGATACAGCTGCGCCTCGAGGAGGCGCGCGGTCGCCAGCGACAGGACGACGCCAAGCCCCACGCCCGCGGCCAGCGGGAGCAGACCGCGCGCGGCGACATACGCCCAGATGTTCGCCGGTGTCGCGCCGAGGGCCATGCGGACGGCAATGTCCTGGGTGCGCTGGCTCACGAAGTAGCTCACCACGCCGTACACGCCGATCACGGCCAGCAGCAGTGCGATGCCGCCCAGCGTCCCAAGCACCAGTGTGTTGAATCGCAATCTGCCGCGCGACTGACGCAGGAAGTCGTCCATCGGCATGCCTTCGGCAATCGGCAGGTTCGGATCGATAGCAGTGACGGCGGCGCGCAACGGGCGCTCGAGTGTCGCCGCGGCAATAGCGTCGCTCCGCGTCCGCGCGACGAGCACCAGCGAGCGTTGGATGTATGGCCAGAGCAGGTCCGGCGTTTGCGCGATCGGGACATAGAACTCCGGCCGCGGCTCTGCGCCCAGTGCTTCACTGCGTACGTTGCCGACAACGCCGACGATCTCCCACCAGTTTGGCTGCTCCATGGTGGGTGCGATCGCGTTGAGCCGCTTGCCGATGACGTCACGCAGCGGAACGTCAGGCCAGAGGCGCGCGGCCATCAGCTCATTCACCACCATGACATGCGGCGCGTCAACGCGATCCCCAGGAGCGAGGTCACGCCCAACGCGCAACGGAATGCGCATGGTCGCGAAGTACCCGGGTGACGCGAGCCGGAGGTTGGGGACGAGCGGCGCTGGATCGTCCGGGCCCAGCTCCTCCGTCCGCACCGAGGACGACGCGCTATTGCCGGAGAGCGGCACCGTCGACACGAGGGCCGCGTGGGCGACGGCGGGCAACTGCGACGATTCCCGATGCAGCTGGTCGTAGAACCGTCGGATGTCAGCGGGGTCGCCGTACTGTGCAGCCGGCAACAGCACTCGCGCGGTGTAGACGCCCGTGGCGTCGAACCCAGGCTCCACGCGCTGGATGAGCAGTGCGCTCCGGATGAGCAGCCCTGCGCCGACGAGGAGCGTCATGGCCAACGCGACCTCCACAGCGACGAGGGCGGCGCGCAGGCGATCGCGTCCACCGCGGAGCGCGCGTCCTCCGGCGCGCAGCGACGCCTCGAGGTTGTTTCCCGTCAGCCGCAGCGCAGGGACAAGACCGAACAGCAGGGTACTTCCCGCGGCGCACAGAAGAGTGAAGCCCAGTACCCACAGGTCCACGCGCGCCTGGTCGAGCCGCGGCACACCCTCGGGGCTCACCGCGAGTACCGCGCGCAACAGTCCGAATGCGAGCGCGAGCCCGACGACCGTGCCGGCAAGTGCCAGCACGGCGGACTCGGTCAGCAGTTGCCGGAGCAGGCGGCGGCGTCCCGCGCCGAGCGCCGCGCGGATGGAGAGTTCGCGCGCGCGAACACTGCCGCGTGCGATGAGGAGGTTCGCGACGTTGGTGGCGGCGATGAGCAGCACGAACCCACCGGCGCCAAGGAGGATGAGGAGAAGTGAACGATAGTCGCCGGCGAGCTCGTCGATGAGCGGCCGGACCGCCGCGCCGAAATCGGCCGCGGTGGACCGGCGCTGGGGATCGGCCTCGATCGCTGACCGAATGACCTGCGTCGCCGCAGCGCGTGCCTGCTCGATGGTCACCTCGTCACGGACGCGAGCCCGAAAATCGAGGAAGCGCGCACCCTGGCGTAAGGCATCTTCACGCGTGAGCGCCAGCGGTACCCACAGGTCGTCGGCGTTCGCCGTGAAGTCCATCGAGGCCGGCATCACGCCGATCACCGTGCGCGGCGCTCCATCCACGGAGATCGCCCGGCCGATCACGTTGGGGTCGCCGCTGTGTCGCCGCATCCAGGCGGCGTGGCTGAGGACCACCACGCCGTCGCGTCCCGGCACGTCGTCGTCCGCGGTGAAGCCGCGCCCGAGAAGCGGCATGATGCCGAAGACGCGGAAGTAGTCGGCGGACACACGCGCACCGCCCGTCAGCTCGGGGGTATTGCCGACGCGCACCGTGAATCCCGTCTCGACGCTGGCCGCCACATGCGAAAACGCGGTCTTCGCGCGATCGACGAGCGCGAAGTACTCGGCGGTGGTGCCGCCGGTCATCTCACCCTTTCGTGTGGGGCGCAGCGCCACCACGCGCTCAGCGTCCAGGAAGGGCAGGGGTTGGAGCACGACCGCGTAGAGCGCCGAGAAGACGGCGGCGGTAGCGCCGAATCCGAGCGCGAGCGTGAACACCGCCATCGCGGAGAAGCCGGGAGCTCGGCGAAGCTGGCGAAGGGCGAACACTGCGTCCTGTCCCAGCTCGTCGCGCCATTCGGATCGTCGCCGAATGGAGTCCCGCTCGTCAGCGAGCCGGCGACTCTCCGAGGCCACGGCGCTCAGATCTCCGAAGCGTCGCATGGCTTCGGCGCGCGCCTGTCCCTCCGGCATTCCCTGGCGCACGAGCTCCTCGGTGAGCATGTCGAGGTGAAAGGCGATATCCGCGTCCACTTCGTCGCGCGTGCTCGCCCGCCAGAGGAACGATGCCAACTGTCGGCCGCCGCGGCCGGCGCGGGACACGTCAGCTCCCCAGGAGAATCGGGGAGACGAGCTTGACGAACCCGGCGAACTCCGTCGCCTCGGCGCGCAGACGGCGACGTCCCTGGTCGGTGATGCGGTAGAACTTTGCCTTGCGGCCACTCTCGGTCTTACCCCAGTCGGCGTCGACGAGTCCGTCGCGCTCCATGCGATAGAGCGCGGGGTAGAGGGAACCGTCCTCGACGCGCAGCGCCTCGTCGGTTTGCTCGCGGAGCCAGGAGGCGATGGCGTAGCCGTGGCGCGGGCCGAAGCTCAGGGTCTTGAGTACGAGCGCGTCGAGCGTGCCGCGCAGGTGGTCTTTGTAGGCAGGCAATGTAGGCGTGTCCCCTCGATGTCTGGGGGTACAGTGCCGGCGGGACCACCAGATGTCAAGGGGTGTGCATGAGAGTCCTGACGTCGCGCCAGCCATACGCGCCGTCGAACAGTCCCTGATCGTTCAGCAGGCGCTCGCCCCCCATGCGGTCGTAGAAGCCGAGGGTGGGATTGCTGAGCTCCGCGAAGAGGATGAACGAGTGGATGCCGCGGTCCAGGAAGCGGCGCGCGGACTCGGACATCATGCGCCGGCCAAGCCCGAGCCCGTGGTACTCCCAGCGCAGGTAGATCTTGCTGAGCTGCCCCTCGAACTCCCCGCGGTGCGGGATCCCCCAGGTGAATCCGACTAGTCGGCCGGCGCGATCCTCGAGCACCAGCAGAAAGTCGCGCCGGTTCTCCTTCGCGAACACCTGGGTCCACTGCGCAGCGCGCGTCGCGACGCTCGGGCCGCGCGTGACGTTGTACGTCGCGTTCCAGGTCGTGACGTGCAGCTCGGACAGGGCGGGGATGTCGGCCGCCGTGGCGTCGCGGAAGGTGATCGTGTCCAGCGTCTCACCGCGCTCGCGCAGGCGCAGGTTGTTCTCCGCGCCGGTGGGGCGCGAGCGCGCCGCGATCCGGCGTTGCAGGTCCGCCCCGCGGCGCTTCAGTCGGTCGAACAGGGTGACGCGCGGGGGAACCCACTCCTCCACGCGAACGATTGAGATCTCCCCGCACTGCTCGCCGAACTGGTACGCGAGGCGCAGCGTACGTCCGTCCAGCCGCCCGGTGATCTGGAAGGGGACCGTCGCGCCGTCGGGGCCGGCGACGTCACCCTCGAGGGCCAGCGCCCCGGTGGCCGCGTCGAATTGGCCGCGCTGGATCGGCGCATTCTCGCGGCTCGGGTTGGCGACGCCGCGGACCGTGCCGTCGCTCTCGACGGCGAGGTCGAGGAGCACATCAGAGGGTTTGCCCCAGCGGCCCGTGATCACTGTTGTGTTTGCGCGCTATCGGAACCAGAGCGGCATCAGCATGCGCGCGGCTACCCCGAGTCAGGGTGCCGGTGACACAGGGCAGGCCGCCGCGTCCCGCTCGTCGAGCAACACACGCACCTGCGCCACCTGCGCATCGGTGCCGCGCACAACGAGCACCTGCGACGCCTCACCGCGCGACACCACGGTGCCGCCCTGGCCGAGCACCGGCCGCACGAGGTCCGCCGCTTGTTGTGGTGAGAGACAGCGCAGAACGAACGACTGCTCGACGGGAGTCGCGGGCACTTCGACGGGAACGGCGCGCCGCATGACCCAGGTGCCTGCCAATGCCAGGACGAGGCCCACCGCGATCGCGAGCGAGCGTCTGCGCGCGGGCGCAGTCTTGACAGGACCAACCGCCTCGCGCTCCAGCTCGGCGATTGCCTGATCGAACGCCTCATTGGAGATCCCCGCCTCCGCGGCGGCGGCTCGCACGTCCGCGACGGGGCTACCGCGCATCTCGTCGATCTGGACCGCACGCTGCAGCACCCGCTCGCGGTCCGACTCCGAGAGCACCTCGAGGCTTGCCTTGCGTGACTTGATATCCATGGAGTCCTATCAGCTGAATCCTGACTATCGGGCGGAACGCCGCTCCTCAACATGGCAGGACGCGTCGACGCTGCCAATATGCACGCCGCTCACGGTACCTGTCGTATGAACCCCGCGCGTGTCAGCGCCTCCACGCCGCCGACAACCGGGATCGCGATCGCGGTGCCCGCCACATCCACCGTGAGCTGTGTCCCCGCCGCCGGCACCAGCGTGAACTCCGGGTCGGTGGACATGATCATCACGCCGAGGTGCTTGCCAGCCGGGATCACGTGGTCGTCGGGTTCCAGGTCGAACGTCACGTCGTAGAACTGTCCTGGCACCAACGGCTCACCCTTCGCCTTCGACCGGTAGTCACCGCCCTGCGTGAGCGACGCGTGGTTCTGGATGTCCGCCCATCCACGCGTCACCACGCTCATGCGCCCCTCGCTGCCGATCTTCGTGGAGTCGAAGGGAAGCGTCACCAGCCAGACGCTCAGGTTCGCGGCAGGGCGGTCTGACGCGACACGCAACGTCACGCGCACGGTTCCCGAAATCCTGACGGAGTCGCGCAGCGGCTCCGTCGCATAGAGCAACCGGTTCGCGGACGGATACGCGCTCGCGAGTGCGCTCCCGCTCAGCGCGGCATCGGTGAACGACTCGCTCGCGGACGACGGCGTGAGGGACAGGCCGCCAAGGCCTCGGCCATTTGGTGTGGGGTGCAGCTGCACGACCTGAACGCCTGGAGCAGGAAAGGACGCCTGCGGCAGCGCGGGCGGCATCTGGAGCCGGCGACGATCTTCACGCGGCAGGGTGCGCGCCAGCCGGAGAACGGAATCCGCGGCCGTGCTGGACGCCACCCACACCGGCGCGTCAGCCTGCACGCCGTTCTCCACGCCGTGCAGGTAGTGCGTGAACCACCGGTTCTGCATCTCGAGCGGCGGCGGCCCGCCGTGACCACCCTGGTGCAGGTACAGCGACGCCGGCTTGCCGAGCCGTTGCAGTTCCTCGAAGATGCGCACGCTGTGCGACGGCATCACGTTCCAGTCGTTGAGCCCGTGCGCCAACAGCACCGCCGCGCGGATGTTCTTCACGTGCGGGATCAGGTCGCGCGCTTCCCAGAAGTCGCTGTAGTCGCCGGTGCGGCGATCCATTGCGGCGAAGACTCCGTCCTTCCAGAGGCGATCGCAGGTCGCGCGATTCG
This sequence comes from Gemmatimonadaceae bacterium, assembly GCA_040902005.1. Taxonomy (GTDB): domain Bacteria; phylum Gemmatimonadota; class Gemmatimonadetes; order Gemmatimonadales; family Gemmatimonadaceae; genus DASPMP01. Next base: position 5,140 of record JBBDYA010000113.1, on the reverse strand, counting down.
TCGAGTCGCCGCTCGCGACGAAGTCATAGAGGACATCCACGTCCTCACCCGGGTAGCCGCCCGGCGAGCGCACCAGCCCGTTCGACCGATAGTAGTGGTAGTAGCTCGTGTTCGGCGCGATCGGGATCACGACCTCGAGACCCTCCACGCCCGTCGTGGCGGCGGCCAGCGGGAGCGTTCCTTCATATGAAGTGCCGATCATCCCGACCTTGCCCGTGGACCACGCCGTCGCACGCACCTCTTCACTGCCGGCAGGGGTCGTGTAGCCCGTCGCGCGTCCGTTCAGCCAGTCGATCACGAACTTCATGGTCGTGCGCTCGGGCGTGTCGCCGATCGTGGGGCATCCCATCGAGCGCCCGGTGCCCGTGGCCTCCGAGTGCACCACCGCGAACCCCCTCGGCACCCACGTGCCGACGAGCGCGTTGGAGATGCGCGTGCGATCGCCACGATACGGCGCCCCCTGCATCGCGCCGCGCGGGTTCGGCTCCGCGCCCAGCTCCTGGCGGATGTCCCAGAAGGCGAAGCTCTGCGCGACGCCTGCGTAGTAGGGACTCGAGCCGTAGATCACCGGGACCCTGAGTCCCTCGGTGTCGGTCTGCCGCGGACGCGTGACGGCCACGTGCACGCGATCCCTGCGTCCATCGCGATCGGTGTCGAGGTCCGTCTCTACCCAGAGATTCTGCCGGATCCAGGTGCTGGAGTCCGCGAATGCCGGGACCACCTGCGCCATGCCGTTCTCGAACACCGGCGCGGCCCTGCTCGCGGCGCCCGCGGTTGCCGGGCCCTGGGCCGCGAGGGAGTCCGCCGCCCCAATGGTTGCGATGATCGCGAGAAGGAGCGTGGTCGTGTGGCGTGAAGTCATGTCCTACGATGGCCCACGGGCATCGTTTCGGCCAGTGAGCAGCCTGACCTGGGCACCGGTTGAGCGCCATACACTCGACATGGAGAACGCGGCAGCACTCAGCTGGCCGCCAGTGCCTCGCGCGGGCTGACGCGCCCGGCCCGAGCCGCAGGTACCAGCGCCGCGGCCGCCCCCCCGACAAGGAGTGCGGCGGCTGCTGCCAGCAGGCTCACGGCGTCGGTTGGCGTCACGCCATACAGGAAGCCCGAAACCAGGCGAGAAAGACCAAGTGCGCTCACAAGACCGACACACAGCCCAACGGCGACGGGGAGAAGGCCGTCTCGCATGACCTCCCAGCGGACGCGTGACGGAGTGGCGCCGAGTGCCATGCGGATGCCGAACTCTGCCTGCCGCCTTGCGACCGAGTAGGCCACCACGCCGTACACGCCCACGGCGCCGAGCACCAGTGCCAGCGCGCCAAGCAGCGACAGAAGAAACCGCAGCCTGATCGGCTCCGAGATCGCCGCCGAGATAGCGCGGTCGAGCGGGGCCGGGCGCAGGACCAGGGCGCCCGAGTCCCGGTCTCGCACGATCTCGCGAACGGCGGCAACGAGTGCGTCGGGCGACGTGCTGTGGCGCACGGCGAGAACGAGACCGTCCGGATTCGCCACCGACTGGTCGACGGGAACGTACACCGCCATCGGATTGTCGCCGACCATGCTCACCATCCGCATGTCGCGGATGACGCCGACGACGGTCAGATCCCGCCCGCCGTCCATGCCCATGCTGACGCGCTTGCCCACCGCGGTTTGACCTGGCCAGATCCGGCGGGCGAACGCCTCGTTCACGAGCGCCGCCCCCGGCGCGCCCGCCCGGTCCGACGCCTCGATGCCTCGGCCTTCGGCCATCGCAGCACCCATGGCGGCGAGGAAGTCTGGCGTGACCACTCTATAGTAGGAGGACGGCCGGCTCGCGCCGACGAGATCCGGGCGGTCGGCTACGAGGACAGGTCCCTGCCACCCGCCATCGCGCAGGGGCAGTCGGTTGCTCAACCCAGCGTGCGTGACGCCCGGGATCTGCGACACGCGGTCGAGAACGTCGCGGTAGAACGCCCGGCGCGCCCCGGGCTCGGTCGTCGCGGCGCCGGTGAGGACGTCGAACGTGTAGACGCCGGATGGCTCGAACCCGGGATCGATGCTGCGCAGCTGGTCCACAGTCCGGATCATGAGCGTCGCACCCACGACGAGGAGCGTCGCCAGCGTAACCTCTCCGGCGACGAGCAACGCATGAACGCGCCGCGTCCCGCCGCTGGTGCCGCCGGCGTCCGAGCGCACCCGGCCCGGGGTGGTGGCGTCGGAGGAGCGGACGAGCTGCCGAACCGGGAGCACTGCGACAGCGATGCCGACGAGAATCGCGATCGCCACTGCGCTGCCGAAGCTGGACCAGTCGAGCACCAGCAGCTCGCGCAGGTCGTCCTGGATGGGCAGACTCGCCACGAGCGCGCGGAAGGTTGCGACGGCCATGACGACGCCGGCGATGCCGGCTACGAGTGCAAGCGTGACCGATTCGGTCACGATCTGCCGAGCGATCCGGCCGCGACCGGCCCCGAGCGCCGTGCGCAACGAGAGCTCTTCGCGCCGGTCCGTGGTGCGCGCGAGCAAGAGCGCGGCAGCGTTCGCGGTGGCCATCAAGAGCAGCACCGCGACCGCGGACATGAGAAGCACGAGTGGTTTCCTCGTGTCTCCCAGGACGTATTGCCGTAACGGCGTGGCCGATGGACTGCGCGTCTTGTCCCACGCCTCCGTATACGTGAACCGCTCGCCGAGCGCGGGGCCCAGCGCTTCGACGTCGCGCCGAACGCGGGCCGGATCCGTGTCAGGGCGGGAGCGCGCGATGAGGGTGAGCCAGCCGTTGTTTGCGTAGTCGGCGGTGGCGGGATCCAGCGCCAGCGGACGCCACGCGCGGAACTGCGGCGTGGGGAAGAAAAAGCCCTGCGGCATCACGCCGATAATCGTGGTGGGCACGCCATTCAGCAGGAGGCGGCGGCCGATGACGCCCGGGTCGCCCCCCAACTCCTGCTGCCAGACGCCGTGGCTGATGACGATCACGGGCTCTGCGCCGGGCCGGTCCTCACCCGGTGCAAAGCCGCGTCCGATGAGCGGGCGGACGCCGAGGACGTCGAACAGCTCCGCCGACGACACGACGTTGAAGAGCAGCTGCGTTTCCGTGGGCGACTCGAATCGGGCCGCGTCCGTTCCATAGGCGGCCAGGGCCTGGAAACCGTGCCGGCGGTTGCGAAGAAAGTCGAACTCCTCGCCGCGCCAGCTCATGTCGAACCAGAAGACGTGTACACGGTCTTCCGCCGGGATTGGCAGCGATTGCAGCATGAGACCGCGCACGGCGCTGAAGATCGCGACGGTCGTGCCGATGCCGATGCCCAGCGTAAGGACGGCCGTGATGGTGAACGCGGGCCGGCGGACGAACTGGCGGAGCGCGTACGTCGTGTCCGCCACCAGCTGATCGGCCAGCGTGATGCCCCAGCGGTCGCGCGCCTGCTCGCGGGCTCGGAACTGATCGCCGAAGCGACGGCCGGCCTCGCGGGCCGCCTGCTCGGGAGCCATTCCTTCGGCGCGCAGCTTACGCGCCTGCATGTCCAGGTGAAAGGCGAACTCCTCGTCCAACTGCCGCTCGAGTGAGCGCCGCGAGAGGAGCGCGCGCAGACGGAACATCGCGTCGGAAATCCATCGCATGGTCAACTCCGGGTCAGGGCGCCGTGCCCGCCAATACCAGCTCCACGCCTTCGGACAGCCGGCGCCAGACGCTCGTTTCCGCGTGCAACTGTCTCGCGCCGGCGCGGGTGATCTCGTAGTAGCGCGCGCGGCGATTGTGTTCGGTGGTGCGCCAGTAGGACCGGATCCAGCCTTCACGCGTGAGCTTGTGCAGGGACGCGTACAGCGATCCCTGCTGCACGCGCAGCGCGTCGCGCGACATGCCCTGGATTCGTTCGCAGATGCCCCAGCCGTGCATCGGCTCGAGCTCCACGACCCTCAGGATCAGCATGTCGAGCGTGCCGCGAATGATCTCGCCGGGCTCCTTTCCCATGGCTGCCTCTGTCGTTCCTCTCGGAAACCGAGAGATAGCGGGTATGACAGCCGATGGCAAGAGAGAAGGTTGAAGCACAGGGCGGCTCGAGGGCGTTGAAGACTTCGAGGGCCGTCATCCCGAGGAGCGAAGCGACGAGGGATCTATTTGCCGGCACCAGGTAACCAGAGCGCGAGAGTAGATCCCTCGCTGCGGTCGGAATGACCAGGCCTGGTCCTACGCCGTCGCACCCAGTCGCTGCCGCAGGGCCTCGAGGTCCGTGGGGCGGGCGATGGTCCGCATCTACTATAGATGATGCCGTGCGGCAGTCCTGGTCCGCAACCGTGCCGCGTCGCTAGAACCCCTTGCGCGCCTCGGCTTCGCCAGGGAACACGGGAAGGATCGTGGAGAAACCGGAAATGTCGAACACCTCCCGCGCCGTCGCGTTCAGCCCGAACGTGCGCAGTGCGCCGCCCGTCGCCCGCAACTGCTTGGCAAGGCCGAGCAGAACGCGAAGGCCCGCGCTGCTGATGTAATCGAGCGCCGTGAAGTCCACCGCGATCTTCTTGCCGCCACCGGCGAGAATCGCGTCGAGTGCCTGCTGGGCCTCCGGCGACGTCATGCTGTCGAGACTACCGGCAATGGCGACGATGGTGACGTCGCCCTCCATGCGCGTTGTGATCTCCATTGACCTCCCCCCTCCCGCATCTCCGTGATGACCTTCTGCCACCCCAACTGACAGGAGCTTCACCAGGACCACGACGTTGCTGTCGCCGCGGCGGTGATAGCTGACGTCGTCCACCAACTGCCGTACCAGATGAATACCGAGGCCGCCGATCTGCCGCTCCTCCACGGATAGCCCCGTGTCGGGAACGGCCCTGCCGAACGGGTCGAACGGCGTGCCGTTGTCGGTGAGCGTGACCGTCAAGCGATCCGGTTGCAGATCCACGTCGATCGTCGAGGTGCCGCCCTCCCGCTCGGCCAACCCGTACGAGACGGTATTGGTCAGCAGCTCGTCCAGGACGACGTTCATACTGCGTCGGACCGCCGCCGGCAAGTCGTGCGCATCCGCGAAGTCGCCAAAGGTCGCATTGACCCTGGCCACCTCCCCTCGATCTGCGCCAATCGACATCCTGAATCCCGCTGTCATCTCACTTCCAACCTCCCACCCTTAACTCCCAACGTCAAACCCCCTACCCCCTACCCCCTGCCAAAACG
>JBBDYA010000112.1:72720-79798 GCA_040902005.1 Gemmatimonadaceae bacterium | reverse complement strand
AATGCGGCAAGAACGGACGCGGCTCTCAGCTTCACGACCGACGATCTAGCCATGGAACCTCCGTGGTCGACCTAACTTGTTAATGTGTGGCGTGTGCTATTCTAAGGCCCGTGAGTATTCCTGCAAGGCACACCGCCTATCCCCCATCCCCAGGCAACACGTCCACCGGGCTCTTCACCCCCAGCCGACCCCGGTTCAGTACGTGCGTGTAGATCATTGTCGTGCTTACGTCACTGTGGCCAAGCAGCTCCTGCACGGTCCGAATGTCGTACCCTGCCTCCAGCAGATGCGTTGCGAAGGAATGCCGCAGCGTGTGACAGGTGGCCCGCTTGCCGATCCCTGAGTCGCGCACGGCCTGCGCCATGGCACGCTGCACGACTCCCGGGTCCAAATGATGCCGCCGGCGCTGACCGCTCGCGACATCCACGTAGCGGCGGTGCGCCGGAAACACCCACTGCCACGCCGACGACGACGCCCACGCCGGCGCCTTGCGCTCCAGCGCCCCAGGCAGTGCCACCAGCCCGCCGCCTGTTGCCAGGTCCCGATCGTGCCGCGCCTTCACCTGCTGCATATGCACCCGCAGCGGCGCCGCCACGCGAACGGGCAGCATCGTCACACGATCCTTGCCCCCCTTGCCGCGCCTAACGCGAATCTCCCCACGGTCGAAGTCGAGGTCCTTCACGCGCAGCGTCAGCGCCTCCATCAGCCGTAACCCCGACCCGTACAACAACATGGCCACCAGCCGAGCATCGCCCTGCAACCGTTCCAGCACCTGGCCCACCTCTCCCTGGCTCAGCACGGCCGGCAGACGACGCGGCCCGCTCGCCCGGATCAGTCCGCGCAGATCGCTCAGCGGCCGCCGCAACACGTCCCGATAGAGAAACAGGGCAGCGCTGAGGGCCTGCATCTGCGTGCTGTGCGATACCTGGCGCTTGGTGGTGAGATGGTTCAGCCATGCCAGCACGTGCGCATCGCCGAGTTCAGCGGGGTGACGCAGCTGGTGATGCCGCACATATCGGATTACCCACGCCCGGTATGCCTGCTCTGTACGCCGTGATAACTGGCGGAGGCGGCAGGCCTCGTGGAACTGAACGAGCAATCGTGGCCGACCACTCTGCGAACTCGACATACCTGATATTGCCGCGAACGCGCCGAGTCGCGCCCGTCATTCCGTTGCATCACAAACCCGTTTCGCGCTCCACCGGCAGCCGCACCAGCGCCACGGACCCAACGCCCCCCGCCCGGTTCTCCAGCGCGATCGTCCCGCCATGCGCCTCCACAATCTGGCGCGACAGCACCAGTCCGATCCCCGAGCCCTGCGGCTTCGTCGTGAAGAACGGGACGAACAGGTTCGCGCCGCTCTCGATCCCAGGGCCTTCATCCGTCACGCGCACCTCCACCATCCCATCGTCCGCCGCCCATGAAACGCACACGCCGCCGCCGGTCATCAGCGACGCGTCCACGGCGTTCCGCACCAGGTTGATCAGCAGTTGGTCCAGCTGGTCGCCGTCGGCCTGAATCGTCACGTTCGGCCCGTCGTCCATCGTCACGGGCAGCCGAGTCTCCAGTGCCGCCACGCGCCGCACCCACTCGGCCACGTCCACCGGCGCCAGCCGCGGCGTGGGCAGCCGCGCCAGCCGCGCGTATGACGACATGAACCGCACCAGCGCGTCCGCGCGCCCGGCGATCACGTGCAGTCCGCGCTCGAGGTCCTGGTCCGCGTCCGCCGGACGGGGACGCCGCTCCAGCACGGATTGCAGGCTTCCCGCCAGCGACTTGATCGGCGCCAGCGAGTTGTTGATCTCGTGGCTCAGCACCCGAACCAGCCGCTGCCACGCCTTCAACTCTTCCTCACGCAGCGTCTTGCTCAGGTCCGCCAGCACCAGCAGCGTATGCGGCTTGCCATGCTGACGGAACGCGGAGCGCCGCACCTCCCAGCGCCCGCGCGCGCCCGGCAGCGTGAGGTCCATCGCCCGGGGGGTCTCGCCGCGCAGGGGGTCCAGCAACCCCAGTTGCTCCGCCGTGCGTCCCAGCAGACGCTCCTGCGGCTGGTCCAGCACGCGCGCTCCCGCGCGGTTCACGAGACGCAGCTTCTCGCCGCCGTCGAACGCGTACACGGCGACGTCGATCTCCGACATCACCGTCCGCAGCAGCGTGGACGCCTCCAGCGCGCCCAGCCGCTGCGAGCGCAGCGTTTCCCCCAGCACGTTGGCCTCGAGGAAGGCGAGCCCCAGCGCGTCGTCGCGGTCCGCGCCGCGCGCGCGAATGGAGTAGTCCCCCTCGCGCAGCGCGCCCAGCAGGTTGGACAGCGTCTGGAGCGGACGCACCACGCGCTCGCGCACCAGCACCGCGACCGCCAGCCACACGGCCACCACCACGGTGCCCAGCGTCCACTGCACCTTGCCGCTGTAGTCCCCCTGGATCAGCAGCGCGAGACAGACCACCACCGCCGGCAGGCCTCCCAGCAACGCCAGCCGAAAGACCTTGCGCTCGTGACGGCCGGCGTCAGAGTCCATACGCGGCGATGCGCCGATACAGCGCGCTCCGCGAAAGGCCCAGCGCCTTGGCCGCCTGGCTCACGTTGCCGGTGTGGCGTTCGAGCGCCTTTCGAATCAGGAGACGCTCCACGTCTTCCAGCGGCAGATCCTCGAGCTTCGCCGCCGCGCCCGACGGCGCGCGCAGCGCGAGGTCCGCGGTGCGCACCGTCTCCCCGTGCGCCAGCAGCACCGCGCGCTCCACGGCATGCCCCAGCTCGCGGATGTTCCCTGGCCAGGGATGCTCCAGCATCTGCTGCATCGCCGCCGGCTCGAACGCCTTGAGCGGCTTGCGATACCGGTCGGCGTGCCGCCGCAGAAAGTGCATCGCCAGCGGCGCGATGTCCTCGCGCCGGTCGCGCAACGGTGGCAGGTCCAGCTCGATGGTGTTCAGGCGAAAGAGCAGGTCCTCGCGGAACCGTCCCGCGGTCACCTCGTCGCGCAGGCTCACGTTGGTGGCCGAGATCACGCGCACGTCCACCGTGCGTGGCTTCGCGGACCCCACGCGTTCCACCTCGCCCGTCTGGAGCGCGCGCAGGATCTTGGCTTGCTGCGCCATCCCCAGGTTGGCGATTTCGTCCAGGAACAGCGTGCCTCCGTCGGCCAGCTCGAACCGCCCCACGCGATCGGTCTTCGCGTCGGTGAACGCGCCGCGCACGTGGCCGAACAACTCGCTCTCGAACACGCCTTCCGACAATCCGCCCATGTTCACGGCGATGAACGAGCGCTGCGCGCGGGGAGACACGGCGTGCATCCACTGCGCCACCAGCTCCTTGCCGGTGCCGTGCTCGCCCGAGACCAGCACGTTCGCGTCCGACGGACCCACGCGCTCCATGAGCTGGAGCAGCGGGCGCATTTTGGGCGCCTCGGCGATGAGCTTCGGCAGCCCGGTGTCGCGCAGCAGCCGGTTCTCCGTCTCCAGTCGCTGCGCGCGGCGCAGCGCGCGCCCCAGCTCGATCTGCGTGCGCAGCACGGAGAGCAGCCGCGCGTTGTCCCAGGGCTTTTCTATGTAGTCGCGCGCGCCGCGCCGGATGGACTCCACCGCGCCCCCCACGCTCCCCCACGCGGTCATCACGATCACGGGAAGGGTGGGCTCCAGCACCTGGAGCTGGTCCAGCAGCGCCAGCCCTTCGCGGCCGGACGTGGTGTCGCGCGTGTAGTTCATGTCCAGCAGCAGCGCGTCGAAGTCCCGGCGCTCCAGTGCGTGCAGCACGGCCGACGGGGAGTGCACCGCCTGCGTCTCGAACCCTTCGTTCTTGAGCAGCAACCGCAGCGCCTCGACGACGTCCGCCTGGTCGTCGGCGATGAGGATGGAGGGGGCGTCCGGCGCTCGCGCTGGCAGAGCTACCCCTGCGTGTCCAGCCACCCGTCCTTCAGATGGATAATGCGCCGGCCGTAGCGCGCGTTCTCCTCGGAGTGCGTGACCTGGATGATCGTGGTGCCTTGCTGGTTCAGTTTCGTGAAGAGCTCCATGATCTCGCGCGCCTGCGACGAGTGCAGGTTGCCGGTGGGCTCGTCCGCCAGGATCAGGCGCGGCTTGGCGATCATCGCGCGGGCCACGCCCACGAGCTGCTGCTGCCCGCCGGAGAGCTGCCGCGGAAAGAGGTCCTTCTTGGCCACCATCCCGAACCGGTCCAGCGCGTCGGCCACGATCGACTCGCGCTCCGACTTCTTCACGTTCCGGTACGACAGCGGGATGTCGAGATTCTCGGCCACCGTGAGGTCGTCGATCAGGTGGTACTGCTGGAAGACGAAGCCGATGTGCTGCTTGTTGAGCGCCACGCGCTGTTTGGCGTTCATGCGATGCACCGGCTCGCCAAAGAAGTGGAACTCCCCGCTCCAGCTGTGGTCCAGCATGCCGAGGATGGCCAGCAGCGACGACTTGCCCGCGCCCGACGGCCCCATGACGGAGACGAACTCGCCCGGGGCGATGTCGAAGGTGATGCGTCGCAGCACGTACATCTTTCCCGCCGCGGTCTCGAACACCTTCTCGAGGTCGCGCACGCTGATGAGCGGCACGCCCGGGGGCGGAACAAAGGGGTCAGTGGCCGGAATCTTCTTCGTGAACATGGGCTACTCGTGTCGCAGTGCGGTCAATGGATCCACGCGCGTGGCGCGCCGAGCTGGAACGTAACTGGCGAGGAGCGCCACCGCCGCCAGGAACAGGGTTACGCTGATGAAGCTCAGGGGGTCCACGGGGCTGACGTCGAACAGCAGGCGCTGGATCACGCGCGTCACCGCGAGGGCCCCCGCCAGCCCGATGCCGATCCCTGTCAGGGCCAGCAGCGCGCCGTTGCGCACGACCAACCGGATCACGTCGCCCGCCTGCGCGCCGAGGGCCAGGCGCACGCCGAACTCCTGGGTTCGCTGGCTCACGCCGTACGAGATCACGCCGTACACCCCCACGGACGCCAACAGGAGCGCGATGATGCCGAACATCGAAAACATCCAGCCGAACAGGCGCTGGGCCCAGAACCCCATGCGCCGCACCTCTTCCATGGACATCGTCTCGAACACCGGCAGCGTGGGGTCGGCCGCGGTGATGGCGGATCGCACCGCGCTGGCCAGCAGCACCGGGTCGCCTTCCGCGCGTACGACCAGCCCGGTGTTGCGTGTGGGCATGTACCGGTAGGATACGAAGAAGGCCGGCTGTGCCCGGGCGTCGTCGTCCAGCTCCTCGTTCATGAAGTCGCGCGCGACGCCGATGACGGTAAACCAGTGCCGCGAAGAATCATCCAGCAATCGGAAGCGCTGCCCCAGGGGATTCACGTCCGGCCAGAAGCGGGACGCCATGGTCTGGTTGATGACCGCGACGGCGGAACTGTCGCGCGCCTCGGTGGCGGTGAAGGTGCGCCCGCCCACGATGGGCACGCCGATGGTGGCGAACCAGTGCTCGGTGACGCCGGCCCAGAAGATCCGCGGCGCGGCCGCGGGCGAGTCCGAGGGCTTGCCCTCGATCTCCAGGCTGCCGCCGCCGCCGCCGCCGCTCAGGGGAATCAGGTTCGACGCCGTGGCCGAGAGTACGCCGGGAATCGCCTCCACACGCTGCACCACGTCTTCCACGCGCGCGCTCAGGACATTCTCCGCCGCGTAGCGTTCGCCGGGGAGGAAGAATCGCGTGGTCAGGAGGTTCGCGACCTCCACGCCCCCGGTCTGCGTCTGGAGGTTCAGGAAGCTGCGTACGAACAGCGCGGCGCCGACGAGCAGGACGAGCGACATGGCCACTTCGCCGACCACGAGCGCGGAGCGCAGGCGCTGGCGGCCAGCGCCGGCGCCCGAGCCACGCCCGCCGTCACGGAGCGCCGCCTGCAGGTCGCCGCGCGCCGCCTGGATCGCCGGCACGATGCCGAAGATCAGTCCCGTGAGCAGCGCGATCGCCACGGTGTACAGCAGCACCGGGCCGTTGATCTCGAACACGATGTAGTACGGCATCTGCCCTTCCGGGATGCTGGCCTTCACCAGGTCCAGCATCCAGTACGAGATGCCGATGCCAAGGGGGCAGGCGACGAGCGACAGCAGCACGCTCTCGGTGAGCAGCTGACGGATGATCCGGCCCCTGCCCGCACCCAGCGCCGTGCGCACCGCGATCTCGCGCCGGCGCGAGTTGGCGCGCGCGAGCAGCAGGTTGGCGACGTTGGCGCACGCGATGAGCAGGACGAAGGTGACCGCGCCCATCATGGCGGCGATGCTGAGGCGCGCGTTCTCGTCCATCAGCTCCTCGCGCAGCGGCTCGGCGTACGCGCGCCACCCTTCGTGCATCTCCGGATGCAGCTCGGCCAGCCGCTGGGACACGGCCGCCACCTGCGTTGAGGCGGTCGCGGCGTCCGTGCCCGCGTTCAGCTTTCCATACACGCGCACCTCGCGCGCCGCGCGCGGGCGTCCATCCAGCCGCGGCGCCATCGGCACCCACGCCTCTTCCTGGAAGGGAAACCTGAATCCGCGCGGCATCACCCCGATCACCAGGTATGGCTCGTTGTCCACGGTCACCGCGCGTCCCACGATCGTGCTGTCGGAGCTGAACCGGCGCTCCCACACGCCGTGGCCCAGCATCAGGACCGCGGGCGCGCCGGGTACGTCGTCATCCGGCCGGAACTGGCGTCCCAGCATCGGCGACACGCCCAGCAGCGGAAAGAGGTTCCACGTGACGAGATTGCTGCGCACGCGAATCGGCTCGTCGCCGCCGCCCAGCGTGAGACTGCGGAACGACGATGCCGCCAGCTGCTCGAATCCGGTGGTCCCCTCACGCAGGTCCTTCAGCGTCTCGTAGGAAAGACTCACGTCGCGCCAGCCGCGCTGCGGAAAGGATTCCTCCACAGACACCAGCCGCTCGGGCTCGGCGAATCCGAACGGCCGGAGGAATGCGGCGTACACCGCGCTGTAGATGTTCGAGTTGACCCCGATCCCGATCGCGAGGCAGAGCACGCAGAGCGTGGTCACGAGGGGCGCCCCCGCGAGCGTGCGGGCGGCGAAGCGGACGTCCTGTATCAGGCGATCCATGGGGCGGGACCTCGGGCAATGCGGCGGCTGTGGGGTGCCCGTGAGGG
>JBBDYA010000112.1:29840-72710 GCA_040902005.1 Gemmatimonadaceae bacterium | reverse complement strand
GGTGCCCCCCCCCCGGAACCGTAGCGCTGGTTGTGAGTGGGAGGGTTACGTGGCGCCGACGCGCTGACCCGTGCGCTCTTCCACTACCCGGCCGTCGAACAGATGAATCTCGCGGTCGGCGTGCGCGGAATAGCGCGGGTCGTGCGTGACCATGCAGATCGTGGCGCCGCCCCGGTGCAGTTCGCGCAGCAGCTCCATCACTGCCTCGCCGTTCACCGAGTCCAGGTTCCCCGTCGGCTCGTCCGCGAGCAGGATGAGCGGGTCACCCGCCACGGCGCGTGCCACCGCCACGCGCTGCTGCTGACCGCCGGAGAGCTGCGCCGGGTAGTGCTTCATGCGATGCGTCATCCCCACCTTCTCGAGCGCCTCGCTCACGCGACGCTTCCGCTCGGACGCGCTGAGTCCGCGATACGTGAGCGGGAGCTCGACGTTCTCGTACACGGTCAGGTCGCCGATCAGGTTGAACGCCTGGAAGATGAAGCCGATCTGGCGGTTGCGGATGCGCGCGCGCTCGGCGGCCGACAGCTTCGCGACCGGCTCGTTCGCCAGCATGTACTCGCCCTCCGACGGGGTGTCCAGCAACCCCAGCAGGGACAGGAGCGTGGTCTTCCCGCAGCCCGACGGGCCGGAGATCGCCACGTACTCGCCCGGCGCGACCTGGAAATGCACGTCCTGGAGCGCGTGCGTCTCCACTTCGTCCGTATAGAAGACTTTCTTGATGCCCGTGAGATGGATGAGCGGCTTCTCGCTCTCAGGGGTGAAGTTGGCGGGAGTCGTCATGTGTGCAGGCCGGGAAAGGGTGAGTCGGAGGTCGGGAAAGGCGGAATCGGGGAACCGGGGTCGTTACCGCTTCAGACGTATACGGGAGACGGCGTCGTATTGTGACATGTCGGAGATGATGACGCTGTCGCCGACTGCGAGGCCGTTCATGACTTCGATGGTGTTCACGGATGCGCGGCCGAGCCGGACGTTGACCCGGTTCGCCTCGCTGCCGTCCGCGCTGATCTTGAAGAGTCCCACGGTGCTTTCCGCCGATCCGTAGGCGGGGCGGCCCACGTACATCACGTCGGGCAGCCGTTCGATCTCGATGGTGCCGTCCACGCTCATGTCGGCGCGCGCGCCGCGCGGCAGTTCGCCCTCGATGGCGACTTCTACGGTGACGGTGCCCTGCGTGGACGACGGATCGATGCGCATCACGCGGCCGTCCACGATGCCGTTGCGCGTGTCGATCCTGGACTTGAGCCCCACGACGATGTCGCGCGCCATGGTCTCGGGCACGCGCAGCACCGCCTTGAGTCGCCCCGGCTGCGCCACGCGCGCCAGCTCCATTCCCGGGTTCACCCACTGCCCGAGCTCCAGGTTCAGCCCCTGCGCGCCCAGCGTCTGGAGCACGCCGTGCTCGTCCGCCAGTACGCGCATGGAGCGCACGCGGTTCATCTGCTCGCGCACGATGGCGCCCAGCCGCGTGACCTGCTCCTCATTGAGGTCGAGCTGCACTTTCGCGGAGCGGTTCATCTCCTCGAGCCGCTGGCGCTCCAGGTCGTAGCGCGTCTGGAGTTCCTTCACGAGGTCGCGCGCCGCGGCAAGCTCGCTCGTGGAAGCGAGCCCCTTGCTGTCCAGCCCTTCCTGCACCTTGAGCGCGCGCGCCGCGGTCTCCACCTGCGTCTGAAGCCCGGCGATGGCGGCTTCCTGACTCAGGCGACCCTGGAGCAGCTGCGTGCGGAGACTCGCCAGCCCGCTGCGCGCCTGCGTGAGCGACTGCTCCGCCTGGAGCGCCTGAAGCTGCACGTCCGTGTTGCTCAACTCGATCAGGAGCGTGGTGGGGGTCACGGTGACGCCCGGACGAACGGGAAGCTGCTCGATGCGCCCGGCCGTGACGGACGCGATGATCCTGACGTGCTCGGGCGCGAGCGTGCCGGCCGCGCGCACTTCACGCAGCAACTCGCCCCGCTTGACGATGTCCACCCACTGGGTGGCGCGCTCCACGCTCTGGGCCGCTGGCTTGAGCGTGCTGATTCCCACCGACACCAGCACGATGGCCAGAATGCCGGATCCCCACATGATGTACTGCTTTTTCTTGGACGGCGGCGCGCGTTTGATATCCACGAATGGTCGGTGCGAGAGCGGCTATTTGCCTTGAGGTGGGACCTGAAGCTGCGATCATGAAAGGGAAGCTCCGTGCCGTACCGGCAGCTGCCTAAGCCGCCATACGACAACACCTTGCGGTTTGATTCACTCCCCTGGTGTGTCCGGCTTCGGGATTATTCGTCCCAATATCGGACACTCTTTCAGGGCGGGTCACTCGGCGCTATTGTGCAATGGAACCGGTGGCGCGCCCACCGGTACTCAGACGTAAGACACACGCCGGGGAGTTTCAGTTGAAAGACACTCGCATCGCACGCGCCGTTACCGCGCTCATCATCGTCGTTTCCGCAGCAGGAACGGCCGAGGCCCAGGCGAATGGGCGATTCACGCTCCCCACGGCCACGCCGCGATTGGCAACGGAGCGGCCGGCCCCGCCGCCGACGGTGTTCACCCAGCAGGTGTATCCGTACTACCCCGTCTATCCGGTTGGCTACACACTCGTTCCCGGAATCGTGATGTCCGATGGAAGCATCTACACGGGCTTCGAGCGGGGCGGGCGCGGCGGGCGCGCCGGGCGGGGCGGGCACGAGTGCCAGGCCGTAGTGTCCGTGGCGGGATCGTTTGCGGGAGGTGTGTACTCCTCGGTGCCCACCTATTCCACCGGGCAGATTCCGGTGGTCGCGGGGAACGGAGTGGTGCTGTCGTCCGGCGCGCAGGTGGCGCCCCAGCAGGTGACGCAGTCCCGGCTGAACCTTCCGTCGGCGCAGGTCGCGCGTCAGCAGCAGGCCCAGCAGCAAGCGCAGCAGCAGGCTGCGTGCTCCAGGCGCTGAGGCCACCCGCGTCGCCACCGCCGTCGGCCAGGGAATGACGGGACCTCGGCGCTCCGCGCTGACGTGGCTCGTCGCGGCCGCGCTGTCATGGCCAGGCATCGCTGAAGCGCAGAAGCCGGTGCCCCCCCCACCCCCCACGCGCGTTTGCTCCGGCGGCGACGTCACGCTGGGCACCAACCTGGACACCGCCTGGGCCCGCTCGGGCGAGTTGCGTCTCCGGCAGTATGGGGTGTCCGCGCATCCGGATTCGCTGCTGGCGCCGCTGCGGCCGCTCTTCGTGGACGCGGACATCGTGCTCGTGAACGTGGAGACCGCGATCGGGGAGGGCGTGCTCGCCGAACCCAAGTGCGCACCGAATTCGCGCAACTGTTATGCGTTCCGCGGTCCCCCCGAGTCGGCGCCCGCGCTGCGCGCGCTAGGCAACGATTCGGCCGTTGTCGTGGGGAACGTGGCGAACAATCACGCGCGCGACGCCGGACGAACGGGGTTGGACTCCACGGCGGCCCAACTCGGGCGCGCGGGCATCCTGATCACGGGCATCGACACGCTGGCCACGCCGGTGCGGCTGCGCACCGGCGAGATCATCGGCGTGCTGGGCTTCTACTCGTCCACGGAAGCGCCAGACCTGCGCGACCTGAACGCGGTGCGCCGGCACGTGGCGCGCGCCGCGGACTGGTACGGCACGGTGATCGTCACCGCGCACATTGGCGCGGAGGGGATCGGGGCGCAGCGCACGCGCGACAGCGTGGAGTATTTCCTGGCGTCGCGGATCCACCGCGGCAATCCGGTGGCGTTCGCGCGGGCGGCGTTCGAGGCGGGCGCGTCGCTGGTGGTGGGGCACGGCCCGCACGTACTGCGCGCCGCCGAATGGACGGGTGACCGCCTGGCGCTCTACTCGCTCGGGAATCTTCTGACGTACGGGCCGTTCAACAACGCGGAGCCAATCAACCGCGGCGTGGTGGCGTGCGCGGATCTCCAGGACGGTCGCGTGGTGGGCGCGCATCTGCGTCCCACGGTACAGCTCGCGCCCGGCGTGGTGCGGCTGGATCCGTCGTGGCGCGCGATGCGGCTCATCGATTCCCTGAGCGCGCTGGATTTTCCGCGCACCGGAGCGCGCGTGGATCTGTGGGGCGAGCTGCGACGTCCGCTCCTCCCGGACACGCTCAGGTAGAGTCGAAGCGGGACACCGCTCGAGCTAACCGCCGCGCGACGTAGTCCCGGCGAACGCCAGCAGGCGACGCGCCCCGTGCAGCGGCTGGATCAGCCGATGCGGCTTGCGGTCGAGAGAACTCACGATCACCCTGCCGGCCACGCTGCTGGCGTGCACGAACATGCCGTCGCCAACGTAGATGCCGATGTGCGAAACCGAGTCCGGCTGTCCGAACGCCACGATGTCACCAGGCTGAAGCTGGTCGCGCCCGATCGGTGCTCCCACCCGCGCCTGGAGGTAGGCGCTGCGCGGCAGCGGCATGTGCACCTTGGACAGGACGTAGCGAACGAGGCCGCTACAGTCGAACCCGCGCGGCGTGGTGCCGCCATGCCGGTAGCGCTTTCCGACCTGCGCCGTGGCCAGCCGGACGATAGAGTCTCGGAAGATTTCGGGAAGGTCGAAGCCGTCGAAGGGCTGGTCCACGCGAACGTCGATCCGCGCGGGACGCCCGCTCACAGTGCGGGGCGCGTCGACGGCGGGCGTCGGCGCTTGCATGCGTTCGGATGCCGGCGATGCCGGTGCCGCCAATGCCACCGAAGGCGTATGCGCACCGCGGTCGAGCGACACCACGCCGTGCACGGCGAGCGTCAGCGCCACGAGGCGCAGAATGCTGCGAAGCTGTCGAGCCATTGCCAGAGCCTGCCAGGTGTAAGTAGGCCCGACCTAAGGCAAAGGCGTTGCCGCGGCTCCGTGTGTCAGATGAACTTCGTGGCGGACTGGGCCATGAGCAACGGGCCACGGGAGTCGAATCCCGTGGCCCGCTGCACACCCGCCCGCTTTCGTGAGGTCAGCGGGGATCCAGAATCCGATCGATGCGATGGATCGAGCCCTGGAGGTGCAGCTGCGTGGCGCGATCCGTGGCACGGGGAACCGCGCGCTGGATCTCCTGACGCAGCGTGACCAACTGGCCGCGCAGGTGCGACTTCCCGTCCTCGGACAGCGGGGCCGCCGGCTGCCCGAATCCACCGCCCCCCCCACCGCCGCCGCCAGCGCCCGTCGTGGGCGCCGGCGGATTGAGCTTCCGGTCCAGCATCGTGAGGTAGTCGCTCTGCAGCTTGCGACGGAACACGTCTACCGCGCTGGCCTCTCCCAGCTCCGACCAGATGCCGCGGCGC
This sequence comes from Gemmatimonadaceae bacterium, assembly GCA_040902005.1. Classification (GTDB taxonomy): domain Bacteria; phylum Gemmatimonadota; class Gemmatimonadetes; order Gemmatimonadales; family Gemmatimonadaceae; genus DASPMP01. The sequence continues at coordinate 67,470 of JBBDYA010000112.1, read as the reverse complement.
ACGTCGTCGAGCATCGTGGCCAGCGTGTAGACCTCGCTCCGGTTCCGGATGCCTTCCTGTTCCAGCAGGCGATCCATGCGCTGGTCGTTGAGGACCGTGGCCAGCGCGCGGGCCTGCGCGTTGTTGACGCGCGTCACCATGCCCCCCGCCTCGACGCGCGCCGCGATTTCCGGGCGGATGAGATACGTGGGGGTGGTCCACACCTGCTGATTGAGGAACCGCACCGCCTCGGCCTGGCGCGCGCGAGTGATTGGCGTATACACGGGGCCCGGCTGGCTGCCGGACTTGTACTGCACCGTGCCGCCGCCTACGAGCGTGGCCACGTGGTTCGCCTCATTGGACCACTGGCCGATGGTGCGATTGTACAGCTCCTGGAGATCCGAATTGTCCTCCATGGGCCGCGTGGCCGCGGTGGCGATGTAGCCCACCACGCGCTGGATGTTGCGAAAGCCCAGCCCGGTGGACTTCACCGGATCGGCGTCACCCACCGCCTCGCTCTGCGTTCCGGTGGCACCGAACGCGTTGTTCGCGGAGAAGCGGTACCAGGGAATGGTGTCCTGCATGCGCGTCCACTGTTCGAGCGTGGGACGCTCGGCGTCCGGCGTGGTCGCGCCCGGAATCGGCCTGTACCCCCACATGATCGCGTACTTGTCGTACGGGCCCACGCGCGGAATGAGGTCGTTCAGCGCGATGTTGTCTTCCGGCTGCGCCACGTAGTTGAAGCGCGAGTAATCCATGATGCTCGGGCTGTGCCCCATGCGCGCCACCCACGTGCGGCTGCGCACGCTGTCGGCCGGATAGGTGGAGCTGCCGATCTGGTCGTGCTGCAGGCCGAGCGTATGCCCGATCTCGTGCGCCACCACGAACTGCACCAGGCGGCCCATCAGCGAATCCGGGAAGGGCAGGGAGCGGGCGCGCGGGTCCAGCGGTGACGCCTGGGTGAAGTACCAGGAGCGCTGGAGGTTCATGATGTTGTGGAACATCTGCACCGACCCGTTGAGGATCTCGCCGGTGCGCGGGTCGTGCACATTGGGCCCCACCGCGTTTTCGACGGTGGAGGGGAGCCAGCGGATCATGGTGTGGCGCACGTCTTCGGGAGACCAGTGCGGATCGGTGGCGGGCACTTCACCCGCGATGATGCCGTCCTTGAAGCCCGCGGCCTCGAACGCAGTCTGCCACTCGGTGATGCCGTCGCGCACGAAGGGCTTGAGCCACTCCGGCGTGTGCGGATCCACGTAGTAGATGATGGGCGTTTTCGGGTAGCAGAGACTGCCTGCACGGCGCTCGCTGCACTCCAGGCGATAGCGCGTGATGTAGCGCCGGGTGGCGGCGCGCTGCTCCGTGGCGCCGAAGTCCACGCGCGCGTTGGAGAAGAAGCCCACCCGCTCGTCGAAGCGACGCGGCATCATCGGCTGCTCGGGCAGGCGCACGATGCTCCAGTGCGCGAGCACGCTGCGCGCCATGCGCGGTGCGGCCGCGCCGCCGCCGCCACCGCCGCCGCCGGCGGCACCGCCGGCTGGCGTCGCGACGCCCGTCTGCGTGGCCTCGATGCCGATGTTGTCCGGGAAGGCCAGCGTGCGCTCGATGAACGAGCGCGTGGCGTCCACCGTGCCCTGGATGGCGGCCAGTTCGGGGATTGCGGTGGTGAACAGTCGCGTCACGTCGATGACGGGCGCGCTGTCCGGACCGAACGCTTCCACGTTGAACACGGCGATGATCGGCGGATAGTTCGAGTTCTCCACCGCGCGGAAGATCGACGAGGTGGTGTCCGCGACGATCGTGAACGACGGCGTGCGCAGGATCACGCGATTGCCGTTGCGGTTCCACCGAAGCGTGCGGGTCACGAACCGGTCGCCGCCGTAGCTGCCGAAGCCGCCGCCCGGCGCGCCGGGCTGCGGTGCCGCCGCGCGCGCGTAGCGCCCGATGGCCAGTTGGTCCTTGCCCAGTTCGCGGCGCGGGATCTCGAAGAGCACGCGGTCGCCGATGCGGTGCACCGCGAACAGGCCGCGCTTCGTCTCGGCGTCGCTGGTGACGACGCGGTTGTACGGACGCGGGCGCGCCGGCGTGGGTCCGCGCGCCCCACCGGACGTATCACCGGCGGCCGCCTGTCCGGGCGTCTGCTGGGGAGCCGGGGCGGGGGTGGGCCCGGTGGCGGGGGATGCCGCGCTGGAGCACGCGGCGAGCGTGCCCGCGAGCAGGACGAGTCCGAGAGACTTTCGCATGGGAAGGGTTTCGTTGGGAGGGACGTGACGAAAAAACGATCAACGGAGGCCCAGAAGCTTGTGCGTCTGAAGGCTCAACCGCCACCGCGGGTGCGCCAGGCAGTATTCCACGGCGCGGTGCGTGTTTTCGGCGAGAGCGGGGCCATCCATTGGCTGCAGGGAGAAGTGCTGGAAGTCGAGGCCGGTGAAACGCTCCGGCTGCGCCTCGGGCTCCTTCTGCGGATATACGAGCTTGAGCTCGTGGCCGTTGACCAGGATCAGCGGCGCATTGGCCTTGGGACTGACGCAGATCCAGTCGATCCCGGCGGGCGCGGGCTGAGTGCCATTGGTCTCGATGGCGACCTCGAGCCCCGCGGCATGGAACGCGTCCACGAGCGGCGCGTCCAGCTGGAGCAGCGGTTCGCCGCCCGTGCACACCACGTACGGCCGGGCATCGCCGGCATGATCCGCGGGCCACGTGCGCGCCACGCGCTCGGCGAGCTCGCCGGCACTGGCGAACCTGCCGCCGTCCGGGCCCACGCCTACGAAGTCCGTGTCGCAGAACGCGCAGACCGCGTCTGCGCGATCCGCTTCACGTCCCGTCCACAGGTTGCAGCCGCTGAAGCGGCAGAACACCGCCGGACGTCCGGCGTGAACGCCCTCGCCCTGCAGCGTGTAGAAGATTTCCCTGACCGTGTACATGTGCCTGGCGGAACATACATATGGGAGAAATCTGGTGGCGCGGTGAACACGCCGAACACGCTGGTACCGTCGGCCGGCCAGTTCGAGCCCGTCTGGCAACAGGCGCGCGCGCGCCCGGATACGTGTCCGGATGCCGGCTGGCATACCAGTCCCGCAACATGGGCAGCGCGGTGAGGCTCACGTGCGGATGCACGTGATGGACGATGTGGTAGCCGATGTTCCGGGGAGCGAGCGCCAACGCGCCCCACAGGTTCAGATGGTGGTCGTTCGTGATGGCGATGATCGTCTCAACCCGACGGTCCGAGACGCGCTCGTAGTTGTGCTCGATGAGCACGCGCCACGCGGACAGCAGGCCGGTGACGGACACGGGCACGACGTACCCCCACACCATCGCGGCGGGCCACGCAACGATCGCGGCGACCACCACCGCCTGGAACGCGACCTGGCCGAACTCGGCGCGCGCGCAGTCGATCACCTCGCGCGAATCGCGGGGGTCCGCACCGGAGCGGTCCTGGAGAAAAATGCGCGCATAGGCGTTGCGCAGCCCGCGCACCTGGTACGCACAGGCGCCTACCACTGCCCGCACCGTCCAGAACGGAATCAGTCCCAGTCCCCGCGCGACGTTCAGCGTCCACCAGAGGGCGTTGTGCCGGCCGTCCTTGTAGTACGGGTCCGTCTCCATCCCGCTGTCACGATGATGTCGCAGGTGATGGTAGCGCATGGCGTTCAGCGTGGAGGCAATGGGATAGCCGCACAGCACCTCCACGAAACGCGCGCCGAGGGATTTTGACCTGAGCGGCATGTGCGTGAGGTCGTGAAGGATCACGCCCAGCGCATGGAACCGACCGGCCAGCGGCACGAGCAGCACCGGGTACGTCCACCACGGACAGACAGCGACGAGCGCGAGGAGGACGACGATCATCCCCCACTCCTCGATCGTCATGCGCACGAGGCCGCGGATCGTGGCCCGGGTCAGCAGTTCGCGCGGGACGTCGCTTCGGGACAGCGCCACGAGACCCTCCAGATGTGAAGTGTGTTTCCTTCCCATGCAGGATGGTTCGAACCGGGGGCAGCCTGAATACGTATCGCTACGTAGAGAGGCGCCGACGCATGGCGGGGCGCCAGCGCGAGCGTAGGTGGGCGTTCCACATGGCGCGGCGGCCACGGGCGGGGGTAACATCCTGTCATGCTGCTCTACGTGCTGGGCCGCGCGATCGCCGGGATCGCGCTGCGCTGGTTCTACCGCGACATCCAGGTGCAGGGCGTAGAGCGTATCCCGCGACGCGGTCCCCTGCTCGTCGTCGGCAACCATCCGAATGCGCTGGTGGACGCGCTGATCGTGGTGTGGGTGGTTCCGCGACGGGTGCTGGTGACGGCCAAGGCGACGATTTTCCGGAATCCGGTGGCCGCGCGCGTGCTGTCCTGGTGTGGTGTGCTGCCGCTGCGCCGATCCAGCGACGAAGCGTCGCGCGCGGGCGCGGCGACCCCGGACTCGTCGCGGAACGTGGACACGTTCCGCGCGGTGAACGACGCCCTTGGGACGGGGGGAGTGATCCTCATCTTCCCCGAGGGCAAGAGCCACGAGGAACCGTCGCTGGCGCCGCTCAAGACCGGCGCGGCGCGCATGGCGCTGCACGCGCGCGACACGGGCGCCGCACCGGGACTCGCCATCGTCCCCATCGGGCTCACCTTCGAGCGCAAGGATGCGCCGCGCTCGCGGGTGCTGGTGCGCGTGGGAGAGCCGCTGGCGATGGACGAGTGGCGCGCGCCGGGGGGGGGGGGGGCCGGCGGGGGGGGGGGGGGAGGCCGGCGCGGTGGAGGGGCTGACTGCCGACATCGACGCGCGCCTGCGCGCGCTGACGCTCAACTACTCCAGCGCCGACGATGCGTCGCGAGCCGCCGCGCTGGCCAGCGTCATCTCGGCGCTGTTCACGGAGCCGGTGAGGATCGGCCGGGTAGACCGCCAGTTGAGCGTGGACGCCGACGTCGCGAGACGGGTGGGTGCGCTGGCCGGCCGGCTGGGTACTGCGACACCGGCGCAGCGTGAGCGCGCGGACGCGCTCGCGCGCCGGCTGGCCGCGTTCCAGCGCGCCACCGCCGAGCGTGGGGTGCTCATCGAGGACGTGGCGATCTCCGTGCGCCGGCGCGACGGGGTGCGGTTTGCCGCGCGCGAGGCGTGGATCGTGGCCGTCGCCGCGCCGTTCGCCACGTGGGGGTGGCTCAACCACTGGTTGCCCTTCCACGCGGCGCGGATCATCGCCATGCGCTCCGTGCAGAGCGCGGCCGATCCGGCGATGCGCACGATCGTGGCGGGAGCCGCGCTGGTGGCGCTCGCGTACGCGGCGCAGGGCATCGCGGTCGGAGCGCTGTTCGGCTGGGTGTCGGCGGCGTTCTATCTGGTGAGTCTCCCGCTGGCCGCCGAGGCGAACTTCTTCCTGCGCGAGCGGCTGGACCGTGCGCGCCGGCGCGCGAAGGCGTACCTGCTGTTCAGGCAGGAGCCCGGGGTGCGCAACGCGCTCACCGCCGAACTGGCAGCGCTGCGGGGTGAAACCCTGGCGCTCGACGAGGAGCTGCGGGCACCGTCCGTGTGACCGGCGCGAGCGGGTCAGCTAACTTTTCGGCATGACCGAACCCGCACGCCCGTCTGTCGAAGTCAACGCCTTCGTCCGTCGGGAGATCTGGCTGGCGCTGCTGTTCACGGTGCTGCTGATGGCCGCGGTCGGTCTCGCGGGGATCTACCTGCGCGACGAGATCACCGGGTTCGCCGGCTGGATCTACCACACGCTCGGTTTTCCGGGATTGGCGCTGATCTTCTTCGTGAGCGAGACGGTGGTCAGTCCGATGCCGCCAGACGTGATCCTGCTGATCGTGGCCGGCAGCGAGCTGCGCGAGTCCTGGCACTCGCCCGTGCTGCTGCTGGCGCTGCTCTCCACGGTAGGCGGACACGCGGGGTGGTTGCTGGGAAACCTGCTCGCCGGCACCGGGCTGGTTCGTCGCATACTGGGCCGGCACCATGGCCTCACCGTGGAGCTCACTCGGCGCTACGGCGCCTGGGCCGTGGTCCTTGCGGCCATCACGCCGCTACCGTGGTCAGTGAGCAGCTGGACCGCCGGCGCGCTGCACATGCCGTGGCGCCTGTACCTGCTGGGATCGCTCGCGCGCGCCCCGCGGATCGTCGTCGCGTACATCCTCATCCACGCGGCGTACCACCGGGTGGTGACGCCACTGATCGGCTAACAGGTGGAAGGGATGCCAGTCATTCGGCCGCCAGGATGGCGCGAACGAAGCCACCCTTCGCGTCCGTATACGCTTCGCGATCGAACCAGTGCTTCGCGGCCAACGCGGTCTTGAGCGCCGCGTATTGCTTCGCTGACTCGGGTGACGCCCGCAGATGGTCGCGGAAACGCAGCCGCTCGGACCAGAGCGCGCTCGTCAGCGGCACGAGGTGCAGGTGATGGGTGCGGCGCGCCGGCGACGGCTTGCAGAACCAGTGCATGACGTCGGGCCGATACGGGAAGTACACGTAGTCGAGCGACACAAGCACGTCACGGGCCGGGAGGGACGTCGGAAGATCTCGAACGCCCGCCATGATGTCGATCACGGGCTTGGCCAGGAGGCCCGGCACCGCGGTGCTGCCGATATGCTCTATCGCGCCCTCGAGCCACGGTGCGAGCACACGCGCCAGCCGCGCGCGCTCCTCCTCGAAGCGGAGCGGCCAGCCTGGATCGTACGGTGCCAGGGAGATCGGTTCATCGCGCACGCGTTGGTCACGCCCGATCGGCGCGCATCACGGCTCCCATCAGCACGCGCGCGCCACGCGCGATGTCTTCGGCCGTGGAAAACTCCTTCGGCGAATGACTGATCCCGCCGATGCTCGGGATGAAGATCATGCCCATGGGACCCAGCTGCGCCATCGCCTGCGCATCGTGTCCCGCGCCGCTGGGCATTCCGCGCATGGAGTACCCCAGTTCCTTCGCGGCGTCGCCGATCACCGCGCGGATACGCGGATCGCTCGGCGCCGGAACGTTCAGGTGGCGGCCGGCGAACGCGAACGTGGTGCCGTTCGATTCGCCGATGCGCTTCGCTTCTCCTGCGATCGCCTCAAAGAGTCGATCGATCTTTGCGGCGTCGAGGTCGCGGAGCTCGAGCGTCGCGGCCACGCGGCCGGCGATGACGTTGGGCGCGCCCGGGAATGACTCGATGCCGCCCACCGTACCCACCTGGCGGCCGGGCTCCGCGCGCACCACGCGATTCACCATCTCGACGAAGCGCGCCGCGCTGAGCACCGCGTCGCTCCGCTGGTCCATCGGCGTGGTGCCGGCGTGGTTCTGGATGCCGGTGATGGTCACGTTCCACTGCCGGATGCCCACGATGCCTTCCACGATGCCGATCTGGAGCGCTTCGCGCTCGAGCGTGCCCCCCTGCTCGATGTGCAGCTCGAGATAGGCTGCGATCGCACCGGGGCGCCGGCGCGCCTCGCCGATGCGTGTTGGCGTACCGCCGAGGAACGTCATCCCTTCTTCGATCGTCTTGCCGCTCCAGGCGCGGTTGGCCAACTCGGTCGCGGTCAGCTGCCCGCTCACCGCGCGGCTGCCGTAGAGTCCCCCTTCTTCGTTCGCCCACACGACGATTTCCAGCGGATGACGCGTGCGGACGTTCGACTCGGCGAGCGTCTGGGCAATCTCGATCGCCGCGAGCGAACCCACCGTGCCGTCGTAGTTGCCGCCATCCGGCACGCTGTCGATGTGCGATCCGAAGACGATGGGCGCGAGCCGCGCGTCGGTGCCGTGGCGTCTGCCGAAGATGTTGCCGGCGACGTCCACGCTGACGTCGAGTTGCGCGGCCCGCATGCGCTCCATCACCCAGGCGCGTCCCGCGCGATCCGCGTCGCTGAACGCCACGCGCGACACGCCTCCCTGAGGATTGGCGCCGAACGCGGAGAGTTCCGTCAGGTGGCGGTTAAGCCGGCCGGCGTCGAGGTCCCGCATCGCTCGCGACTGGCGCGCCCACGCAACGTTCGGAAGCATGACGCCCGCCCAGGCGGCGGCGAGTGTTCCAGTGAATGCACGACGATCCATCGCTCATCCCTCGTTGCTAGTTCCTAGTTCCTAGTTCCTAGTTCCTAGTTCCTAGTTCCTAGTTCCTAGTTCCTCCTATCGGTACCTCTCCATCAATCGCTCCATCGCCTTGCCGCCCGGACAGAGCCGGTCGTACGGCACGTCCACCAGCGCCTGGTCCGGCAGCGCGAGCCCGTCGCACATGTCGTGGCCGCCCTGGTCCACGAAGAGCAGCCCGGTGGCGATCTCGCCGCGCGCCTGGCAGGCGCGCACGTGGGCGTATGCCGACGCGCGGTCGGTGGGATCGTACCCGCCCGACGTGCTCCGCAGCCGCACGCTGCTGCCGTCGTGCATCTGCACCACGGCCATGGCGGTGTCCGTCTCCGGCATGGTGATCTCGCGGCGCAGCGGCACGAAGTCCGTCGTCACCGCCTCCACCTCGTGCTGCCGCGTGTACGCGTAGCTCTTGGTGCTGCCCTCGTGATCGTTGAACGTCACGCAGGGCGAGATGACGTCCACCAGTGCGAATCCCTTGTGTCGAATACCCGCCTTGAGGATGGGGACGAGCTGCTTCTTGTCGCCCGAGAAGCTGCGCGCGACGAACGTGGCGCCGAGCGTGAGCGCGAGCAGCACCGGGTCGATCGGGGACTGTACGTTGGCCTCCCCCTTCTTGGACTTCGAGCCCACGTCCGCCGACGCGGAGAACTGCCCCTTGGTGAGCCCGTACACGCCGTTGTTCTCCAGCACGTAGAGCATGTTCACGTTGCGCCGGATCGCGTGGCTCAGCTGGCCCAGGCCGATGGAGAGCGAGTCGCCGTCGCCGGAGACGCCGATGGAGACGAGCGTGCGGTTCGCGGCCGACGCGCCGGACGTAACCGACGGCATGCGCCCGTGCACGGAGTTGAACCCGTGCGATTGCTTCATGAAGTATGCGGTGGTCTTGGACGAGCAGCCGATGCCGCTCATCTTCGCCGCCATGTGCGGCGGCAGCGCCAGCTCCCACGCGGCCTGCACCAGCGCCGCGGTCACCGAGTCGTGACCGCAGCCGGCGCACAGCGTGGACATGGACCCCTCGTAGTCGCGCAGCGTGAGCCCCAGCTCGTTCGTGCGCGCGCCGGGATGCTTGACCGGGGGCTTCGTGATGGACGTCATGCGGGCACTCCGGTCAGGTGGTTCGCGACCGCGTTCACCACCACCTTCGCCGTGAGCGGCATGCCGCCGTAGTCCAGGATCGGGTTCATGTCGTCGCGCGGCACGCCCAGCTCGATCATAATGAGCGACCGGAGCTGTGCGTCGCGATTCTGCTCGATCACGAAGACGTGCTCGTGCCGGTCGATGAACGCGCGCACCTCCTCGCCGAAGGGGAAGCCGCGAATGCGCATGACGTCCACCGGAATGCCCTGCGCGCGCAGCAGGTCCGCCGCCTCGCGCACCGCGGCGTCGCAGCCGCCGATCGTCACCAGGCCGATCTCCGCACCCGGCATCAGGTGGAACACGGGCGCGGGCATCGCCCGGGCCGCGTTCGCGAACTTGCGCGTGAGACGATCCACCACTTCCTGGTACGCGTCCGAGTCCTCGGTATACGCGGCGTTCTTGTCGTGCCCGGAGCCGCGCACGAAGTACGCCCCCTTGCCGCCCACGCCGGGCAGTGTGCGCGCGGCCACGCCGCTCCCGTCCTCGTCCACATAGCGCGCGAACTTCGGCAACTTCGCCAGCGCCTCCGCGTCCAGCACCTTGCCCCGATCGGGACGATACGCGTCGTCCCACGTGAGGCGCGGGATCATCCAGTCGTTCATCCCGATGTCCAGGTCCGACGCCACGAACACCGGCGTCTGGAACCGCTCCGCCAGGTCGAACGCCTGCACGCTCAGCTCGAAACACTCGTGCGGGTTCGCCGGAAAGAGGATCAGGTGCTTGGTGTCGCCATGCGACGCGTAGGCCAGCGAGATGAGATCCGCCTGCTGCGTGCGCGTGGGCATGCCCGTGGCCGGACCGCAGCGCTGGATGTCGAAGAACACCGCGGGGATGTCCGTGTAGTACGCCAGCCCGATGAACTCCTGCATCAGCGAGATGCCGGGGCCGGACGTGTTGGTGAACGCGCGCGCGCCCGCCCATCCCGCGCCGATCGTGATGCCCGCGGCGGACAGCTCGTCCTCCGCCTGGAGCACGGCGAAGTTGTGCCTGCCCGTGTCCTTGTCCACGCGGAACTGGTGACAGAACGCGGTGAACGCCTCCATCAGCGCCGTGGCCGGTGTGATCGGGTACCACGCTCCCACCGTGGCGCCGGCGTACACGGCGCCGAGCGCGCAGGCGGTGTTGCCGTCCATCAGGACGTGGCCGCTGGTGGCGTCCATGCGCTCCAGGTGGAAGGGCAGCGGGCAGGCAAAGTTCGCCGTCGCGTAGTCGTAACCGAGCCGGATGGCGGTGTGGTTCGCCTCCAGCAATCGCTGCTTCTTCCCGAACTTCTCGTTGAGCATTGCTTCCACGACGTCCATGTCGATGCGCAGCAGCGCGGCCAGCGCGCCGGCGTACGCGATGTTGCGCAGCAGCGTGCGGTCGCGGTCCTTCTCGAACGCGTCCACGCACATCCGGCCGAACGGTACCCCCAGGATCGTGATTCCCTCGCGCACCAGGTCCGGGTCCAGCGGCCAGGACGAGTCGTACAGCAGGAAGCCGCCGGGGCGTACGGTGGCGACGTCCTTCGCGTACGTCGCCGGATTGAGCGCCACCACCAGGTCCACCTCGGAGGGACGCGCCGTGTAGCCCTCCTTGCTGACGCGGATCTCGTACCAGGTGGGCAGCCCCTGGATGTTTGACGGGAAGATGTTCTTTCCCGTGACCGGGATTCCCATCCGGAAGATCGCCTGCATCAACAGCGCGTTGGCGCTGGCGGAGCCGGTGCCGTTCACCGTCCCCATCTTGAAGGCGAAGTCGTTTACGGAAGACATCTGGGCTCCCTTTGTCCCATACCATAACGTCCGGCGCGGGCGGCGAAAGGCTGAACTGGCTAATGTCGAAAACTATCCTCCTGCCTACTCGCTTGCCGGCTGCCTGCATCACCCGTAGCATAAACTCTCACTCCAACGACGCTCCGAATGCAGATCACGGCCGGCACGCGCATCGGCGTTTACGAGGTCATCGAGAAAATTGGTGCCGGCGGAATGGGCAACGTCTATCGTGCCCACGACCCGCGCTTGGGACGCGACGTGGCCATCAAGGCGCTGCCGGAGCATATGTCGCAGGATTCGGGCGCGCTGGCGCGCTTCGAGCGCGAGGCGCGGTTCGTCGCGGCGCTGAACCAACCGAACATCGCGGCCATCTACGGGATCGAGGAGCATGCCGGCGAGCGCGTGCTGGTCCTCGAGCTGGTGAGGGGCGAGACGCTCGACACGCTGCTGCGGGACGGGCCGCTGTCACTCGAGCGCACGCTTCGCATCACCGAAGAAGTCGCGTCGGCGCTCGAGGCGGCGCACGGCGCGGGAATCATCCATCGCGACCTGAAGCCGTCCAACGTGAAAGTCACCACGGACGGGCACGTCAAGCTGCTCGACTTCGGGATCGCCAAGCATCGGGTGGAGGGTGCGCCGGAGGAAGCCGACGCACATGCCTTGGACCTGACGCGCGCGGGCGCCGTGGTCGGCACCCCACAGTACATGAGTCCCGAACAGATCAACGGCGAAACGATCGACCGCCGCACCGACATCTGGGCGTTCGGGTGTCTGCTCTTCGAGATGCTCTCCGGCCAGCCGGCGTTCATGGGCGCGACATACGCGCACCTGGCCGACGCCGTCCTGCACCGTGAACCACAGTGGTCTGCACTGCCTGGCAACACACCGGTGCCGATCCGCAGGCTCGTCGCACGGTGTCTCAAGAAAGATCGCAACGAGCGGCTGCACGACATCGCCGACGCGCGCGTGGAGCTGCACGATGCCGCGATGGAGCGCAGCGGCGTTCGTGCGCGATCGCCACATATGGCGCTGCTCGCGGGCGCGGGCATCGGCGTAGCCGTCCTCATCGCCTTGCTGGTGTGGCGCATGGCACCGGCCGCCGGCGACGCGGCCCTGCTGGTGCCGAAGCTCACGCAACTCACGGCCGCGGAGGGGATCGAAGAGTTCCCGGCGTGGTCGCCCGACGGCCAATCCGTCGTGTATTCCGCCGACGTCGGCGGCGTCCGCAAACTCTTCGTCAGGCCACTCGGCGGAGGCCCCGAGCGCCAGGTGACTCGCGGTAATTTCGATGACATGCACGCTACCTGGGCGCCCGCCGGCACGCGCATCCTGTTCGTCCGCGGACGCGAGCCGAACCGCAAGGTAGAAGTGGGTGAAACGTTCAGCATGTACGAAGGCAGCGCGGGCGATGTCTGGGCCGTGGATGTCGAGACCGGCCACGAGTCGCGTCTGATCGGGAACGCCTTCTATCCGTCGCTGTCCCCCGACGGCAAACGCATCGCCGTCGACGCCTCGTGGGCCGGGCCGCGGCGCATCTGGATCACCGACGAACGCGGCTTCAACCCGCAGCCGCTCACCTCCGAGGAATCGGAGGCCGTGTATCACATCCACCCACGATGGTCTCCCGATGGACGGCGGCTGGTGTACCAGCGCATCGAGCGCACCAAGTTCGATCTCTCCATTATGGACGTGACCTCGCGGGTTGCCGCGGCAGTCACGAACGACAACTATCGGGAAATGAATCCCGCGTGGGGAGCGGATGGCAAATCCATCTACTTCTCGTCCGACCGCGGCGGCGGCATCAACGTATGGCGTATTGGCGTCGGTGAGGACGGGAGACCGACGGGGCCGCCCCAGCAGCTGACCAACGGAGCAGGGCAGGACGTACAAATCGCCGTCGCGCCCGATGGCAGCAGGCTGGCATACGCGACGCTGCACCAGAACGCCGATCTCTGGCGCCTGCCGCTGACGGCGGACGGCAAGCCGGCGGGCCCGCCTGTTTCGGTCATCGCGTCGAGTCGGGAGGACAGCCGCGGTTCGTGGTCGCCCGACGGACGCGAGCTGGTGTTCTTCTCGTCGCACGCCGGAAGCGCGGACATCTGGAAAGTCGACGTCGCAACGGGCCAGCTCGCTCAGCTGACGTCGGGCGCGTCGCTCGACATCAATCCCTTCTTTTCGCCTGACGGGCGCGAGGTGGTGTATCAGTCGGATTCGTCGGGGCGACTGGAACTCTGGATCGTGCGTGCCGACGGATCGGCGCGCCGGCAGCTCACGACCGTTGGCTCGAGCGGCCACTTCCAGCTCTGGCGGCCCGACGGGTGGATCTACTTCCGCAACCCCGGCGCCGGTGCGCTCATGCGCGTGCGTCCCGACGGAGGCGAGCCGGACCTCCTGTCGAAGAGCGGCGGCGCCCACATCTCGTTCACCTCTGACGCGTCGCGGGTGATCGATGTGATGGGACACAACGTGTTGTACGTGTGGACCCTGAGCGACGGCAAGCAGGAGAGGTTGTTCGCGTTCGACGACGCCGACGTACGCATCGACTACCCGTCCCTTTCGCCCGACGGCCGATGGCTGCTGTTCGACCGCTTCCGTCCAGATGGCGGGGACATCTGGCTGGCCGAGGGACTCACTCGCCGTCGCTGACGGGCCGAAAGTCGACCGTCAGGCGACTCCCGCGGCGCGAGGAGTCGCCGGCAAGGTAGGAAGGCTCCGCGCGGCGCTCTGTCCGGCGTACGGAATCAGCAGGTCGAACGTGCGCATGTCCCACGCGGCCGTGGGGCAGCGTTCGGCGCAGAGCCCGCAGTGCAGGCACACGTCCTCATCCTTCACCATCACGCGCTTCGTCTGCGGCAGCGCGTCGGAGACGTAGATCTCCTGGGTCGGGTTCAGCGCCGGCGCCGACAGCCGGGTGCGCAGATCGTCGATCGGCGAGCCGTTGGTGGTGATCGTCAGGCAGTTCGTGGGGCACACGTCCACGCACGCGTCGCACTCGATGCAGAGCGGCGCCGTGAAGTGCGTCTGGATGTCGCAGTTGAGGCAGCGCTGCACCTCCAGCGCGGTCTGCGCCGCCGTGAATCCCAGCTCCACTTCCACGCCAATGTGGCTGAAGCGCTTGGTCAGCTCCTCGTGCGTCATCTTCGCGCGGAGCGCGGTGTCGTAGTCGTTGTCGTACCCCCAGCTGTGCATCCCCACCTTGGCGCTCACCAGCGTCATGCCATGCGGTGGACGCTCGGCGATGCTGCGCCCCTCGCAGAGCGCGTGGATGGAAATCGCCGCCTGGTGTCCGTGCGCCACCGCCCAGATGATGTTCTCGGGTCCCCACGCGGCGTCGCCGCCGAAAAAGACGCCGGCGCGCGTGCTCTGGAATGTCTGGCGGTCCACGACGGGCATGTCCCATTCGCCGAACTCGAGCCCGATGTCGCGCTCGATCCAGGGGAAGGCGTTGTCCTGCCCGATCGCGAGGATCACCGCGTCGCAGGCAATGATCTCGGTGCGCAGCACCGTGCTCTTCTGCTTGCCGGCGGCGTCCTCCGTCCACTCGAGGACGTCGAACTCCATTCCGGTCAGCCGGCCGTTCTCGACCACGAACCGTCGTGGCGCATGGTTCTCGATGATCTCCACCAGCTCCTCTTCAGCGTCTTCCAGCTCCCACGGCGACGCCTTGAAGTGCTTGCGTCCGCGGCGGGCGATGACCTTCACGTCCGTGGCGCCCACGCGCTTGGCGGTGCGGCAGCAGTCCATCGCGGTGTTGCCCACGCCGATGATCAGCACGCGCGGCTCGATCTTCTCCACGTGGCCAAAGTGGATGTTGGCCAGCCACTCGATGCCGATGTGCACGTGCCCCGCGGCGTCCCAGCGGCCGGGAATGTCCAGCTCCTTGGCCTTGGGCGCGCCGCTGCCGACGAAGACCGCGTCCCATTGCTGGTCCAGCAGGGACTTCATGCTCTCGACGGGCGTGTTGTACTTCATGGTCGCGCCCATGTCGATGATGTAGCCGCACTCCTCGTCCAGCACCTGCGCGGGCAGGCGGAACGCCGGGATGTTGATGCGCATCAACCCGCCCGGCTTCGGATTCCGGTCGAAGATCGTGACGTCGTAGCCCAGCGGCAGGAGGTCGTTGGCCACGGTGAGCGACGCGGGGCCGGCGCCCACGCACGCGATCCGCTTGCCGTTCTTCTGCGCGGGCGCTCTGGGGAGGCGGTCGGTGATGTCGCCGCGGAGGTCCGCGGCTACGCGCTTCAGGCGGCAGATCGCGACCGGTTTCTCTTCCACCCGTCCGCGGCGGCAGGCCGGCTCGCAGGGGCGGTCGCAGGTGCGTCCCAGGATGCCGGGAAAGACGTTCGACTCGCGGTTCAGCATGTACGAGTCGTCGTAGCGTCCCTGCGCTATGAGCCGCAGGTAGCCGGGGACGTTGGTGTGGGCCGGGCAGGCCCACTGGCAGTCTACGACTTTATGGTAGTAGCGTGGATCAGAAACGTTCGTTGCCGCCATGCCGCGCTGCGTTCAGGGGAGGGCTAGAAGGTTCGCTGGAGGACCGTGGCGTGGCAAGTCACCGATACGGCGCGGTCGCTTCAGGACTTGGCCACGAGCGCCGACAGTTCGTGCCGCAGCACCTTGCCCAGCGCAGCGCGCGGGATCGACGCGACGACGTACACCTGCCGCACCCGCTCGAAGGGCAGCACCCGCTCGTCGAACGCGCGGCGAATGGACTCAACGCCCTGCGATCGCACCACCGCCATGTGGATCACCCACCCGAGCCGCTCGTCGGGCATCGCGACGAGCGCGGCGTCGGCGGCATCCGGATGCGCGCGCAGCACCTCGGCGAGGATCGCGTCCAGCCGCGCCAGGCTGGTGGACTCGCCGCCGACCTTCAGGAACTCCGACGACCGCCCTTCGATCTCGAGCAGCGGACGAGGACCGGACTCCACGAGCCGGCCCACGTCCTCGGACAGAAACCATCCGTCCTCCTTCGGGTCCTCGAAGATGACGGCGCCGGCGCGCTCGAACGCGTGGCCCGTGAGCAGCGACGATCCCGCGAAGGCGAGCCGCCCATCATCGGTGGCGCGCGCGCGCAGGTGCGGCAAGAGCACCAGCGGCGGCTCGGCAGCGCCTGGATCATCCAGCGTGGCGGTCGCGACCTGCGACGCACACTCCGTCATCCCGTAGCTGGGCAGCAGCGTCCAGCCAAGCCGTCGAGCGTCGCCATGCAGCGCGGAAGCGAGACGTCCGCCTCCCACGAAGATCGCGCGCAGCGTCCGCGGCGCGCGCAGCTTCTCCCGCACCAGGTCGCGCACCTGCGCCGGCACCAGCGACGTGAGCGTGATGCGTTCCTCCGCGCACGTCGTCGCGAACGCGCTCGCGTTCCACTCGGCGCTGAGCACCGGAACGCCAGTGAGATGCGCCCGGGCATGGATCGCCAGCCCGCCCACGTGGAACACAGGAAGGACGCAGAGCCAGCGGTCGCGGCGGTCCGAGGCGACCTGCTGATTGACCGCGGCGGCCGACGCGAGCATCGCCAGTTTCGACAGCGCCACCACGCGCACCACACCGCTGCTGCCGGACGCGGCGAGCCACACATGCGCGTCCAGCGCGGGCGACTCCGCCACCAGCCGGCGCAGCTGCTGTTCGTCACCGGCCGGCAGCCGCGGGTTGAGCAGGACGTGCGTCCCGCTGCCTTCCCAGTCCACTACGCGGCCCGCATCCATGCGCCGAGCGTGAAGAGAATGCCATAGATGGCGTGGAGCGCGGCGGCCAGCCTGAGCACCCCGTTCAGCGCGCCGCCGTCGTTCCGCGATGCCCGGCGCACGATGCCGACGGCGATGGGGAGTGCAAGGAGGGGGAGCAGCGCTGCCTCGGGAAATCCCTGATTCCACCAGTAGACCGACAGCGCAAAGGGAAGCAGCGACAACACGCCGATCTCGGCGACGCCGAACGAGCGGCCGAACCGCACGACGAGCGTGCGCTTGCCGCTCACGCGGTCGCCGCGCTCGTCCCGAAGGTTGTTCACCGCCAGCAGCACCGACGACAGGCAGCCGACCGCGAGGCCGGCGACCAGCGCGGCGCGGCTCACCACGCCGGCGAGCAGGAAGTACGTGCCTCCCACCGCGATCACGCCAAAGAACAGGATGACGAAAAACTCGCCGAACCCGTGGTACCCCAGCGGGTACGGACCGCCGGTGTACGCGTAGGCCGCGATCACCGACGCGAGCCCGATGACGAGAATCGGCACGCCTCCCGCGAGCACCAGCGGCACGCCGCAGGCGATCGCGAGCGCGAACGCGATCCACGCGCCGCGCATCACGGCCGCGCCGGAAAGCAGGCCGGCCTGCGTTACCCGCTGCGGACCGAGCCGCTCGCCGGTGTCGGTGCCGCGCTCGAAGTCCTTCGCATCGTTCACGAAGTTGGTGCCGATCTGGATCAGCACGGCCGCCAGCAGCACGAGTCCGAACACCCACCAACGGGTGGTCCACGCTCCGGTTTCCGCCCTGGCCAGCGCCGCTCCCACGATGACCGGGACGATCGCCGCGGTGAGCGTGAGCGGCCGCGCGGCCTGGAGCCACACACGGAATCGCGTCATCGCCGGGCGCTCGCGGTCGCGTGGATCAGGGGAGCCGCGGAAATTTCCTGAAGTCCGGCTTGCGCTTCTCGACGTACGCGTTCCGTCCTTCCTGCGCCTCCTCGCTCATGTAGTACAGCAGGGTGGCGTTTCCCGCGAGGTCCAGCAGGCCGATCTGGCCGTCGCAGTCGGCGTTCAGCGCGGACTTGAGACAGCGCAGGGCGATGGCAGAATGCTCGAGCATCTCCCGGCACCACACGAGCGTCTCCTCCTCCAGCCGCGCGATGGGCACCACCATGTTGACGAGCCCCATGTCCAGTGCCTGCGCGGCGTCGTACTGTCGGCAGAGGAACCAGATCTCACGCGCCTTCTTCTGCCCCACGACGCGCGCGAGGTAGCTGGCGCCCAGTCCACCGTCGAACGAGCCCACCTTCGGTCCGGTCTGGCCGAACCGCGCATTGTCGGCGGCGATGGTGAGGTCGCACACCAGGTGCAGCACGTGTCCGCCGCCGATCGCGTAGCCGGCCACCATGGCGACGACCGGCTTGGGGAGCGCGCGGATCTGCTTCTGGAGATCGAGCACGTTCAGCCGCGGCACGCCGTCCTTGCCGACGTACCCCGCCTTGCCGCGGACCCGTTGATCTCCGCCGGAGCAGAATGCCTCGGTACCCTCGCCGGTGAGGATCGCCACGCCGATGTCCGGGTCCTCCCGGACCATCTCGAACGCCTGCTTCAGCTCCGTGATCGTCTGTGGCCGAAAGGCGTTGCGCACCTCCGGCCGGTTGATCGTCACCTTTGCGATGCCGTCCGGTGTTCGCTCGTAGCGGATGTCCTCGAACTCGTGCAGTGACTTCCAGATCTTTTTCATGGGATCTCGTGATGGCTCGTCTGAAAGAATGAGCGCAGTGATTCGCTGAAGCGTTCGTGTTGCTCCCACGGTACGCGGTGCCCCGCCGCGGGAACGATGGAGACCCGCGCGTTCGGGAGCAGACGGGCCGCGCGCTCCGCCTCGCGCGCGTACCGCGCATCCTGCTCGCCGGCGATCAGCAACACAGGCGTCTCGATGCCGGGCAGCCGTTGGGCGAGTGGCTCGTGCGCGGCGGGGGACCAGGATCGCAGCGCCCCGCCAAGGGCCATTCTATTGAAGTCTCCCTCGCGCCGCTCCGTCACCGGCCGTGCCCCGCCGAAGACTTCCTGCGAGTTCCACGCGGCGATGACGGTGTCCCAGTCATCGGTCTCGAACCGCGTTGCCCACCGCTCGTCCGAGAGCAGGCGTGCGTTCCGAAGGTCCGGGTCATCGATCCCGAGTCCGGTGGACACCAGGGTCGCCCGTTCGAACAGCCCGGGTCGCGCGAGCAGCGCATGCAGCGCCAGTCGTCCCCCCATCGAGTAGCCGACGATCGACGGACTGGGGTCCTCGGCCGCGATGCGCGCGACGAACGCGCGCGCCCACTCCGCCGGTGTCTGCCGCGTGTTGGCGGGGGACGAGAACAGATCGGGCGTCCGCGGCTCGCCGTCGCCCAGCTCGCGCAGCAGATCGCCGAACGGGTGCCAGTCCACGCCGCGTCCCAGAAAGCCGTGCAGGGCCCAGATCATGGGCTGGACCATAGCGAATCGAACCGCCGCCACAACCGGGCGCTCGCGGCGGGGTCGGGGACGATCTCGATCACGCAACGTGGCGGGAGTGCGACCGTTTGGGGCACGGCCTCCCACCGCTGGTAGGGGATACGCCACATGTCCGCCCAACTGCCGAACGAGACCTCATGTCCGTTCTCGAAGAACTTCTCGCGGCTGCCAGTATCCACGCTGTCCAGCGCGGCCACGCGTCCGAAGATGCGCCCGCCGCCGTTGTTCACGACCACAAGCCGCAGCGAGACCTCGGGGTCCAGCTGCGGGATGATCCACGGCGCGGACAGGTCGTACAGCAACGTCAGGTCGCCCACCACCGCCCAGTTCTCCTTTCCCTCGCGAGCCATTCCGAAAAAGGTGGAGAGCGCGCCGTCGATGCCGTTCGCGCCGCGGTTCGCGCTGTAGTCGTACTCCCGGGGGTGACGCGTCGCGGCCAGGTCCCATTCCCGGATCGGCAGACTGTTGCCGAGAAAGACGTGCGCGCCGTCGGCCGGCATCGCCGAGAGCCCGCGGATCATCGACAGCTCGGCCAGCGGCTCGTCGCGCAGGATGGCATCGACACGCTCGCACATCGCGCGGTCCTCCTGGAGAAACCGTTCCATGCGTCGCGTCTTCGGGTCCACGCGCGGCAGCAGGTGACGCGGGGCGCGAACGATGATGTCTCCCCGGCTGAGCCCCGCGAAGGGCAGCGACGTGACGCTCAGCACGGGCAGGCGCGCGTCGCGCGCTTCCAGGTCGCGCCAGAAACGCAGCGTGGGTACGCCGCCGATGCGTAGCACACCGTTGAAGGCCCCGCTCGCAAGCATGCGCTCGCCCCCGGTGATCCGGATGTCGCGCAGTCCGTCGTGCTCGCGCAGGCCGGACAGCGCTTCCGCGTGCACCGGCGCGCCGAGCGCGCGCAGGAAGTGCAGCACCGGCTGGCGATCGACCGGGTCCAGCTGTCCGAGTATCACGAGCGGTTGCGTGTGCGCGTCGAGGAACTCGCGCAGCATGTCGATCTCCGCGGACGCGGGCTCGGCGGCCGGTTGCTTCGCCAGCGTCTCCGGCGCTCCAGCGAAGTCGAGATGCGGGATCTTGTCGTCGAGCAGCGGCTCGTCGAAGGCAACGTTGAGATGCAGCGGCGACCGCTGCCCCCACCCGGAGATGTCCACCGGATCGCCGGCTTGCATGTCGATCGACCGCTCGCAGTAGACGCCGAAGAGCCCCGGCTGCTCGATCGTCTGCGGCGCGCCCGTGCCGCGAAAGCGGCGGGGACGATCGGCGGTAACGAGCAGGAGAGGCGTCCCGGTGTAGTGGGCCTCGATGGCTGCCGGCAGCATCTCGGCCACCGCCGTGCCCGAGGTGGTGATCACGGCCACCGGACGCCCCGTGGATCGCGCGCGCCCGAGCGCGAAGAAGGCGGCGGCGCGCTCGTCGGGAAAGGCCAGTGGCCGGATACCCGTGGCGGCGGCAGCGACGGCGACCAGCGGACTGTTGCGCGATCCCGCGCAGAGGCACACGTCGCGCACCCCCGCGCGCACCGCCGCCGAGAGGACGTCGGAGGCCGCCTGAATGTTCGAGGACACGGTGCGCGCCGTCAGCCGGTGATTCCGAACAGCCGCTTCACCTGCTCCCGCTTGCCACGCAGCTCATCGAACTCCCGCTCCAGCGCGCTCTCGGCAACCACGCCGCTGCCTGCGCCGATGCGCATGCGCCGCTGAAGCCATTCCACGTTGCGGATGGCCACAAGGCAGAGTCCGCGGCCGTCGGGCATCTCGATTCCGAAGGGAGCGCCGAATCCTCGGCGCCCGTCGCGCTCGTCCGCGCGGCGCAGCCACGCCTGCCCGGCGTCGTTGCGCGGCCACACGCCCAGCGCCGCCGTGGGGTGCAGGATGCGAACGAGTTCGTCGAACGCGGGCGCGCCCGTCTCCCCCCCCTCCCCCCCCCCGGACGGCTCGAAGCGGATCCGCGTGCGCAGGTGCGAGATGGTCGGCAGCTCCATCACCTCCACGGACTCCACGCGGGTGATGCCGTAGGGTGCGAGGCGCTCCACGATGTCGGTGGTGACGTAGTCGTGCTCCTTCCGCTCCTTGAAATCGCGCAGCAGCCCGGAGGCGGCGCTCGTTGGCATCGTGCCGGCTATGGCGACGGTCTCGATCGTGCCGTCGCCCGCCGCAAAGAGCATTTCGGGCGTGGCACCGATGAACCCGGCGTCACCTTCGATCCAGCCATAGCAGAGCAGCGCGTCCGGAATGGATGCGAGCCGCGAAAGCAGATACTCGTGCGGAGGGCCCGTGCCGTTCGTGCACGTGCCCGACTCGAACACCACGGGCACGATCTTGTCGAACTGGCCGGCCGCGATCGCGCCGTGTGCCGAAGAGAAGAGCGCCTCGAACTCCGACAGCACGGGCGGCTGCCATTGCACCGCTAGTGCGTGCGCGCCGACGAAGCGCCGCGCAAGCTCCGCGACCGGCAGCTCTTCCCAGCGGGCGGGGTGCTTCCACGGGGCGGCGTCCCCGAGGAAGAAGTCGTTCATATAGAAGGCGGGCCGGCGCGGGTCGCGGCGGGCGCTGGCGTCGAACGGTCCCCAGCCGACGACGACGCGCCCCGGCGCGGTCTGGATGAAGGCGAAGGTGTCGAGCGTCATCCTGTGCCGGCAGGGGCCTACTGCTTGGTCTTCAGCTGGGCGTCGTTGGTCCTGATGAACGCGCGGATCTCGTCAGAGAGCTCGAGCAGCTTGAGCCACTGCTCCTTGTAGAGCGTGACGGGAAACCGGCCAAGTCCGTAGACCGACAGGCCGCCCTTCTCGCTCACCTTGAGGGAGATGGCCCTGGCACTCCCTTTCCTGAGCGCGTCGTTTTCGCTACGTAGTCGGTCGAGCTCGGCCTTCATGTCTTCATCGGTCATTGTGCGGCATCCGGTGATCGGTATGTGCACAACCTAGCGCCGGCGCCGATCGCGCGTTACCGCGCCGGGTCGGCCAGGCCGGCCTCGGCGAACCCGCGCGCGCGAAGCGAGCACGAATCGCAGCGGCCGCACGCGCGTCCGCCCGGCGACGGATCGTAGCAGCTCGTGGTCAGTGCGTAGTCCACGCCCAGCGACACGCCAAGCCGGATGATCTCGGCCTTGGTCATGGCCACGAGCGGCACGCGAATCCGCACTGGCGCGCCCTCGACGCCGGCACGTGTGGCCAGGTTGGCCATGCGCTGGAAGGCCTCGATGTACTCCGGCCGGCAGTCCGGGTATCCGGAATAGTCCAGCGCGTTTACTCCTATATAGATGTCCCGCGACTCCAGCACCTCGGCGTACGCCAGCGCGAACGAGAGAAAGATCGTGTTTCGCGCTGGGACGTACGTCACCGGAATCGCGCGACTGATCTCCGACGGTGGACGGTCCTTCGGCACGGCGATGTCATCCGTGAGTGCCGACCCGCCAAAGGCACGCAGGTCCACGTCCATGATCGCGTGCCCGGCGACGCCCGCGGCCGTCGCGACGCGCGTCGCGGCGTCCACTTCCACGGCATGGCGCTGGCCGTAGCGAACGGTGAGGGCGTGCACGGCGTGACCGTCGGTCTTCGCCATGGCAAGCGCGGTCGCCGAGTCCAGCCCGCCGCTCAGGAGCACCACAGCCCGACTCATCCCAGCGCCCGGTCCAGGTCTTCGATGAGATCGTCCGCGTGCTCGAGTCCCACGGACACGCGCAGGAGGTTTTCCGGGGAGCGGGTGTCCGCGCCCTCCACGGAATGCCGGTGCTCGATGAGGGATTCGGTGCCGCCCAGGCTCGTGGCGCGCGTGAAGAGTTGCAGCCGGTTGGTGAAGTCGATTGCGTTCTGCCCGCTGCCGCGCACCTGGAGCGACAGCATTGCGCCGGGTGCGGACATCTGCCGTTTCGCGAGGTCATGGGCATGGTGCGACGTCAGCCCGGGATAGTGCACCACCTCCACTTTCCGGTGCGTCTCCAGGAACGTTGCGATGCGACCGGCGTTCGCGGTCTGCGCCCGCACGCGCCACGGGAGCGTGCGAATGCCGCGGGACGTGAGCCAGCACTCGAACGGCGACGGCACCGCGCCGCCGGCCTGTTGCACGGCGCGCGCGCGCGCGAACAGAGGGTGCGTCTCCTCGCGGGCGATCAGCGCACCGCCCAGAACGTCGCTGTGGCCGCCCAGGTATTTCGTCGTCGAGTGCATCACGACGTCCGCCCCCAGTTCCAGCGGACGCTGGAGCACGGGCGTGGCCCACGTGTTGTCCACCACGCACCAGGCGCCGGCCTGCTTCGCCAGTCGCGCGATGGCGGTGAGATCCATCACGCGCACCCTCGGATTGGATGGCGATTCGGCCCACACGATGCGCGTCTGCTTCGTGATCGCGCGCTCGATGTTGGCGACGTCGGTCATGTCCACGGCGCTGAACCGGAGACGCCACGGCCCGAAGATCTCGCGCACCAGCTTGATCGTTCCGTAGTACGCATCTTCGGGAAGGATGACGTGCGCGTCCGGCTCCAGCGACTGCATGAGGGCGCTGGTGGCGGCGGATCCGGACGCGAAGCACGCCGCGGCGCCGCCCCCCTCGAGCTGCGCGAGGCAGGTCTCCAGCGCGATGCGGTTCGGGTTGGAGTAGCGCGAGTAGAGGTGCCCGCCGCGGAAGCTCAGGTCGGGCTCGCGCTCGAACGTGGTTGACAGGCTGATGGGCGGGGTGACCGCCCCGGTCAGTGGGTCAGCAGAGTGCCCCGCGTGGACGGCAATGGTCTCGAGTCGCATGGGGAGAACATGGCTGGCATGGCACGATTAGTCATCTGCACCAGGCCCCCCCCCAAACTGCCACCGGACCCGCGCCCAGCCATTACGATTAGAAATGTTCCTACGCGCGCTCGCGCGGGTGGCCGGTACCGCCGGACTGCTGGTGGCGGCTGTCGCGTGCAGTCGCGCGCCCGCCCCCGCGACCGCGCCCATCCCCGGCCGCCCGGTCAGCACTCCGCGCACTGGACTGGAGGTGATCGGCGCCATGCGCTGGGCGCATCCGTCGCGCGAGCTGCAATCGCTCGCGTTCACCGTCACCACCGTGGAGTACGGCGACGGCGACTCCACGATCACCCGCGCCCGCGTCCACGCGCAGCTTCCCGGCCACCTGCGCGTGGAGACACTCCCCACGTCAAGCCGCACCGCGTACATCCGGCAGTACCATCGCTTCGCGCTCTTCGAGGGAGGGCGCCGTGTGACGTCCGCGAGTCGAATGGACCTGGCCAGCCTGCTGGCCTACGACGTCTTTGCCCAGCGCATCGACACGACCGTCATGTGGCTGGACGCATCGCGGATGCGGATCGCGCTGCTGCGCCGCGAGGCGCTGGACGGGCGTCCGGTGTGGGTGGTGGGCGCGTCGTCCGGCGACTTCACGAGCACGCAGTTCTGGGTGGACGCCGACCGGTGGCGTGTGCTGCGCGTGATCCAGCCCGATCCACGCGCGCCCACCCGCCTCGAGGACGTGCACTTCACGCACGATACCACACTCCTGGATGTGCCCGTGCCCACGCGCGTGCTGGTCTACCGTGGAGGACGGTTGGCCCAGCGGCAGACGCTGTCGAACTTCAAGACGAATCCGCGGGTGCCGGCGAGGGCGTTCGACCTGCGCCGGTGGCGGGATGTAGGGACCAGGAACTAGGAACTAGGAACTAGGAACTAAAGCTAGGAATTAGGAGCTAGGAGCCAGTTCCTAATTCCTAGTTCCTAGTTCCTGGTTTTCAGTCCGCCCACCAGCTCGCGAAGCTGCGTGGAGCCCTGGAGCAACAAGGTCGACGCGCTGGTCATCTCCTCGCACGCCGCGCTCTGCTCCTGTGTGGCCGCGTTCACTTCCTGCGCCGCGGCGGCGTGGTTCTCCGCGGTCTTCGCGATGGATTCGAGCCCCGCGGTCGCGGTGATCACGGCCGCGGCATTCGCCGCCGCGGCCGTCGACGCCTGCTCCGACGCCCCCCGCGCGCGCTCCGCCGCGATCGAAATGGCGCTCAGCGCGTTGTCCATGTCGCGCGACACGCGCTCGATCTCCGCCACCCGCGCCGCGCCGGTCTCCATCGCGCGCGAGCTCGCCGTCACGCGCCGGGTGACGACCGCGGTCATCTGCACGATATCGTCCGCCGCCTTCTGTGCCTGCGCGGCGAGTTTTCGCACCTCGTCCGCGACCACCGCGAACCCGCGCCCCGCCTCGCCCGCGCGCGCGGCCTCGATGGCCGCGTTCAGCGACAGCAGGTTCGTCTGCTCGGCGATCTGACTCACCGTCTGCACGAAGCGGTTGATATCCGCGGCCGTGGAGTTGAGCGCGGTGACCTCGGTGCTGGCCATCTCCACGCTGGCCTTCACGTCCACCAGGATCTCCAGCGCGCGCTCGATCTCCTTGCGCTTGTCCGCGGCGGTGCCCTCGATCTCACCCGCCAGGGCGCGCGCCTCGGACGAGCGTTCCGTCACCGAATCCGCGGCTCGGCGGATGGCCTGCAGCGCATCCTCGATGGACCGCAGCTGCTGGACCTGCTCCTCGGCGCCCGATGACACGTCGGTCATGGAGTCCGCCATCTGGCCGGCGGAAATCGAGATCTGCTCCGACACCGACGACAGCTGGTGCGCCGAGCTGGCCACGTTCTCGGCGGTCTTCGCCGCGACGGAGACGATGCGCGAGAGGGAATCACCCGTGTGGTTCATTGCCGCGGCCAGGATCTGGAACTCGCCGGGCAGCTTCTGGTGTGTGCGGACGGTCAGGTCGCCTTCACTCAGGCGGCGCGCATGCGACACGAGGACGTCCAGCGGCTGGCCGATGGTGCGGATGGTGACCAGCACGACGATGATGCCAACGAGCACCGCGAGTGTGATGAGGGCCAGCAGGATGACGGTGCGGCGGGTGGACTCTTGTTCGAGGCGGCGCGACGCGGCCGCCACGCCCTGCGTCTTGAGACTGCCAAGCCGGTCGAGACTCAGGAGCAGCGAATCCACCTGCACCTGCGCGCTGCCGGCCTGCGCGCGGGCCGCGTCCATGCGTCCCAGGTCGGCCAGTCGGTGCGCCAG
This sequence comes from Gemmatimonadaceae bacterium, assembly GCA_040902005.1. Taxonomy (GTDB): domain Bacteria; phylum Gemmatimonadota; class Gemmatimonadetes; order Gemmatimonadales; family Gemmatimonadaceae; genus DASPMP01. Next base: position 41,353 of record JBBDYA010000112.1, on the reverse strand, counting down.
CGCGTATCGCACTTCCATGGCGGACAGCTTGGCGTCGATCGACGCGACCGCGGCGACTTCCGCGGCCGATTGCCCGGGGCGCTCGTTCATGGCGCGCTGGATGGCGTGCGCGGACCACCCCTGGGTGCGAAACGTGGCGAGGGCGATGGAGTCGCGGGACTCGAGATATCGCGTGCCCGCGGCGATCGTCGCCGCGGTGGTGGCCGAGAGTCGCGACGCGAGTCGCGACTCCTGCTGCACGTCGGTCAGCTCCTGCGCCACCGCGTCCGCCAGGCGGGAGATGCCGCGCTGGGCCAGCACGCCGGCGATGACGAGCAGCACGACCAGTGAACCGAAGCCCAGCCACAGCCGGCCGCGAATGGATCCCAGCGCCTCGAAGAGGGTCACCGTCCGCCCTCGGCGACCTTGAGCGCGCCACGCTCGATGCGCGTGATGAGGATGCCGGTGCCCACTGGATCGCCGTCCGCGCCAAACCGGATCGGCCCGCTGACGCCGGCAAAGGCCGAACGCTCGTCGAGCGACGCGAGGTAGTCGCGCACCTTCCCGCGGTCGCGTCCGACCAGTTCCGCCGCGTGGACAAGCAGTTTCGTGGCGTCGTACGCGAGCGATGCGTTGTGATCGGGCGTGGCGTTGTATCTCGCGCGGAAGGCGGAGACAAAGGCCTGCACCTCGGGGCGCGGATCGTCCGAGCTGAATGGCGCGCCCACGTAGACGCCCTCGGAGTTGACCGTGTCTACCGCAAGGCCGGTCCAGCCGTCGCCCCCCAGGAGGTCAGCGCTCAGCCCTTGCCGGCGTGCTTCGCGGATGAAGTGCAGTCCGGACGCGTCGGTGCCCGCGACAAAAACCAGATCGGGCTGGCGCGCGCCGTAATAGGCCACGTAGGGCTCGAAGTTCTGCGCGCCCTCGTCGATGGGATCCATGCTGACGATCTGCCCGTCGAAGTTCCGCCGGAAGGCATCGGTAAGCCCGCGGCCGTAGCTGTTGTTCTCATAGAGAATCGCCGCGCGGCGCCGGCCGAGCGTGCGCGCGAACTGCGCCATCCGGATGCCGTTGGCGGAGTCGCTGGAAATCACGCGAAACGTCCATGACGAGATGCCGGTGAGCGCGGGTGAGGTGGCCGTGGTGGCCACGGCGGCAAGCTGGCCGTCGTAAACCTGCGCGGCAGCCACCATGGCGCCGGAGTTGACGTGGCCGATGACGGCGGTGACGCGCGCGTCGGCAACGAACTCCTGTGCGATCGCGGCGGCGTTGGCGCCGCTGCCGGCGTCGTCCCGGAAAAGGACCACGACGGTGTCGCCCCCCCCACCCCCCTCGGCCCGGCGCGCGGCGTTCACTTCCTCGAGCGCCAGCTCGATGCCGCGGCGGTTCATCTGCCCATAGCCCTCGGTCCACGGGCCCGAGGCGCCGAGCACGATCGGACCGCTCTCGGCCGCGCCGGAGCACGCGGCGAGCGCGGCGAGGCACAGGAGCGCGATGGAGCGCAGTGATTGTGTCATTGCGAGCGGAGCGAGGAGCATCGTCACCCGGGCAGAGTCCTCGCTGCGCACAGAATGACGGGCACTACCATGGAGCCGGCGGCGGCGCCTGTGCTCGCTGAGTGGACGAAAGAGCGGGCGGGGGAGCAACTGTTTGTGCGTGGCATTCGACGTCCAGCGGCCGCGACTGGCAGTGCTCTCCACACCCCCTGTGGTAGCGGTTGCGGGCCACCCAGCGGTACACGCGGTCGGCGATTGTGCGCACGAACGGGATGCTGAAGATCCAGGCGATCCAGCGGCCGCGCGGAAGCATGTCGAGCAACTGCTCCACGGCCGCGGCACCCTGCCAGGTCTGGCCGCCGGGGCCAATGAGCTGAATGGCCTGCGAGTACGCGCTGGCCGGGATCCAGGGAAAACGCGCCATGACGCCCGCGGCCTGCGATGGAACGACCTCGATCTCACACTGTCGGTCCCATGTGACGAGCAGCCTCGCCAGGCGGCCGCACATTGTGCACATGCCGTCGAACACCAGCGTCCACGGGCGCCCCAGACCGGCCGACGCCGGCAGGATCAGTTTCACGAGCGGGACCGCGTGCAAACTCCAAGCCTGACGTCGTCCGTGTTCATCCGGGTCGTCGGTGGCGCTACGCCTGCGCTGGCTGCTGCTGGGTCAGGCAATGCAGCGTGCCCAGTCCCCACACGAGGTCCACGGCGTGGATCCCCACGACCTCGCGATCCGGCATCAGCTCCGCGAGCGTGGTGAGCGCCACGCGATCGTTGGGGTCGTTGAACGTGGGGACGAGCACCGCGGCATTGGCGCAATAGAAATTCGCGTAACTGGCCGGAAGGCGCTCGCCATTCATCATCACCGGGCGGGGGTAGGGAAGCTTCACTACCCGGAATGCGCCGGCGTCCGCGCCGGCCAGCCCCAGGCGGCGCATGTTGTCGGCGGACCGCCGGTGATTTTCGTCCCGCACATCTTCCTCGTACGCGAGCACGATGACGTCGGGTGCCACGTAGCGCGCGACGTCGTCCACGTGGCCGTGCGTGTCGTCACCCACGCACCCCATGCCCAGCCAGATCGTCTCGCGAATGCCGAGCTGCTCGCGAAACACCCGCTCATACCCATCGCGGTCCAGGCCGGGGTTGCGTGCCTGAATGCCGGAGAGCAGGCACTCCTCCGTGGTGAGCATGACGCCTGCGCCGTTGGTCTCGATCGCGCCACCCTCCAGCACCACCCGGCCGCGACCGTCCGGGCGCCCGGGCTCCACGCGCCGGACGCCGGTGATTCGTTCCACGGCGTGGCCCACGCGGGCGTCGTCGTCGAAGTTGTCGTACTTGGCCCAGGCGTTGAATCGCCAGTGCACGAGCTCCTGCGCGCCGTCGTCCGCACGCACCCAGGTGGGACTCGAGTCGCGGAGCCACACGCGGTCGTTGGGGACGAGGTGCAGCCGGACGCGGTCGTCCTCCGGAACGCCGTGGGCGCCAAGGTGGGCGCGCGCGGCGTCGCGCACGCCCGCATTGTGGCAGAGAATCTCGACGCGCTCGTGGCGGTGCAGCACGCGGACGATCTCGGCGTACACCCACGCGATGGGAGCGAGCTTGCCGGGCCAGTCGGGCTCGTGATGCGGCCACGCGATCCAGGTGGCGGCGTGGGGCTCCCACTCCGCGGGCCAGTGCCTCATGAGACGGGAAAGGGGGAACTCTCCGTCATCGTGCCCCCAGATATCGCGACAGGATCGGCGTGTACGCGTCGATGCGCCGGTCACGCAGAAATGGCCAGTTGCGGCGCGTCTCCTCGATGAGCGCGGGGTCGCAGCGCGCCACGAGGATCGCGGGTTCGGTGGCGGAGTCCGCGATGATACGGCCGAAGGGATCCGCGATGAAGGAATGGCCGAAGAACTCGATGCCGTCGGTGCCGGGTTCGTCCTCGTGCCCGATGCGGTTCGGCGACGCCACATAGACGCCGTTCGCGATGGCGTGTGAGCGCTGCATGATACGCCACGCGTCCACCTGCGCGGGGCCGAACTCCGCCTTCTCCTTCGGGTGCCATCCGATGGCCGTGGGATAGAACAGGACTTCCGCGCCAAGCAGGGACGTGATGCGCGCCGCCTCCGGGTACCACTGGTCCCAGCAGATCAGCACGCCAATGTCGGCGAAGCGCGTATGCCACACCCGGAACCCGCTGGCCTGCCTGGCGACCTGCGCGATCTTGTCGACGTCGTCGTCCACTGCCGCGTCACCGGGGGTGAAATAGAACTTCTCGTTGAACAGCGGATCGTCCGGGATGTGCATCTTGCGATACACGCCCAGGAGCGACCCGTCGGCGTCGACGATGGCGGCCGAGTTCCGGTAGACGCCCTTGGCCTGTCGCTCGAAGATCGGCACGATGAGCACGATGCCCAGTTCCTTCGCGATCCGCTGCATCGTGGAGACGGTGGGGCCGGGAATCGGCTCGGCGATGTCGAAGCGTTCGTGCCGCTGTGCCTTGGCGAAGTACGACGCGTTGAACAGCTCCTTGAGGCAGACGATCTGCGCGCCGCGCGCGGCCGCTTCGCGGATGCGCGGGATCGTGGACTCCACGGTGAGCGCGACGTCGTCGGTCGCCGCATCCTGGATGATGCCGACGGTGAATGGCTCGTGCATGCGTGGAAACTAGGGGCTAGTGGCCCGTCCCGACCAACCCGATGACGACGTCCATGACGTTGGTGCCCGTGAGCCCGGGAGCGAAGAGCGCGTTCACGGCGGAGAGCGCGAAGTGCGAGTCGTGTGCCTCGAGCGCAGCGGAGGGGTTGATGCCCGTGTCGCGGATGGCCGGCCACGTGTCGCGATCGACGATCGCGCCTGCGGCGTCCGTGGTGCCGTCGCGTCCGTCGGTGCCGGCGGCGAGCAGGGAAATGCCGCGCGCGCGGTCGCCGGCCTCGGCCAGTTGTTTCGCGGCCGCGAGGGCCAGTGCCTGGCATCGGCCGCCCGCGGGCGGGTTGGCACCGAGTGCCACGGTGGTTTCGCCGCCCCACATGACACAGAGCGGTGTGCCGATCGGCGCCCGTTCGCGCGCGGACAACAGAACGTCGGCGAGCCGAACGCCTGCGGTGCGTGCGTCGCCGGCGAGCGGTTCGGTGCGCACCTCGACCGAAAGTCCGGCCGCGCGGGCCGCCGTGGCCGCGGCGCCGAGCGCGATGGAGTTGTTCGCGATGACCCGCGCGGTCATGTGCGCGAACGCAGGATGCGTCTCCTTGGGCGTTTCGGGAATGCCGCCGCGCGCGGTATCCGTGAGGTACTGGTGAAAGGTGGCGGGGAGCTTTCCGAGCAGGCCGCCGTTCTGGAGAATGTCGATCACCTCCTGCACGCGAGTGGGATCGGGAACGCACGGGCCGGATCCGATCGTCGCCAGGTCGTCACCGGGCACGTCGGACACGGCAAAGCAGTAACTGCGCGCGGGCGCGAGCGCGAGCGCCATGCGTCCCGCCGCCCACAGGCAGAAGCGTTTCCGCACCGCGTTCATCGCGGCGATGTCGAGTCCGGAGTTCAGGAGCAGTTGACAGACGCGCGTCAGGTCCGCCTCGGTCAGGCCGCGCAGCGGTGCGCCGATGAGGCTGGACGCGCCGCCAGAGAGCAGCACCACGCCAAGGTCGGTGCCGCGCTTGAGGGTCACGACCTGGTGCAGCGCGGTAGCCGCCGCGAACGAGCGCGCCCCCGGCACGGGATGATCGCCGGTCATCACGGTCACACTGCCGTACGGCGCGGGGCCGTCGTCAGGCGCGACGACGATGCCGCCGGGTATATCGGCGAGCGAGCGCTGGAGCGAACTGACGGCCCCTCTGGCCATGCCGTGCGCGGCCTTCCCGAAGGCAAAAACCCAAACGCGGTGACGACGCTCCAGGGGAACGCTCGCCACCGCGTGTGCGGTCAGGGACTCCACGTCGGCGCCGGCTGTCGCGGCGCGGTACAACCCGATGAGCTGCTCGCGCGCGCCCGTCACGGCGGGCTGGACGCTCCCGCGGCCGTGTCCACGGCCCGCTCCAGTTCGGCGTACGCGTCCTGCGAGAGGACATTGAACGGCGTGATGCGATGCGCGATGCGGCCGTCCGGTCCGATGACGAAGAGATTTCGCTGGAACCGGTTGTCGCTCAGCGAGCCGTACCGCGCGGCGATGGCCCGGCCGGAATCGCTGGCCATCAGGAAGGGGAAGTCGGCGTCGCGTGCCCAGCTGGCGAGCGTGGTATCCGCGTCGTCGCTCATGGGAATCACGATCACCCGTCTGCCGTTGTTGAAGAGCGTGGCGTACTGATCACGGTACGCCTCCAGTTGCACCGTTCAGCCACGCGTTCGCGCGCGCGCGAAGAAGGCGAGCACAACGGTCTGGTCACGCAGATCCGACAACCGAAGGCGATCCTTCAGCACGCCGAAGCGCGTGGCGCCGCGAATCTCGAAGTCCGGGGCCATCTCGCCCACGGCGGGCGCCTGCACCGGCTGCTGCGCCGGCTGTTGCGCCGGCACTGCGCCGGCGCCCGCCGCGGCGAGCAGCCCCGACAGCGCAATCGTTCTCAAGCGAACATTCATGAAATGGCTCCTGGCATGGGCCGATGCTGTTTCCGCGAAGATACAACGGAAGGGCCAAAAGTGGACAGTGCGGGACCGGAATGCGCGCTTCAGCGGGTTAACGGTAGGAACAGCCCGTGCCATCCAGGGGGGGAGCCGCCGCAGTCGCGGCATACCGAGGAGAGTGCCACATGACGTACCTCAAGATGCTCGTGCTCGTTCCGACAGCGGTCCTGATCGCGGCGTGCGGTGGTGATGACAATCGCGCCAACGACGCCCTCGCGAACGATCTCGCGCTGGCCTCGCAGGCCCAGCCGTACCTGCCGCAACAGACGATGTCGCCCACGGAAATGGGCTACGCGTACAACCCGTACACCGGGCAGTTCCAGCCGGTGCCGCAGCAGGCGCAGCTCCAGGCGCAGCAGCCTGTGGTGCAGCGGGTGGCCACCCGTCCGGCGGCCACGGTGCAGCGCGCGCCCGCCCAGGTGGTGTACCAGCCGGCTCCGGCGCCGGCACCCATCAAGCGCAACACCAAGCGTGACGCCGTCATTGGCGCCGCGGCTGGGGCGGTGATCGGCGCGACGGTAAGCCGCGACAAGGTGAAAGGCGGGCTGATCGGCGCGGCGGCCGGTGGAGTGCTCGGCGGGATCATCGGGCACACGATCGACGTGGAGCGGCCGCGATACTAAAAGAAGGGGAATGGGGAATGGGGAATGGGGAATGGGGAAGGGGGAAGGGTGCACACCCATCCCCCATCCCTTTCATTTTTCCCCGTTTCCAGCAGTCATACAAGTGGCCCGCTTCTCGCCAGTTCCGCGTGCCATGAGCATCGAGCTCCACCCCGATCTGGACACCGTCCCCGGTCAGGACTCCGTCGCCGACGTCGATCGGCGCAAACGCCGCAACATCGCCAAGCAGGCCATCCGCGCGATCAAGGCGGAGCAGGCCGCGAAGCGTGCGCCGCTCGGACGCGCGGCCGACCGGCTGAACGATCGCGCGTCGTCCACGCCATTTCTGGTGCTGCACGCTCTCTGGTTCGCGATCTGGATTCCGTGGAACATGGGGGCGTTCGGCCTGCGGCCGTTCGATCCGTTTCCTTTTGGATTGCTCACGATGGTGGTATCGCTCGAGGCGATCATCCTGGCGATCTTCGTGCTGATGGCGCAGAAACGCGAGGCGGCGATTGCGGAGCTGCGCGAGGAATTGTCACTTCAGGTCTCACTGCGGCTGGAACAGGAGGTCACCAAGACGCTCCAGCTCGTCGCGGGGCTGTACACGCGCCTTGGCCACAAGGTGGCTGAGGATCCCGAGCTGCAGGAGATGCTGAAGCCGCTGGACGTGGCGGGCATCGAGCGCGAGTTGACCATCCAGATCCTGGCCGCATCGCAGCTCCGCCATCGCTGACGTCTGCGGCCGTCGCGCCGGGCGGGCAGACGGGGACTATTCCCGCGTACCGATCCAGATCTTCCAGCGCCGCTCCAGCTCGTCGATGCTATTGATCGAGGATGTGAATTCCGCCAGCATGTCGGGCAGCGCCCGGCCATTCAGGTAGCCCGCGCCCAGCGTCCGTAGGACGTGCGGGCCTTCCACCTCCAGGAGATAGCGGCCAAGGGTGCCCGCCTGGGCCGCGAAGGTGTCGGTGTACTCATCCGCTTCGACGAGCCGCGAGGGATCGATGAGCGAGTCCGCGGTCGACGAGCGCACGAGCCGGAACAAGTCGCGGAACGGGATCAGCACCCCCTGCTTTTCACGTACGCGTGCCAGGTCGTAGGAGTAGGTGGCGGCGTCGCCAAGCACGCGGATGACGGCCGCGCGGTACCAGAGGGGATAGCGATCCAGGAGCGTGCTATCGGGCTCGGATGTTCCCCCGAGGTGGTCATCGGTGAGCCGCGCGAGCATCGCGCGAACGGCGGTCGGCGCGATGGGCCACAGCACGCCGCCGTACTGGATGCCGCGGTAGCGGGAGCGGCTTCGCACGCTGGGCGGCCGCTCGTACTGGAGCAGCGTGAGCCCGCGCCCCCGAAATGCGCGACCCACAGCCGGATCCATGGTGTGCACGGAGTCCTGGCGAAGCACCACGGCGAGCTTTGGCGCGGGCGTGACGAGATACCGCTCGAATGCGCGGTAGGCGCGATTCAGTTGCTCGTAGCCGTCGTACACTGCCTCCGAGCTCGGGCCATACACCTCGAACCGATCGCCCGGGTAATAGTGCATGGTGTCGCCGGCGAGTACCGTCCTCTCCTCGCCGACGGCATTGGCGACCGGCACCGGCTTGTACCAGAATCCGCAGCCGCTCGCCATCGCGGCGGCCAACAGCACCAGCAGCAGCCTCACGTCGTTACCGCCTCCCCACCAGTTGGCGCAACACGTACGGCAGGATGCCGCCGTTCGCGTAGTAGCGCAGTTCCTCGGGTGTATCGATCCGGCAGACGACGGGGAACTCACGAGGCGTGCCATCGGCTCCGGTCGCGCGCACCGTGAGCCTGGATTTGGGCTTGAGGGCGCCGTCGAGGCCGATGATATCAAATGTTTCGAATCCGGTGAGTCCGAGCGACAATCGGCTTGCCCCGCCGGTGAACTCCAGCGGCAGCACGCCCATGCCCACGAGGTTGGAGCGATGGATGCGCTCGAAGGACTCCGCGATGACCGCGCGCACGCCCAGGAGGATCGTCCCCTTGGCCGCCCAGTCGCGTGAGGAACCGGTGCCGTATTCCTTGCCAGCGATGACGACGAGCGGGGTGGCCGTGGCCTGGTACTGCATGGCCGCGTCATAAATGAAGGCGGGCGCTCCCCCCTTCTCGAACGCGGTCCAGCCCCCCTCGGTGCCCGGCGCCATCTCGTTGCGCAGGCGGATGTTCGCGAACGTGCCGCGCATCATGACTTCGTGATTGCCACGCCGGCTGCCGTAGGAGTTGAAGTCCTTGCGCGGCACACCCTGCTGCACGAGCCAGGCGCCGGCGGGTGACGACGCCGGAATGCTCCCCGCGGGCGAGATGTGATCGGTGGTGATGGAGTCGCCGAGCATCGCGAGGCAGCGCGCCCCCGTGATGGGCTTGAACCCCGGCGGCGACATCGTCATGCCGTCGAAGTACGGCGGGTTCTTCACGTACGTGGACGCCGCGTCCCACGCGTACGTCTGGCCGGACGGCACGTCCAGCGACTGCCACTGCTCGTCGCCCTTGAAGACGTCCGCGTACTGCGTCTTGAACTGCGACGCCTTCACGCTGCGGTTGATCTCGTCCTGCACCTCGAGCGCGGTGGGCCAGATGTCGCGCAGGAATACGGGACCGTCCGTGCCGATACCGAGCGGTTCGCGCGTCAGGTCCACGTCCATGCGGCCGGCCAGCGCGTAGGCCACCACGAGGGGAGGGGACGCGAGGTAGTTGAACCGTGTGTGCGGGTTGATGCGTCCCTCGAAGTTGCGGTTGCCCGAGAGGACGGATGCCACCACGAGCTTGTGCTCCTCGATGACCTTTGCGATCGATTCGGGGAGGGGGCCGGAGTTGCCGATGCACGTGGTGCAGCCGTACCCCACGAGACTGAAGCCGAGCGCGTCCAGATCCTCCTGCACGCCGGCGGCGTTGAGGTAGTCGGTCACCACCTTGGAGCCCGGCGCGAGCGAGGTCTTCACCCACGGCCTGGTGCGAAGCCCCTTCGCACGCGCCTTTCGCGCCAGCAGCCCCGCGCCGAGCATGACACTCGGGTTGGAGGTGTTGGTGCAGCTGGTGATCGCGGCGATGACCACCGCGCCATGATGCAGGGAGAAGGTCTGTCCCCTGTGCTCGCACTCGAACCCCGCCTTCGGGTGCACGGGATTGCTCTCGTCCTCCAGCACCATGATCGCTTCCGTCTTCTCGGGCTGCGCGGAGGCGGCGGTGGCTTTCCGGACCTCCGCCACGCCCGCGAGCGTTCCCATCTTGACGAGATCGGCGGTGAGCGCGGCGAGGTACATGGACTTCGCGTCCTTCAGGGGCACGCGGTCCTGCGGACGCTTTGGTCCGGCGAGCGATGGCTCCACCGTACCGAGATCGAGCGTCAGCGTGTCGGTGAAGACTGGATCGGGCGCGTCATCCGTGCGAAACAGTCCCTGCTCCCGGCAATACGCTTCCACGAGCTTCACGTGATGGTCGGGACGCCCGGTGAGGCGCAGGTACCTGAGCGTCTCCTCGTCGCAGGGGAAGAAGCCCATCGTGGCGCCGTACTCGGGCGCCATGTTCGCGATCGTCGCGCGGTCCGCCAGTGGCAGGGCCGACAGCCCTGTGCCGTAGAACTCGACGAACTTGCCCACCACCTTCTTCTGCCGCAGCAGTTGCGTGACGGTGAGGACGAGGTCCGTGGCGGTGGTTCCGGCCGGAAGTTTCCCGGAGAGCTTGAAGCCCACGACGTCCGGAATGAGCATGGACAGCGGCTGCCCCAGCATGGCCGCCTCGGCCTCGATGCCGCCCACGCCCCACCCCAGCACCCCCAGCCCGTTGATCATCGTGGTGTGCGAGTCGGTGCCGACGAGTGAATCCGGATAGGCGACGCGCTCGCCGTTTTCCTCGGCGGCGAAGACGGTCTTGCCGAGATACTCGAGGTTCACCTGATGGCAGATGCCGGTGCCCGGCGGCACGGCGCGGAAGTTCTTCAGCGCGTTCTGCCCCCAGCGCAGAAAGACGTACCGCTCCTTGTTGCGCTCGAACTCCAGCGCGGTGTTCAGGAGGAAGGAGGCCTCGGTGCCATACTCGTCCACCTGCACCGAGTGATCGATGACGAGGTCGACCGGCTGGAGGGGATTGATCAGCTCGGGGTTGCCGCCCAGTCGCACGATCGCGTCGCGCATGGCGGCAAGGTCCACCACCGCGGGAACGCCGGTGAAATCCTGCAGAAGGACGCGCGCGGTGCGGAACGCGATCTCGCGCTCCTCGCCGGCGCCGACGTCCCACCGCGCCATCGCCTCCACGTCCTGCTTCTTCACGAACGCGCCGTCCTCGTTCCGCAGCAGGTTCTCCAGCAGAATCTTGAGGCTGAAGGGCAGGCGGTCGCTGGTGCCGCTGGACAGCGCGCGCAGCGCGTCCAGGCGGTAGATCGTGTACGGCTGCCCGTCGACCATGAGCGTAGCGCGGGCGCCAAAGGAATTCGGGCTGGGCATGACGTGGGAGTGAAGTTGTCCTCGAATCTACATGCCGGGCGAGTTCAGGGTCACTTGCCAGGCTGGCAACTCACGACTTGGATTCCGGCTGAATGCAATCGCACGCCGACCAACATGATGTCGTCGCGCTGGCCGTTCGACTGATGGAACTCGACTCCACCAGCGGTCAGGAAGGCGCGGTGATGGACTGGCTCGAGACCTATCTCGCGGGCCTGGGCTGGCGCGTGCGCCGGATTCCAGTCACCGCGGGACGCGACGATCTGCTGGCGACCAGCGGCGACGCGCCGGGGATCACCTTCTCGACGCACCTGGATACCGTGCCCCCGTTCATTCCGCCGCGGCTGGATGGGAGGGGGGGGGGGCAC
>JBBDYA010000112.1:0-29830 GCA_040902005.1 Gemmatimonadaceae bacterium | reverse complement strand
CCGTTCGGCGGACTCGTGCGCGATGGACGCGTGTGGGGACGCGGCGCGTGCGACGCCAAGGGAATCGCGGCGGCGATGATCGTGGCCGCCGAACGCCTGCGCGCGGAGGGACGGCCGGTCGCGCTGCTGTTCGTCGTCGGCGAGGAGGTGTCGCACGACGGCGCGGAGGCGGCAAACCGGGTGGACAACACCAGCCGCGTGCTGATCAACGGCGAACCCACCGAGAGCGCGCTCGCGCTGGGCACCAAGGGCGCGATGCGTTTCACGTTGCGCACGCGCGGCGAGGCGGCGCATTCCGCGTATCCCCAGCTCGGACGCTCCGCCATCGCGGAACTGGTACGGCTGCTGGCTGAGCTCGAGTCGCTGCCGCTGCCGTCGGACGAGCAGCTGGGCGCCACCACGATCAACATTGGCGTGATCTCCGGCGGCGTGGCCGACAACGTGATGGCGCCCGTGGCCGAGGCACGCCTCATGGCGCGGCTGGTGACGGCGCCTGACGCACTCAAAACGCTGCTGCGCCACTGGGTCAGGGGTCGCGCGGAAATCGACTTCGGCGTGACGGTGCCGCTCGCGCGTCTGGGGGCGCTGCCGGGATTCCCGACGTGCGTGGCCGCCTATGCGACTGACATCCCGAAGCTCACCAATTGGGGCACGCCCTACCTGTTCGGTCCGGGCTCCATCCACCTCGCGCACCGCGACGATGAGCACGTGTCCGTTCCGGAGTTGCGCGCGGCGGTGGACATGTACGTGCGACTGGCGAAGGAAGCGGACCGCGCGAGTTCGGCCGCGCGGGGCTGACCGTCAGGGGACGCCGACCTTCGAGCCGTCGGGGGTACGCTCCGGCACCTTGAACTCCCCGGTGCGCGGCGGCGTGATGAGCTCCACGCGCGTGGCGTCGATCGCGCGCGTGGGGCACTGGTGCACGAAATCACCGTCCGCGCCCGACCATTCCACCTGCGTGGTGCGCGCGAACGCCTTGCCGCTGGAGTCGAGCCCCATGTAGGCCGGGGCGATCGCCACACAGAGCCCGCAGCCGATGCACTTGTCGCGCACCACGGTGATGTCCACCCGCTTGCGCGGAAAGATGCCGCCGGGCTGTTCCAGGTACGTCTCGAAGTGCTCGAGCGCCTTGGTCGCCGCGCGGTATCCCTCGCGAATGTGCTTGCCGCTGTTCGAGAAGCTCAGCCAGTCGCGGCCCACCTTGGGGCGGATGAGCAGCATCGGCGGTGCGGTCCACCGCTCCAGCGGGTACTGCTGAAGGGAGTGCATCATCGTCATCGCCGAGCGCATGTAGATGGCGGCGAATCCCGACTCGCCGATCCCCGGCACCCGCGCGATGTCGGAGCTGCCCACGTCCACCGCGATGACGATGTCCATGCCGAGCGCGGCCACCGAGGTGGGCAGGTTGTCGATGACGCCCCCGTCCACGCACGTGCGGCCGCCCACCTGGCCGGGGGGGAAGAATCCCGGCAGCGCGCACGACGCGTAGACCGCGTCCCGCACGCTCACGTCACGCAAGCCGGGCAGCCCCCACACGACCGGTGTGCCCCGCTCGAGATCCACCGTGTTCACCAGCAGGGGGAGCTTGAGCCCGTCGAAGGTGCCCTCCGGAACCACCTCTTCGCACAGCCCCCGCAGCGGATCTTCCAGGTAAATGGAGCGCGACTTCATGCGGTCCATCAGCATGCCGAAGTGATTGATGCGGAACAGGTCGCGCCGCTTGAGCGACTCCGCGCGTTTCGCGAGCTCCTCCGGCGACATCCCGGCAACGCTCGCCGCGGCCACCATCGCGCCGATGCTGGTGCCGGCGGTGATCGCGGGAGTGATCCCGTGCTCCTGCAACGCCTTGAGCACGCCGATGTGCGCGAATCCCTTCATTCCGCCGCCGCCGAGCACGAGCGCCACTTTGCGTCCGCGTGGTGCCCGTGGTTTTTTGGATGGCGTCATCTCATGGTCTCCGGGGGCGGCTCGCGCAGCCCTGTCCGCTTGGCGTTGACTTGAAAAGTCAATAGCCGTGCCGCGCGACTCCAGTCTGTATTACGACGCAGCAACGCGGAAGGGTCCGCGTGGGTCACTACCCCCGGGAACGTCCGCGACCGCTACTGGAGGTAATGATAGAGACCGTAGAGGAACGCAACAGCGCCACCGATCATGAATATCGATCCGGCGGTATCACCAATCAGGGAGCCGGCCACGATGGCGGCTGCGCCCACGAGCATGAGTGTCACCGGACGGCTGGATCCGCGGCTCTGCTGCATGGTGGACGTGGCGTCGCTTGCGTGGGCCGCGTTGCGCGCGGCGACCGCGGTGACGTCCCGGCGCGGACCGGCGACGGGTGCGACGTCAGCGGGCGCGACTTCCGCCGGCGCGACGTTCGTCGGGGCGACGTTCGTCGGGACGGCGCTGACTGGGGCATCGGGTGACGCGACGAGCGCTGGCGACGAGTGCTGCGCAACGGCCACGGCGGGCGCGAGCGCCAACAGCAATGCGATGGTGCGGAAGCGGGGGCGTTTGTGCATGGTCTTCCTCTGTGTTGTGTGGTAGTTGACTCGTGGGCGGTCCGGCAACGTGGGCAATGTCCAGCAGCGGCTGGCGAGCAGCATGCGTCACTAGTCACCAGTCACCAGGCGAAATAGTCTTCAGTATGCGACTCCTTCCAGCTGCACTTTCTGCACTTTGCGTTCCGCATCTCCTCCTGGCGCAACCATCCGATGTAGTTGCGCCGCGCATCACGTCCGCGGAGATCGATGGGTACCTGAGGTTTCTCAGCTCCGATCTGCTGGAGGGACGCGCCCCGGCGACCCGCGGCGGCAGACTGACCACCGCGTACCTCGAGAGTCAGTTGCGTGCCTTCGGTCTCGCGCCCGGTGCGGACAGCGGGTCGTATCTGCAGCCGGTGCCGATCAACGTGGTCACCTCGGATGCGTCCACCATGTCCATCGCCGCGTCTGGCAAGGCCACGGCGCGGTTCCGTCACCCCGAGGACGTGGTGGTGTGGGCGGGGAGCGCGGCGCCGTCCAGCGGCGCGCGCGGCGAGCTGGTGTTTGTGGGCTACGGCGCCACCGCGCCGGAATACCGGTGGAACGACTTCAAGGACGTGAACGTGCGCGGCAAGGTGCTGCTCGTGCTGGTGAACGATCCGCCAGCGCCGGCCGGCGAGCCGGAGCTGTTCGGCGGCAAGGCCATGACGTACTACGGGCGCTGGACGTACAAGTTCGAGGAGGCGGAGCGCCGTGGCGCGGCCGGCATGCTGGTGATCCACACCACCGCGGATGCCGGGTACCCATGGCAGACGGTGGTGGGATCGTGGTCCAGGGAGAACCGCATGGCGCCCCGGCCGGCGAGCGCCCCGGCGCCGCTTGGCGTGCGCGGCTGGATCACGGATGCCGCCGCGGGCGCGATGCTCCAGCAGGCCGGGCTCGACCTCGCCGCGCTGCGCGCGCGCGCGATGCGGCGCGATTTCCGCCCCGTGGCGACCGGCATCATGATGGACCTCGCGTTCCGGAACGACGTGAAGGATCTGCGCAGCCACAACGTGGTGGGGATCGTGCGCGGGAGCGATCCGGCGCTGCGCGACGAGTATGTGGCGTTCAGCGCGCACTGGGATCACTTCGGCGTCGGCCCCGTGGTGCGCGGCGACTCGATCTACAACGGCGCGCTCGACAACGCGTCGGGCACGGCAGACCTCCTGGCCGTAGCGCGCGCCGCGGCCGCGGGACCCGCGCCCCGGCGGTCACTGGTCTTCGTATTCGTCACCGCGGAGGAATCAGGGCTCATTGGGTCCGCCTATTTCGCGGAGCGCCCCACGGTGCCGGCGCACCGGATCATCGCGAACCTGAACGTGGACGGCGGCAATCTGCTGGGGCGGTTCCGCGACCTGCGCGTGCTGGGCGATACCAAGAGCAGTCTCGGTCCCGCGCTCGCCGAGTTCGTGCGCCCGTCGTCCATCCGGCTCACGCCGGATGCGTATCCGGAGCGCGGCTATTTCTACCGGTCGGATCACTTCTCCTTCGCGAAGGCGGGGATTCCCGCGATCTCGATCGCGGCCGGCAACGACTACGTGGGACGTCCTCCCGAATGGGGGTTGCAGCAGCAGGAGGATTACACGGCCAACCGCTATCACCAGCCGTCGGACGAGTACCGTCCGGGCTTCGACCTGAGCGGCGCGGCGCAGCTGTCGGAGATCGTGCTGGAGTTCGGGCGTCTGCTGGCGAACACGCCCGGCGTGCCCACGTGGAACGCCGACGCCGAATTCCGCAGCGCGCGGACCCCCACCCCCACGCCTGAATGACGCGCGCGCCGGGAGAGGCGGGGCTCGTCCGCGTTCTCGGCGTCTGGGGGCTGGCGGCGAGTATCGTCAACATCACGATCGGCGGCGGCATCTTCCGCGCGCCCGGCACCATGGAGGTGACCGGGCGACTCGGCTCGGCCGCGCCGCTGGCGTATGCCCTGTGCGCCGTGGTGATGATGTTCGTGGTCATGTGCTTCGCGGAGGCGGGGAGCCGCGTGTCACTCACGGGCGGTCCGTACGCCTACGTGGAGCGGGCGTTTGGCGGATTCGCCGGCTTCATGGTCGGGTGGTTTCTCTGGGTGGCCAGCACCATCGCGACCGCCGCGGTGGCGACCATCTTTGCCGATGCCGCGATCGGTATGGTGCCCGCGCTGGCGGCATTTCCCGGGCGAGCCGTCATCCTGGTGACGGTGTTCACGGTCGTCGCGGCGATCAATGTGCTGGGCGTGCAGTTCGGCGCACGGCTGAACATGGTGTCCACCGTGGCGAAGCTGCTGCCGCTGGCGCTGCTGATCGTGCTGGGACTCGCGAACATGAATCCCGCGCACCTTGCCTGGACGGAAACGCCGTCCGTGGGCGACCTGACCCGCGCGTCCGTCTTCCTGATCTTCGTGTTCGCCGGCATCGAGGCCGCGATGGTGCCCAGCGGCGAGGTGCGCGAGCCCGGTCGCACCGTGCCGCGCGCGGTGTTCATCGCGCTGCTCATCGTGACGGTGGTGTACGTGCTGGTGCAGATCTCGGTGTATGGCGTGGTGGGGCCGGCTCTCGTGGGCAGCGCGGCGCCGCTGTCGGACGCGGCACGGGCGGTGATGGGTCCGTTCGGCGGCATGCTGCTCGGCACCGCCGTGGTGCTGTCCACCTTTGGCTATCTCTGCGGGATGATTCTCGCCGTGCCGCGTGCGCTGTTCGCATTCGCCCGTGACGGCCTGCTACCCAGGCCGCTGGCGGGCGTGCACGCGCGCTTTCACACGCCGTGGCTTGCCATCGTGGTGCAGGCGGCCGTCTGTCTCACGCTCGCCCTGAGCAGTGGGTTCGAGCCGCTGGTGATCATGGCGAACGTGGCGGTGCTGCTGGTCTATCTCGGATGTGCGGCGGCGGCGTGGCAGTTGCGCCGCGGGGGAATCACGGACGACGCGTCCGGTGCGCTGCGCCCGATCCCGGGATCCCGATTCGGCCCGCCGATGGCGGCCCTGGTGATCGTGGGGCTGCTCACGTCCATCACGCCGGGGGAGTGGCTGGTGAGCGGTGCCGTGGCGGGCGCGGGACTCATCCTCTGGTTCCTGTCGTTTCTCCGCGCGCGGGCGCAGGCGTCGTCATGACCGATCCGCTCCTGCGGTACCGCTCCGAGTTCCCGATTCTCGAGCGCACCACCTACCTCGTCTCCAATTCGCTGGGCGCGATGCCCAGGTCGGTCGTGGACCGCATGGCGGCGTACGCGCGTGACTGGGGCGAACAGGGCGTGCGCGCGTGGGGACAGGGGTGGTGGGACCTGCCCGTCACGGTGGGCGACGAAATCGCGCCGCTGATCGGCGCTGGCGCGGGCGAGGTGGTCATGGTGCCGAACGTCACCATGGCACAGGCCACGGTGCTGTCGTCGCTCACGTACGCGGCGCCACGCAACCGCATCGTGATGACGGCGCTGGACTTTCCCTCTGTACGCTACGCGTACGACGGACTCGCCGCGCGCCTGGGGGGGGGGGCGGAGATCGTGGTGGCGCCGGCGTCCGCGGACGGGCTGGGAGTGGACACGGAGGCGTTGCTGGCGCTGATCGACGAACGCACGCGTCTGGTGTCGATCTCGCACGTGCTGTTCCGGTCCGCGTACGTGATGGACGTGGAGGCGATCTGCCGGAAGGCGCGGCAGGTGGGCGCGCTGGTCTCGCTGGATTCGTTCCACGCGGTGGGCGTCATTCCCGTGGACGTGCGCGCGATCGGGTGCGACTTCCTGACCGGCGGTGTGCTCAAGTGGTTGTGCGGCGGGCCGGGCGGCTGCTTCCTGTACGTGTCTCCGCGCGTGCGCGGCACGCTCGAGCCGGCACTCACGGGGTGGCAGGCGCACGCGCGCCCCTTTGCGTTCGAGCCGGAGATGGAGTTCGCCACGGACGCCTTCCGGTGGCTGGGCGGCACGCCGGTAATCCCGGCGCTGTACGCGTCGGCCGAGGGACCGAAGATCCTGCGCCGCGCCGGCATCGCCGCGATTCGCGAAAAGAGCATGCGGCAGACGGCACGCCTGATCGCGCTGGCCGACGAGCGGTCGTTCACGGTGAATGCGCCGCGCGATCCGGTCCGGCGGGGCGGCACGGTGGCGATCGACGTGCCGCATGCGTATGAGGTGTCGCAGTACCTGATCGCACGGAACGTGCTGGTGGACTACCGGCCGGGTGCGGGGATTCGCATCGCGCCGCACTTCTATACGGACGACGCGGAACTGGAGCACGCCATGGCCACAATCGACGAGGCGCTGAAGGGCGACGCGTGGCGCGCGCATGCGCGCGCCCCCGGCGCCGTGGTGACCTGAGATGGGAAAGCGGATGCCGAAGCGGCTTCGCCGCAGTTACGTGAACGAGAAGTATCCGCTCGTGTCGCTCAAGTTCGAGGACGGGCACGAGATCCGGCTGAAGCAGGGCGAGGCACGGACGTTCGACGCCTACGTTGGCGAGACCATCAAGGTGATCGTCCTGTGGGACCCGTCCGCGAACGAGCGCGACGTGATCGCCGTGATGAAAGCCGAGGAGTTCGCCGAGGCGGAGTGATCCGCACGCTTCCAGCTGGCCTTCCGCAAGGCGGGTGGCCCGCAACCTGCCCTTTCCGGTGGCGGAAGAGCACACACGGAGAGGGTGGAATGGTCAGGACGATGTTCTTGAGCGCGATGCTCCTGCTCGCCGCGAGCGCGGCCGGCGCGCAGATCACGACCTACGTCGCGCCGCCCCGCGCCCCGTTGCAATTCCCGCAGACCATCGCGGTGGCTGACTCTGCGCGCGAGGCGGAGATCACGACCGAGATGACCAACATGCGGGCCTGGGTTGACTCGGCCGCCGGTGTGGACGTGCCGGCCATCGTGGGGGTCGACACCGTCGTGTACAGCCCGCCAGTGGTGACATTCACGGACGGCGCCGTCGCGCCCGCCACGGCCAGCCCGCTGTCGGCCTTGGCGCTGTTCGGCATCGCATCACTGGTCATGGGTGCCGGGCTGCTGATGCGACGGCCCCGGCGGTAAGGTGGGGTTACGCCGCCTGTTGGGATACGGGCTCTTGTGCGGGGGCGCGCTGAGCGTTGCCTATGCAGGCGGACGCTATGCCCTTGGCGAGTGGCGCCAGCAGGAGCTCCGGCGGGCGTGGCACCAGGCCGAGGCGCGCGCCGTGGTCTCGCTGGCGCGGCGGTACGTGACGAACAATGAGCTGGCGCCGGCGTCGGTAGCGCGCGGGGTCCCCGTGGCGCGACTGCTCATTCCGCGCCTCCGGCTCGACGAAATTGTCATCGAAGGGGTTGACGACTACTCGCTCAACGCCGGTCCCGGCCACCTGCCCGGCAGCGCGTACCCGGGCGAGCGGGGCAACGCCGTAATCTCGGCCCACCGCGACCGGCACTTCAGGCGTCTGGGCGCCATCCAGGTGGGCGACACGGTCCTCACCGAGTCCGGCATGCGGAGCGCGGGGTGGGTGGTCATCTCCAAGCGCGTGGTGCGGGCGGACGCGCCGGCCCTGTTCCACACGGCCGATGCGACGCTCACCCTCACGACCTGCTGGCCCATCCGCTATTTCGGCACCGCGCCTGACCGCCTGATCGTCACCGCCCGGCTGATCGGCGGCCCCAAAACTGGCTCTTTCGCGTCCCTGAGCAGCACATAGTTTGGAGGCGTGCCCGTCCTGAGCGCGGTCCGCCTGTCAACGGTTGAACTTCGCCGCGGTCGCGTGGTACTATAGGCATAACCTCACGAGCCGGAGGCGTTCGCAATGGCCACCCCCTTCCTGAGTTCTGAGGAGTATGACGAACGCGCCCACCAGTTGTACAACGAAGGACAGTACGACGAAGCGCTCACCGTACTTCGCGAAGGACTCACGCTCTATCCCAGTTCGGTAGAGCTCCACGTTGGTGTGGGGTACGCCCGGCTCGCGCGCGAGGAATACGCATGGGCCCGCCGCGCGTTCGAGGAAGCGCTGGTGCTCGAGCCCGAACACGAGGACGGGCTGGCTGGCCTGGGCGAAACGCTGCTCAAGTTCGGGCTGGAGGACGCCGCGCTCCGCTGCTTTCACCGGATTCTGGAGCTGGGGTACACCGACGACGTGGACCTCGTGCTCCAGGTGGGGCGCTCGCTGTTTCGCGAGGCATCGCTGCGCGACAGCCAGACGCTGTTCGGTGAAGCACTGCACTTCTTCGAGGCGGCGGTCGAACAGCAGGGCGAGTCCGCGGAAGCGGTGGCGTGCGTGGGATACGCCAAGCACCGTGTCAGCGACGACGACGGCAGCATTGCGGCGCTGCGCAAGGCGCTCCAGCTGGACGGTGAGCACAGCGAAGCGCGCATCTACCTGGCGAACCTGCTGTACGATCGCGGCGAGTTCGAGGGGGCACTGTACCACTTCGAGCGCACGCACCCGGAAGACCATTGGGACGAACTGGGGATCTGGCGTCTCATCGAGTTGAAGCGCGCGGTCTACAAGCTGGACGAGGGCGATCCGGAGCTGAAGCCGTGGGACGAGCGCATCGCCGAGTTGAACGAGAGTCTCGACGACATCGACGAACTGCTGCTGGAACTCGAACCCGGCCGGCAGGGGATTCAGCGCGGCGACGATCCGGAGGTGGCCCGCAACCAGCTGGAACTCTTCGGGTCGCTCCTGACCGGCCTGGTGGATCGGAAGGAAGACGAGTCGCACCACATCGTGGCGTCGGACGGCACAGCCTTTCGCGGATCGTGGGACGAGATCGTCACGAACATGCGCGACGCGGACGCGGACGTGTCGGGGCACACGGTGGAGGAGTACATGCAGCGGACGGCGCGCCGCGTGCTCACCCAGACGGGGATCCAGCTGCCCAGTCACGACGCGGAAAGCTTCGTGCGCGCCAGCGCGCGAGCCGGGCTGTTACGGATCGTTCGCTGAACGTCGGGAATCGGCAAGCGGCCACCAATCTCCGCTTGTCCGATTTCCGCTAGTTTCCACCCCATGCAACGCCAAGCTCTCGCGGCTCTCGATGCCGCACGTCCCGCGATCGCGCGCCTCGATCGCTCACGCCACGCGGAGGAATTGGCCGCCGACCTGATCGAGGCATGGGGCGGAGTGGAAACGGCGCTCCGGTCGATCCTCGGCGGCACCCCGCTGGGCGGGCTGAACCTGATTCGCGAGGCGCGGCAGCGTCAACTCATCGCGCTCGACCAGGCCAACGCGCTCGCCGAATTCAGCGCCGCGCGGGAGCGCGCGCAGGACACCGCCTACCATCCGACGGACGCCGACATCAACGCGGCGCGCGAGGGGTTCCTGAAGCTGGAGGCGTCGCTCATGACCCCCGTTTCCACGGACGGTGATCCGGTCCAGGGCGAGGCGATGTCCACCAAGGGACTGCGGCTGTCGCCGCTGGGCACGCCCACGCCGGTGGCGCTGCCGCCGGAGCGAAAGCCGTGGCTGCTGCCCGTGGCGGGCGTCGCCGTGGTGGCGCTGATCGCCGTGGGCGCGTTTGCGGTGATGCGTGGTGGCGACGACGCATCGCTGGACCGCGGTGTCCAGTACTGGCAGCGGGGGCAGCGCGAGCTGGCGGTGAGCGAATTCTCGCGCGCCGCGCGCGACAACCCCGAGCAGGCCCTCCCGCATGTGTATCTCTCGCGCATGGCGCGTGAGGTGGGCAACATGACGCTTGCCGGGCAGGAAGCCACCCTGGCCGTGCAGGCCGAACCCGAGAATGCCGTCGCGCTCCGCGAGATGGCCTCGTACCTGCTTGCCTCCGGCAACCACGAACTCGCGCGCCGGTTCTACGTGCGCGCGCTCCAGGCCAACAGCGAGGATCGATCCTCCATGGGCTTCCTCGGCTGCACGCTGCTGAAGCTCGGCCGAACGGACGAGGGGATGCGATGGATCAATCGGGCGGGACAGGGGAGCTGGTCCGGGTGCGTGCCGGGAGCGATGCCTCCCGCGTCGCCCGGAATGCAGCCGATCCCGCGCTGATCGAGTTCGAGGGCGTCGGCCACACCTATCGCTCGTTCACCGGTCGCACGGTTCGCGCGGTGGAGGACTTCTCGCTCAGCATCGGCGAGAGCGAGGTGTTCGGGCTGGCTGGCCCCAACGGCGCGGGGAAGAGCACGCTCATCGCCCTGCTGCTCGGGTATCTCGAGCCCACGAACGGCACCGTGCGCGTGGGGGGCATGCCGCCGCGGAAGTTCGTGGAGCGGCACGGCATTGGCTACCTGTCGGAACTCATTGCCATTCCGCCCCGGTGGAAGCTGGAGGAGGCGCTGGAACGGTACGGGATCCTCGCCGGCGTACGGGATTCGGAGCGGCGGGGCCGGATCAACGAAATCATCGCGCTGCTGGGGCTGGACGAACATCGCGGCAAGCGCGCGAAGGAGCTGTCCAAGGGCAACCTCCAACGGCTGGGCATCGCGCAGGCCCTGCTGCGGAACGAGCGCGTGCTGATTCTCGACGAGCCCACGCACGGACTCGATCCGGTGTGGACGCAGCGCTTCCGCGACGTGGTGCAGACGCTGCGCCAGCCGGGGCGCGTCATCTTCATCGCGTCGCACAACCTGGACGAGCTGCAACGGCTGGCCGACCGCGTGGCCATCATCGATCACGGGCGGCTCCAGCGCGTGGTGGAACCCCGCCGGGCCGGAAGTGCCGCGGCGATCGCATACGTGATCTCCGTGGTGGGCGACGCCGCGGCGGTGCTCGCGGTCCTGCCCGACGCGCGCACCACGGGCGAGAACGAGTACGAGGTGACGCGGGACCTCGCGTCGCTGAACGCGGGGATCTCGGAGCTGCTGCTGCGCGGGGTACTGGTGAGCAGCCTGCGGCCGGCGCACTCGGTGCTCGAGCAGCACTTTCGCGAGGCGGTGGGACAATGAGCGCGCTCGTGGACAATCGGCGTGGGCGGCTCTCGCGCTACGCGCCCTGGATCGCGCGCGACTATTTCATGAATCAGGGCCCGTCCACGGCGATCGTGCTGCTGCTGATCGGATTCCTGTCGATGCAGGGGGTGGGCGGCGCCGAGGGGTTTGCGCGGCTGCCGGAGGAAATCGCCGCGCGCGTGCTGCGCGGACTACTGGGAGTGCTGGTGTTTCTCGGCACCTTCTTCGCCACGAACGGGATCATCGCGAACGACCGGAAATTCTCGTACTATCGATTCCTGTTCTCCAAGCCGGTCAACCCGCTCGCGTACTACGCGGTGACCTTCGTGGCCTACGGCGTCGGCCTGCTGGTGGTGACGCTGGCGCTGCTGGGCGCGTGGGCGCTGGCGGTGCGGCCGATGTTTCCGCCCGAGCTGTTCGCGGTGGTGGCGCTGATGTACCTGGCGTACGGCGGCATCGGGTTTCTGCTTTCGGCGCTGTGGCGGTTCGACTGGATGTCGCTCGTCACCGTGCTGCTGGTCGCCAACGTGGGCTGGAGTCTGTGGGGACAGTCCACGGGCGTCGGGTACGCCCTGCTGCATCTGCTGCCGCCGGTGCATCGGGCGGACGCGGTGTACGCCATCGTCATGGGCCAGCCTTCCGGCGAGACGCCGTGGGGAGCAATCGCGTGGCTCGGAGGGTACGGACTGACCTGCTTTCTTCTCGGGCTCGTCGTGTTGCGCAAGCGGCCATTGGGGAGTGCCTGACAGTGAATCGCGATGCGTCATCCACGTCATCCACGTCATCCGCGTCCGTGTCCTCCGTGGTTCGGACCCTAAGTTTTAGGTGACCGACATGCCACTCATAGCTCCCGCGACCGTAATCCGACGCGTGCTGGGGAACGGCCTTCGCGTGCTCGTACGACGCGATCCGTCCGCGCCTGTGGCGGCCATCGTCACCTACGTGGATGCCGGGTATTTCGACGAGTCCGATGACGTGGCGGGCATCGCGCACGTGCTCGAGCACATGTACTTCAAGGGCACGCCCACGCGTGGCGTGGGGGAGATCGCGCGCCAGACCAAGGCCGTTGGCGGGTACCTGAACGCGGCCACGATCTACGACCACACACTCTACTACGCCGTGGTTCCGTCCAGCGGATACGTGCCGGCGCTCGAGATCCAGGCGGATGCGTACCGTCACTCGCTCATCGACGGAGCGGAGCTGGCCCGGGAGCTCGAGGTGATCATTCAGGAAGTGAAGCGCAAGGCGGACAATCCGTCTGCGCTCGCGATGGAGACGCTGTACGAGGTGCTGCACGACCGCCACCGCATTCGCCGCTGGCGCATGGGTCGGGAGGCGGGACTGCGAGCACTCACGCGCGAGCACCTGGTCGGCTTCTACCAAAATTTCTACCGGCCGTCGACCACCGTGCTCGTTCTTGTGGGCGACATGCAGCCCGAGGAGGCCTTCGGGCACATCGAGCGCCTGTACGGTGACATTCCGCCGGGTGAGCCGCGACGGGAGCTCGGACCATCGGAGGACGCCGACCCCGGCTTTCGTTATCGCGAGCTGTCGGGCGACGTCACGCAAACGCAGGTGGCGGTGGCATGGCGCGCGCCGGGCACGCTGCATCCCGACACGCCGGCGCTGGACATGGTGGCCGCGGCGCTCAGCGCCGGCCGCGCGTCGCGACTGTACCGTGCGGTGCGGGAGCGCGCGCTGGCGTCCAGCATTGGCGCGTTCAACTACACGCCGCGCGACATCGGCGTGTTCGCCATCCAGGCGGAGACGCAGCCCGACGATGCCGGCGCGGCGCTGGACGCCACGTGGGACCAGGTACGCCGGCTGCGCGACGACGGCATTGCCACCCTGGAGCTGGAGCGGCTGCGCCGCATCACGGAGTCGCGCTGGGTGCGCCGGCTCGAGAACATGGAGGGGCAGGCGAACCATCTCGCCGAGTGGGAATCGCTGGGCAGCTGGCAATTGGGAGAGCGCTACTACGAGCGGTTGCTCACCGTGTCGGCGGACGACATCGCGGCGGCCGCGGGCAAGTATCTGCGCGAGGATCAGGCGGCGGTGCTGGTCTACCGGCCGGCACGGTCGCCGGTGATCGCCACCGACGCGCAGTCGATGCG
Source organism: Gemmatimonadaceae bacterium (assembly GCA_040902005.1). Classification (GTDB taxonomy): domain Bacteria; phylum Gemmatimonadota; class Gemmatimonadetes; order Gemmatimonadales; family Gemmatimonadaceae; genus DASPMP01. Next base: position 16,374 of record JBBDYA010000112.1, on the reverse strand, counting down.
CGCGCGACTGGCGCGCGCGTCGGCGGAACCGCTCGCTGCATCCGGCCATGCGGTGCGCGCCGTCGAGACGGCGGCCGTGGCTACGCCGCGACGTGATCGGACGGACGCGGGCGTGCACGTCTACCACCTGGCGTCGGGAGTGCCGGTGCTGGTGCGGCCGCGCCCCGGCGCGCTCATCGCGTACGCGGGCGTGTTCGCGGTGGGCGGATCGACGCACGAGCGGGAGGAAATCGGCGGTCGCACCGCACTGATGGCGCGCACCGCCGTGAAGGGAACGGCGCGGCGCAACGCGGTGCAGTTCGCCGAGGAAGGCGAACTGCTGGGCGGAAGCGTGGGCGCCGTGGTGGGAGGCGACAGCGTGGGCTGGACGATCTCCGTGCCGGTGCGGCACGTCGCCGCCGCGATGGAGCTGCTCGCGGACGTGGCGCAGCGTCCGGCGTTCGACGCGGACGCGCTGGAAACGGAGCGCGCCATCGCGCTGGCCGATCTCGAAGTGCTGCGCGACGACATGTTCCGCTTTCCGATGCGGCTGGCGGCGCAGGCGGCATTCGCTGGACATCCCTACGGCGTGTCGCCACTCGGCACGGAGGCGTCGCTCCAGTCGCACACGCGCGCGGACCTCGTCGAGTGGCACAGCGCGCGGATCCTCCACGCGCCCAGCGTGATCGTGATCGTCGGCGAAGGCGACCCGGACGCGCTGGCCGGCCTGGCGGCGCGCCACTTCAGCGAACTCCGGTTCGCGCCGACCGACGCGCTCGCGACGCCCGAATGGCCGTCGCGCGCCATCGAAGTCGTGGAACCGAGGGACAAGGCGCAGACCGCGCTGGTGCTCTCCTGGCCGTCGCCCGCCCGGAACGACAACGCGCGCTTCGACGTCGCCATGCTCTCTGGAATCGCGAGCGGTCTGGGTGGACGGTTGTTCGACGAGCTGCGCGACAGGCAGTCGCTCTGCTACACGGTGCATGCATTCGCCAGCGAGCGTCGGGCCGCCGGCACATTCAGCGCGTACATCGCGACGTCGCCGGAAAAGGAGCGGACTGCCCGGGACGGACTGCTCGCGGAGCTGCACAAGCTGCGGGTGGAGCCGGTGGCGGATGAGGAGCTGGAGCGCGCGCAGATGTACGCGCTGGGTACGCACGCCATCCGGCAGCAGAGCGGCGGTGCGGTGCTGGGCGAGATCGCCGAGGCGTGGATGTTCGGCTCGCTCGCGGAGCTGGACCAGCACGAGGCGCGCGTGCGTGCGGTGACGCCGGAGTCCATCCGTGCCACCGCGCACCGGTACTTCGATCCTGAGCGGCGCGTGGAAGGCATCGTGCGCGGTGTCGGCAGGACTGTCTAGGGATCCTCGGAAGAATGAGTTGGCTGAAGCCACGCGGCCCCCGCGCCTCCAGCCTCCATTCTTCAGAGGATCCCTGGGCGCGATCCGCCGCGCGGCGCCCGAATGACACGCGGCGCGGCTGGCGCTAGCTTGCGTTAGAGTCCGACACGGGACGTACCCCCACCCCCCACGAACTCCCGGAGGCGGTGCAGTGGCGCATGCACAGCGACCGGACGCGCCGGCGATCGGACGCGTTCAGTCGAACGACGAAGAGCAGTTGATCGCCGCCCTCCGCCAGCTGCGGGCGCAGGTAGGCGCGCGCATCGTGGGCCAGCGCGACGCGATCGACGAGATCCTCATGGCGCTCCTGGCTGGCGGACACGCCCTGCTGGTGGGTGTGCCGGGCCTGGCCAAGACGCTCATGGTGCGCTCCGTGGCCGACGCGATGCACCTGGATTTCCGGCGCGTGCAGTTCACCCCCGACCTCGTGCCCAGTGACATCACCGGCACGGAGATCCTGGACGAGGATCCCGCCGGTGGACGCTCGTTCCGCTTCGTGCGCGGCCCCGTGTTCACCAACATCGTGCTTGCCGACGAGATCAATCGCGCGCCGCCGCGCACGCAGGCCGCGCTCCTCGAGGCAATGCAGGAACACTCGGTGACCGCGAGTGGTGACACGATGCGTCTCCCTGAGCCGTTCTTCGTGCTGGCCACGCAGAACCCCATCGAGCAGGAGGGCACTTACCCGCTGCCAGAGGCGCAGCTGGACCGGTTCCTCTTCGATATCCGCGTCGGGTACCCCAGCGAGCGCGACGAGGTCGAGATCCTCCGGTCCACCACCGGCTCCGCCGAGTCCACCGTGGAGCGCGTAGTGGACGCGGACGGCGTGCTGCGGCTCCAGCGCCTCACGCGCGACCTGCCGGCGGCGGAGCCCATCCTGCAATACGCGGCCAGCCTCGTCCGCGCCACCCGTCCCGACTCGCCCCCCCCCGCGGTGCCGCAACTCGTTCGCAAGTTCGTGCGATGGGGCGCGGGTCCGCGCGCGGGACAGGCGCTCGTGCTCGGCGCGAAGGCCGCGGCGCTGCTGGACGGTCGGTTCGCCGTGAGCCCGGACGACATCCGCCGCGTGGCGTTCCCGGTACTGCGGCATCGGGTACTCACGAACTTCGCGGCGCAGGCCGAGGGGGTGAACGCGGAGCGCGTGATCGCCGACCTGCTGGAGCACGTCCAGGCGCCGCGGAGCTCGATTCCCGTCTAGCGATGTTGCGCTCCGGGGCGGGCTCGCTCGCTGCATACGCCGAGCTCCTCGACGCGCTGGCCGGCCTGACGTGGCCCTCCGCGTCGCGCGCGCGCGCGGGTGAGCCGGGCGCGCACCGCTCCTCGCGCCGGGGCCGGTCGCCGGAGTTCACGGAGTACCGCGCCTACCGGCCGGGGGACGACCTGCGCCGGCTGGACTGGAAGCTGTTCGGCCGCACCGACCGGCTCTTTCTCCGGATCGCGGACGATCACGCCGCGCTCCGCACCGCGATCGTGGTGGATGCGTCGGCGTCGATGCGGTTTCCCGTCGCGGGCTATGGCAAGTGGGAGCACGCGTGCGCGATCGCGCTGGGGCTGGCATCGATCGCCATCGCGGACGGAGACGCCGTGGGCGTGGTGGTCGCGGCGCGGGGCGGTGACCGCGCCGTTCCCGCGAGGAGGCGCCGCGACGTGTTGCACGACGTCGCGACGCTGTTCCACTCTACGGAGGCGGACGGTGACGTGTCCGTGGCGGACACCCTGAGCCGCGTGTCCTCGCCGCCCCGCCTCGTGGTGATCAGTGACTTCCTGGGCGGCGCCGAGCGCGCGGTGCCGGCGCTGCATGTGGCCGCGGCCTCGGGGTCGGAGATCGTCGCCGTGCACGTGGTGGCCTCGGCGGAGCTGGATCCTCCGGCGCGCGCGTTCCTGGCGGCCGATCCGGAGCGTCCCTCGGTGCAACGGGCGCTGAGCGCGAACAACCGCGCGGGGTACGACGCGGCGTTCGCGTCATGGCGCGCGCGCGTGGCGGGCGAGCTGCACGCGATGCACGCGAACTACGTGCTCACGTCCACCGACGAGTCCGTGCGGGACGCGGTGCGCCGGGTCGTCGCCGGCAACGCCGTTCGTGGCGAGGGGAACGCGTGAGCGTCCTGGCACCGCTCTGGCTGGTGGCGGCGGCCGTGGTCGGCGTGGGCGTCGTGGTCGCGCACCTCTTCTCCACCAGCGTGCCCCCGCGCGACGTGCTGCCCACCGTGGGATTCGTCCCCGAACGCGCACCTCTGGCGGTGATGCGCACGCGCCGCATCTCGGACGTCGCGCTCCTGCTGCTGCGCCTGCTGGCCGTGGCGCTGCTCGGGCTGGCGCTCGCGGGCGCGCACGTTCCGCGAAGCGGGCCGCCTCGGGTGGTGCTCGTGGATGTTTCGCGCGCCGTGGCATCGATGGACGAGGCGCGCGACAGCGCACTCGCCGCGGCGACGGATGGCGGAATCTTCATCGCCTTCGATTCCACGGCGCGGCGTGTGACGCGCGACTCACTGGATGCGCTCACGGTGTCCGGCGCGCGTGGATCGCTGTCGGCGGGGCTCGTGGCCGCGCACCGCGCGCGGGCCAGCCTTGCGGATCAGCGGAACGAGTCGGAGCTGGTGCTGGTCTCGCCGGTGGTGCGCGAAGCAATGGACGCCGCGACGAGCCGTCTGATCGCCCTGTGGGACGGGCCGGTTCGCGTGGTGCGCGTGGCAGCAGCGGCGGCGGCCCCGGCTCCGAGATGGGAAGTTCGCGCCGTCGGCGACGATCCCGTGGCCGCTGTCGTTCCCGGCGCAGTGCCCGCGACGCGGGCGGCGGGCCCGCCGGCCACGGGGCGCGTGGTGCGAACGCTTCCCACGCGCGCGGATTCGGCATGGGCGCGTGACTCCGCTGGCGCGCTGGTGCTGTGGCCGGCGACCGACGCGGGCGCGGTGCTGGTTCGTCGCGAGGCGACGGACTCCCAGGGAGGGATCGCGGCCGCGGGTAGGGTGGTCGTGGGCACGTTCGCCAGGGAGTACCAGCCGCGCGCGGGACGCGTGCTGGCTCGCTGGCTGGACGGAGCGCCCGCGGCCACGGAGCGGCCGCTGGGCCTCGGATGCGTGCGTGAGGTCGCGATTCCCGTGGACGCCGTCGGCGACGAGGCGCTGCGCGACAGCTTCCGCGACATCGCGCGGTCGCTGCTCGAGCCGTGCGGCGGTGCGCCCGACTTCGCGATGGCCGCGCTCACTCCCGTCAGCCCGGACTCCGGCGCGCCTGGCGCCAGTCCGGGGAGATCGCCTGGGCCGCGCCCCGCGCGGGAGTCCGGATCGCGCGCGCCGCTGTGGCTCGCCCTCCTCGCGCTGGGCGTTCTCGTCGCCGAGCAACTGGTGCGGGCGAGAGCGCGAGGCCTGGCATGACGGCGGCGGCGCGGGTCCAGGCAACGCGCGCGTATCTCACGGCGAGCGCGCTGCTCGGCGCCGCGCTGTTGTGGATTGCGTTTGCGCGCGTGCACCCGGTGTATGGCAGTGTGCTGGCATCGATGGTGACGCTCGCGGCACTCTGGTGGTGGCGCGGCGTGTTCTCGCGTCGGCGCGTGGTGCTCTGGCTGGAGGAGCGGCTGCCGGGGCTGCGCTATTCGCTCGCCGCGCTCATCGACGCGCCGGACACGCGCTTTCGCCGGACGCTGGAGACGCAGGTGCATGGCACGCGCTTCGGGAGCGTGTTGGCGCTCGCAGGACTCAGGCTGGTTGGACTGCCGCTGGCGCTGCTGGTCGGGATGGAGTTCGTCGTGCGGCCGCTGGTGGCCACGGTGGCGCGCACCACGCTGGGGGCGCGCCTAGTGGGCGCCGACGGCGCGCGCGCCGGCGACGCCCGCGGCAGCGCCAACTTTCTCGCCACCGTCACGTCGCCCGGCTATGCGCGTCTGCCCGTCGTTACCCTGGAGAATCCGACCACGGTCACCGCGCTGGTGGGCAGCAGCATCCGGTTCAGCGGTGGCTGGACGGGAACGGCGACGATGCCGGCGCGGGCCGGCGTGCTGCGACTCCAGCGCGGCGACGAACAGCGGATGGTCGCGCTCGAGCCGCGCGCCGACTCCACCCCGCGCGTGGTGCTGGAGCGTCCGGCGCGCGACACGGTGCTCCCGGTGGCCGGTGGCGTCATTCCGCTGGCGGCCATCGCGCGCGATGACATCGGCATCATCTCCGGCCGGTTCGAGGTCATCGTCAGCTCGGGGAGTGGCGAGAGCTTCACCTTTCGCAGCGCCGAGCTGGGGCGGGTCTCCGCGCGCGGCGCGCGCGATCTGCGGTGGGAGAGCGCGCTCGACCTGGATTCGCTGCGGCTTCAGCCCGGCGACGTGGTGCACCTGCGCGCGACGGCACGCGACGCCAACCCCGCGCCCGACGCGGAGGCGGGAAGTTCCGAGACGCGGACCCTGCGGGTGTTTCGCCGCGGCGAGTCGGATTCCATTTCCATCGAGGGCATGCTGCCTCCGGAGGTTGGCCAGTCGGAGCTGAGTCAGCGCATGCTGATCATGATGACAGAGCGGCTGGTGGCGCAGGAGCGCGCGCTGTCGCGGTCCCGCGTTGGTACCGAGTCGGGAACCATCGGCGTGGAGCAGGGGCGCCTGCGACGGCGCGTGGGCGAGATCATCTTCACGCGGCTCACCGGGGAGGAAGATGCGCACGACGAGGTGTCCGACGCGCTGGCGGATACCGTGTCGCCGGGCGAGGCACTGCTGCGCGCGGCCGAGGCGGCGACCGTCGTGGACCCCGACGAGCACGCGCACGACGAAGGGGGGGGGGGACCAGTAATCAACGTGAACCGGCCGCTGCTCGAGGCGTTCAACGCCATGTGGGACGCGGAGCGGCGACTGCGCGTCGGCGAGCCGCGGGCCGCGCTGCCGCACATGCGGGTGGCGCTGGAGGCGATCCAGCGGGCCCGCGCCGCGGAGCGCCTCTATCTCCGCGGCCGGCCGCCGAACATCGTGATCGACCTGCCGAGGGTTCGGCTCAGCGGCAAGCGCGAGGGGATCGATCCCGGGGGACGCGGGCAACGGTCGAGCGCCGTCGCCCCCGCGCTCGCCCGCCGCGAGCGTTTCCTCACGGCCATCGACCTGTTGACGAGCGACCCCGCCGGGGGGGGGTGGGGGGGGGGGCCGTGGACACGCTGATCCTGGTGCGGGTGGATGCGCTTGCGGAGCAGCCGCGCCTGGCGGCCGCGCTGGACGCGGCGATCGGCGCACTGCGGTCCGGCACGGACGCGACCGCTTCGCTCCGCGTGGTGTGGCGCGAGCTCGCGGGAACGCCATCCCCGGTGCGCGGTGCGCGGTGGAGCGGCGCATGGTGACCGCCACGACACGCGCTCTCGTCTTCGCCACCGCCCAGTACGAGTCGGGGGACTGGGACAGTGCCCCGCTGGTCGGGCCCAACCTGATCGACTCGGTGGCGCGCTACACGTCGTTGCGCGTGTCGCCCACGCCCGCGATCGTGCCGCTCGCGTCCGCCGAGGTGTTGCGGTTTCCGTTCCTCTTCCTCACCGGTCATCTGCCGGTGCGGTTCACGGACGCCGAACGCGCGAACGTTCGCGCGTTCGTGGCGCGCGGCGGGTTCCTGTTCGTGGACGACCACAATCACGACATCGACGGCGTCTTTCACAAGACCGCGACGGAGGAGCTGCGTCGCACGGTCGGGCCCCTCGCCGACCTGCCGAACTCGCACGAGCTGTACTCGGCCTTCTTTCATTTTTCCGAAGGCCCGCCCACCACGAGCCACGAGTTGAATGGATGGGGAGACAACCTGGTGCACGAGCATCTTCAGGCCATCATGGTGGGCGGGCACATCGGCGTGCTGTACAGCAGCAAGGATTACAGCTCCGAGTGGAGCTACCACCCGGAGAGCAAGCGGTTCCTGGCCATCGACAACACCCGGTTCGGGGTGAATGTGATCGTGTATGCCCTTACGCGTTGATCGCGCGCGCGTGGAGCGCGCACTGCGGATTCTCGGTCTCGCGGCCCTGGCGCTGTGGATCGTGAACGCCGCCCGGCCGCGCGCGGGGCGGGTGGAGTCCGCGACCGTCAGGTCGCTGCCAGACGTACTGCCGCGATGGACGCTGTCCCACCGGGTTGCCGGCGTCCACGTGCGGATGGACACCGCGTCCGACGCGCCGGCCACGGCGTGGCTGGCGGCACTGCGCAGGGCTGGCGTGGCCGTCTCGTGGACCGGTGCCACCATCGGAACGGTGGCGATCGAGACCTATCCCGCCGTGGACCCCGCGGGCGGCGTGTTCGTGCTGGCCAATGCGCCTCACGCCTCGAAGCGCGTGGTGAGCGATGCGTTCGGTGCGATCGACACGCTCGCGGCGCCAGCGGCGCAGTCCGCGCTGCGAGTCGCGGCGGTTGGCGGCGACGTCACCCTGCAGGCGGGCGCTCAGGTGGCGCGCGCCGAAGTCGCTCCCGCGATCGCGCCGCGCCGGATACTCGTCATCGGCGACGCGGGGTGGGAGACGAAGTTCGTCGTTGCCGCGCTGGAGGAGAGTGGCTGGGCAGTGGACGCGCGTCTGTTCGTGTCGCCACAGCACGAGGTGCAACAGGGCGGGCGAGCGCGCGCGGCGCTGGATACCAGTCGGCATGCCGCGATCGTGCTGATGGATTCGGCGTCGGCGGAGCGCGCGCTCGGCGCGGAGCGGTTCGCGCGCGCGGGGGGAGGGGTGGTGCTCGCGGGGGACGCGATCCGCGCGCGTCGGCTGGGCGCGCTGGTGGCGTGGCGCGGAGTGCGGCGGGAATCCGCTCCTCTGGGCACGCTCCCGGGCGACACCGCGTGGCGCGGGCTGTCGCGCATGGTGTTCGACACCATTGGCGGGCGGCGCGGCATCGTGCTGGAGAGCAGGAACGGCGGTGCGGTGGTGGCGGTGCGGCGCCACTACACGGGGCGCGTGGCGGTCGTGGGATACGACCAGACCTGGCGCTGGCGAATGGCCGGCGGTGAGAACAGCGTGGCGGCCCACCGCGACTGGTGGTCGCGCGTGGTGGCGAGCGTGGCGGCACGGACCCCCACCCCGGCGCTGGACCGTGCCGATCCCACCACGAGCGTTGCGCCGCTCGCGACGCTCTACTCGGCGCTCGGCGCGCCGTCGGGCGCAGTGCGCGCGGGATCGGTCGCGCTCTCGCCGCGCGCCACGGCGAACCTGCTTGGCGTCGTGTTGTTCACGTCGCTGCTCGGGGAGTGGCTGCTGCGGAGGGCGCGAGGCGCGAGATAGGCCGGCTGTCAGACCGCTATGGGGAGTGTTGACGCGAACGACCACCAACGCTCGTCGTCAATAGCTCGTGCCGCAGGTCACGATGCAGGCCACATCAAGGCTAAGCCCAGCAAGGCAGCCACAGGAATCATCGCCACCAGCGCGACTGTCCGGGTAGCGCTGAAGCGGCGCTGCTCGAGCCTGGCGACCGAATCTCGGCTGAACGACGCGATGACGCCGTGCCCGATGTTCAGGAATCCGACGACGCTGTCCGCCGTGACCCGGGCTGAATAGAGCGTGTGACGCGTGGCGTCCAGCCGCACCACACGCACGCGGACGGGTTCCTCCGCGGCGACCAGTCGTTCTGGTTGCGTCACCGGCTGCCAGCTCGTGCAGGCCGCCAGCAGTACGATTGCCGGTATGAGCCGACCCAGCCCGAACCACACCGGGATACGACGAGCCGTGGGACGAGTCACGGTAACTCAGGAAAGAGGATCAGGCGATCACACCGCGTCCGACAGCGACGTGAAGTTGAAATCGCGCGCCCGGAGCGACGGCATCACCTGTCCCGCGCCCGTGGGCTCGGCCCGGCCAATCTCGTCGAGCTTGTTGAGCAGGAAAAGCGGGCTTTCGTTCCATCGGAAGTTCTTGAGCGCGTGCGTCACCCTGCCGTTCTCGATGAGGAAGGTGCCGTCGCGCGTAAGGCCGGTGACCAGCCCGGTGCGCTGGTCCAGCGGCCGGATGTAGAAGAAGCGTGTCACCAGGATGCCGCGCTGACAGTCGGCGATCAGGTCGGCGGTGGACTTCGTGCCGCCAACGAACTTGACGCCACCGCCACCGCCACCGCCACCGCCACCGCCTCCTCCAAAGCCGCCGCCGCCACCCGTGGGCGTGGTGCCCTGCCGCTGCGCCCAGAAACGGTCGTATGAGAAGTTCTTCAGGATGCCGTTCTCGATGTACACCACGCGCCTGATGGGCGTGCCGTCGTTGGCGAAGGGCTGCGTGAGGAGCTGTGGATCCGTCGGGTCGGCGAACATCGTCACGCGCTCGTCCACGATCTTCTCGCCGAGCTTCGTGCCGCCGCCCGGCTTGCTGAAGGTGCCGCGCCCCTCGTCGTTGGCGCGCGCGTTGAATGCGCCGATGATCCGCGGCACCAGATCGGCAACCGCCTGCGGCTCGAGCACGACCGTGTAGTACCCCGGCTCGATGGCCCTGGGATTCCGGCTCGCGACCGCCTTCTGTGCGGCGACGCGGCCGAGGACGGCCGGATTCACCGCGCGCCAGTCGCGCGCGCCCGCGCCCGACCAGCCGGACCCGGTGCCGTCGGGGGTGCGCGCGGTGATCGCGAGATCGGCGTCGCTCGAGCGGTGATAGGCGAACAGACCGCGGCTCGTCGCGATGGCGTTCGCGCCGGCGCGGGCCTGGAGGTAGCCGGCGACGAAGATGGTGCCGGCTTCCCGACCCGCGGCCTCGGCGGCGTCGATCGACTGTTTGGTCGCCGCGGCGCGGGCCTCGGGGTTGAGACTCGCCGTTTCATCGAAGTAGCCGTTCACCGCCGCATACTGCTGCGGTCCCAGCTCCGGCATGAGCTCGGGATTCTCGGGGCTCAGCCGCGCCAGGGATTCGGCGAAGGCCACGGTGCGGCGGAGACTCTCGTCGTCCAGCACGTTGGTCTGCGCCGACGCGCTGCGCCGGCCGATCTTCGACGTCACGGTCACCGTCGTGTCCGTGGTGCCGCCGCTCGTCGTGATCTCGTTGCCGGCGAACCGCGTGTTGCCGGTCCAGCCGGTGTTGATCGTGACGCGGGTCTCATCCGCCTTGGCGAACGAGAGGGCGCGGTCGGCCAGCGCCTTCGCCTGCGCGCCGTCCAGGAATTCCGCTTCTGGGGTGAAGAGGGACTTTGTCATCAGGTCTCCCTCCCGGTGTTCACGATCGTGACGTTGCGGAAGCGCGCTGGCGGACATCCGTGGCTCACTGAATTGGATTGCGATGGCTGCCCTTTGCCGTCACCGAACGAGCCGCCCAGCCAGTACGAGCTTTTCCCGCCGATCATGTCCATGGAATTCCAGAACACCGGCGTGTTTGCCTGATAGGCCACGTCCTTGAGCATGCCGGTGATCTTGCCTCCCCGCACCTCGTAGAACGCCTGGCCGGAGAACTGGAAGTTGTAGCGCTGGTGGTCGATGGACCACGAGCCGCGGTTCTTGATGACGATGCCGCGGTCGGTGGCGGCGACGATGTCGTCGAGGCTGATGTCCCGATCGCCCGGCATCAGCGAGATGTTCGGCATGCGCTGGAACTGCACCGAGTCCCACGAGTCGGCGAAGGAGCAGCCGTGCGACCGGTTGACGCCAGTGAGCTTGCTGATCCACGCCGCCTGCTCGCGCGTGGTCTGATAGTCCTTGAAGACGCCGTTCTCGACGAGCATCCAGCTGTCCGCCGCCACGCCCTCGTCGTCCCAGGCACAGAGGGACAGCGAGGTGTCCTGCGTGCGATCGGCCTGCACGTTCATGAGCGCCGTGCCGTATTTGAGCTTGCCGATGTGCTCCTCGGGCGGCGCGATGAAGCTGGTGCCGGCGTAGTTGGCCTCATACCCCATGGCCCGGTCCAGCTCCGTGGGGTGGCCGATGGACTCGTGGATGGTGAGCCAGAGATTCTTCGGGTCGATGATGACGTCATAGCGCCCCGGCTCGACGGACTTCGCGCCGATCTTCTCGACCGCGAGCTGCGCCCAGCGCGCGGCGTTGCCCGGCATGTTCAGCGACTCGATGTACTCCCAGCCCTGGGCGCGCGGGGCAAGCTCCTCGGAGTACTGCTGGAATCCGCCCGATCCCACGGCGGTGGCTGAGAACGACGGGCCCACGCGAATGAACGTCTGCGTGGTCTCGGTGCCCTCGGTGTTCGCGTACGTCTTGATCTCGCGCAGGAGCTGCAGCCCCGACGTCACGAACCGCACGCCGGCCACCGTGAGCGCCGCCTCGTTCGCCGAGAAGAGCAGCGCGACCTTTTCTTCGATCGGCACCTCGAGCGGGTCGCGCGTCACCGGCGTCCTCCACGTGCCTTTGACGACGGGTGCGGGCGCCAGCTCGATCGGTCGCTTTTGCACGGACCGCGCGGCGCGCGACAGCCGCGCCGCTTCGCGCGCCGCCCTGACCACGCCGTCCTTCGTCATGTTGCTCGTGGCGGCAAAGCCCCATGCGCCGTTCACGATCGTGCGGATGCCCATGCCGTACGACTCGCCGTCAGACACGCCGGTGATCTGCCGTTCGCGCGTGGCGATGGACTGGCGGCGATACCGGCCCACGCGCACGTCGGCGTACGACGCGCCGGCGTCCCTGGCCGCGTTCAGCGCCTCCATCGTCAACTCGTCTGCGACCGGCTCGGTCCATCGCGACGGGTTGCGTGGGGAGGGGGAGGCGACGAGCAGGCGTGGCGCGGCGATCGTCGCGGCAGCGACGGTGGCGCCGGCCTTCAGGAATTCGCGGCGGGACTTTTTCATGGCGGCGGTGGGGGAAGAGTCTGTGGGAGGATGCCCCCGCCGCATGGTGGTGTCAATGCGTCCCGGCGCTTCGCTCCGTCAACTCTCCCGCAGCGCGACCATGGGGTCTACGCGCGCGGCGCGCCGCGCCGGGATCGCGTTCGCCGCGAGGGCCACCGTGGCCAGCACGCCGAACGCCAGCGCAAAGCTCACCACGTCGAACGGCCCGACGAACAGCGCGCTCGACAGGACGCGCGCCGCCGCCGCCGCCAGCACGGCACCCACCGCGCCGCCGATGCCCACCAGGATCATCCCCTCGCCCAGCACCATCGCCACGAGCTGCGCCGGCCGCGCGCCCAGCGCCTTGCGAATGCCAATCTCACGCACGCGCCGGCTCACCGAGTATCCGATGACGCCGTACAGGCCCACCGCCGCCACGGCCAGCGCCAGGAAACCGAACGCGCCGATCAACCACGCTCCCGCGCGCACGGGAAAGAGTCGCACGTCCGCCAACCCGCGCAGCGTGCCCGTGTCCATGAACACCAGGTCCGGGTCGATCGCGCGCAGCTCGCGCTGCAGCGCGGGGACGGCGTCGCGCGCCGATGACGACACGCGGACGAGGTAGTTGCCGAAAGTCTCCTGGCGCCCGAGCGGCAGATGGATGTACGGCTTCGCGAGCTCACCGGGCGTGTCCACCTTGTAGTCTGCCACAACGCCGATGATCCGATGCGGCTCCGCCCCCCAGCGCAGCCGGAACTCGCGTCCCACGGCATCCTCTGGCCGTCCCGGCCAGTAGCGCTGCGCCATGGCCGCCGTCACGACCGCCACGCGGCGCGCCTCGTCCCGATCCGCTGCCTCGATGCCGCGACCGGCCAGTAGCGGCAGCTGAAGGGCCTCCAGGTAGCGCTCATCCACGTACGCGCCATCCAGTCTGAACGGACGATCTTCCGCGCTCGCCTGGCGTCCGTCGATGAACAGCGCGAAGCCGTTGTTGTTGAGGGACAGCGGCAGTCGGCTCGCGATGGACACGGCGTCCACCTGCGGCAGCGCGCCGAGCCGCTGGCGCCCCGCTTCCAAAAAGCGGCCGCCGCGTTCGCGGTCGTAGCCGTTCATCTCGAGCGCCACCGACAGGTACGCGATGCGATCGCTGTCGTATCCCAGTTGCACCTGCCCCGCGGCCGAGAGGCTGCGCACCATCAGCGCGCCCGCCACCACGAGCACGAGCGACACCGCCATCTGCACCACGACCAGCGCGTCACGCAGCTCCACGCCTCGCCGCCCGCTGGTCCGCGCGCCGTCCTTCAGCGCCGGCACCAGGTCCGGACGCGACGCCCGCACCGCGGGCAGCAGTCCGAACACGATGCCCGTGGCCACGGCCGCGACCATGGTGAACACGAGCACCCGCCAGTCCGGCGCGATCTGGAGGCCGATGTCGATGGGCAGCGGCGGTTGCACGCGCGCCACCAGCGTGGCCAGGCCCGCGGCGATCGGGATCGCCACGGCCCCGCCGACGAGCGCGAGCAGCATGCTCTCCGTAAGGAGCTGCTGCACCAGCCGCGCGCGTGCCGCGCCCAGGGCGAGCCGCACGGCGATTTCACGGCGGCGCCCGGCCGCGCGCGCCAGCAGCAGGTTGGCCAGGTTGGCGCACGCCACCACGAGCACCAGCGCCACCGCGCCCACGAGCACCATGCCGACGGGCGCGATCGTGCGGTCGAAGTCCGGGTTGATCCGGACGTCGCTGGTGCGCACGATCGTCACCCGCTCCTGCGCGTTCGTCTCCGGATACTGCGACGCCATGCGAGCGGCGATGCCCTCGAACTCGGCGCGCACCTGCGCCGGCTGCGTGCCCGGCTGCATGCGCCCCTTGAGCCACATCCAGTGCTGGCCGCGCCGTTCCAGGCGCGTGGCGCCGACGTACGGGCCCGACGAGCGCTGATTGCCCAGCGGCTCCACGTGCTCCACCATCGCGGTCGGAATCCACATCTGCGCCGTCACCGCCGGCATCATCCCGCCGAACTCCGGCGCCGCAACGCCCACCACGTGGTACACGATGCCGTTCATGCGGAACTGCCTGCCCACGACGTCCGCCGCGCCGGCGAACCGGCTTCGCCACAGGCGATGACTGATCACCGCCACCGGGGACGCGCCCGGGGCCGCATACTCCTCGTCCAGGAAAACCCGGCCCAGCGCCGGACGGACGCCGAGGACCTGGAAGTAGTTGTCGGTCACCAGCTCGCCGACCACCAGATCAGCGCTGCCCTGGATGGACAGGTGCGCGAAGAAGTTGGAGTAGCCCGCGAGCCCCGTGAGCGTGGCGGTCTGCGCGCGATACGTCTCGTAGTTGGGGTACGAGTGTGTGTCGTGCGTCTCCGAGGTTGCGGTGTGGCCGTAGATGTCCACCAGCTCGGCCGGGCGCTCCACCGGCAGTGGCCGGAAGAGCACCGCGTTGACGACGCTGAAGATCGCGCTGTTCACGCCGATGCCCAGCGCCAGCGTCAGGATGGCGACGAGCGCAAACCCGGGTGCCCGGCGAAGGCCACGCACCGCGTAGCGGATGTCCTGCAACAGGTTTTCCATTGTCACCTCGCAGCCAGGCATACGCTGGTCGAGGTCGTTTGGTTGCAGGCCCGTCAGGGTTCCTGCGGTGGATGCATTGTCGGCGCGATCGGGGGGCGCGTCGTGGACTCCCGAATATCCCGGATCGCCCGACTCACCGAAGCGGCGGCCAGACGGAATCGTCCGTTCGGCGCGCGGAGCCCCATGGACTGCCCGTAGTCGTTGCCCTCGGTAATCACCAATCCCTGCACGGCTTGGTGGTCGGTGGCCCACGCCAGCGTCGCCCAGATGGCGCGATCCTGACTGCGCTCGCCGTGCGCCAGCGGATATCCGCCCACGCCGAACACCCAGTGCGGCTTGCCCGGCGGGTGCGCCTGCATCCAGCGATCGGCGGCGCGAAAGCTCGCGTCCATCGTGCGCGCGCCCAGGCGGTTCGGATAGAACGTGAACCCCACCGCCTCCATCGGCGATCCGGGGGCGGCGGCCCAAGCGTACAGCGCGCTGTCGCGCGAGTCGTACACCGACGCCGCCACCGCCACCTGGACGCGCGGTCGAACTGCCTCCACCAGTTCGGCCGCGCGCGTGAGATACCGCTGCCAGTCCTCCACCGGCAGCCGGCCTACCACGCGCGCGCCCAGGCCGTAGGGATCCTGCGCGGGCAGGACGATGTCCGGCTGCAGCCGCATGAGAACGTTGTGCAGCGTGCGCAGCCGCAGGTCCGCGTCCAGCGGCTCGCGAATGACTTCGGGGAGCAGCGTGCCGCGATAGCCGATCGTGGCGATGACCACGATGGAATCGCGCTCCATCAGGTCGATCGCGCGAGCCGCGGAGTCGATCGCCACGATGCTGGCGCCAGGCACGAAGGTGACGCTGACCACGTTCACGCCAAGCGATTCGGCCAGCTGCAGATCCATGCTGACGGAGCCGGCCGACGGTAGCCCGGACACGTCGGGAAAGAGCTTGGCCCCCACGCGAAAGCCGTCCGGCCGCTCGCGCAGGCGGTCGTCACCATGGCGCGCGTAGCTGGCAAGCGCGATGTTCGCGCGCGGAATCTCGGCGACGATCACGCCGAACCACGCCAGCGCCACTACCGCCATCGCCACACGCACCGCCGCGCCCAGCCGCCGCTGGGCCTCGAAGGCCGGCGCGATGAACGGCACGTGGAGAAACAGTGGCGACGAGATCGCGGCTTCCGTGGTCACGAGCGCCAGCGCGTCGATCTCCGCGGCCATGAGCATCAACAGCGGGTGCGCGAGGTCGTAGCCGTGCGCCGTGGAGTATCGCGCCGCCAGCGCCACGGCCAGCAGCACGTTGTAGAACGCGATGGGATAGCCAACGAGCGGGTTGACGATCCGGCGCGTGAGCGCGTAGACGGACTGGGCCGCGAACATCGCGACCGTGAGCGGCCACAGCCAGTCGATCGCCGAGATGGCGCGACCCGTGATCACGGTTGTCGTCGCGACCGCCACCACAAACGCGGGTATGAGCAGCATACCCGCGAGTCCGGTGAGGATCGCGAAGGGTTTCGTCGCCTGGCGGAGCTGGACGATGTGCCCGGCCAGCACCACGTTCCAGACGATGATGACCAGGGTCAGCGCCAGGTGCGCTGGCGCGAGCCACTGACTCACGGTGTCGTCATTTCAGGGATCTTGCAGCGAGCACAGCGCGCCCTGATGCAACTCCCGTTCTTGGCGCTTAGGGAAGCTCTGAAAAACCAAGGGGCCGGGGCGAGGTGTTCCGGCCGGCGCGAGCCAGTACCAATACTTGGACG
>JBBDYA010000111.1:50144-81070 GCA_040902005.1 Gemmatimonadaceae bacterium | reverse complement strand
GAGTGTTACCGATGTCTCTAGAGTGTTCTGTTACCCATCTATATAGACCATACCCACCCGCCACCTGACGGGCAGTTGGAGCTGAGTATTCCACGCTGGCTTCGGCCGAATCATCGAGCACCGCTTTGCTTACGACGCGAGGCATTGGGTAGCCATCTCCCATCGTGGACCAAGTCCAAGAACGCGAAGACCGCGCGAGGCGTCGTGCTGCCTGACACCATGAAGCGACTGGTTCTCCTTGCAGCGATCGTCGCGCTGCAAGCCTGTGGCGACGCCGCCGGGCCGTCGCTTGACGACACCGTGGCCGCCTCCGTCGAGATCGAGGCCGCCGTCGTTGCCTTGGAGTCTGGAGACAAGGCGCAGTTCACGGCCGTCGTGCGCGACGTCGCCGGTCGAGTCAAGCCGGGCGTCACGGTCTCGTGGAGCGTTTCCGACGCCGCCGTCCTCGGCGTCACCAACATCGGCGAGGTCACCGCGCAGCCGGTCAGCGCCGCCGGGGAGAGCATGGTCATCGCCACTCATGGATCGCTGGCCGACTCGTTGATAGTGTCCGTGGTGCCGCTCGCCTTTCCCACCCGGCGACGTCCCATACTCTTCATCCACGGGCTCAACGGTTCGTCGCAGGATTGGCTGCCAGTCATCACGCGCTTCCGGAACGACGGCTGGTACTCGCGCGAACTCCTTGCGGCGACCTACAGCTCCACGGTGTCCAACACGCAAGTCGCAGCGGTCATCGACAACCACGTGGATTCCGTGCGGGCGGCCACCGGGTGGGATCAGGTCCACATCGTCTCCTTCTCGATGGGCAGCTTGTCGTCGCGCTACTACCTCAGGGAGCTGGGCGGCACCGAATGGGTCGAGTCCTGGACGTCCATCAGCGGCCCCAATCATGGGACCTCGACCGCCAACCTGTGTTCGCTGGTGCCGTGCATCGAGATGCGGCCCAACTCGAGTTTCCTGACCCTGCTCAACGCCGGCGACGAGACGCCCGGCGAGGTGCGCTATGCCACCTGGTGGTCGGCCTGCGACGATCTGGTGAGCCCGCCGTCAAGCACGGTGCTCTCTGGCGCGCAGAACACACAGACCGCGTGCCTGACGCACGCCAGCATGTTCACGGAGGCCAACTACCATCAAGTGCGCGATTTCATCCACCCGTAGTGGCGTCCGCAGCGGCGGCGGAGCAGAATACCGCGCACTCATTACGCTCAGGCGCCGCTCGCCTCCACTTTCGTGCTGATCCCGCTCGCCCCTTGGTGCACAACCATGCTCTGCTTCACGACGACACAATGACGCGATCCGAGCTCGCGTACGGCACATTGGCCCTGCCACGGGAGGGGCACCTCCGCCGGCGCGGGGTGGTCGGATGAAGCGAGCAATCTGGAGCATCGCGATCACCTTCGCGATTCTCGGAGCGACCTCGGGGATGTTGCGTGCCGTTTTCATCGATGACCTCGTAGCACGTGTCGAACCGATTCGAGAACGAACGTTCGGTGCATTGGGGCTGACGGATCCTGGCGCCGCGTCTCGGGCCGACCTGGTGCGCACCGTCGATGTGCGATTCTGAGAATCCCGCCATGACTTACGTGCATGTGATTCTCGGCGCGGGCTATCTCGTCTTTGGGCTGTTGCAGTTCTCGAGCGCGCTCAGGCGGCGCTACTTGGCATACCACAGGTGGGCCGGCCGCCTGCTTGTGACGATCGGCATCGTGATGGCACTAGCCGGCATGTATTTTGGCCTGGTCATGCCGTTTCGCGGGGCCGGCCGAGACGTTTGTCATCGCTCTGGTCGGTGTTCTGTTCCTGTATGCGATCATCCGCGGTTTCGTCGCCATCCGGCAGCGCGACCGAGAGACTCATCGCGTCTGGATGACACGGGCGTTCGCGATCGGGCTGGGGATCACGACTGTACGGATCGCGGCGGCGGTGCTCGACCCGATCATGACGCCGATGGGATACTCGGCCGCGACGACATTCGTCGTCTCGCTCTGGGTCGGTTGGGGGTTGACGCTTCTGGGCACCGAGTGGTTTCTGGTGCGTACGGCTCGCGCTCCGCATGCACTGCCGGCAGCGCGCTTTTCGGAGACATCGTGAAAGGAACCGCAGACCTCTTGGCGATCAATCCGGACTCATGCAGCTTACCCTTGATACGCTAGGCAGACGAGCATTCATCGCGACATATGAAACGCTATTTTGGTTCCTGGTTTGTTCGCATCGGCCTCATCCTGCTCCTCGTTGGGTCAGGCCCGCTTGTGGGCTTCCTGATCTATGCAAGGTTTGGCTTCTATGCGGACCCGAATCCGAATCCGGTTTTCCTCGGCATTCTTGCGTGGCTTACCTTTTGGCCCAGCCTACTTCTGATTGGTATCGGAGTATGGCGAGTCCAGGGGAAGGTGCGTTAACGCGCTGCCGCGCGAGGAGTGGAACCTGACCAGTGCTGTTCGGTGGCACGCTGACTCCGGCGCGTTAGGCCGACGACCTTCCTCCTCCTGTCATGCACTATATAATCATCGAGCACTTTCGGAACGGGGACGCGGTGTCGGTTTACCGTCGGTTCCGCGATCGCGGCCGCATGGCTCCAGACGGTCTTCGCTACGTGTCCAGCTGGGTGTCACAGGACTTTCGTTGTTGCTATCAAGTCATGGAGTGCAATGACCCAACGCTCCTCGACTCTTGGATGGCGCAGTGGCGCGACCTCGTCGACTTTGAGGTCGTCCCTGCGATGACTTCCGCCGAAGCCGCGGCCACGATCGCACCCAAACTGTGATTCTCCCGGGGCCTAACGAGGAGTTGAGAATGCTCCGTGCCTCGCTCTTGCTTACTGTGCTCGTTCTGGCGTGCTCGGATCGAGAGGCTCGGATGCGCTCCGCGCGTGTTCCTGAGTACTCGAGCGTTGGTCTCAAATTCGCCAGTGCCCTGGCCGGTCGTGACTATCCGACCGCTTATGCCATGACCTCGAGTGACTACCAACGCAACACCACGCTCGATGAGATGCGAACCGCATTTGAAGCCATTGTCCCAACTGACTGGCCTACGGTGGGTCCCGTCGGAGTTGGCCACACGATGGAGACCTGGCCGGCCAAACAACCGTCGGATGTCGGATGGGTTTACATCAGCATCGGGGGCGACGTGTATAGTGAGGCCGTGACTGTGATCGTGATGGAGGAAGCCGACACGCTCAAGGTCCGCACCGTTGAGTTTGGCCGCCCCTGACGAGGTCACCCTGATCCCATGAATACGCCTGTTTCTGGAACGCCTCGACTATTGCTCCGGCTCGAGGCCCTCGCGGTGCTGCTCGCATCGGTCACAGGGTATTCCGCCCTCGGTGAGTCCTGGGTGCTTTTCGGCGTGGCCCTGCTCCTCCCCGACGTCGCAATGGTCGCGTACGCAGCCGGGCCCCGAGTGGGCGCGGCAGTCTACAACGCCTTCCATTCCTATCTTGCTCCAGCCATGCTCGCGACCTGCGCATACTTTGCATCTTCGGCGATGCTATGGGCTTTAAGCTTGATTTGGGTCGCGCATATTGGGATGGACCGTGCGCTCGGCCTGGGGCTGAAGTTCTCCAGCGCATTCCGTGAGACTCATCTTGGCACCGTCGGCCGAGCTGCACCGACGGCCTGACGGGCCGTTGGAGCTGCCGGCGCTCCGCAAGCCCTGCGGTATACTGGCTGGCGAAATCGCGACCGTTAGTGCATCGTAGCGCCTGGCTGCTTCGCCGCAGCTCAACTGCAATCGCGTTTGACGCCGATATGCCACGTACCAGGATGGTTGCGCGTGCGGTATAGCGTCTGGCACCAGGGTGCTCCAATAGGTTTTGTTGACCTTCCGACCAACCGTTTGTGGTCCGGCGGGCTATTGGATCCCACCGACGGCTTTGCGAACGTCAGCGACGTTCTTCGCGAACTCGCGACCGTTGGTGGTCACGATGCTCTGGCTCAGCTGTCTCGTCTTCCCGCTGACCAAGCGCCCAATACCGCCCATATGTCGGCCGCCGCTGCCGAGGCGATGGCCCGAGCGGCGGTACTGACGTTCGAGCTCCGGGACACGTTCGAACGCGCCGTCGCCACAGACGTAGTGCGTCTGATAGATCTCAACGATGGCACCGGCATACGCGTCAGGGCTTACTTCCGCGAGGCTACCGCCGGAGCGCCAGCGTGGCTCCCGCCAACAGAATGGCAGTCGGGGACGGATGACGATGCCGGTGTCTGAACCAGCCCGGCCGGCTTCGGCAGCAGCTCACTCACCACGGCTGTCGATCGTCATTCCCGCCTTCAATGAGGAGCGCCGCCTTCGGCAGTCTGTGCAGCGCATCCGCGAGGCCTGCGCTGCTACACCGAGTATCGCCGCGGCGTACGAGATTGTTGTCTGCGACAACAACTCCACGGATACCACCGCCATGCTGGCCGAGCAGGCGGACTGCCGAGTCATCTTTGAGCCCGTGAATCAGATATCCAGAGCTCGGAATCGCGGTGCGAGCGTTGCGTCGGGCGAATGGCTGCTGTTCATCGACGCTGATTCGTGGCCGCCGCCGGAACTCATGGGTGACGTCGCCGCGCTCCTCAGCGACGCGACGTGCATCGGTTGCGGCAGTACAATCCGCGTCGTCGATGGCCCGCGCTGGTTCAAGTACGCGTGGGAGAGCAAGAACTGGAGCATGCGCGCCTTTCGGTGGTGTCCGGGGGCCTTCCTCCTGTGTCGGCGCGACGCATTTCAAGAGATCAACGGGTTTTCCGAGGAGCACTACCTGTTCGAAGAAGGGGGACTTTGTCAGCCGGTTGAAGAAGCACGGTGTTATACGCGGGCAGAGGTTCATCATCCTACACAAGCACCCGTTCCGTACCTCGGGTCGCCGGGGTATCGGGCAAGGGTTCTGGTGGTGGCTGCGATTCGCCCTGAAGCTGTCGCTGTCGCACCGCCGAGCCGTGCGAGACAGGCAGTTCGCGCATGTGTGGTACAAGGCAGAGCGATGAGAGCGAGCCCACGGACGCTGAGACGGTTCCTGCTACTAGCCGCGGCGGGAGTGTTCGGCGCTATTGCTCTGGCCTCCCTGGTCGCCCCTCACCGCATGGCTCGGCAGCTTGGCTATGAGCTCACGACCATAGATGCTCTGAGCGAGTTCCGTGCTGTCTATGTTGGCGTTTGGCTCGCGACCGCCGTCCTTCTCATCGTTGCGGCGGTCCGCGTTGACTCCCTGCTCCTGGGAGATTTGGGAGCCCTGCTGATCCTCGGTCAGACGCTCGGTCGGATCCTGAGTCTGGCCATCGACGGCATGCCGTCCGCCAGCATTTGGGCGTTCTTTGCTCTCGAGTGTTTAGGCGGAGGCGCCATACTAATAGTCAGGCCACGGGTGGAATCACTGGGTACCGGCCGTGACGCCTGACGACACGATGAACCTGTCGGCGCTGCGGCGTCAGGCGGTCTTACTCCAATTATGACGCATCGCGTTTCGCCCGACGATAGACTCTTTGTTGCTCAGCTCGAGGCTTCCACGCTCGCTCCGCCTCAGTTCGACCATCGTGCGCATGTTCGCGCCGCCTACGTCTATTTGGCTGAATCCGATCCCGAGACTGCGACCACACGCATGCGCGCAGCCCTGCTCGCGTTTCTTCAGCACCATGGGATTCCCGCGTCGAAGTACCACGCCACGATAACGCAGGCTTGGATCCTTGCCGTCCGCCATTTTATGGCACTGACTCCGGATGCGGACTCCGCAGATGCGTTCCTTGAGGTGAACCCACAGCTTCTAGACAGCAAGATTATGCTCAGTCACTATTCCGCCTCTCTGCTTTTCTCTGCAGAGGCGAGAGCCGAGTTCATGGAGCCAGATCAAGGCCCACTTCCCAGGTATGATTGAGGCGCTGACTTGAGGGTTGCTTGGCTACTTGCCACTACCGTTCTTCTCGGAACCGGGTTCTCGGACTCTGGAACGGCGTCAACGAGTGGGCCGATGCCCGCACCGCGTTACAGCAATCCGTAACAGGCGGTGTGTTTCTGTATGACATGCTGGGGGTCGTCGCCGCCATCGGACTTGCGTTGCGCCGACGCTGGAGCTACCTCATCGCACTGGCGTGGGGTGCCGTGGTGACCTATGTCCCAGGCGCAGCCGTGATCGCGTATGGCGGCTCGGATGGAACGGTTGGCGGCGCTCTCGCGGCAAGCATCGGGGCGGCGGTGATCGCCATGGGCGTGGCCTGGGCAGCCCACGTTGCTACGCGCGCGCGCGCCACGACTCAGCCTGTACCTCCTGTGATCTGACGATGGGCCGTCATCAATCATCCGCGTTGCTCGCGGCGCTCCTCGCGCTGTTCGCGGCGCGTGGCCTCGCACCTGAAGCCCTTGATCCGTGGAGAGCCTGGGTGGTCTTCAAGCAGTTTGCCCGAGAGTATTCGGAGCGCCCGGATCATGGTGTAAGCGTTCAGGTTTCCCCGGTTGGAGATCGACGCCCCATTCATCTTTTTTTCACGCGGCAGGTACTTGCCCTCGAAGGGGACCGGTTGGAGCCCGTAGGCGCCGTGGCATGCGAGTTCACCTTCGCGGCGCGTCACCGCACACCTCCGGAATGGTGCGAGTGGAGCTTCGATCATGCTACCTTCGAACGCTTCGTGGACGCCGTCGAGCAACACCCGCTATTCGCTGAACTGCTCCTCACGCGGCCGCTCAGCACCGTGGTGTACTGGGAGGAGGCTTGAGATCTCGCGAGCGCCACCCAGAGGAGCTGAAGCCGGCGGCGTCCCCAAGCAGTTTTGGAGTGATCGGCAGGTTCAACGAATGGGTTACCGGAGAGAAGCCACTCGCGCGCGCAGTTCCGCCGCCATCGCCTGGAATTCGGCGTGCCCGCACCCGAAACGCCATCCGCTAGACGGAACTAGGACTGTACGTTGATCTCGGCCGAAGATCGGCCGTTGGCACGTCAAGTTATGCCTTTCCTCAGCAGCTGACTTTTTGACAAAGGAGGACCGGGTTATGCGCTGGAACACTCTTTTCCGGGCTTTTGTGCTTGCCAGCATAGCAGCGATTGCGCCTTCCTCGGCGAAGGCGCAAGTAACAACCACGCCGCAGGCACTCGATCGCGCCGTCGGCTATCTGGCATCGCAGCTCCTCGCAATCGGCGAAGCGATGCCGGAAGACCACTTCAACTCATCACCCAACAAAGGGACGAGCACCTTCGCGCAGCAGCTCAAGCATGTCGCGATCAACAACTATCTAAGCGCCGCAATAGTCTCGCAGCAGCCGGAGCCGTCCGTCGTCGGAAACGCGCCCGATACAAAGACGAAGGAGGCCGTGCTAGCGTATTTGCGTGCATCCTTTGATGACGTGCGGAAGGCTATCGCGGCCTTGGATGAAGGCACTGCCATCCAGCCCGTCAAATCGGGCGATCGCATGGTACTCCCCCTGGGCGTCGTCATTGGTATCATCGCGCACGGCTGGAATCATTACGGCCAAACTACTCAATACCTTCGCGCGGTCGGTGTCGTACCGCCTGCAAGTCGATAGGCAGCAGAACTGCCATGTCGTTACACACCCATCTGCAAGAGATCATTGCGCTCGTGGCTTGACTCCGGCGCGTCATGCAGATGGTCGCGACGTAGCAGACTCGGAGAACTGCGCATGAAGACCGCCAGCGGCTCACCCAGGAACATCGACGAGTACATCGCTGGCTTTCCGCGCGATGTGCAAGACATTCTCCAACAGCTACGAACCACGATCAAGAGAGTCGCACCCGACGCAGAGGAAGCGATCAAGTACCGCATCCCGACGTTCGTCCTGAATGGGAATCTGGTGCACTTCGCGGCATTCAAGAACCATATAGGGTTCTACCCAACACCATCCGGCATCGAGGCGTTCAAGGAAGAGATCTCTCGGTACGAAAGCGCAAAAGGGTCGTCCAATTCCCCATCGATAAGCCAATGCCTTTGACTTTGATAGAACGGATCGTCAAGCTCAGAGTACAGGAAGCTCGCTCGGAGTCGGCGACCAGGAAGAGAAGTAGATAGAACGTGGGCGCCGCGTTTGAGAACCATGGCGTCACCCACCCCATGACAGCCGCAGCGGACGGCCCGCTGCGACCCGCCGTTGACCCACAACGCCAGACAGACGCGAGGAGGACTCATGGTCAACATGCCGCTGGACACTCCGATCACTCGGCGCGAGTATCACCTGGAGCTCATGATCGTATGGGCGTTCGTTGTGCTCGCGACAACCGCCACGCTGGAATCCGGGTTTCGGTGGACATTCACGATCGTGCCACTCGGCGCGCTCGGAATGGTCGCATTGCACGCCATTGCACTGCGGCGCGGTGCGGGTGGGAGGCCGAAGAACACACCCGGTACAGAATCTGACGTGTAGGCGGCTTTCGCTTCCCACATTGGAGTGCTCGCATGGATCGTCCACCAGGCGTTACGCTCATCGCCTTGCTCGCGGCGATCAATGGATTCGCTTCGCTCGCCCTCGGGGTGGCGACACTCATGGGCAACCAGCTCGTCTATTCACAGGTCGGCTACGGGCCCAACCGCGTTTCTCCCGCCAGCCTGGTTGGCCCGTTCGCGGATTACGCAGCCTGGGCTCTTCTCCTCATCGGCCTTTCCATAGGGGCGCTCAGCTACGCACTCTTCAGGCTCCAGCCCTGGGCGAGACTGGCCATTTTTTCCTTGCTCGCGTCAATAAGTCTTCTTACAATCGTTGCGCTAGGGTGGGGCATATGGCACAGGCAATGGAGCGTTGTTGGGGTAGGCGCGGTCAAACTAGCGCTCTATGTCGCGCTCGGCCGGTACTTAGGCACACCAGCGGTACGCACGTCGTTCTCCGCGTCTTGAGAGGTCCGCCTGAGTATGCGTTCAAAGCGGACGGCGGAGAGATGCTTCCATGTTTCCCAAGCAGTTGGTTGAGTTCATTCACGCTCGGCGCCGGCCTACTTCGGCGCGTCAGGGACGACCAATGTTTCCAGCACTACAACGCTCCGACACAGCTCCTCTTTCCACAGCGCGTGTAGCGCAGCGTCGCGTCGTGATCAATGCGTCTGTTGGGATACTCGGCTTGGGCACGGCTGCGGTGCTGATCTATCCCAAGGTAGTGGCGCTTCTTGGCGGCACGCTCGCTCCTCTGGGCTTGGGAGCAGCTGCCAATCTTGCGCAGGCGGTTCGCCCCGCGGCCGCACGAGGAGTTGAAGCCCGCGGCATCTCGAGACAGTTTGGTCAAGTAATTCACATGTGGCGCCGCGGCTCACCTCCGGCGCGTTAGGCGGACGTCGTTCATGCTCACGATTGCTGTCGTCATTCCTGCGTACAACGAGGAACGTTGTCTGCCGTTGCTACTCGGTGACATAGCCGAGGCAGGCCGACGCTATCGTTTTGGGGCTGATGCCGTTGATATCATCGTCGCCAACAACGGATCAACGGATGGAACTGCTGCCGTCGCCGGGCAATGCGGCGCCCGCGTTGTCGATGTGGTCCCGCGACGCATTGGCGCCGTTCGAAACGGTGGAGCCGCTGCGTCTCACGGAAGCATACTGGCGTTCGTCGACGCCGATACGCGGATCCATCCCGATACGTTCAACGCCATTGCCGACTATTTCAGCGACAATACATACGTCGTTGGCGCCACCGGTATCCTTCCAACACGCCGTTCCCTGGGAATCGACGTCACGTGGTTGATCCTTGGATGTGCAACCCTGCTGCTCCGGTATGGCATTCCACGCGCGCGACATCAATGCGCACCGACAGGGTTGGTCTGCTGCCGCCAGGCGGACTGGAAGGCCGTCGGTGGATACTCCGAACAACTGCTATTCGCTGAAGACGCCCGATTTCTTCTCGATCTCAAGCGCCTTGGGCGGCGAAGGGGTCAAGTCGTCGGGTGGCTGCCGAATGTTCCTGCGATCTTTTCCGCGCGCAAATTCGATGAGCATGGCGACTGGCACTACGTCTTCATGCCCTTGCGATTCGTCCTGGGACTTTTCTGGTATCCCGCGCTACGCTCATGGGCAGAGCGGTACTGGTACGGTTCGCAGCGCGATAAGACTGGGCGCACCGCCGCCTAGCGGCGACAACAACTGTCGGGCGACGACTGCGAGCTGATGATGCCAATGTACCTGAAGTCTGGTGCCGAGATCGTCGCAGAACTCGGGCCCGAGTTACCGCGGTCCGACGCCAACACGCGATCCTGGCCGCTGCAGCCGACGCAGGCATTTGAACACGTTCGCCCGGCCATCGCGGCATTCAACGTCATTCAGCGCGCGCCAATAACGGGAGTGCCCGCCGCAATCGCACGCATTCCGGATGAGCACGAGCGAGACCTCGCCATTCAATCCTGGATCCGCACCAACCCAGCGGCACACACTCGGCGTCACGTGAATGAACAGTTTCGCGGCCTGGAGTTGTTGCTCACGGATGAGGCAGGCGTTCCATTGCCAGGTTGTGCGGTGATTGGAGTCGCGGAAGTACCACCGGCGTCGGTGGCATTTGCGAGTGCGATGCGCTCCCACTTCGAGGAGTTCGGGTTTGCGGGTGGACCGCCGTTCTACATGGCAGTGGCGTCGGTTACACCCTCACCGCCTGGCCCACCCATCGAATGACTACATCGGGCGATCCGCCGAACGAGGTAGTCGAAGCCGACGACAGGCATCTGCCAACTGACGGGCTGATGGTTTCGTTCGTGATTCCGGCGCACAACGAGGAGCGCTTCGACTATTGGTACACCACTCGTCGCTGACAGGAAGGGGCATGACGGAACCGGTCGTTCAGCTCTCGAATCTCTCCCGCCGCTTCGGACAGAAGACGGCGCTCGACGACGTCACGCTCCTGCTGCCGCGCGGCAAGGTGTACGGGCTCGTCGGCGCCAACGGGGCAGGCAAGACGACGATCATCCGCCACGTGCTCGGCCTGCTGCGCGCCCAGAGCGGCACCGTGCGTGTGTTCGGGTTGGACCCCGTGGCGGATCCAGTCGCCGTCCTGTCGCGCATCGGCTACCTCTCGGAAGAGAACGACCTGCCGGCCTGGATGTCCGTGGGTGAGCTGATTCGCTACACCCGCGCGTTCTACCCGACCTGGGACGACGGCTACGCGGAGGAGCTGCGCCGCGCGTTCGGGCTGGAGTCATCAGCGCGAATCCGTGACCTGTCGAAGGGACAGAAGGCGCGCGCGGGACTGATCGCGGCGCTGGCTCACCGGCCGGAGCTGCTGGTGCTCGACGAACCTTCCTCGGGGCTCGACCCGATCGTGCGTCGCGACATCCTTGGCGCCGTCCTTCGCACCATCGCGCACGAGGGACGCACCGTGCTCTTCTCGTCGCACCTGCTCGACGAGGTGGAGGAGGTGGCGGACCACGTCATCATGGTCAGCGACGGTCGCGTGCTGCTCAGCGGGCCTCTGGGCGAGCTGCGCGAATCGCACCGCGATGGGGCGCGCGTCCCGAGTCTCGGCGAGCTGTTTCACTCACGACTGGCCACCCCGGCGACGCCGGTTCCCCGCTGATGGAGAGCGCTCACGCGGCGACCTTTCGCTGGGAGATGATCCGGCGGAACCGCTGGGGATGGCTCGTCTTGGCGCTCTGGCTCGCAGGATTGCTGGCCTTTTTCCTGGTCGTCAGCGCGCGCGCGCAACCGATGACGACCACGTGGGGGGCCGCCTTCGCGCTGTCAGTCATGGGCCCGGCGACGGTCGCGGTCTACTGGTTCGTCGCCATCTTCTCCTATTCGGGCGATGGCAATGTGTCTGCGCGCGAGTCCATGTTCCCACGCCGGCTCTTCACCCTGCCCGTCACGACGACGTTCCTGGTGACGTGGCCCATGGCGGCCGGCGCGCTGGTGGTGGCGCTCCTCTGGACGCTGACGCGACTGCTCGCGCCATGGCCGGCGGACATCGACATGCCCGCGGCTTGGCCGGGGCTCCTGGCCATCGCGCTGCTCGCGTGGACGCAGGTGCTCACCTGGTCGTCGTATCCCGCGCGGGGAATGCGGGTCGCGATCGCCGTGGTGGGCCTCTCGGCCGTTGGCGTGACGGCAACGCT
Organism: Gemmatimonadaceae bacterium; assembly: GCA_040902005.1. Taxonomy (GTDB): domain Bacteria; phylum Gemmatimonadota; class Gemmatimonadetes; order Gemmatimonadales; family Gemmatimonadaceae; genus DASPMP01. The sequence goes on along the minus strand of JBBDYA010000111.1, from coordinate 69,073 downwards.
GGCCCTCGAGCTCGGTGCGAGCGAGGGGTTCATGATCGCCTTGCTCGCGCCGCATTTCCCGGTGGCATGGCTGGCCGCGCGGCGCGCGGTTACCGCGGCGCGCCGAGGCGACGTCGCCGGCTGGCGCAGCCGGAGCGCGTCGGTGGACAGCGACGCGCAGCCGCTGCCTGATTTCGAAACCGCCTCCGCTGCGCAGCGATGGCTGGAATGGAAGCGCTTCGGCTGGTCGCTCCCCGTCATGGTCGGCATGGTGCTGCCGGTGGAGATGCTGCTGTTCTGGGTCGCGACCGACGCGCCGGCGATGGTGGGAGCCCTGCTGGTGATCGTCGCGTTGACGCCGCCCTTCATGGCAACCTTCACGGCGCTCGCGGTCCGCGACGCGGCACCGGACGGTGGACTGGGAACCTTCACGCTGGTGCGCCCGCTGTCGAGCGCGTCGCTCATCGCCGCGCGGCTCGCCGTCGCGGCCAGGAGCACACTCACTGCCTGGGCGATCGTGCTCATCGTGCTGCCACCAACCCTCTGGGCGTCCGGAACGTGGCCGATCGTCTCGGAGGGAGCGCGCGACCTGGGCACGGTGATCGGCGCCCAGCGCGTCGTGGTGCTCGGCGCGCTGGTGCTGGCTGTGCTCGTGCTTACCACCTGGCGCCAGATGGTGCAGAGCCTGTATCTCGGGATGGCCGGGCGGCCTGCGCTCGTGCAGGGAACGGCGCTCGCGGCGATGGCGCTGCTCGTGGCGGCCGGACTCGCCTGGGACGCCGCCTGGGGATTTCTGCGGCCGCTGTTCTGGCCGGCCCTGAACCTCACCCTCGCGGTGCTCGTCATCGCGAGGGCGGTGCTGGCGTCCCGCATCGCGGTGCGACTGCACCGGGAACGCCTGGTGGGTGACGGCACGATGCTGCGGGCGGCGCTCCTGTGGCTTCTCGCCGTGACCGCGGTGTATGGCGTCTTGCTCTGGTTCTTTTCCACCGCGCTCATCCCGCGCGCGCTGCTCCTCGCGCTCGCCATCGTCATGGTGCCGCTGGTGCGCCTCTCCGTCGCACCCCTGGCCGTGGCGCGGGGCCGGCACCGATGAGGCGCCGCGCAACGCTTGCGGCGGCGGTGCTATGCGTGACGCTGCCCGCGATGGTCGCCGCGGTCCAGGCCGTGGATTTTCATGTCCGCGACCGGCACGACAGCTTCATAACCGTCGCGGGCGAGCGGCGCGGATACGTGTTCCACCGCCCTCCGGCCCTGGACACTGCGCGGCGCGCGCCGCTGGTGATCGTGCTCCACGGCGGGGCGCTGTGGGGCGCCGCGATGCGAGACATCACCGGGTGGAACGCGCTCGCCGATCGCGAGGGATTCCTCGTGGCCTATCCATCGGGACAAGGATGGTGGCCGCGATCCTGGCCGGCATGGCATGGGGATGACCGCGCACCGGACGTCGAGTTTATCGAACGGTTGATCGACACGCTCGTGGCGCGCCACGGGGCCGATCGCGACCGCGTTTATGTGAACGGCCTGTCGAATGGTGGAGGGATGTCGTTCGCGCTGTCGTGCGACATCCCCGAGCGCATCGCGGCCATCGGCGTGGTGTCGGGGGCGCTCCCGGCATGGACCGGCTGCACCACGCGCGTCCCCATGCCGGTGATGGTGATCCATGGAACCGCCGATCCAACCGCCTTCTATCATGGCGGCACGTCCTGGGTGGTGCACCATCCCTTTCCCCCGGTAACCAGCTGGGTGGCACAGTGGGGCGAACGGAATCGCTGTAGCGGGGCCCGTGACACCGTGATGGAGCCGCGGGTCTCCGTGCGGACCTACACCGGCTGCGCGGACGGCGCGGAGGTGCGGCTGATCACGCTGCATGGCGACGGCCACGTGTGGCCGGGGGGTGCGCTCATTCCCGAATGGTTCGCCGGCACCGACAGTCGCGCGCTCGATGCCACCGCCGAGCTGTGGAGGTTCTTCCGCGACAAGTGATGGACACAGCCACGGAATGACACGCAGAACCTGACGCCGTCGTCGGTCGCGCTACACTCTCGGCTTGGACGCGCCAGACAGGCGCAGACTTCTCGAGATCCGCGCCCACCTCGCCCGAAATGGACCCCGGCCGCCACATGGACGCGACCACCCCGTGTCCGTCCTCCAGCCGGGCAATCACCGTCCAGCGGAATGGCGACAGCGGACCGGGGACGACGGTCGCCGTCACGACGCCATCCGGTAGGTCCCGTCGGCCGAGGCCGCGCCGAATCATATGAACGGCCACAGAAGCCGCGAACCGTGACCGGGGCCACCACTGGGCCACGGTGCTTGACAATGCACATGGCGCGGCCATGTTGGATTGCCCCCACCATACGGAGTACGTCATGTCCCGCACTATGGCCTGTGCCGCCGCGGCTTTCTGTGCTTCCGCGTCGCTGCTCGGCGCGCAACAACAGCAGGCCGGTCCGACATCGGCGCCGGCGAAGGTAGTGTACATGTCATCGGCCAAAGCCAGCTACGTCAAGGTTCCTGACACGCCCATTACCAGCGCGCAGCTGTTCGGCGACGCGAACGCCGACGCACCCCACGGCGAGTTCATCACCTTCCCGCCTGATCTCGACGCAGGCGGCTGGCACGTGCACACGAACGCCGTGAACCTGGTAGTCCTCAAGGGCGCATACATCTACCGGGACGAGAATGGCGAAAAACGTGTGGGTCCGGGTGAGTTTATCCGCATTCCCGGCGGACATCGGCACTGGAGCGGCAGCGACGCGAAGGATGGCGCAGTGTTCTACATGCACCAGGCGGCGGGGATGGATCAGAAAGTGGTGCAGTAGCGCGATGGTGGGTGTTCGCACGGCAGCCATTTGCGTGACACTTTCGCTCGCCCCGGTCGAAACCCCACGGACGCCTTCGCGCCCCGAGGTCGCGCTGAACCACATCAACGTCGTTCTCGACAGCGGCACGCTCGCCGCAGTCGAGTCGTCCACATTCCTCGCCAACGAGTTCTCGCATTACCGCAAGGCGACGAACCGGACCGCCGACGGCCAAAGCTGGACAGGTGTGTACCTGTTCGGCGAGCGGACCTATCTCGAGCTGTTTCCTCGCGGTGCTCGGGGTGGCGTCGGACTCAGCGGCCTGGCGCTCTCCGTCGAGCAGCCCCACGCGATCGATTCCGTGGTCGCATGGTTCGACGCAAAGTTCGACGTCCCGATCCGCCGTCGTCTCGTCGAAGGGGTACGGGAGGGCAAGAGCTTTCCCTGGTTCCATTCGGTGTCCGTTGATCACGACCGCGGCGATTCGCTGTGGCAGGTGCACAGCTGGGTCATGGAGAATCACCCCGAGTTCTATCGGGTCGTACAGCAGGACACGACCGGCCCGGCTGATGACATCTCGCGCAAACGCTATCTCAAACGCCGTTACGATCCGCAGCGGATGGTGCGTGAGATCGTCGGCGTTTCGCTCGCGCTCCACCCGACGATCGGCGAACAGCTCCGCGGCGAGCTTGAAGCGCTCGGCTGGCGTATCGAGGGCGGCGTCGAACGAGGAAGCTATCGCGCCGTCGGATCCGAGGCGGGCATCATCGTCGCGCCCATCGCAGCCGGCGATCCCTATGGCATCCGTGAGATCCACTTCGCGCTGAACCGTGGACCCGCGACGGTGCAGGTGTACGAACTCGGCAACTCGCGCCTCGAAGTATGTTCCGCGCACGCCCGTTGGACGTTCGGGGACTCACCCAGTTCGTCCGGGGTTCGCGGGCGATCGCTCGAGCTGTGTCGGTAGTGCCGTCAGGGCCACTTCGAGGCACCTCCTTCCATGCGGCCAGTGTCCGGATTAGCCGCACACCCAATGGGACGTCCGCGCTGCGACCAGCGCGCAGGTCAATTCGGGCGCTTTGACCTAGAACGCTCGGGAGCCGGCAATGAAAGCACCCCCGGATCCAAGCTGGCAGCAGACCTGGCGTGAACTGCGCCTGCTCGCGTGGGCAATTCTGCTCATCGATCTCATCGCCATTGGCCTTGGGTTTCTCGCGGCGCGGCCAATGGGGTCGTCTGCCCCGAAAGTCGGGGTAGGACTCGCCGTGTTTGTGACTGTCTGTTTCACCGTACTCATTGGCGGCAATCTTCTGGCCGCGTGGTTGATGTGGTGGTGGCGGAAACGTAGCGCACCATGAGTGGAGCGCCTGCTGACGGCGGTTGCGTCAGGCGGGCCGCGACCAAACTGTCAGGCAACAGCACAGAGCTTCGGCGTGTCCAACCGATGCCCTTGACCTCGACAGCACGCCCCATAACGGTAGACGCGCGTTTTACTCACCCAGAGGCGTCGCCGCGGTCGTAGTCGGGCGCACTGGGCAACGATTCTCGGCCTGGTGGGGTGCCGGCCATGTTCCAGCGCGCTGTGCGTCAGCCCAGGGTGACGACTCTATGGATTCCGAACCCGTCGATCTTCGCCGAGCTCGCGATCCAGTTCGCGCATCGCCGCCTCGTAATGCGGATCGACCGGAGCCAAGCGGGGCATCTCGGGCATCGACGCACGAGGTGCCGGCCCGCGGAATAGTCGCGCAAGGAGCCGGTACGCGCCCCACACCACCAACCCGACGAGCGCGATCCTCAGGACCAGGATGGCGATCCCGAGCAGCGCCCCGAAAATGCCGAGCGCCGTTCCCAACACAAGAATCGAGAGCGGGATGGCGAGCGCGAGCCCGAGCACGATCTTGAGAAGCGTCCAGAACAGTTTCATGAGTTCCCTCCGGCACACCGCGTCAACGCGGCATGTATTGCACTACGGAGATTCGGGGCCCCGTGATTCAACCGGATGGAGCCGCTGATGGCGAGCAAGGCGTCGCGGCTCAGCGCCCCGACGCGAGGCCGCGGTAGAGCGAGTCGAAGAGCGCCGAGCTTGCGGTGAGCCGCTCCTCGTCCGAGGCGATCCGCTGCACGAGCTCGCCGATCATGAGGTGGACCCCGCCGTTCTCCGGTCGGCCGAAGCGTTCGTCCTTGCAATCCAGGTCATGCACGATCTCGCCCAGCGCGACCAGCGCGGGATCGTCACTGAGCGTGAAGCGCTGCAACAGGACCTCGAAGGTGCAGCGCTCACCCTCGTGGGTGAACTCACCCTCGAACATGTCGAAGCGGAGGTCGTGCTTCTTCGCCTCCCTGCCCTCGGCGAGGAATGCAAATCGAGCCTCGGGGTCGATCCGGGTGCGGATGAGCCAGGCCGACGCCATCCGGTCGACCTTGATCCCGCGCCGCGTTACCCAACGCCTCCCCTTCATCTCTCCGAGCGTCGCGTCCACGCGCGGCGCGGCGCTCGGTGAGGCATCCCCGGCCTCCCCGAGCCGTGTCGCGAGCTCGTCGACGCTCGGGCCGTCGATGATGTCCGCGGCGGTGATGACTGCCTCACCGCCATCGGCGCGGATCTCCTGGGCGAGCCATCGCAGGTCCTCCAGGGCATCCTCCGTATTCGGGAGCAGATAGACCGAGTTCTTCAGCGCGAGTGCCCCAAGCCGCTTGAGCCGCCGGCGCACCTTCACCCGAAAGTAGGCCGGCTCGGGAGGAATCGAGTGGATGAGGAGGAGCCAGCGCGGGGAAGTCATGAGCGAAAGGTGAAGTGCGGCACGTCCGTCCGCCCGCTCGTGAGGGAGAGCACCAGCTCCGCGGCCGCGGCATCCTGGATTGGGATCCCCGTGCTGTCGAAGACAATCCGTTCGCTGGCGGAGGCGCGACCGGGGCGCGTTCCGGCGACGATCTCACCGAGCTCCGCGTGGACCGCTGCCGCCTGCATCGCACCACTTTCGATGGCGTGACGAAGGTCGCCGATCGTCGCGCACTGCGCGGTGGAATCGGTGACGACCTTCGCTGTCGCCACGAGTTCGGCGGTGAGCTCGACCTTGTGCGGATTGTCGGCGCCGACGGCGACGACGAGCACGCCGGCGCTCACCATCGCGCGCTCGAGGAATGGCGTGCGGGAGGTGGTGCAGGTGATGATGATCGCACTCGCCGCGCAGGCCGCCGCGAGGTCATCGCCGGCCACGGCCTCGACACCGAGCTCCTGCTCGACGCGCTGGGCGAGTGACTGCGCCAGTTCGGGATGCGCATCGATGAGCGTGACCTGGCGGTACGGGCGCGCCACCTGCGCGAATCGTAGCTGGTCGAACGCCTGGACCCCGCAGCCGACGAGCGTGAGACGGTCGGCATCGCTCCGCGCAAGGTGCCGCACCGCGACGGCAGTCGCCGCCGCAGTCCGGAGACGCGTGAGGCTGCTCGACTCCATCACGGCGAGCGGCGCGCCGGTCGCGACGTCGGACACGACCACCAGGCCCTGGATGGTCGGCATCCCCCCTCCGTTCGCCGCGGCGTTGCCCGGAAAGTTTCCGTTGAGCTTCGCCACAAAGACGCCACGCTCGGCGGAGAGCGCGGCAGCCTTCAAGTGAAATCCGCCGCTGGCCAACTCGACGCCGAGTACGCCGCCCGGCGCCGCAGCGCCACGCCCGTGTTCGCGAAATGCAGACTCGACGGCGGCCATGAGCGCCTCGGGCCGGAGGACTTCGTCGAGGAGGGTGTCGGAGAAGAGGGCGACGGTTTTTTTGCTCAGGAGGGCTCCTTGTGCGGCTGGCGTCCCCTGGATACAGTTGAATCATCAATCTGCTTCAGCTGTGATATCCACGCAAGAGCTCATTCCCTCCGTCGATAAGGAGTCACGATGTCGGACCTGTTGCCCTCGCCCGACGTCGCACCCGGCCCCGTCCTCTTCGTTTGCGAGCACGGCGTCGCGAAAAGCCTGCTCGCGAAGCTGCTCTTCGAACACCATGCCCGAGCGGCCGGCATCACCGTCAGCGCCGAGGCGCGCGCGACGACGCCCGACGCGGCGCTCCCGCCCTGGATGCTCGAGCATCTCAAGGCCACGCAACTGGACGCGGGGAGCTTCACGCCGCGCGCGCTCGATCCCTCCGACGTCGCGGCCGCGGCCCGCGTGGTGAGCTTCGACCTCCCCGAGGTCGCGGCCACTGCCGCCTCCTGCGCGGTGAGCGGCGAACAGTGGGACGCGATCCCGCTCGCGAGCCAGGAGTTCGCGGCGGCCTTCGCGGCGATCGACGCGCGAGTGCGGGCCCTGGTCGAGGAATTCCGCTACCGATCCGGCGATCGAGGTCCCTAAATCGAATCCGGTAGCTGCTCCACCTGGTTCCGTTCACGCGGTCCGTTCATGACGACATCGCATGGCGCCTTATCGCGGCCTTACGTCGGCGTCGGGATGCGCTCCGAGTCGGGACGCGCCAACACCCGCTCGGCTTCGGCCAGCCCCGCTCCCGCGCGCGCGAGATCCTGCGACAGCGCCCGCACCTGTCCCGTGAGCTCGGGATCCACAGGCGATCCGCGCGACGCGCGCGCGTCCATGTCCAGCAGCTGCATCCAGAGGGTCATGAGCTGATCGCGCAGCCGGTCGCGGCGGGCTTCCTTGTCGCGACGCCGCTCATCGAGCCGCTGCCAGACTGCGCGCTGGCTCTCCAGCAGACGCCGCAGCTCGGCGTCCTCCTGCTCCGACCCGAGCGCCGCGATGCGGCGTGAGAGCCGCTCCCCTTCCGCTGGGTCCAGCTCCTGATTCAGACGGATGACTTCCCGCTCGAGCGCGTCGATCGCGGCCTTCACGGCGCGCGCCGCCGAGACGCAGTCGTCGTCGGGGAGCAGTCCCACGCGCACGAGCTTTGGGTTGAGATCTTCGATGCCTCTGACGTAATCCTCAGGCGTGCGCGGCGTCGCGCGAGTGGCCTCGGGGGCGGCAGCGAGCAGCCGCGCGAACATCGGGTTCTTCCACTTGTAATGGCTGGCGACGTTGGGGAGAGCGCCGGCCGTGGATGCCTCCCAGCGACTGAGCCCCGCCTTCAGAAGAACGCGACGAGCCGCTCGGGCCGTAATGAACGCGCCGATGGTTCCACCGAGCATCGCGGCGAGATCGAACATGAAGAGCGCGTCGCCGACGGGGTTCGAGACGACGTCGTTGAGGATGACGGGCATGACGACGCCGACATGGACGATCAACACCCCGATGGTCAGGTCGCGGAAGGCACGGAATCGGCGTAGCTCCCTGGGAAGCCTGTCCCACTGGTCGTCGGCGCGGCGCAACGCACGGGGCCACCAGGAGGACCACCAGCGCGGCGGCGCGAAGAGCGTGCGCAGCGTTTCCTTCCAACCGAAGCTCTTGATGGCTGGGCGAGAGCGAACGGCCGCGATCGTCCCGAGCATGCCGGCGAATATCGCCTGGGACATGATGGCGATCGCCGGCACTCCCGACGCGAGATGTATGGCGTACGCCAAGGAGGAAAAGAAGAAGAGCGGGATCAGCATCTTCGTCCCCGTCGCATCGATGCGATCCAGCTCTTCGGGGAGCTCGGGGGCGGTGTCGGCCTCGAGGCGGATCATGTCGCGGAGATCGTCGGCGCGGGCCCAGCGCATCGCGGGATCCTTCTCGAGGCCGCGCATGACGACGCGTGCCACGCCGCGGTCGGGGCGAGCCACGGCGAGGGCAAGGTCGTCGGGCTTCTGCACCGCGTGCTGCGCCATGAGCGCCTGAAGCGACGTCCCCGCGAAGGGAAGCTTGCCCGCGAGCATGCGGTAGCCGACCACCGAGAGCGAGTAGACGTCGGCGCGTCCGTCCACTGCCGCCGTGCCGGCGGCCTGCTCCGGCGACATGTAGCTGGGCGTCCCCACAGCCATGCCGGTCATGGTCACGGAGGTCGCGGCTCCTTCCGCGCGGGCGATGCCGAAGTCGGCGAGCATGGCGCGGCCGGACTTCGCTTCGATGAGGATGTTGTCCGGCTTGACGTCGCGGTGGACGACGCCCTCGCGGTGCGCGAACGCGAGCGCGTCGGCGATCTCGGCGAGGATGCGCAACGTGGTGTGACGCGGCAGGCGTCCCTCGCGCTCGAGCCGCGCGGCCAGCGACTCGCCTTCGACGTAGCCCATGACGAGATAGAGCGCGTCGGGTGTTTCGCCGAAGGCGTAGAGGGGGACGATGTTGGGGTGCATGAGGCGCGCGGCGATGCGGGCTTCGCGGCGGAAGCGCTCGCGGAGGTCGCCGAACTGGATCGACTCGCTGCCGAGGATCTTGATGGCGACGAGGCGGTCGAGCGAGCGCTCGCGCGCGAGCCAGACGGTGCCCATGCCGCCCTGGCCGAGCATGCGGAGGACGTCGTATTGGCGTGCGAGCTCCGCGGCGAGCTGCGGGGGAAGCCGGTCCATGGGGCTAACGTACGGTGCGTGCAGGGAGTTCGCACGTCCGCTGCGCGTCGGGCTGCATCGTAATCGTGGGCGCATGCCGTAGCGACCGGCGCTACCTGACCATATTTTCGCGCATGGATGCCTCCGTAAGGCTGGCCGCCGCCCTCGGCGGCCGGTACGTCATCGAGTCGCAGGCCGGCGTCGGGGGCATGGCGACGGTCTACGTCGCGCGGGACCTGCGCCACGACCGGAAGGTCGCGCTCAAGGTCCTCCACCCTGACCTGGCCGCCGCGCTGGGCGCCGAGCGGTTCCTGGCCGAGATCAAGACCACCGCGAACCTGCACCATCCGCACATCCTCCCGCTCCACGATTCCGGCGAGGCGGAGGGATTTCTCTACTACGTGATGCCCTACGTCCCGGGCGAGACGCTGCGCGCGCGGCTCACGCGCGAGCAGCTGCTGCCGATCGACGAGGCGCTGCGCATCGCCACCGAGGTGCTGAGCGCCCTGGACTACGCCCACCGGAGCGGCGTGGTCCACCGCGACATCAAGCCGGAGAACATCCTGCTGCACGACGGCAGCGCGATGGTCGCCGACTTCGGGATCGCGCTCGCGGTCACCGCGGCGGGCGGGCAGCGCATGACGCAGACGGGGCTGTCGCTGGGGACGCCGCAGTACATGAGCCCCGAGCAGGCGACAGGAGACAAGCACATTGACGGGCGCGCGGACGTCTACGCTGCGGGCGCCGTCCTTTACGAGATGCTCACGGGAGAGGCGCCGTTCACCGGGGCGTCCGTGCAGGCGATCGTCGCCAAGGTCCTCACCGAGCGGCCGACGCCCCCGACCACCGTCCGCGACACGATCCCTCTACATATAGAAGGGAGCGTCCTCAAGGCGCTGGCCAAGCTCCCGGCCGACCGGTTCGCCAGCGCCGCGGCCTTCGCGCGCGCGCTGACGGATGCGTCCCAAGGGCTGGTAAGCGCGGGATATCAACGCACACCGGCGGGAGGCTCCAGGAAACTGTGGATCATCCTCGGGGTCGCTGCGGCCGCGCTGGTACTGGCGACCGTGCTCACATTGAACGCGCGCGCCGGGGGCGGCGACACGAGCTGGACGGGCCGGCTGCTTGGAGACTCGAGACCGAGTCGCATCGAGCGGTTCGACATCTCCGAGCTCAACGTGCAGCGACCGGCGCCGGCGGTGACCATGCTCTCGTACTACGGCCGGACGCTCGCGATCGCGCGCGACGGCTCGCGGATCGCCTACGTCGGCGCCGATTCCGCTGGACCGTCGCGGCTCTGGGTGCGCGAGATGGACGAGCTGGAGCCGCGTCCCGTCCCCGGCACCGAGGGCGCGACGAGCGTGACGCTGTCGCCGGACGGGCAGGCGCTGGCGTTCGTGGTCGCGTCCAGCCTGCGCACGGTGTCGCTCCGCGGGGGCAGCTCGACGACGCTGGTGCCGTCGAACGTGAGCGCGCCGGACTGGGCGGCGGACGGCTTCATCTACTACACGGCGAGCGGGCTGCGGGGAGCGGTCAGCCGTGTGGCGGCGGCGGGAGGAGCGTCGCCGGAACTGGTGATCTCGAGAACGGAAAACGGAACCATGCTGGACGTCCTGGTGCTGCCCGACGGCAACGGCGGAGGGATCGTGGCATACCACACCGCGCGTGCGTCGATCGTCGCGTTCAAGCCGGGCGACACGACGGTGCACGAGCTGGGCAACAGGGGGGGACGTTACGCGCGGTACGCGCACCCGGGACATCTCGTCTACGAGCGCGACGGAAGGCTGATGGCCTTGCGATTCGATGCGCGGCGGCTCGCGACGACCGGGCCGCCCATCCCCGTGGCTGAGGCGCCCTCCGGGAGCGGCCAGGTGCTGCAGTTCGACGTCTCGGCCAACGGCACGCTCGTCTACATGGTGGGCAACGTCGGCGACAAGGAGCTCGTGTGGGTGGCGCGGAACGGCGCGCGACAGCCGGTGGATTCGTCGCTGCGCGGAAACCTCAACTTTCCAGCGCTTTCCCCCGACGGACGCAGGCTGGCGTTCGAGCAGGGGCGCGACATCTGGATCGCGGAACTCCGAGGCGGGGGCGGGCCCGGGGTGAGGGGGCCCGGAGGGGTCGAAGGGTCACCGACGCGACTGACCACCGAGCGGGCGTCGCGGTGGGACTACCCGGCGTGGACGAGCGACGGCGCGTCCGTCAGCTATTTCCGGGGGGACACGAGCGGAGGATACAGCCTGTGGCGGAAGCGGGCCGACGGCTCCGCCGTCGCGTCGCAACTGCCGCTGTCGGGACTCCTCCCGACGGAGTCGCATTGGTCGGCGGACGGGAAATGGCTGGTGTTCCGCACGACCGCCACGACCGGGAGCGGCAGCGGAGACCTCTACGCGGTGCGGGCGGCCATGGACAGCACGCCGATGCCGCTGCTTGCGACACCGGCGGCGGAGATGCAGCCGGCGCTCTCGCCGGACGGACGGTTTCTGGCGTACGCGTCGGACGAGAGCGGGCGGTACGAGGTGCACGTGGTTCCCTTCCCCAACACGAGCTCGGCGCGCTGGGTGCTGTCCACGCGCGGGGGGGGGGGCGCGGAGCCGGTGTGGTCACGGCGCGGGGACGAGCTGTTCTATCGGGACGCGTCCGGGAACATGATCGCGGTGTCGGTGCAGACGGTGCCCACGTTCGCGGCGGGGACGTCACGCGTGCTGTTCCCCGCAGCGGAGTACGCGGCGCATCCCGGGCATCGGCAGTTCGACGTCACGGCGGACGGGAGACGGTTCGTCATGGTGTTGCCGTTGAGCACCGGGCGCGGGCGCGTGGTGCTGGTCAAGAATTGGCTCGCGGGGTTGCAGGGCGCTCAGAAGTAAGTCTGCTGATCGAGAGCGGGCGATCTCTTCGACTATGCACGTGTGGATGCTCACGGCTTCTACTGGACAGCGTCGGAAACGGGTCCAGGAACCGCATGGTTCTACAACTTCGGGAGCGGACAGCGGTCGCTCGGACGTCACGACGATGGCGAGAGGCAGCGGGCGTTTTCAGTGAGGTGTATCAGCGGCACCTAGCCCCATTGCTTGTCCACGGCGGCCCGGATCGCTGCCAGCGACTTCCCTTCTTTCAACCATTCTTCCACGGCCTGCGCCTGTTCTTGGCATGCCCAGCATCCCACCGGCTGGCTGGACTCGAAGCACGCCAGCAGCGAGCGGTGGTCCATGGCGTGCGCGCACTCGCATACGCAGTACACGCTATCGAAGACCTGGGCGTTCGCGCGTGCCGCCTCGAACGCCGCGCGCACGCGTTTCCGGTCGGGAAGCTGGTCCAGGGGAAGGACGGCGGCGCCGGTGATCCCGGGCCGGGGATCGGGGTGCGGAAAGGGCTCGTGGTGCATGGCCATCAGCCGCCGAGGCACCAAGGCCGCGATAGCGATTGCGGCAACCCGCGCAATGGCTACTCTGCGTGTGATCATGTAGGACTTGGACACCCGGGTAGCCGGACACGGTTGCGAACCGCGACCGCAAGGTAGAGGAAATCAATCTGGCGAAGGCGCTTAAACATCTGTATGCTAGCTGTGGCGCAGCCCTGATGAGAAGGACATGGTAACACCGTCACGCCCCTCGTTTGGCGACCGGTACCGGATCGAGCGCGAGCTCGGTCGCGGCGGCATGGCGACTGTCTATCTGTGCACGGACACGAAGTTCGATCGCCCGGTGGCGATCAAGCTCCTGCACCCGGACCTTGCCGCGGCCGTGGGCGCGGAGCGCTTCCACCGGGAGATCAAGATCGCCACAGGGCTCACGCATCCGAACATCCTCCCGGCGTTCGACTCGGGACAGACCGAGGACCGCAACCTGTATTACGTGATGCCGTTCGTCGAGGGCGAGTCGCTGCGCGACCGCCTGGAGCGAGAGCGGCAGCTGCCCGTGGAAGACGCCATCCGGATCACCACGCAGATCGCCAGCGCGCTCCAGCACGCGCACACGCGCAACATCATCCACCGCGACATCAAGCCGGAGAACATCCTGCTCCAGGGGCAGGAGGCAGTGGTGGCAGACTTCGGGATCGCGCGCGCCGTGTCCAGCGCGACCGACGTGGAGGCGCTCACGCAAACGGGCGTCTCCGTCGGCACCCCCACGTACATGAGCCCCGAGCAGGCCATGGGCGAGCGCAACATCGACGGCCGCGCCGACCAGTACAGCCTGGCGTGCGTGGCGTACGAGATGCTCACGGGACAGCCGCCCTTCGTGGCGTCCACGCTCCAGATGCTCGTGATGAAGCACGTGGGCGAGCCGGTGCAGCTGATCAGCACCGTGCGGCCATCGGTGCCCGAGGAGCTGGAGGACGTGATTCTCCGCGCCCTCGAGAAAGTGCCGGCCGACCGCTTCCCCACCGTGGGCGACTTCGGCGAGGCGCTCTCCGGCGTAGTGAACACCACGGGTACGTGGGCCCGGCGCACCGCCACCCGTACTGCGCAGATGCGGGCCACACGGCGCCATCCCGCGCCGGAGGGTGAAGCGGGCACCCGGGCTCTGCCCTTCGTGGTGGGGGTGGGCGCGGCGCTCGGCGTGCTCGCCGTGGCGGTCGGCGCCTGGGGCTGGATGGGACCCTCGAACCGGCGCAGCAGCGATCCCAACGCGGATCGCATCGCAGTCCTGTACTTCGACGACGCCAGCAGCGACGGGCGCACGCGCGAGCTGGCCGACGGCCTCACCGAGTCGCTGATCGAGCGGCTGGCCGAAGTTCCCGCGCTGAGCGTGGTGTCGCGCAACGGCGTGCTGCCCTTCCGTGGCGCCGCCGTGCCCATGGACAGCATCAGCCGCGCGCTGGGCGCCGGGAGCATCGTGCGCGGCACCGTGGAGCCCACGCCGCGCGGCGCGAGCATCACGGTGCGCCTGCTCGACGGCACCGGCGCCTTCGTCGCGCGGAAGGGATTCGAGTACGACAGCACGCGGGCGCAGGTGGTGGCGATCACCGACTCGCTGGCGAACCAGGTGGCGCTTTTTCTTCGCGAGCGGATCGGCCCGGAGGTGATACTGCGCGACCGCAAGCGGGCCACCACGAGCACCGACGCCTGGATGCTGGTGCAGCGCGCCGAGCGGCGCGTCAAGGACGCCGATTCGCTGCGCAGCGGGGGGCACGGGGCGCGAGCGCTCGCCGCCTTGTACGCTTCCGATTCCCTGCTCCGCCAGGCCGAGGCGGCGGACGAGCGTTGGGTGGTGCCTCCGGTCCTGCGGGCCACCGTGGCCCACGCCATGGCCCAGGCGGTCGGCCGTGAGCCGGCGCGTCTGCCGGCCCTCATCGACAGCGGTCTGGCGCACGTGGAGCGCGCCCTGCGCCTGGAGCCGCGCAACCCCGACGCCCTGGAGTTCAAGGGCAAGCTCCTGTACCTCAAGGTCAACCAGCACGTGGTGACGGAGGTCAGGGAAACGGATCGCGTGTTGGCCGACGCCGAGCAGGCGTTGACGCTGGCCGTGACCGTCAACAGGAATCAGGCCGGTGCGTGGGACGCACTCAGTGCGTTGCATTACCGCAAACCGGACCTCCTGGAGGTTATACGTTCAGCGGAGAAGGCTTACGAGGCCGACGCCTACCTGCGGTCGGCACGGCCCATCCTGATCCGGCTGTTCCTGGCGACGTACAACCTCGAGCTCTTCCCCGAGGCCATGAAGAAGCTCTCGGAGTTCCAGCGCCGTTTTCCGCACGATCCGTTCGGGATCGAGGGTCGCCTGTACATGTACCGGGCGAAAGGGCAGACGCCCGACGTCGACAGCGCCTGGGCGTACCTGAGCGAGTACGTGGCACGCACGCCGGAGCCCGCGCGCCCCTTCACCCGCCGGCGCGGCGAGATTCTCGTGGCCGGCGCCATCGCCCAGGCGTCGCTCGCCACGAGGAACCCCGCCCTGGCCGACAGCGCCCGCGCGGTGCTCCAGCGCGCCCGGGTCGCCGACCGTACGGCGGACCCGCGCCGCGAGTTCGCCGCGCAGGAAGCCTCGGTGCGCGTCCTCCTCGGCGACTATGACGAGGCCGTTTCGCTCATCAGTGACTACGTCACCGTGAATCCCGACCACCGGCGCGGTTTCGTGAACCGCACCAACTGGTGGTGGCGGGACCTGCAGACGTTTCCGAGATTCAGGGCCCTTGTAGCGGGGCTGTAATTCAGCACATTCCGATGTTCCCCTCGACGGATTGGAGTCTTATGCGAAGCCGCTCACTGATTGTCGTCGCCGCCGTATGGCTTCTGGCCGGAGCATGCTCCGACGTGCCCCCCACCGGGGCGGGTCTGGCCCGGCACACGGGCCCGATGTCGAACGTGGCCCTTGCGGACTACATCGACGCGCAGATTCTCGAGCTGCTGCCGACCGGGCTCGAGACCTCCGTCGCCGCCCGCTGGTCCACGGTAAAGCGCACGAAGAACCGGGGCGACCTCGCGGGCGCCGTCAAGCACCTCAACACGCTCTCCGCGTGGCTGGTGGAGAAGACCGGCGGCTTCACCCCTCCCGACGGCGTCGAGAAGGTACAGGCCACGGCGCTCCTGATCACGAACATGGCGCGCTGGGTGCACGATGGCGGGAATGCGCCGATCGCCACGATCCCCACGGGCGACGTGGTCATCGAGGTCGTGCCCGCCGGCGATCCCCTGTTCATGCAGACGCCGTCGCAGCACGCGGGGGTGAGCTGGTCGTCCGGCAGCACCCAAGAGGATCGCATCGTGGTGCTCGCGGAAGATCCCACGCCGTATCCGGGACACTGCGCCGGTCCCCTCCAGACGCGGCGGTGCCAGTATCCGCTGTTCTACATTCTCGAGTCCTATCCCAACCTGAAACTCACGCAGCCCGGCCGGTTCGCGGTGTGCATGGTGGAAACTGGCGACCGCCGTCCGCTGGAGCACCCGGAGGACGAGACCGGGGGACGCCCGATCGACGCGCGGATGCGCGTGGCGCACGACAAACCCGACAGCCCGGCCGACTATACGCCCGGGGCCACGCAGGAAGACGGCATCGAGATCCTGCCGAAATCCGAGTCCCAGACCGGGGAGCTGGTTCACTGCGACGAGCCGGACCCGCAGGCCATGGGCCGCGTGGAGCGCGCGATGTACGTGGCGTCGAAGTGGATCGCGAAGTTCGTGTCCCCGAAGAACGCATACGCGTTCGACAGCGGTCCGGAGCACGACTTCAGCTCCTTCTCGAACTTCAACGGCGTCGATCCGGAGTCGGAGCCTGACCTCGCGGTGGTGAATCTCACGGCCACCGCCGGTGTGATCGCCGGGAACGGCGCCACGGTGAGTTACGTGGTGGAGAATCGCAGCCGCCGCAGCGACGGCGACGCAACGGCCACCAGCGCGCCCACCACGGTGTCGGCCTATCTCTCCAGCGACGCCGAGCTGGACGAAGGCGACCTCGCCCTCGGCTCGGCCGCGGTACCCGCGCTGCTTCCCGATGCCCCGGGCTTCCCGGTGTCGCACTCCTTCACCCCCGCGGCCGCGGGCTCGTACTACCTCATCGTCAGCGTCGCCGAAGCCGCTTCCGAGGTGACGCTCGACAACAACCTGGCCACGCAGTCGTTCCTGGTCTCTGCGCCACCCCCGGCCGAGGCCGAGCAGCTCACCATCGACGGTGAGGTCGGCCCGCTCGGCATCGGCGGCGGCCCGCTGTCGCAGCAGATCCTGGCCCAGGTTTTCACCGCGCCGCGCTCCGGCACGCTCACGGAAGTGGCGTTCCCGGTGGGGTGCAGCTCCGGCAGTACGCTGGTCGTCGAGATCCACCTGGTGAGCGAGGGGATTCCCACGGGGCAGGTGCTCGCCCGACAGTTCGCGCCGGCGTCGAGCCTCGTGCTGCCGGAGATCGCGCCGACCGCGTTCCGGCGCATCCCGTTCGCCTCGCCCACGACCGTGAATGCGGCGCAGCAGTACGCGATCGTGCTGAAGACGCGCGACCTGGACGAGGAGTCGTGCGGGGTGCAGCAGGGTCCGGTCGGCGATCCCTACACCGGGGGCGATGCCTACTTCGACGCGCGCCCGAACACGGCCGGCATCTGGGTGGCGCTCGGCAGCCGCAAGGACCTGCCGTTCAAGACGGTGGTTCACGAGGACCTGATCGATCAGATCAACGATCCGGAGACCGGCTCCAGCGGCAGCTGCGGCAACGGATCGGGGCTTTCCCTGTTCCAGAGCTTCACGCCGGGCGCGTCCGTCCTCACCGCGGTGGAGCTGCGCATGCGCGACGGAGGCAGTTTCCCCGCGCAGGGCGCCGCGAGCACCATCCACATCAGGTCCGGGTCTCCCACCGGCTCGATCATCGGCACCGCCACGGCGTTCATCGCGCCGGCGAGCACGGGCACCCAGCGGCTCCTGCGCTTCTACTTCCCGTCGCTGCCGCTCACCCCGGGCTCGACGTACGTGATCGAGCTGGAGCAGATCGACGCCACTACCCTGACCTGGATGCAGTCGGGTGATACGTACCCGGGTGGCATCAAGTACGTGGCGTGCGGCGGAACGCCGGTTGCCGTGCCCACGGAGGACTGGAACTTCATCACCTACCGCTGACCGGAGATAATGAAAGCGGCGGCGCCGTTGCCTGAAACAGCGGCGCCGTCGTCGTTCCCGATCGGGCCTCCGGCAGGAGGACAAGGGCAACTCGCTAACGCGCCACGTGCACGCTGAGCGGACCGTGCGTCGCGAAGGCGCGAATGCGCGGGCCACCCGCGCCGAGTTTCGTGCTGATGCGGGTGCGGTCGAAGCGGGTGAGCGTCACGGGAAAGTCGATGTCCATGGGACCGTGCTCGGCGCCCATCTCGAGATCGGCGTCGAACTCCCGCGGGAGCCGCAGCGTGAGCGGGCCGTGCTCGGCCTGCGCATCGAGGCCCGCGCCGTCCCACGTCCGTCCAGTGACGGCGATAGTGAGCGGTCCGTGCCGCACCCGGGCGCGTACATCGCCACCAACGTCGTTGAGATTCAGCGGACCGTGTGCAGCGTCGAGGTCGAGGCGGCCGCGCAGCCCTTCCACCCACATCGGCGCATGCTCGACGCGCGCGATGAGATCCGTCTGCCGCGGGGCGTCGATGAGGACGGTGGCCGACACATAGCGGCGGCCGATTCTGCGGTTGTCGCGAATGACCGGGACTTCGGGACGCCAGGTGGCTCTGGAGAGGTCAAGCGACACCTGTCGCGCCAGGTCGCGCGCGTCGGCGAGATCCTCGCCCTGTGTCTGGATCACCAGGCGCACGCGAATGTCCGACCGCTGGGCGCCAACCACGCGCAGTCCGCCGTGCTCGTCGCCGTCCACGTCGATCCGGCGCGCCGGCGTCACCCCGACGTCGCGGATCTCGCAGTGCACGGCGCTCGGGCGCCCGCTCATGGTGCGCCCGTACTCGCGCCAGATGGCGCGGCACGACTCGGCGCCTTCGACGTTGGTGTCGTCCCAATCGCGCCGCTGGGCATCGCTGGCCTCGAAGGGGGCCGCGACAAGCATGACGGCGAGGGGGGGCAGGACTCTCGAGAAGATGGACATGGGACGTGGGGTTGGTATCAAAGATTCGACAACCGCCGGCGGCCAAGGGTTGAGTGGCGGCGTTTCCGGTGCCGGTTGACCGGACCCGTTCCCCGCCCCATGTTACCGCCATGACCATTCGCGCCAGCGCACGCTATTACGGCCTCAGCTACGCGGCCCCCGCCACGGGAGCCCGCGGAGGTCGCTTGCGCGCGTAATCGAGCGCGACTCAGTCCCTCCCCGCGGCCCGTGGATCACTCCACGGGCCGCT
>JBBDYA010000111.1:41207-50134 GCA_040902005.1 Gemmatimonadaceae bacterium | reverse complement strand
CCCCGCTTCTTTTTTTCCCCAACTCCCGGTCCAATGCAGACGCCAGTCGAGGAAGCACGCCCCGCCAGCAAGACGTCACTGCCAGAGTTCGTCGAGCAGCGCTACGCCTCGTACGACGACGAAGCGCACGACGTGTGGCGGGTGCTGTACGAACGGCGCATGGCGTCGCTGCGTGAGACAGCGAGCGAGGTGTTCCTGGACGGCATCGAGCGGATCGGGTTGGCGCCGGATCGCGTTCCTGACCTTGCGGACGTGAACCGTCGGCTCGCGGCGCGCACGGGCTGGCGGGCGGTGGGCGTGCAGGGGTTCATACCGGCCGTGCAGTTCTTCCAATGTCTGGCGAAACGCCACTTTCCCACCACGCTCGCGGTGCGGCCACGCGCGCAGCTCGACTACCTCCCCGAGCCGGACATCTTCCACGACGTGTTCGGCCATGTGCCGCTGCACTCGGACCCAGTATTCGGCGCGTTCCTCCAGGACTTCGGCGTCCTGGCCAGCCGCGCGCGAACGGCGGAGGAGACGACGGCAATGGCGCGGCTGTTCTGGTTCACTGTGGAGTTCGGGCTCGTGCGCGAGCGCGGCGAGACGCGGATCTACGGCAGCGGCCTGATCTCGTCGCACTCCGACGCGGCGAACGCGCTCGGACCGAGGTGCACGCGGCGGCCGTTCCGGCTGGACGACGTGCTCGCGCAGCCATTCGAGATCGATCACGTGCAGGACGTGCTGTTCGTGATCGAATCCTTCGATCAGCTGTTCGAGGCGGTGAGCTCACTTCACGGCGTAACCGGTGCGTAGAGTGAGTGGGCTTCCTGTCGTGTGTCTCTACCGGGGTGCGTCGCCCTGAGTGCCCTGCCGTTGCGCGATGGCCTCGAGGATCTGGGAAACCAGTTCCTCGCATGCGGCACCCTCCATGTTCGTCACGAGCGCGATGATGATTCCCTGTGTCGGCCGCAGATAGAGAAACGAGCGGGTGCCCGGCTGACTCCCGTCATTCCAGACGCGCTTGGGCCGTAACGAGTCCGGCTCGCCGACGAGCCATCCAAGGCCGTAAAACTCCAGAGGCTCGCCATCGGATGTCCGCTGCCGAGTCCACATGAGCTCGCGCGTCGAATCGCTCACCAGGTGTCCGTACTGGAGCGCTATGGCAAATCGCATCATGTCGTCCACCGTCGACAGCAGGCCGCCCGCCGGCAGACGATCCGATATGTCAATCGACTGGGCTGTGGTGCGCCTCGCGAACTTCTTGGTGGCCTTGTAGAGGAGGCCCTTGCTGAAATAGGCCGTTCCGCCTGGGGATGACGTCCGCGCATCCTCGGGAACAGTGTTGATCATGCCCGCGGGCGCGAAGATCTGTTCGTGGACGAAGCTCGCATAACTCGTCCCTGCTGCACCTTCGATCGCGCAGCCAAGGATCGTGTAGCCGGGCGATGAATAGCCATACTGCGTACCTGGTTCGGCCTCGAGGTCGTCGTTCCTGAACTTCTCCAGGGATGCCGTCACGGTTTCGAAATGCCGAGTGTTCGGCCGGATCACTTCGAGCAGGCTGTGGTGCCTCACGCCGGCAAGATGGGCGAGGAGAAGGCGCGCCGTGATGGGCCAGCGCTTTGCTGGATAGGCGGGGCAGTATTTCTGAATGGGGGCATCAAGGTCGAGGAGGCCTCGTTCCGCGAGCATCATTACTGCCGTGGCCGTGATCGACTTGGTGACGGACGCCAATCGATACGACGTGCGCGACGTCGCCAACACACCTTGTGCCGGATTCGCAAATCCAAAGCCACCGGACCAGGCGGGCTGCCCATCGAGCGCGATGGCGACGGACAGCGCCGGTGCACGGTGCTGCTGCATCCACGCCGCTACCGCGCGGCTAATGGACAGCGTATCAACCCTGTCCGCACCCGACCCTTGTGTCCAGCCCGCGCGAGGCATCACGAGCAGAACAGCGAATGTCAGCTGCCATGCAGTTCGCTTGATCACCATCATGTCTCCGGATCTGGATGTTGCCGGCGCGCGGGGACGGGGCAGTAGTGTCAACGAGCAGCAGCCAGATCTTGCAGTCTGGCAGCGGTACTCAGCGTCACCCTGGATGATCGGAGCCAACCGTTCTGACGTGAGACAGTACAGCGTCAGCAATGGTTTGAAGCGGCCATCGCATGATGACCGCCTCCTATCGCGGTGTGTTTTCCCAGAGCACGTTGATGATCACCCAGCGGCCGTTCCACTTCGCGATGTGCATGTAGTCCACCCACGCACCGGCGTCCACTCGCACGCTCGCCGTATTGCCGAAGATGTCCAGGATGCGGACATCGCTTCGCCGCTCTGCCGAGGGAGTTTCGCGACCGCCGCCGCGCTGTGTGTTTTGCACCAGCGTCATTGCGCTCTGATGGCCCAACACGCTGCGCCCGCGCATGTCGGCATTGATGATCCGCTTGGCGAGATCCGGGTGGATAGCGCGCTCCATGCGGTCCGCGCTCCCCTCCCACCAGCCGTCGATGTAGTCGAGCGCCGCCGCGCGAATCGCCGCGCTGTCGGCGGCACTCTGCGCCTGTGCCGGTACGGTGATCAACAGCAGGACGAAAGACGGCAGCCACTGGAATGTCCGCAGCATCTGGTACCTCTCCCTCTTCGTTAGTCTGAGCGCAGCGCAGTCATGGGTGCGATGCGTGCCGCGCGAATTGCCGGCCTTACACAGCCGAGCGCCGTCATCACGAAGCAAGCCGCCGCGGCGACGCCGAAGGTAAGCGGATCATCAGGGCTGACCCCGAAGAGCATCGAGCTCATCGCCCGCGCGGCCAGGTAGCCGATGACGACGCCGGGGACGACACCCAGCACAGCCATCCGCGTGCCTTCCGACAGCACCATACGCGCGATGCCGTCAGGCCTGGCGCCGAGCGCGAGCCGAACACCGATCTCCCGGTCGCGCTGCGCCACGGTGTACGAAAGCAGACCGTGGATCCCCACCCCCGCGAGCAGCAGCGCGAGAAGGGCGAGCGCGCCGAGCACCTGCACCTGGGCGCGACGTGCCGCGGTCTGATCGCCGACGACGTCGGCGAGCGGACGCACGTTCGAGATCGGTTGCTGCGGGTCGATCCGGCGGATGACCTCGCGGATGGAGGGCAGCAGCGACGACGCCGCGCGCGTGGTGCGAATGATGAGGTCCCTCGGGTGATACTGGTCCGCCACGGGAACAGGCGGCTGAAGCGCCGGGACGTACAGCTGCGGCTCGCTCTCACGCTCGAGCCCGCGCACCATGACGTCGCCCACCACGCCCACGACGGTGCGCTCCTGGTTCCGCGTACTGAACGTCCTTCCGAGAGGGTTGTCGTCGGGCCAGTGCCGCCGCGCGAATGATTCGCTCACCACCGCGACCAGCTGCCTGTCCGGGGTATCGGTCTCGCTCACGTCGCGCCCCATGCGCAGCGAAATCCCCACCGACTCGAAGTACCCCGAGCTCGCCAGCCGCAGGCTTGCCGTCTGTGTTCCGTCCCGCCGATCGCCCTCGCCCGGCAACAGAACGAGCGTGATGCCCCCCGTCATGACCATCGGCAGCCCGCTGATGTAGCCCGCGCTTTGAACCCCCGGAATCGCGCGCACGCCGGCCAGCGCGCGCTGATAGAAGTCGGCGCGGCGCAACGAGTCGTATTGCGTGGATGCCAGCGCGGTGCGCAGCGTGAGCACGTTCGCCGTGGCAAAACCGGAGTCCACCGCCTGTACGCTCCAGATGGCGCGAATGAGCAGCCCAGACGAAACAAGCAGCACCACCGACACAGCCACCTCAATGGCGACGAGCGTCGTGCGAAGCCGCTGCCGCCCCGCGCTGCCGCGGGCGCCGTCACGCAACGCGGAGAATCCGCGATGGCCGCCTACGCGAAGTGCCGGAATGAGCCCGAAGCCCAGCCCCGTCAGCGCCGCGAACGTCGCCGCGAATGCCAACGCGCGCAGATCCACGCTGGGCGACGACGCGAGCGGCATCGTGGTCGGGACGAGGCTGGCGAGCAGCGGCACCACAGCCACGGCAGCCACTGCTCCGGCGATGCCGCCCAGCAGCGCAAGTGTCATGCTTTCCGTGAGCATCTGCCGCATGAGGCGCTCGCGGCCGGCACCGAGTGCCGCGCGCACCGCCAGCTCGCGCTCACGTCCCGCCGCCCGCGCCAGCGACAGGTTCGCCAGGTTCGCGCATGTGAGCAACAGCATGCTGAGACTCGCGCCCACGAGCGCCAGGAGTATCGTGCGATACCTCGGCGACATCGCATCGCGCTGCATGAAAAAGCTGAAGCCGTACTCCGGATCGTCGTCGGGGTAGTCGCGCACGATCTGGTCGGCAATGCGCAGCAAGTCAGCGCGCGCCTGCTCGAATGTGACGCCCGTGCGCAGCCGCGCGACCCCTTCGAATGGATTGTTCCCACGGTCCGCGTAGTCTTCCTCGCGCAGTATCTGCGGCACCCACGCCTGCACCTCGGGCACCGGAAAGAGGAAGTGCGGCGGCATGACGCCGATCACGTCATGCCGTTCACCGTCCAGACTGATCGATGAGCCGATGATCTGCTCGTCGCCGCCAAAGTGCGACTGCCACAGCGAGTGGCTGATGACGATTACCCGCGCCTGGGACTCGTCAGCCCGCGTGTCGAACGTGCGCCCCATGAACGGGCGCACGCCGAGCAGCGGAAAGAGGTTCGGAGTGAAGCTCGCGGCTTCGACGCGCATCGGCTCGCCGCTACTTGCTACGTTGAACGCAGTCCGCGCGAATGCGCCGACGTCGGTGAACGAGCGGTTGCGGGTGAGCACGTCTCGGTACGCGCCGGCCGACATCTGGTTCATGCAACCCCACCCCGCCTCGATGCGTGGTCCTGAACAGATGCGCACGAGCTGGTCCGGCTCGGGGAACGGGAGCGGCCGCACCAGGACGAAGTCCGCCACCGAGAACGTCGCCACGTTGGCGCCCACGCCCAGGGCGGTGACGAGAATCGTCGCGAGCGCGAACCCGCGCGAACCGCGCAGCGAGCGCGCCGTGTAGCGCAGGTCCTGCACGAGAATCGTCCAGTGCGCCGCCAACGCGTTGGGCACCACGTCGCCGAGCGCGGCCAGCAGGGCGCCCACGCGCCCGCGCTCGCGCACCGCATCCTCCCATGTACGCATCAGCTCCGGCCCGTACTCCAGGCGGAACGAGACCGGATACAGCTTCAGCAGTGTGCGGTACAGCGCGCTCATGATACGGCGGGCCTCACGCCGCGCGCCCGCGCCATGCGCACGAACTGCTCCAGCCGCCGTAGCTCGGCGCGCGTCACGGCGGTGCCGTATGGCGTTACGCGATAGTAGCGGCGCCGTTCGTCGTCTGCACGAGAGCGGCGCTTCGCCACCTCGACGATGAGTCCCTGCTCCACCATGCGGGCGATGGACCGGTACAGCGTGCCGGCGCTCATGCGCAGCTCGCCGTCAGTTCGCGCCTCCACGTCCTGGATAATGGCGTAGCCGTGGCGCTCGCCCTCGGTGAGCGCGAGCAGGATGTGCAGCGTGGCCGGCGGCAGCGGCAGCTGGTCGGTGATCGGGTCACTGTTCATGCCGTCATTATAGCCACTATGGCTATAACGTCAATGCGGATAGTGCCGCGGCTGGGGAGCGGGCCACCGCTCGGGACAGAAGGGCCGGATCACTCGCTGAAGCGGCGAAGGACACTGCACCGACTTCCCACTCGGGCCCTGGATCATGCGTCCCGGATAGCTCCAAGGGGATCCACCGCGCTCGCGCGGCGCGCCGGCAGCCACGACGCCGCTAGGGCCACCAGCACGAGCAGCGCCGTCACGATCGCGAGTGTCGCCGGGTCGGTCGCGGTCACGCCGACGAACATGGCGCTCAACAGCCGCGTCGTGCCCAGCGCCGCCGCCAGTCCCACGACGGCGCCCAACGCCGCCGTGCGCATGCCCTCTCCCAGTACCTGGCGCACCACGGCGCCCGGCGTCGCTCCCAGGGCCAGCCGCAGCCCGATCTCGAAGTGACGCTGGCTCACCGAGTACGAGATGACGCCAAAGATTCCGATTCCGGCGAGCACCAGCGCGACGCCCGCGAACCCCGCGATGAGCGCCGTGGCGAAGCGACGCGCCGCCACCGACGCCGATACCACCTGATCCATTGTCTCGAGCCGCGCGATGGCCGCCAGTGGCTCGGCCGCCCGCACGATGCCGCGTAGCCGCGGCGCGAGTGACGCTGGATCGCCCGCTGTGCGCACCACCAGCCACATGCGCGACGGCGTGTAATACGCGCTGCGCCCCGCCTGTGCCTGGGGGAAATACATCATCGGCTCCACCGGATCCAGGAACCCCCTGGCGCGCACGTCCCGCACCACACCCACCACGGTGGCCCACGGCGCCGTTTCGTTCAGCATCTTGACCGTGCCGCCCACTGCGTCCCGGTTCGGCCACATCTGCTTCGCCATCGTTTCGTTCACCACGGCCACGGGCGGCGCGCTCTCGTTGTCACTCTCCTCGAACACCCGCCCTCGCACGAGCGGAATGCGCATCACCTCGAAGTATCCTGCCGTCACCTTCTGCGGCGCCGCGGCGGGTGAGTTCGCCACCGTGGTCATCGGCGCGCCGTCGATCAGGATGGACCAGCCGCTCAGGCCGTCGGCGATGGGCAGTTCCTCGACGGCGGCTGCGCCAATCACGCCAGGCAGCGCGCGCGCCTCCGCCACCAGCCGGCGATAGAGGGCAAGTGACTGCGGCTGCGTGTAGCTCACCGGCGGGTTCACGGAAATGGCCAGCACGTTCTCCGGCCGGAAACCGAGGTCGATGTCGCGAAGGTTCCACAGCGATCGCAGCATCAGCCCCGCGCCCGCGAGCGTCACCACGGAGAGCGCCACCTCGCTCACCACCAGCGCGCGCCGCAGGCGGCCCAGGCCGCGCGCCCCCGAATGCGACGTCTTGCCGCCTTCCTTGAGCGTGTCCGCCGAGTCGTGGCGCGTGGAGCGCATGGCGGGCATCATGCCGAACAGCAATCCGGTCGCGAGCGTGATGACGAGCGCGAAGAACAGCACCGAAGGGTCAATCACGATCTCGCCGCCGCGCGGCACATTGGCCGGAACGAACGCGCGCAGCGTGCGCACGCCCGCGGCGGCGAGCATGACGCCCGCCGCGCCGCCAACCACGGCGAAGAGGAGACTCTCAGTGAACGCCTGCCTGGCCACGCGGTATGCGCTCGCGCCCATCGCCGAGCGGATTGCCAATTCCTTGCGGCGTGCCTCGCCGCGCGCCAGGAGCAGGTTGGCGACGTTGACGCACGCGATGAGCAGCACGAACAGCACGGCGGCGAAGAGCGTCACGAGATACGGGCGGACCTCCGCCACGGTAACGCTGGCCAACGGCGCCACGTGCGCGATGAGCGGCTCGCCAGCCATGTACGTCTCGGGGAAGTCGCGCGTCATCCGCAACGCCAGCGCGCGCACCTCCGTCGTCGCCTGCTCCACGGTAGCGCCGTCCGCCAGTCGGCCGATCACCGTGAGGTAATGGTTGTTGCGCGTCCACAGCGAGTCGTAGTTGAGCCGGAGCGGCCGCCACGCGGCGAACTCGGACGACGGGAACTCGGCGCCGGGCGCCAGCACGCCCACCACGGTGCGCGTATAGTCGTTGAGCACGATCTGTCGTCCCACCACGGACGAGTCGCCTCCAAAGCGGCGCATCCACAGGCCATGGCTGATGACCACCACCAGCGGGACGCCGCGTCGCTCCTCCTCCGCGGTGAACGTGCGGCCCAGCAGCATGGGAGCGCCCAGCGTCTGGAAGAAGCCGTCCGACACGAGGACCGTGCGCAGGCGCTCGGGCTCCCCGCCCGCGCCGTCCGCGGCGAGCATGGCGGGAGCGAAGCTGAACGCCGCCAGCCGCGTCAGCGACCGTGCGTCGCGGCGATAGTCGGCGAACTCCGGTTCGGACACGGTCTGGTAGGGCGCCACGTGATCCACTCGCACGAGCGTCGCCGGATCGCGGAACGGCAGCGGCTTGAGCAGCACGCCGTGGACGGCGCTGAACGTGGCGACGCTGGCCCCGATCCCCAGTGCGAGCGTGGCCAGCACCGTGAACGTGAAACCCGGGCTGCGGCGCATGCCGCGCAGCGCGTAGCGGATGTCCTGCACGATGGATGACAGCATGTAGTCCTCGCGATGGTTTGGCGTGAGCGACGGCGTGTGGCGCAGGGCGTCGCGTTCGTCGGAGCGCTTGCGCGCGCGCCGGACGAGCGCGTCGACGCGCGCCGGCAGCGCGTTGGTGGCGAGGTCCGCGATGACGCGCGCCCAGATGCGCGCCACCGCCGGCCACGAGCCGGCGCGACGCGCGTCGGCCAGTCGGTCGCGATGGAACTCGAGCATCGCGTCGCCGAACTCGTCGCGGAAGTCGCGCGGGTACGCGCGCAGGAGCGCGCGGTAGACCCGCTCCGCGACAGTGCGCGGTTTGGCGCGGCGGTACTCGGTCACGACTGGCTTGCAGGCTGGGGTGACAGCAGCCGCGCCTGCTCGGCGAGGCGTACCAGTGCGCGCAGCCGCGCGGCCTCGGCGGCTACCACGCGCCGGCCGAACGGCGTGAGGCGGTAGTAGCGGCGCCGCTCGTCGTCGAGATCGACGGCGGGCCGGCGGGCCGTCTCCTCGAGCAACCCCTCGTCGGCCAGCCGGCGGATGGTGCGGTACAGCGACCCGGCCTCGAGCTCGGTGCGGCCCTCGGTGTGGGCCAGTACGTCCTGCATGATGCCGTAGCCGTGGCGTTCGCCGCGGCCCAGCATGATCAGGACGAGGAAGTCCGTGGGGCGGAGCGGCAGGACGTCGGCGGGAGTGCGGGGCGCGGCTGGGGACATGGCGGACACTCCGGGTTGGCCTCTATAGGCAGAGTGCCTATATGCGTTGAGACACCAGAATTGTCCAGAAGGTTGGGGGGGGGGGACCGGCTGTCCGG
>JBBDYA010000111.1:0-41197 GCA_040902005.1 Gemmatimonadaceae bacterium | reverse complement strand
CCCCCCCCCCCCCCCCCCCCCCCCCCCCCCCCCCCCCGCCCCCCCCCCCCGGCTGTCCGGTCGATGAAGCACTCTTACTGGAGCGCGGCGATACGATCGAGCGCCGAGGTGTCGAGCGGGGCGAGAGCCAGTCGCTGTGCGAGCCAGGTGACTCGAGCCCGGCGCGCAATAGCATCGAGGGAGTGCCCCGCATCGTAGAACGCGATCTCCTTTGGCTCCGCAAAGAACCCGTAATAGTGACGGCCCAGGCGGGAGGGTATGGCGTCGTCGCGGGATCCGAACTGGAGGAACACCGTCGCGGGCGCACTGCGGCCCACGAAGTTCACCGGGTCGTCCCAGCGGTGCTCCTCGAAGTAGGCTCGGAGCGGCGCATCGCCGTGCCGGCTGCGGAATGCCACCATCTGCGCGTTCGTGGAATCGAAGACGTACGCTTCGTCGGCGAAGCCGCCCGCCATCAGCACGAACGAGCCGATTCTCTTCTCGACGGCCGCCAGGATGCCGCCAACGTGCGCGTTGAAACTGTGGCCGACAAAGGCGATCCGGTCGGGATCGACATCTCCGCGACTGATGAGCAGATCCAACCCGCGCCGGAAGTCCACCACCTGCTGCCGGGACGCCATGGCATCGAGTGCCATTGTCGCCAGCTCGTTGCTGTCCCGCGGAAATCCCGGCCGCACCTGGGGCGCGTCGATGAGCAACGAGGCGGCACCGGCCCGCGCCAGCACCACAGCTTCCTCCAGAAACTCGTGCCGGTTGCGCATCGGCGAGCCCGGCATCATCCAGTGGCCGAACAACACGACGGGAAACGGCCCCGTGCCTTGCGGAAGAACGAGGTATGCCGGCACGTCGCCGCCCAACGCGCTCCGGAACGTGAGATCGACGACCGTCGCGCCAGGCCGCTCGTCGCGAGCGACCTCCCGCGAAGCGATCGGCAACGCGGCATCGTAGCGGTACATGGCGTCAAAGTCGCGCGGCGGTGCTCCGCACGACATCAGAATCCCGAATGCCAGCACACTGCGCACGTTCCTGGCTTTCAGTCCGTTCATGGCGACCTCCTGGTCATCGCTGTGTGCGGTCCCGGAACGCCCAGTCCCAATACCGGACATTGGGAGCGGGGCGGAGCGACTGCTTGTCGAGTCATCTGCTTACATGGCAACGCTTTCTGTACCCGGCCGGCGGGGCACAGGACTTTCATTAAGGTATGGTGCCCCACCCAACCTTAGCGTGCCCATGAATCTCCTCAACGACGTTCGTTTCGCGCTGCGCACTCTCCGCAAGCAGCGCTCTTTTGCCGTGACCGCGGTTGCCACGATGGCGCTCGCGATCGGCGCGAGCACCGCCATTTTCAGCGTCGTCGAATCCACCGTGTTGCGGCCACTTCCTTTCCAGACGCCCGATCGGCTGGTGTTCCTGTGGGGGGTGGCCGGACCGGAGCGCGCGATTCGGGGCGCGTCGTTCATCGAAGCGCGCGATTGGGAGCGGCTCAACCGCGCATTCGAGCACGTCGCAATCTACGACGAGACGTCGCTGAATCTGGTGACCGAGGGGGGCGCGGACCGCATCGAAGCCGAGATGGTCTCGTGGAGCTACTTCCCGATGCTCGGCGCGTCGGCGCAGGTGGGGCGCACCTTCACCGCCGCGGAGGACACCGACCCCAACGCTCAGCCGGTGGTGACGATCAGCGATGGCATGTGGCGCGGACGCTTTGGCGGCGATCCGGGCATCGTGGGTCGATCGATCACACTCAACGACCGCTCGTTCACCGTGCTGGGCGTCATGGCGCCGGGCTTCGCCGGCATCTCGTTCGATACGGACGTATGGTTTCCGGCGGCGATGGTTCAGGCCAACGGCGGTCCGAGCAATCTCGACAACCGGGGGACTCGCTGGCTCGGCGCGGTTGGGCGCCTGAACTCCGGCGTCACGCTCGCGCAGGCGCAGATCGATGCCGATCGGGTCGCGGCCCAGCTCAGCAAGGATTTCCCCGAGAGCAACACGGATCGCGGCATCCTGCTTCAGACGCTGCGAGACTCGTATCTCGGCACCACGCGCGATCTCCTGCGCGCGGTGTTCGCCGCCGTGGGCCTGCTGCTGCTCATCGCTTGCGCAAACGTGGTGGGGTTGCAGCTGGTGCGCGCAGCAAGCCGCGGGCGGGAGATCGCGCTCCGGATTGCCGTGGGCGCGGACCGCTCGCGCCTGGTCCAGCAGCTCGTCGTCGAAGGACTCGTGCTTGCCGGCATTTCGGCGATCGCCGGCCTCGCCGTGGGACACTGGGTGCTCGCGGGGCTGATCGCACTGGCGCCGGAGGGGGCGCTTCCCAATTATGCGGCCCCAGCCATCAACCTCCCTACCCTCGGATTCGCCATCGCGATCGCTCTGGGATCGGGACTGGTGTTCGGCCTCCTGCCTGCGCTTCGAAGCACACGCCTGGATCTGGCGGCGTCGCTGAAGGAGGGCACGCGATCGTCCGCTTCAGGCTTCGGCCGCGCGCGCTTTAGCGCTCAGCACGCGCTGGTCGTGGGCGAGACCGCGCTCGCGCTCGTCCTGCTCGTCGGAGCGGGGCTGTACGTCCGCAGCTTGCAGCGCCAGCTTGCCGTCGATCCAGGCTTCGATCCGCGGAACGTGTTGCGGGCGCGCGTCACGCTTCCGCAGCAGTTGACGCCGGACATGCGATTGCAGGCCGCCGAACAGCTTCAGGCACGCCTCGCCGCCCTTCCATCGGTTCGCGGCGTCGCCATCGGCTCGGACGTGCCGCTCGGCGGCAGCTCCAGCGCCGCATTCATTCACATTCCAGAGGGCGATCACCGCGTGCGCTTCTATCGCCACTCCGTGACGCCCGACTTCTTTTCTGCGCTTGGCATCCCTCTCGTCAGTGGCCGCGCCTTTACGGAGGCAGACCGCCCCGAATCGCCCGCCGTCGTGACTATCAACGAATCCATGGCCCGCCGGTTCTGGTCCGCCGAGAGTCCCATTGGCAAGCGCATCCGACTGGGCGACGCCAGTGGTCCCGAGGTCACCATCGTCGGCGTCGTTGCGGACGCGCGCTACCGCGACCTCACGACACCCCTGCTCAGCACGGAGCCCGACGTGTACTTCCCACTGGCCCAGCGCCCGTCCGGGTCGCTCCAGGTCGCCGTCCGCGCGGACATCGCGCCGGAGAATCTCGCCGGCGCCATCCGGCGCGAGCTCGCCGCCGTCGCTCCCAACACGCCTCTGTTCGGCGTGCGTCGCATGGAAGACATGCTTGCGCAGCAGACGGCGAATGGCCGCTTCGCCTCATCCGTGCTCGCCGTGTTCGGCGGCGCGGCGTTGATCCTGACCGCGGTCGGGCTGTACGGCGTGCTGGCGTTTCTCGTGACTCTCCGCTCCCGCGAGATCGGCATTCGCATCGCGTTAGGCGCGACGCGGCGGCGGGTGCTCGCCAACATTGTCTCCCAGGGAATGACGCTGGTCATCCCAGGCCTGGCAATCGGCATTCTCGTCGCGTTCGCCGTCACGAAGTTGATATCCTCGCAACTATTCGGCATCGGCGCCCGCGACCCCCTCGTCTTCGCCAGCGTTGCGCTGCTGCTGCTGTCGGTGGCGCTCGTCGCGAGCTGGCTTCCCGCTCGCCGGGCCGCCGGCATCGACCCGCAGGTCGCGTTGCGATCCGAGTAGCGCCTGACCTGCGTGCGCAGCGTTGTTACGCAAGATCTGTCCGCAGCAAACACCCGGTGCGTCTAATCCGGGGCCCGCATTACTGAATCAACGACCCGGAGGTACTCCGCTAAGGGTGGTAGCCCCAAGCTGTGGCGACGTTCATCGACACGCAGGGAATCCACAACGGGATCCAGCACCCACCTTCCCTCTCGGAGGGATAAGTGGGTGCCGTAGATCTGCGGTCGGCCAGCCTTGACCTCAAGCCGGTCGATCAGCACAGCAACGGCGCCGCCATTGAGTTCACCTCGCCGATGGCTCTCGCGAATGGACGGCAGCATGGCGCGCATGAAGGCGGTGTCGTGAGTCGCATGTTGCACGATGAGGAATGCCGCTCGGACAGCCCCCGGACCAACCTGGGCACTGGTGGGCCAGCCCCAGCGCGCAATATACGTCTTTACCCACTCCGTGTTTGCGGAGTCGATCCGGGCCATCGCGGCAAACTGGGCAGAATCGATTTGACCTCCGGCACCAGCTCCTTCCCTGACATCCTGGTCGGCACGCCCCCGAGCTTCGAGTTCGCGACGAGCCTCGGCGAGGACGCTGGACGACGGCTGCTCTGCATTGAGGCAACCGTGAACGGCGATCGCGAGAACAAGTGCGCGAGCGACCGTGCGCGAAACCATTGGCCTTTGAAGCGTCCGCCGAACGGGAGTGGGTTCGATTCCGCCGATGCCAATGACTCTCTTCATCTCAGCCTCCGAGGGCTCGAGACGTCATACGACAGGTGGGTGTGCACAGAATTGGGACGACCAGCACATGGAAAGAATGGCCCACAACGGTCACGGTGATGTCATTGAAATGCAAGTACTTGTGTCTTGCGCGCCCCACTCTCGGAGCGCCTGTGTGTCTGCTCGCGGTATTCTTCGTGCCACCAGTGGACAGGGGACGTTCTGCGCTTGAAGGGCGCTCAGGACGACTGCGTAGCGTTGGCGATCTCCGCCGCCAGTTGATCCGGGGTGCCCGCAGTCGCGTCGATGTGGCGCACAAATCGCTGGTCCTGATGCGCCGCACAGCATTCCGCCGCGCGGCGATACTCCCAGGGATGAGAGACCGGATCCGCCCCGCGCGCGTGAAGTCGTTGCTGCACGACGGCCAGCGGAGCGATGAGGCAGAAGTGATGAACGCGTCGGTCGAAGCCCTCAGCGCCACTTCGCACTTCCTCCAGATATCCCCAATCCGAAAACGCCATTGGAACGATGACGGTCGGCGACACGGCGCGAGCGATGCGCAGGCCCACGATGGTCAGTTGCCGCCACGTGCGAAGGTCCTGAAAGTCGTCGGCCTCCCGACCCACGATCCGCGCCGCCAACTGCAGAGGGCCGCCAATCTTCTCCGGATCAAAAACCAGGGATCGCGGGAAGCGTCGCCTCAGGGCGCGCGCAACCGCGGTCTTGCCTATCCCAAAGGCACCATTCAAGAAGAGGATCACGAGACGGGCTAGAGTCGTCTGGCTAACCGATTGGAACTTAGCGGCGAGTGTGCTGTCGGCACGGGCTCCGCAACTGCGACTGGGCATCGCTCGAAGGGGTGTTGACAGGTATATCGAGATATGTAGACTTAGGCATGCGCCGTGCGCCCCGCTTTTCCCCGGCTACGCAGCTCGTTCTTGAGCATTTCGTCGCCGCCTCGCAACGGTGGTTTTACGGCTACACGCTGCTGACCGCGCTCGACCTCCCATCCGGGACGCTCTATCCCGTATTGATCCGTCTCGCCGACGCTGGATGGCTGGAGACTCGCTGGGAAGTTCCCGACGAGAATGGACGACCACCGCGCCACTTGTACCGTCTCGCCGGCGGTGCCGCCCCGGAAGCTCGCGCTGTTCTCAGGAAGTGGGCGGCGCGAGCAGTGACCCACGGCGCACCGCGCGCCGTCACATGAGATATCCGCTGCTGATCACCCTGCTCGGACATCTCCTGCCGCCGTGGCGCCGCGAGTGGAGCGAGGCGATGCTCGCCGAGCTCGAGGCAGTGCCTGAGGGGGCATGCCGGAAGCGGTTCGCAACCGGCTGCGTGCGGACGCTTCTTGTCGAGATCATCGCTGTGCGCCTTCGGATCTGGACCGCGCATCCACGAACACTGGCCATAGCGTTTGCCGCGGGCCTGATGATCGCTGCGCTGGATCAGGCGAGTGAAACACGCGTCCCAATGTGGATCAGTCTTGTCGCCTTCAGTGCCATCTTCGCCTGGTGCCGGCCCGCGGCAGCGTGGCGCTGGGGACTGCTGCTCGCGCTCGGACTCCCGTGCCTTGCCGCCGTCGGCGACATCCACAGTCCGTACGCCTTCGACAGAGCAGACGCCATGTACGGCATGCCGCCCGCAATTCTCACGGCAGTCGCGGTGGCGATCTTGCGGCGTCGCATCGGTCCCATGCTGCTCGCGTTCGCGGCGATCAGTCTCGCGGCCGTCACGCCGAGCGCAGGTGCCCAGTCCGTCCTGTTCCGGCGCCAACTCACTGCCGCGGATGTTGCGACGTTTGCGGATTCGGTTTTTGCGGACTACGTCCGTCGTTCTCCTCAACCAAGCCTCGCGTTTGTCGTCGTGAAGGACGGATCGATCGTGTTCGCGCGTGGATACGGTACCGAGGATGCGGCAGGAAGCCGCCCAGTAGATCCGGAGGAGACGCTCTTCTGGATGGCGTCACTCTCCAAGCTCGTCACCACCGCAGCCGTCATGGGCGAGGTAGAGCGGGGCCGCATCGCCCTCAAAGCGCCAGCCGCGCAATACCTCGATTGGGAACTTCCATCACGAAAGACATGGCGCGCGATCACTGTCGAGGACCTGCTCACCCACACGTCCGGGCTCGATGAACCGTTTATGCAGGGGACAGTGGACGACCCGGCGCGGCTCGTGCCGTTGGGCGACTATCTAAGCGGTGTCCGATGGCGCGCCGGAACCCGTCCTGGTGATGTGCTGCGCTACTCGAATCACGGGATGGCGCTTGCTGGGCGGATCGTCGAGCGCACGAGTGGGATGCCGTTCGCCGAATACGTCGAGCGCGAAGTCTTCGCACACGCGGGAATGGATCACTCGACGTTTCGCCAACCCACCCCCCCTCACCTGGCAGTTCGCATCGCCACGGCTGGGACCGACGAGGTCGTCGATTACCTCCTTCCGGGACCTGCCGGGGCGATGGTTGCCACTGCCAGCGATATGGGCCGGTTTCTCTGCGCACAGCTTGATCTCGCGAGCTCGCCTGTCAGCTCGCTCCGTGCCATGCACTCGACGCACTGGCGCGCGCATGCCGCCGTTCCCGGTGTCGCCCTCGGCTGGTTCGAGACCACTCTCGGTGGCATGCACGGTCTCTACCACACGGGCGCGCGCCATCACTTCTCGGTCGCCTGGCTAGTTCCTGAGCAGCGAGTGGGGCTTTTTCTCGTTCACTCCATGCGCCAGGGAGGAAGGTTTCAGGACCTGCGCACAGAAGTGGTGCGTGCCTTCGTGGAGCGCTATTACGTCGGCGACACTGCACGGGCACCAATGGCCGCTCCGCAGTCGTTCAGCGGTGTCTATCGGCCAGCGTTGCTCAGCACCACGACGGTCGAGCGAGCAGGGTACCTCTTCCTCGACACACCGGTCCGTTCCACAAGCAGCGGTATCACGATCCACGCGCCTGGTGCCCTCGGAAACATCGCCGCGTTTCCGATTGGAGGCGATGCATTCGAGGTCCGGGAGGGTGCTCAGGCTGGATTGCGGTTGGGATTCGTAGGAAGCGCTGGACACGCTTCACGATTGGCGATGGGTGGCACCCTGCTGGATCCGGTGGTCTTCACACGCCTGGCATGGTGGCAGCGTGGCTTCGTGCACGCCGTGCTGCTCGGTGCCGCGTGTCTGGTATTGGTTATTGGAGCCGTCGTGCGGGGGATGCGGCGGATCATTTATCGCAAACGTGGGATCACCGCCGGCGGGAGCCCAGCCTGGAGGGTTGTCGGCGCGGCGGGAACGTCCCTTCTGCTCGCACCACTCACCCTGCTTGCTGTGTTCCTGAGCACCCCTGAAATCGGGGCGGCAGGCCATATGCGAAGCGGCCTTCGCATCGTGTTGACGTTCCTCTCCGTGGCGGCCGTGCTGTGCGCGTCCCTTCCCATCATCACCGTGCTCGGGTGGCAGCGCGGCGGCGAGGGTGTCGCCGGCAGAGCGCTACTCGTCGCACTTGCAGTCCTCGGCGCGACAGCGAGCGTACTCCTTTGGCACTACCGGTTGGTCGGCTTTCACCTCTGACCGGTATCGATCAACCTCCGCATGGTTGGTGTGCGCTGGAACCGGCAATTCCCCTCCTCGTGGGCGAGAAGGGTCTGCGTCATGACCGCAACAGGGACTCGTAAAGCCCGATCGCGCGCGGATCCCCGCTCTGGCCAAGCCAGAACAGGGCATGACCGCGCACCCGCGGGTTGCGGTTCGACCGCGCCACTTCGAGCAGGTCCGTGATCCCGACCCCGCGCGGGAGCTGAGAGAGCACGAACACGGCATGCGCCTGCATGTCCTCCTGCTCCGTGGCGGGTTCCTGGTTCCAGTCCAGCGGATCGTTGGGACGCCCGGCCACGGCGCCGCTCGCGAACCGCGACAACCAATGCATCGCTTCCTGTCGCGTGCCGCGCGACCGCGTCTCCGTGTCGCGCGCGACGGTGAGAAGCGCTGGCCAGACGATGGCGCTGTCGGCCAGCACCGCCGGCACGATGGCCTTCGCGCTCGCGGCGGGGCCGCCGCGCGCCGCGAGCGTCATCAGGTAGCGCGCCGCCTCCGGCGCCGGAACCGCGCCAAGGTCGCGCGCGTTTCGTGGCCGCAGGGCACCCACCCAGTACTGCACGCGCGTGACGCTGCCGTTGTCCAGTGTGGCGCGGACCTCCACCGGCCCGATCATGCACGGTTCCATCGGGCTGCCGCTCCGGAAGGAGCCGTGATACGACCGCCCCATCCGGATGAAATGCTCACCGTCGCCACAGACGCTCGGGCGCGCGGTGAAATGGAAGGTGACTACTCCGTCCCGCACCGCCGCAATACGATCGGCGAGCGTCTGAGCCTCCGCGCGACCGGAGAGCGCGGCAAACGCCGTGATCGCGCAGCCAAGCATCGATCGGGCACGCATGACTACCTCAGTACCAGATCGGCGATGAGCTTTCGCACGCGCGGATCGTCCTTCTGCGCCAGCCAGAAGAGCGCCTTCCCGCGCATCTCCGTGTCGTTGTCCTCGCGAGCGATGCGCAGGAGCGCGGCGGTGGCGGTTTCGTCTTTCCGCTGTGAGAGCACGAAGATCCCGTGCTCACGCAGGCTGCGCTCGCGCGCCTCTCGGTAGGCCCGCACCAGCTCCGCCGTGGGCGTCGCATCGCGCTGCCCCGCCCAGAAGAGGGCGCTCTTGCGCAGCCGAAGCGGCTCTCCGGCATCCAGGGCCAGTTCGATCAGCCAGCGGCCCCCCGCGCCCTCGTCCTGATGCATCCCCTGAATGACGGATTCCTTGAGGTCAAGCCCTGCCAGTCGCGGATACAGGGTGCGCAGATACGCGAACTCGGATTCCGGCGTATCGCCCCCATGCGCCAACGAGAAGATCGCGTGCGTTCGGATACGGATTGCTTCGCGATCGTCCTCGATGATCGCGTGCAGTACGCGCCGCGCGCTCGTGTCGCCGAGCAGACCGAGCCACTGGATCGCGTGCTGCCGCGTTGTGTGGGCTCGCGCATCGTCGCGCGCTATCGCCTGGAGCGGCTGGATCACCGGTGCCTCATCGGCGAGCACCGCGGGAAGCAGCAGACGGTCGCGACCTGTCGACCGCTCGAGCTGCGGCACGAGCGAGAAGAAGTAGGCCGACGCTTCCACCGGCGGCACGACGCCGAAGTCAGTGACTCGCGCTCCCGTAGCGGGCCATGCGCCGCCCACCTGCGTGCGCACCTCCGTGACCTGCCCGTGCGCCACAGTCAGAGTGACTCGCAGCGGGCCGGGCACGCAGCGCTCAACGCTCCAGCGCCCGCCGATGGACTGGAAGTTCCGCGCGAACAGCGCCTGTCGATAACCGATGACGTCGCGTCCATCGCCGCACACGCCGGCGCGGCTGTCGAGCTGCACGCGCACGATGCCGTCCGCCGCTTGCGAAACGCGCGAGGCAATCGACTGGGCTGTCAGCGGCGCCGCGGCGAGCAGCGCCAGCCCGACTGAGATGAATCGACGCATGGGAATCACGGCTTGGTGAGAATGTCCAGCAGGATCTGCCGGATGCGCGGATCGTTCTTCTGCCCCAGCCAGAACATTGCCTTCTTGCGCATCTCGGGGTCGCGGTCCTTCTGTGCGATCTCCACCAGCTTGTCCGTCGCGACGCGATCGCGTGACTCCGACATCACCCAGATGAGCTTCTCCTTCACCTCGGCGTCCGTGAGGCGGTCGTACACGGACACCAGTTCGGATCCGGCGATCCCCGCCTGGCCCGCCGTCCATAGCGCGTGGCCGCGGACGTCGGCGCTATTCGAGGCGTCGAGCGCGTGGCCCAGCAGCCAGCGGTCATTCCCGAGGCCGCGCATCTGGGACAGCGAGAACATCACCTTCTTCTTCATCTCGTCGTCGCGGCCGAGCTGCGCGTACAACGTACGCAGGAAGTCGGCGTTCTCCTGCGACCGCCGCTGTCCGATCCAGAAGATCGCCTGTTCGCGGACCGGCTCCGGCGTCTGCGCACTCTCGGCGAGACGACGCACAACCGTCGCCGCGCGGGGAGAGTTGTGCTCGTGGAGCGCGTGGATCGCCTTCTGCCGCATGTCCATGTCTGGCGACGACGTCGCGATCCGCTCGAGCGCGGCCGCTGCCCGCTCCGTGCGCACCTGTCCCAGCCAGAACACCGCCTGCTCGCGTACCGACCGGCTCGGATCATTGGTGAGTACGTCGATGAGGAGTGACTCGGTCTCCGGTGTCCGCTTCTGCGACAGAAGGAAGACGGCCTTCTCGCGCAGCGCGATCGAGCACTCGTCGCGCTTGGCAAGCACTTGCTTGATGATCGGCACCGCGCCCTCGGCATCCATCTGCAACAGCGCATTCATGGCGGCCGCGCGAATCTCGCTGTCGTTGTCGTCGCGGACACACGGGCGGCTCTGGGCGGCGCGCGTGACTTCCTCCGCAGACGCCACGTCACCTTGCTGGGCGAGCTGGCCGCGAATGCGAATCGCCAACTCCTGTGCGTCCGCGATCGTACCGGCCCGCGGAAACCGCGAGGTCTGGGCCTCGAGCGACTTCAGCGCCTCGCGGAGATCGTCCTCGCGACCGAGTCGGTAGAGCGCGAAGGCGCGCCAGTAGGGCGCGTCTGGCGCGTAGTCCGAGCGCGGATGCTGGGCGCTGATCTCGGCGAAGAGCGCGGCGGCACGGCGGAAGTCGCCGCGATTGATCGCTTCGCGCCCCAGACGGTAGAGCGAGTCGGCGGGCCCCTCCTGCGTCCAGGGTGGCGGTGGGGTCTGCGCGAAGGGTTCCTCCTCACCCGGCGTGGCCGCGACGGATGGCGCGGCCAGTGCGCGGACATCCATTCCCCGTGAGAACGGCGCCAGAACGAGAAGGACGACGGCACCCAATCCAAACAACATTGTATTCATGATTCGGTCCTCATCAGTCGGCGCCCGCGGCGATAGGGCCGGCGGGAACCGCGCTGCGAATGCGTGGAAGAAGGTTGCGATCCTCGATCGCGCGATCGATCAGCCCGCGATCGCTCACGTCGAGCGGAGCTCCGGAGCGCAGGATGATCTGCACGACCACCAACTCCAGATCGAGAAGCAGGGAGCGAAGCTGCGGGTCCTTTCCGGCTGGGGAATCGAGGAGCAGACGCGTACTGCCGAGGATGTCACGCCCCCAGCGTGCCATCTGTGCCGCCGTCGCCGGATCGCGTTCTGCGACGCCGCCGGCGCGATAGGCGGTGAGCAGTGCTTCCGCCTGGGTCAACGTCTGGCCGGCGACCATTCTATATAGATGTGAGACGTCGCTCGTATCCGTCGGAGCCGTGGAGGCGGCCGGTACGGATGCCACGTCGGCCCGCTCGACGCGCTCCAGGATCAACCGGTCGAAGGCAACGCCCAGGAGCAGCGCGGCCGCGATCACGGACACAAGGCGCCACGGGTTGCGGCGCAGCGGGAGCACGCCGGGAACCCGCCCCGCTTGCGCGTCGTGCGCCGTGTTCCGCGCCGCCTGGATGGCGCTCCACATCTCGGCTCGCGGGATCGCGCCAGGAGCGTTCAGGGTCGCTGCCGCCTTCGCGATCCACGCATCGAAGCGGGGGTCGCTCGCCGGCACGACGCCGTCGTCCTCACCGAAATCGTAACTGTCGTCCGTCATGTCATCCTTCATGGTTTCCATTCCTCCGCAAACTGCGCGAGTGCGACACGAAGCTTTCCGCGCGCCCGCGCGAGCTGCGTTTTCGAAGTCCCCGACGACACGCCGAGCCGCGCGCCGATCTCCTCGTGCGTGTAACCTTCCGCGTCGTGCATCATGAACACGGCGCGGCACCCCTCCGGCAGTGCGTTCACCGCCGCCATCAGCTTCTGGCGCAGGATCGGATCGGAGACTCGTCGCGATTCCTGCGTTGCCATTGCATCATCAAGCGGCACGTGTCGCGTCCGCTCTCGCTTGCGTCGTTTCAATTCGTTCAGCGTTACCGATACGGCGATCCTGTGCAGCCAACTTCCGAACGCCGCGTCACCCCGAAAGTCTCCGAGCGCGGCGAAGGCGCGAACGAAGGTGTCCTGCGTCAACTCACGCGCGATGTGCTCGATGCCGGTCAGCCTGAAAGTGAGCCGGTAGACCCGATCCACGTGCGTGTCGTACAGGGCACGGTGAGCGGACGCGTCACCTTGCCGCGCGCGCTCGACGAGCGCGCGCTGATCAGCGAGCTGGTGGGCTCTCTCCAGGGCCAGGGTGCCGTCCGTCTCCATGCTTGCCCCGTAGGACAACGGGATGCGAAAATCGGTTGACTCCGGGGGCGAGGAGACGAAGGTAGTTGTATGAGTTCGCAAAGCGGAGAATCGTGAGCACAGCAACCAACGACGCGGCGGATGGGGACCCATCGAACGGCTACGAGGCAGTCGCCCCGGAGTTCATGCGACGGCGTGAGCTGTCGAACATCGGTGTCGCAGCGGTCCGACTGTGGGCTCGAGGGCTCTCGCCAGGCGGTGCCATCCTCGACCTCGGCTGCGGATCTGGGGTGCCGATCGCGACGGCGCTAAACAACGATGGATTCGCGGTGTATGGCATAGATGCTTCGGCAAGTCTGACTGCGTCGTTTCGCCGCCGATTGCCTCATGCGCATGTCGCCTGCGAAGCGGTCGAGGATTCACGTTTCTTTGGTCGAACGTTCGACGGCGTGATCGCGGTAGGGTTGCTCTTTCTGCTGCCCCCCGAATTGCAACGCCACCTCATTCGCAAGGTCGGCGCGGCGCTGAACCCCGACGGTAGATTTCTGTTCACCTCGCCCGCGCAGGTGTGCGCCTGGACAGACGTACTGACGGGCCGTGAGTCGCATTCTCTGGGAGCCGAGGAGTACAAGGCCGCGCTCCGGGAGGCAGGCCTCATGCTGGTTGGCGAGTACCAGGATGAAGGCCAGAATCACTACTACGACACACGCCACTCGCGCGCACGCGCCATTGAAGGTGGATAAGGAACCCGTTCCTGGAGTTCGCCGTGCACAGTCTGCTGCTGTTGGCAGGTGGCGTTCGCGGGGATCACCGCCGGCCTGGTGGCGGCGCTAGCCACCCCTTGACTATCTAAGGGAAGCAATGAATATTGCTCCCTAGATAATCAAGGGGACCACTGCGCCATGAAAACCGAACTGCTCCACGGCACCCTGGAGGTCATGATTCTCAAGACCCTCTCCTGGGGTCACATGCACGGCTACGGCATCGGCCGCTGGCTGGAGCAGCACGGGGGCGACGCCCTCCGAATCGAGGAAGGCTCCCTCTATCCCGCGCTCTACCGCCTGGAGCGCAAGGGATGGATCAAGGCCGAGTGGGGGCTCTCGGAGAAGAACCGCAAGGCGAAGTACTACCGGCTCACGCCGCAGGGACGCAAGGCACTCGCCGCCAGCGTCGCCATGTGGCAGGACTTCGCGTCCGCCGTGGCGCGCATCCTGAGCACCCGTCAGCCTTCCCCCGCGTGACCGCGCCGAACTGGCGGCGGTACCTGCGTTTCTGGCGGTCGGACGTCCGCGGGGACTTCGACGATGAGCTGGCGTTCCACGTCCAGGAGCGCGTGGACGACCTCGTCGCGCGCGGGATGCATCCCGCCGCAGCACACGACGAAGCAATG
Organism: Gemmatimonadaceae bacterium; assembly: GCA_040902005.1. Classification (GTDB taxonomy): domain Bacteria; phylum Gemmatimonadota; class Gemmatimonadetes; order Gemmatimonadales; family Gemmatimonadaceae; genus DASPMP01. The sequence goes on along the minus strand of JBBDYA010000111.1, from coordinate 27,248 downwards.
CGGCGCTTTGGAAACATTGACCAGGTTCGCGAACACTGCCTCACAGAGGCGGCCGAACGGGAGAGCCAGATGCGCCGGATGGAAACGCTCGAGGTGCTGACACAGGACACCATCTACGCGCTGCGCACCATGCGCACGCGCCCATCGCTCACCGCGGCGATCGTGCTCACCATCGCCCTCGGCATCGGCGCGACGACCTCCATCTTCAGCGTGGTTAACGCCGTGCTGCTGCGCCCCCTTCCCTATCAGGACGCGGACCGCGTGGTGATGCTGCGCGAGGTCTATCGCGGCAACTGCTGCGGCAGCGTTTCGCCCGGTCACTTTCACGACTGGACGGAGCAGACGCGGTCGTTTGCAGCCACGGCGGCCTCGCAGGGGCAGACGTACAATCTCACGGAGGGCGATCCCGCTCGGCTCGTCGGACTGCGCGTCACCCCCGCCTACTTCGACGTCTTCTCAATGCCCGCCACGCTGGGCCGTTACTTCCTGGCGCACGAAACGGAAGCATCGCGCGTGACGGTGCTCAGCCACGATGTGTGGCAGAACCAGTTCGCCGGCGAGGCCGGCATCGTCGGCCGGCAGATCAGGCTCAACGGTGCGGCGCACACCGTGGTCGGCGTGGCGCCGAAGGCGTATTCGCTCACCCCGTACGATGCACGACTCTGGACGATTCTCACCTTCACGCCCGAGCAGCGCATCAACTACGGCGCGCACACGTTCCAGGTGGCGGCACGGCTCCAGCCGGGGGTCACGGAGCAGCAGGCGCGCGCCGACGTCGAGCGCGTCACGGAGGACATCCGCCGGCGGGTGCCGAACGAAATGAAGGAGCGCGGCGCTGACGTGACGGCGTTCAACGAAGTGCTCATCGGCGACTATCGCACGCAGCTCTGGGTGCTGCTCGGCGCCGTGGTTTTTGTGCTGTTGATCGGATGCGTCAACGTCGCCAGCCTGCTGCTGGCGCGGGCCAGCACGCGGCGCAAGGAGATCGCCATCCGTGGCGCGCTTGGCGGCGCGCGCAGCCGCCTGGTGCGGCAGCTGCTCACGGAGAGCGTGCTGCTCGCCATCGTGGGCGGTGCGCTGGGCGTGCTGGTCGCGCGTGTCGGCGTGTCCTTCCTGGTAGGCACGGGACCGGCGTTCATACCGCGCCTCGCGGAAGCGGGGCTACAGCTGGATGTGCTGGGATTTGCCGCGCTGGCCACACTCGCCTGCGGCGTGCTCTTCGGGCTGGCGCCTGCACTCCGGGCCACTCGGCTCGATCTCCAGGCGGAGCTGCGGGACGGCGGACGCGGCTCGCGCACCGTGGTGCGCGACCGGATGCGCGCAGGGCTCATCGTCGCGGAGATCGCGGTGGCGCTGGTGCTGCTGGTGAGCGCCGGGCTCTTCCTGCGCAGCGCACAGCGATTGCAGCGCGTGCAGATCGGCTTCGATCCGTCCCACGTGACCATGATGCGGGTGGCCCTTCCACCGGATCGCTACGACAGCGCAACAACGGTGGTGCGCGCCTTCAACACGCTCCTCGACGAAGTGCGATCGATCCCGGGCGTGGTTGCCGCCGGTGCGGGGACGCGCGTGCCCATGTGGGGCATCAGCATCGATTTCGGTATGCAGGTGGAAGGACGTGGCACCGAGCAGATGGCCGTGGGGCACATGCGCATCGTGACGCCAGGGTATTTCGAGACCCTCGGCATTTCCCTGCGGCGCGGCCGGTATCTCGGCGAATTGGACAATCAGCCGAATGCGCCGCGCGCCATCGTCGTCAACGAGACGTACGCGCAGTCGTTCTTTCCCAACGAAGACCCGATCGGCAAGCGCGTCTCAGGATGGCAGAACGGCCCGGAGCCGGAGTGGCGCGAGATCGTGGGCGTGGTGGCGGACATCCGCGCATTCGGCCAGGACCAGACTATCCCAGCGGAGCTGTACGCGCCCGCCGCCCAGGCGAACCAGGCCTGGTGGAACGCGCACCAGCGGAACATGACGATCGTAGTGAAGGCGGACGAGCGCGCAGAGGCGACTCTTGGGCCGGCGCTGCGCGCCGCCGTGAAGCGCTTCGACGCAACGCTCCCGCTGTTTCACCTGCAACCCATGGGGGAGGTGCTGGCGCAATCCACGGCGCAGCGCCGTTTCAGCACGATGCTGCTCACGCTCCTCGGCTTCACGGGCCTGGTTCTGGCCGCGATCGGCATCTATGGCGTGATCGCGTTCTTCGTGAGCCAGCGGACGCACGAGATCGGCGTTCGGATTGCACTGGGCGCGTCGCGCTACAGCGTCATCGGCCTCGTGGTGCGCCAGGCGTTGACGCTGGCTGTGGCCGGCGTGGCGCTCGGTGCCGTGCTCGCGTGGTGGGCGACCAGGGCGTTCGGGTCCATGCTGTTCGAGATCCAGGCGCGCGATCCGCTCACGTTTGGACTGGGCGCGCTGGTGCTGCTGCTGGCCGCTACCGGCGCCGCGTTCCTCCCGGCGCGCCGTGCGGCAAGAGTGTCGCCCGTCCTGGCGCTGTCCGAGTCGGCGTAAGGCCGTTAAGGCCATTGCAACCGTCCTGACCGGGCATAGGCCCGGTAGAGCGAGTCGGGATTGATCCCGGCGACGTCGGGGTCCGCGTGGAGCATCGCGTCGAGCGGGAGGCCCGCGCCGAACGCGTCGACGAGGTAGCGCGACGCGGCCCCGCGCATTCCCAACGCGTTCGCGATCCGCGCCTGCCAGAGGAGATCCCGGGCACGTGCAGGGTGAGGACCTGTCCTGGTTGTGTCGCCCAGGCGCGTCAGGTCGGCGGACCGCTGCTGGGCCGCTGAGCGATCGCCCAGTCGCGCCGCCAGGACGCCGCTGATGCCAACGCAGTCGGCGCATGCCGGCACGGCGCGTCGCACCGAATCGTAGATCGCCAGGGCAGGACGGAACTCGCCACGCATGGACAGCACCATCGCGCGGCGAAGCGGCGCCGCGATCGTGTCCGGATCCATGTATGCACGAAGCATGGCGTCGTCGTGGCCGTGCGCACGCAGTTCCAGCGCGGCCTGCCGCACCGCGACTGCCAGGCTCACGCCGCCGACATCGCCGTTGGGAAACAGGCCGATCAGGTGCGCAACGTCGGCGGTGCGGCCGAGCGCCGCGAGTGCGCGCAGCTCGTAGACCGCCAGCACGCGAAGGTGCGGGTGCGCGGCCAGGCCGCGTCGCACCACGTCCAACTCGCGGTGATGGCGTCCCAGCGCATGGAGGGCTTCGATCCGCGTGGCCCAGAGCGCCACCCATCCCTCGGCGTCATGCTCGATACCCGTGATGCGATCGAGCGCGTCAAGCGCCTGTTCCGGACGTCCCGTCCGCAAACGATCGATCGCCAGCTGCAGCCAGGCCAGCTCGGCATCGGGCGCGATCGAGGTGAGGCGCAGCATCGCAGCGCCCGCGCCATGGCGGTCGCCGCGGAGCGATCGCTCGAGCCAGTCGAGAAGTGCGGCATCCACGCCGCGCGCGGTTCCACGCACGGAGAGGATGCGCGTCAGCGAGTCGGCAGCCTGAAAGCGGCGCAGCTTCATGAGCTCGGCCGCAGCCATGAGTCCCGCTGAGACGAACGCCGAGTCGCCATCGAAGGCCCGGGTGAACGCCGCCAGCGCACGATCGTGCTCCTCACGCTTGATGGCATTCATGCCGGTCACGAACCACTGATACGACGCATACGACGCGGGCTGGCTCATGGCGGTGCCCCACCCGGGATACAGCGCCGTGGCGATCGCCGTCTGCACGCGTTCGGCGAACCGCGGCGCGACCGCGGATAGGTCGTGCCGCCCGAAACGCACCACCGCCGTCCGTTCGACGGATCCCGCTGTGCGATTCACGACCTCGGCGCGAAGCTCGATGCTGTCGCCGTCCGCACGAAGCCAGGCGCGCACGGCTGTGCCAGCCGTCCGTGCCGCATGCGGCTCCGCGGCAACGACGGCCACGTCCTGAAGCGCGGCCACTCTGGTGCGCATCTCTTGCGTCGCACGCCAGGCCAGGTTCTCGAGCGCCGCGTCGCCGGATTCGTTCACGACCGCGCCTATCTCGACGCGCCGGGGATCCGCCGGCGATTCCGCGACGCTCGCGAGGAGCGCGGCGGACACCAGCCCGATCGCCGCGATCGCTCCGGCCGCGCCGAGGCGCCAGCGCTCCGTTCCCCGGGCGCGACGCGGCGCAGTCGGTTCAGGACGAAGTGGAACCGACTGGAGCCGCAGTGGCGCTCCGCCGGCATCAACCGACAGCTGCACAGCCAGCGCCCGCGTCTCGGCTGACGGTTCGATGTCCAGATCGGTCATCAGCCGATCGCGGAAGCGACGGAACTCCGCGAGCGCTCCCGCGCGATCGCCCGCGGTCGCCAGGAGTCGCATGGCTCGGCGAACTCCATCCTCGTCGAGCGGGTCCATTGTGATGGCGCGCCGTGCCAGTCCGGCGCCGTGCGCCACGAGGCCGCGGTCGATCGCCGCTGTGGCGGCGGCCCACGCGCTGGCGATCGCGATGCTCCGGATCAACCGATTCTCCGACTCACGCCACTCCTCGAACCCCGGCGCCCCGGTCAGGTGCAGACCGGCGAGCAATTCGCCGCAATACAGGGACAGCACGCGCTCATGGTCAGCCGCTTCGACCGCCCTCTCCAGGTCCCACGCGTCGCAGTGCACCAGCTCGCGACTCAGTGCGAGCAGCTCCGTGCCCGTGGAGACGATGACGCCGTGGCCAGCTCGTTTGCGCATGCCATGGACTGCTTGTCGCAGGGCGGCCCGCGCGCGCTGCTGGTCGAGCTCCGGCCAGAGCAGGCCAACCAGGGTGTCGCGCCGCTGCGCTCCGCGCGGCCGGGCCAGCGCCAGATACGCGAGCAGTGCCAGCCGCTTGGGCTGCAACCCGTCTGGCACCGTCCGGGCGACGCCGATGGTGGTCAGGTGCAGCATGCTGGACGCCCCGCCGGCGGCGTGATCACGCCCCGCCAACGAATTGGTGACGCCCCGCTCTCACTTTGGCTCTCATGAAACTCTGCACCCCCCCCCCACCTCCTGGTCCTCATGAAATCTGACACCACCACCCCGACCGCGGTTGACGGCGCCCGGCACCTGACCACGCGAGGAAGGCCGTTGACCGCCCTCCTGTGCCTCGCCGCACTGACACTGGGCGCGTGCACCACCTACCGGATGGTTCGCCATCGGGAGCCCGACCCTCGTAACGTGGCGATGTTTCCCGTCCGCACGGTCGCCCGGGCCCGCTCTCCCTTCGAATTCGTCCGCGCACCGGCGCTTCGGACCGATCTCGACACCATCAGTGTCCGCGCCCCCAACAGCGCCAGCCGTGTGCCGTTCAGCGAGTACATGGAGCGCAGTGCGATCGATGCATTCCTGGTGATCCGCAACGACACCATCCTGTATGAGACGTATCGCGGCGGCCATGTGCCTGGCAGGCTGCACGTCACCATGTCCGTATCCAAGTCGGTGCTCTCGGCGCTCGTCGGGATCGCCATCGGCGAGGGGAAGATCGGGAGCCTGGACCAGGCCGTCACCGAGTACCTGCCGCGCCTGCGCTCCAATCCCGCCTTCGATGGGATGACCATCCGGCACCTTCTCGAGATGAAGTCGGGGCTGCGTTTCACCACCACCGGCGACGGGATGTGGGCGGATCTGCGCAGCGACGAGGCGCGCGTGTACTACTCCACCGACCTGCCAGGACTGATCGCTGGCGCCCGGCGTGATACCGCGCCCGGCGCACAGTGGAAGTACAAGGACACCGACGCGGAGATCCTCGGCTGGGTCCTCACGGAGGCCACGGGCCAGACGGTTGCCGCGTATGCGTCGGACAAGCTGTGGTCCCGCATCGGAACGGAGTTCGACGCCACGTGGAGTCTGGACCACCGTGGGGGACTCGAGCGAGTCTCCAGCGGGTTCAACGCGACCGCGCGAGACCTCGCTCGGTTTGGCCGGCTCTATCTCGACCGCGGTCTCTGGAACGGCGAGCGCGTCATTCCGGCTGACTGGTTGAGCCGCTCCGTCGCCGTGGACCCGATGCGCCCGGAGCCGGACGTGGGCACGTGGTGGCAGATGCAACACACGCTGTACTGGTGGCACGCCATCCAGCCGAAGAGCGGCGACTACTTCGCTGACGGCTCAGGCGGACAGCGAGTGTACGTTGATCCCGCGTCGCGCACGATCATCGTGCAGTTGGCCCACGGCAACCGCCAGGACTTCCCGTTCCGCCGGATTGCGGCACACCTCAATGGCACGCCGTGGGACTACCCGCGCTCGATTCCCGCACTGCTGGTCCAGGCCGGGCGTCAATTCGGGGCCGATTCCATCGCGCCGATGTTCGACCGTCTCATGGCGGAGAGGCGGAGGTTTCCGGAACGATACGTCATCTACAGACAGGGCATGCAATCGGCCGCGCGCATCCTCGGCGACAGCGCGCGCACGCGCCCGGCGGCTGACGAAATCGCGAGGATCATCGCGCGGGAATATCCATGAGGGAGCGGGCGGAACCGGACCATCAGGCGCCGGCCAGCAAGCGCACGCGGTAGTTCGCGATCACGCAGCCGCCGTCGATCACGCGCGACTCGGCCAGCTCGAGCCCAACGCGTGCCGGCGACGGCAGGAACATCGGGACGCCGCCCCCGAGAAGCACCGGGTGGATGTTCAGCCCCACCTCGTCGATAAGTCCCGCGTCAAACAGCGACCGCGCGAGCACCCCTCCGCCCATGACGCAGATCCCCTTTCCCGGCCGCTCCCTGAGCCGGCGCACAAACTCGCCCGCGTCCTCGCGCACCAGCCGCACGCCGCGGCCGGTCACCTTGGTGAGCGTGCGTGAGAAGACATACGTCTCGATGCCGGTAGTTGCGTCGTCTCCCGGAGGCTGCCCCGTCGTCTCGTCACCCTGTGGCGTCCCCTCCCACGTCGCCCGGCCCATCACCACCGTGTCGATCGTCTTCCAGAACGACCCGATGATCTGGTGAACGTCCTTGCTGAAGTGCAGCCAGTCGAGACTTCCGTCGCGGCCCGCGATGAATCCATCCAGCGAGCACGCCGCTCCATACGTTACCGTGCGCATCGAGTGTCCTCCCGTGGACCCTGTCGCGGGCCGTTGCGTGGCCGGGTATACTATACCGGCGTTTAGCTACCAAACTATATGATCGTTTAGTTACGTCAACCCTGACCTGGCTTCATGACCCCCCGCCCCCGCAAGGTCTCCGACGACGACATCTTTGCCGCCGCCTACCGCGCCATGTCGCGGGTGGGGCCGTCGGAGCTGACCCTGGCGGAGATCGCCGAGGAGGCCGGGGTGACCGCCGGCGCCCTGGTCCAGCGATTCGGGTCCAGGCGTAATCTCCTGCTCGCCCTTTCGGAGGGCGCGGCGCACGGAGCCGCCGACATGATCCGGCAGCTGCGGGGCGGACAGCCGTCGGCGCTGGCGACGCTGCGTGAATACGCTCGCTGCATGGCCCAACTGGCCGCGTCGCCCGAAGCGATGGCGCGCAACCTGGCCTATCTCACCATCGACCTCGGCGATCCCGATTTCCGGCGCCACCTCGTGGCCAACGCGCGCGCCACGCGGAAGGAGCTGGTTGCGCTGGTTCGGGAGGCCATCGCAGAAGGAGCGCTGCTCGAGGACACGGATCCCCGTCGCCTGGCCAGGACGCTGGAGGTGGTCACCGGCGGATCCCTGTTCGCCTGGGCCACCTACCAGCAGGGCTCTGGCGCGAAGTGGATCCTGGAGGACGTGGACGCCGTGCTCGCTCCGTATCGGCCGAAGAAGAAGCGCGCGGCGCGGTGACCGCGCGTTGCAACCCACGGGAGTCCCCTTGACATTCGATGGGAACGCTGGCATCCTCTTCCCATCGACATCCCATGGGAACAATGCCCCGACCCACTCAGCTCGACCTGCTCCAGGGAACGCTCGACATGCTCGTCCTCAAGACCCTGTCCTGGGGTCCCGCGCACGGCTATTCGGTTGCCCGCTGGATCCAGGAGCTCACCGAAGACGTCCTGAACGTCGGTGAGGGGTCGTTGTACCCCGCGCTGCACCGCCTGGAGGAGCGCGGCTGGGTGGAAAGCGAGTGGCGGCGGTCGGAGAACAACCGCAAGGCCAAATTCTACCGCCTGACCACGGCGGGCCGCGCGCAGCTGCGCACCGAATCCGCGACATGGGATCTCTTCGCCGGCGCGATCACCAAGGTCCTCCGGTCCACCGGCCAGCCGGCATGACCGAGCCGCGGTGGACGCTCTTGCGAACGGTGTTTCGCCGCAGCGCGCGAGCTGAGGTGAACGACGAGATCGCATTCCATGTCGAGATGCGGGCGCAGGAGCTCATCGCCCAGGGGATGGACCCCGATCGCGCGCGCGGCATGGCCGCCGAGCGATTCGGACCGAGGCAACCAGTCGAGCGTGAGCTGATCGACAGCACGCGCCGGCGACGCACGCGCGCCAGCCGCGCCGAGGTACTGATGCAGATCGCTCGTGACGCGCGCCACGCGGTGCGCATGCTGTCCCGCACGCCAGGGTTCACTGCCATCGCCGTCCTGACCATTGCCCTCGGCATTGGCGCGACGACCGCCATCTACAGCGTCGTTGACGCGGTCCTGTTGCGTCCCCTCCCGTTCCCCGGCGAGGAGCGCCTCGTGGTACCGCGCACGCAACGCATCGGCACCGACGAGCGCTGGAACGTGACCTATCACGACTTCCTCGCCTGGCAGCGAGACAGCGTGTTCGAGGCCGTCGCGCTGCTTCAATGGGCCGAGCTGGACATCACCGGCGACTGCGCCGGCGTTGGCTGCGACCCCGAACGCCTCGACATCGCCTTCCTCACGAGCGACTTCTTTCGCGTGCTCGCGGTGAAGCCGCTCATCGGGCGCCTGCCGCAACCGGATGAGTTCAGTCCCGGCGCACCTCGCACCATGGTGATCTCGCATGCGTTGTGGCAGCGGCGCTTCGGCGGCGACCCGGCCGTCATCAACAGCCAGATCCGCATGACCGGCTTTCCAGTCACGGTCATCGGCGTGCTTCCTGCCGGCGCGGAATGGCCCCGCGGCGTCAATGCATGGTATCCCTACCGGCAGGGGCCGAGCGAGTCCACACTCGCGCCCGACAACCACATCTACATGGGGATCGCACGGCTGCGCGCCGGGCGATCGCTCGGGGAGACCCGCGAGCAGCTCGCCATGATGGCGCGCCAGGTCGCGGAAGAACATCCCGCGAAGCGGAGCGGCACCACGGTGACGGCGCAGCCCATCCACGAGATCGCGGTCGCGCCGCAGATGCGGAGGGCGCTCTGGGTGCTGCTCGGGGCCGTGGCCGTCGTGCTGCTGATCGCGTGCGTCAACGTGGCCAACCTCATGCTGGCCCGCGCGACGGCGCGCGAGCGGGAGTTCTCGGTGCGCACCGCCATCGGCGCGGGACGGTGGCGGCTGGCGCGCCAGCTCCTGACCGAGAGTCTGGTCCTTGCGCTCGCCGGAGGTGTACTTGGCGTCGCACTAGCCGTCGGGCTGGCGCGAGCGCTCGTACGCCTGGCGCCTCCCGACGTTCTCTCACCGGCGACGGTGGTGCACCTCAGCGTGCCCACGCTCCTGACCGCCGCCGCCGTCACCGTGCTCTCCGCCCTGCTGTTCGGTCTCGCGCCCGCGGTCAGGGCGTCCAACGCGCGCCCGGCACAGGCGCTTGCGGCGACGAGCGGACGAACCGCCGGAGGCAGGCGCCAGCGCCGCGCGTCCGCCGCGCTCGTGGTCGCGGAGGTCGCGATGTCGCTCACGCTCCTCGCCGGCGCCGGGCTGCTCGCGAAATCCCTGATGAAGCTGCGCGACGTGGACACGGGCCTCGATATCCGTGAAACGCTCGCCTTCCGGATCGCGCTGCCGCAGGGCCGCTTCGAGGGGAACCAGCAGGTGGCGGCATTCTGGGACGAGTTCATGCGCCGGCTGCGCGGTATTCCCGGCGTCACGGCGGCCAGCGTAACCACCGCCCTACCGCTTGGCGGCGGCGGAGTCTACCTCGGGCGCACCATGATCGAGGCGGGCGCACCCGAGCCGCCGGGCGGGCCAGAGGTGGATATCATGTGGACCGAGGTGGGCACGCAGTACTTCGAGGCGGCCGGCCAGCCGATCCTCGCGGGACGGCCGTTCGAGGAGCGGGACGACACGACGGCCTCCCCGAAGATCATCGTGACGCGCGCGTTCGCACAGACGATGTTCCCGGGGCAGCCTCTGTCCCACGCCGTGGGCAGACAGGTGTTCTCGTGGCGCGATGAGCGCGTGCGCCGCGAGATCGTGGGCGTCGCAGGTGACGTGCGCCTGGAGGGCGCGACGGATGCCCCCCGTCCAATCGTGTATGTGCCGCAACGGCAGAGCCCACGACTCAGCGGTGCCGTGCTGGTGCGAGGCCGTGGCGGCGCGGGCGAGTTGGCGCGCGCGGCGCGACGCGAGCTCGCGGCGCTCGATCCCGGCATCGCCCTGGCGAACGTGCAGACCATGGAAGACGCGCTGGCCCGCTCGATCGCGCCGCTGCGCTTCAACGCCATCCTCTTTGGCGCGTTCGCCATGCTCGCGCTCCTGTTGGCATCCATCGGGTTGTACGGCGTGCTCTCGTACGCCGTCGCCCGCGATACGCGTGAGATCGGAGTCCGCATGGCCCTGGGGGCGTCGCCATCCGGCATCCGGGCGCGCGTGCTCGCCCGCTCGGTGGGATTGACCGCGATCGGCGCGATCATCGGCCTGGCGGGCGCGCTGGCGTTCACGCGCATCCTGGGATCTCTGCTCTTCGAAGTGCAGCCCGCCGATCCCGGCACGTTTGCGCTGATGACGGCCGTGCTCTTTGGCGTCGCCGCGCTCGCGGGGTGGATACCGGCGCGCAGGGCCACGCGCATCGATCCGTCACTCGCCATGCGTGCGGAGTGAAACGCATTGCATCGCCGCGCCGCGTGCTGGATACCGGCACACCAGCCTCTCCCTCTTTCAGAATCGCGACGATCTGCGACTCCGTGAACCGCGACTTTCGCATCGAGATGCCCTCCCGTCAGGCACCCCCGAAAGTCTACGATGAACTGTCTATCCGATAGGGGAGCTTACCCGGCACGCGGCCAGCACCTGCTGGATCGCGCCCTCCCACGCGGCCTGGTCGAGCACACGTCGCCCGGTGGAATCGACCGTCGAGAAGATCCCGCGCAGCGTGCCCGCGCCGGGAAAGAGCACACCGATGCCAGGCACCGCGGCGAGAAGAGGCGGCGCGCGGCGCGGTGACTGCAGTCGCTTCGGATCCTGTTCGACGGATCCGCTCTCTCAGGTGAGCTCTACTCGGCGCGCATCGCCCGCACGGGATCCAGACGGCTGGCGAGGAATCTTCGAGCTAGCCGGTGACGTTGCCGATTGCCCACGCGACGGCCTGCCGCACCCGTGCGTCCGTGTCCCTCTCCAGCGTCTCGATGAGCGGCAGCAGGGCCGCACGATCCTCGATGGCGCCGAGCGCCCACGCCGCCGACCGCCGCACGTCGGGAGACGCGTCGCGAAGGCGCCGAATCAGTGGCTGAACGCCGCGCTGCTCCTCGGCCAGTCCGAGCCCGATCGCGGCCGCGGCGCGTGTCTCGGCCGACGTGTCGTCCAGTGCAGAGAGCAGCGCCCCTGTCGCCTCGGCATGCTTCACCCGTCCAAGCAAGGAGCCGGACACGCGGCGCACGCAGCGGTCGGTGTCGCGCAAGCCGGCGGCGAGTCGCGGGACAAGCCGCGCATCGCTGGGAGCGTCGTGCACCCGCCGGATGGTCGCCGCGGCGGCGGAATCCACCTCCAGCGGAGCGCCCGAGGCCGAGCCCCCCCCCCCACCCCAGCCGGACCACCACCCGCGGCCGTCCACGCTGCGCGCCGCCAGCTCGCAGAGCAGCGGGTCGGCGCCTCGCACCGCCATGAGGAATCGTGCAACCGCAGCGGTGTCGCTGGCCGAAGGGCGCTGCGGCGGTGCAGCCGGCATCGCGCGTACGGGCTCGCGCGCCGAAGGCGCCACGACCGTCGCGGCAATCACGCCACCGGCCACAACGCCCGCAATGAGCCAGCGCCTGGTGACGGTCACCTGTCTTTCCCGAGCGCTTCGGCGGCAGTGCGCCGGATCTCGGGGTCCCGGTCCTTGAGCAGTCCCATGAGCGCGGTGATCGCCTCCACCCCTCCGATGTCCGAGAGCGCTTCAGCTACCGCCCGGCGAACCTCGACGTTGGCGTCGGCCAGCGCGTTCTTCAGTGCCGGCACGGCGGCTTCGTCGCCGATGGACCCCAACGCGTGCGCCACGCTGTGACGCACCTCGCGATCCGTGTCGCCGAGCGCCGCGATGAGCGGTGCCGGCGCCCGGCGCAGGTCCGGGATGTTCTGTATCGCATCGGCGGCCTGGCTTCTCACGTCGGCATTCGAGTCCTTGAGTGCTGCCACGAGCGCGTCGAGCGTCCGCGTGTCCTCCAGATTGCCGAGCCCACTCACTGCCGATTCTCGCACCTCGGGGTCGGCGTCGCGCGACAGGGAGATCAGCGCGTTCAGCCCCACCGGATTCTCGAGATTCCCGAGTGCGTCGGCAACCTGGCGCCGGACCTCCACGTCAGCGTCGCGCGCCAGGGCGGCGATCGCCGCAACGGTTGACTGGTCCTCGAACTCACCGAGTGCGGATACGGCGGCGCGGCGGACCGCGGCACTCGAATCGCGCGTCGCCGCGAGCACGCCAGCCACCGCCGACGGGTCATCGATCTCGCGCAGCGACTCCACGATGCGCTCGCGCACCGCGGCAACGCGCTCCGCCTTGAGCGCATCGAGCAGGTGCGGAACGGCCTGGGGGTCGTCGATCTCGCCGAGCGCCGCGGCGGCGGCCTCGCGCACGCGCGGATCGATGTCTTCGCGCAGCGCCTTGCCCAGGGCCGCGATGGCCCGGGGATCGTTGAGGGAGCCGAGTGAATTCACGACGGCGAGGCGGACGGCGGCGTTGCCGTCGCCAAGGGTCTCGATCAGCGCGCTCACCGCGGACGCCGGCTGCTGGTTGGTGACCGGCCGCGCCGGCTCCTCGACAACGCGCTCCTGCACGGCCGGCGCATTCGCGGGTGAGGCCGTGGGAACGACGGCCGCGGTGGAGGACGGGACGAATCGTAATGCCGGCGACATCGCAATGACGCGCGCGGTCGGCGACGCGGCCGCGAGCGGAAGGATGACGACGAGAAGCACCGCCGTCGTGACGGCAACCCGCCAGCGCGAGGGTGCGGAGCGTTCGATACCCGGCTCGAGAATGGCGAGCAGGCGTCCCTCGAACGCCGAGCGGCGCGCCATCGCGAGGGCCGCGCCGGGCAGGTGCGCCGCCGCGTTGCTGGCGATGGAGAGCAGGTGATCGGCGTAGTCCGAGGCTCGGGCGCCGCGTCGCAGGACGGCGTCGTCGCAGGCGCGCTCGCTCTCGATGCGCAGCCGGTGCGAGGCGAGCCAGGCCAGCGGATTGAACCAGTACAGCGCGCGGGCGAGGTGCGACAGTGCATTCATGAGAAGATCTCCACGGCTGAGGTGCGCGAGCTCGTGAGCCAGTACGGCCTCGCGGCGTTCCAGGCTCCAGTCGAGCGATGAGGAGGGCAGGACAACGGTGGGGCGAAAGAATCCGTACGCGAACGGCATCGCGACCTCGTCGCTGATGCGCCACGCGCTGTCCGCCGCGGGAGCGGCGCGCCGCACGAGGGCGTGCACGCGCACCGCTCCGACGATGAACCGCGCCAACAGGACGAGCGCGCCGGCGAGCCAGAGAGCGAGCAGCGCCAACGCCCAGTCGAATGGTTTGACGGTGCCGACGGTCTCGGCAGAGAGGGATGCCACGGACGATTCCGCGTGCGGCGCGCTGCCCGGTGTACCGGGTTCGCCGACGGCCGCGCCCCGAGATGCAGGCGCCGCGTCGACCAAGCGGTGCTCGTCGACGCTGAGGGTACGGGCCGGCCGCAGATGCAGCGTGACTGGAAGGACGGCAGCGACGATCGGAAGCACGACCGCGCCCGCGATCGCCAGCGACCAGATCAGATGCCGGGACGCGGCGGAACGGCGGCGCACGAGCAGCGTGACTCCGGCAGCAACCGCATACAGCAGGGCGGCCTTGGCCGTGACGAGGAGAGCGAAGGAACCGACGGCGTCCATTGATCCAAGGGTTGCTGGAATACTCATGACTATCTGCCCTCCTTACGCGCTTTCTGAACCTCACGTGTCAGACGCGCGACGACGCCAGCGGGCAGCGTCGTATCCGACATCTGGAGCAGCGCGACCGCGGCCTCCTCGGCGGAGCCGCCGAAGAAGGTATCGATGACGTGGGTGATGGCGGCTCTCCGGGCCGTGTCCGCGGGGATCACCGGCAGGTAGACATAACGCGGTCCGTCCTGTCGGTGGATCGCCTGTTCCTTGCCAACCAGGATGTTGAGGGTCGCGCGCACGGCCGAGTAGCTCGGCGGGTCCGCGAGGGCGTCCATGACGTCGGTCACAGTCGCCCGGCCGCACCGATAGAGCACATCCATGATCTCTCGCTCGCGCCGGCTGAGCCGCGCCAGCCGGCCCGCCACGGAATCCTTGGCCACTCCCCCTCCTGATGCTGGAATATTAGCAGTCGACTGCTAAGTATTTAGCATCACGGGCGGTTCTGTCAAGAGCTGGTGGCAGGGGCCATCCTCAGCGGAACATCAACTCGCCCCCGATCACCACCGTCCGCCTGGAGAAGAAGGTGTGTACGGCCTCGCGCGACGAGTAATCGGGACTGTATGTGAACGTCGCGACGTTGGCGCGGTTCGTCACATTGAGCACCTCGGCGTACGTCGTAAGCAGCACGCCGGGAAGACGCACGTACCGCATGATCCGCGCGTCGGCGCGCACGTACGCGGGCAGACGCTCGCTCATGAGCGCGCCGTACACCGGTTCAATCCGGCCGTCCGCGTTCGTAGTTCCACCCAGAACCGGCGTTCGAGGAGCGCCCGTTCCGTACCGCAGCGTAGAGCCGAGCGACCAGTCGGCGTTGAGACTCCGCGTCAGCGACGCGGTCACCGAATGCGTCACGTCGAAGGAACCGCGCACGCGGTCACCGCTCACCAGCCGCGACGTCGCGTCCAGCAGCGAGTAGCCCACGAAACCGGTGACGCTTCCGCTCAACCGCTGCGCGACGAGCTCCACGCCGCGCGCGTCGGTTCCCGCGATCGCGGGCCCCGCGCCGAACGCGCGGTAGTCGGAGTACCGCTTCGAGAACGCCTCCGCGCGCAGGAGATTCGAGGACGTTTCGCGCTCTACCCCCGCGACGAGATGTCGCGCAGTGAGGGAGAGCCCCGATGGAGTGCCGGCATCCGGAATTGCCGCGTCGCCGCGCCAGCGCCCCTGGTGGAACACGCCTCCGCTCAACCGGGTGCTCCACTGACCGAACCGCGCGGCGAGCGCCAGCCGAGGATCGAGCGTGGCCTGCTTTTCCCCCGGCAGCCGGTCGGCGCGTCCGCCGGCGATGATGGAGAACCTGCCGCTCGCCAGCTCGGCTTCGGCGTAGCCGCCCACCTGATTCGCGGTCGAGCGTTCGTCGTCCAGCACGCGCACCGGAGAGCCCTCGGCGACCGTGGACGTCGTCGGCACCGCGCCGCGTTCGTCCCGCAGATGCGTCCCCTGCTCGAGGCCGGCGCGCAGCATCAGCGACTGGCGCGCCTGATACTCGGCGTCGATGCGGGCGCGCGCGGACCGCTCGCTGCGTTCGCGCTCGAGCACACCGAACGCCCATGTGTTGGAGCGGCTGCTTCCCGCCGCGCTCGCGCGCACCACCACAGGCGCACGCGACGACATCCAGCGCGACGAGAGCAGCAACGCGCGCGTTTCGCCCTGGGCTTCGAATGCTCCTCGCCAGCCCGCCGCCGTAAGGTACGGACGCGAATCGTCTCGCTCAACCACTGCGGTCGCGCGCAGTTCCGTGAAGGGCGTCGGCGACGCGATCAGCGATCCGATCATTTCCTGGGAGTGCGGCGCCCCACTGAACTCCTCGGAGCGACCGTGCGTCTCCAGCAGCGCGCCCGTATGTGAGACGCGCCCGCTCAGCCATCCGCCAACTTTGCGCGTGAACGGAGCGCGGAACGTGGCGGCGGCCTGCACCAGACTTGCGCCGATTCGGGTCTGTCGTTCCATGGGCCGCCCGTCAGTTTCGATCTCCAGGACGCCGGAAAGGGCGTTGCCGTGCTTCGCGCTGAACCCGCCGCTTGAATAGCGCACCGAACGCACCACGAACGGCTCAATCGCGCCGAACATGCTGCCGTTCAGCCCCTCGAAGCGCGCCAACGAGAGGATGCGACTGTCGTTGACCACAATGGCGGTCTCGCTCGCGTCGCCGCCGCGCGTGTAGATGTCGCCGCCTTCACCCACTCGCGTGGCGCCGGGCTGCATCTGCACGGACTGCAGCACGTCCGCGGTGCCTCCCGCCGTGAGCAGCACCTGGGACCGCGTCACGTCCTTGATGGAAGGGAGTGGCGCTTTGCGAGGACCGGCGGTCGCCTTCACCTGGACCGCGTCGAGCGTCGGCGAAGCGGTGCTCCCCGCAGCCGGCTTGGGCGCGACGCTCTCGCTCGGCTTGGGGACCTCGGCGAGCAGCTGCCCGAGCTCCGCGTCGTCCGGGAAGAGCCGGGCGCCGCGCGCCCACAGGACGCGGGCGCTGTCCCCCTGACCCGCGCGACTCAGCTGCAGCCCGCGCATCGCAAAAACGCGAGCGTACCTGGGATCGTCGGTGCGGTCGCCCTGTTGACGCAGGAGCTCGTCGAACTCCTTCGCGGCCCGCTTCCCCCGTCCCAGGAACGACGGCGAGCGGTACGCGATGGATGCCAGGACGTAGCGCGCCATCCAGTGATCCGGCTGGACATCGAGCGCGCGGTCGAGCAGCTCCATTGCGTCGCTCGACAGCTCCCCCTGCGCCAGGAAGTTGGCTGAGGGGACCAGGCATTGGCTTTTTGCGCGCGCCGCGCCGACAAGGGCATCGACGTCGCGCGGGTTCTGCTCGACGCGCATCATATACCGGGATGCGGCCACCGTCCCCGGCTCTTTCGCCTCGGCGCCCTTGCCTGCATCGATCAGGGCGGTGCAGGCTCGCAGCGCGGCCAGCTCGGGTGTGGCGGAAGCCGGCGCCGGCGAGGCCGGTGCCTGGGCGTGCAGGACACTGCCTGCTCCAAGGGCGCCGGCAATGATTACGATTCGAAGTCTCATGGGACCTGCTCCAGCCAGAGGTTGATGTGAACGACGTTAACATTGAATGTTTACGATGTCAACATTACCTTTGTTTCACATGACATCTTCGCGCCGGCCACGGGGGGGGGGAGCTTCCGCGCCGCGGGGGCGCAGCCGCGCCTATCATCACGGGGACCTACGGTCTGCCCTGCTCGCTTCGGCGCTGGAGATCCTGCAGCGCGAGGGGATCGAAGGGCTGACCCTTCGCGCGGTGGCCCGGGCGGCGGGGGTGAGTCAGTCGGCGCCCTATCGGCACTTCGCCGACCGACGGCAGCTCATGGCGGGCGTCGCGGCGCAGGGATTCCGGGCCATGGAGCAGGCGATGCTCGCAGAGATGCAGCGCACGCCGGATGCGCCGCGCCTGGGGCTGAAAATGGTGGCGGTGGCCTACGTGAAGTTCGGGCTCGCGAATCCCGCGCTCTATCGCGTGATGTTTGGCCCGGAAGTGGCGAACACGGAGGACCTGCCGGAACTGCGGGAGACGGGGCGCGGAGTGCTCGGTTTCGTCTCCGAGGGAATACGGCGCCTGCAGGAAGCCGGGCTGGTCGGGCCGGGCGACCCGTGGCTGATGGCTGTGACGACCTGGTCCACCTTGCACGGTCTCGTCATGCTCACGCTCGACGGGCAGACGCACGGGGTGGCGCCGAGCCTCGAAGCGCTGCTCGACGAAGCGACACGCATCATGATGTTCGGGATGGCCGGGCGGAGCTCGTCCGCGTAAGCGAGGCGGCCGGTGGTTGACGCGTCCCGGTGCTGAATGCCAACACCAACGTAATCCTGGCGTAATGCTGTCCAACACAGGACGCAGTAGGTTCGTGCCACGCACCCAGCGAGAGCCCAACCATGTCCAGCTTCGGCAGAGACGTCGCCTTCGCGGCGCGCACCCTTCGCAAGAACCCGGCGTTCGCCGTCACCGCGATCGCGACGCTCGCGCTGGGCATCGGCGCCACCACGGCGATCTTCAGCGTCACGAACGCGGTGCTGCTTCGCCCCCTCCCGTACCATGAGCCGGAGCGCCTCGCGATCATCTGGGGGGAGCTTCGCGCGCGCAATGTTGCGGACTGGATCTTCGCGGCCGGCGATCTCAAGGACGTGATGGACCAGGCGACGCTCTTCGAGGGGATCGCGGGCGTCCGCACCGGCACTGCGCCGCTGATCGTCGAAGGATCTCCGCCGCAGCAGATCCGCACCGCCGCCGCAACGCCAAACATCTTCGACGTGCTCGGCGTCCGCGTCGCCCGCGGCCGCAACTTCCAGCCCGAGGACGGGCGCCCGAACCAGCTGGTGCAGTTCCAGCCAGGCCAGGCCCCGGCCGGACCGCCGCCCAACCTGCTCCCGGGCATCGCGATCCTCAGCGACGAGTTCTGGCGCGGGCAGTACGGCAGCGACCCATCCATCATCGGGAAGAACATCCAGATCGGCGGTGGCGCGCCGGTCCTCGTCGTCGGCGTGCTTGCGCCCGGCGTCGAGCTGCACTTTCCGCCACGGGCGGGCATGGAGCGGCGGCCGGACGTCTGGATCTCGGCGCGCATCAACTACGAGGCCGACCTCGCACGAAACAACGTGGGGTGGCACGCGGTCGGACGAATGAAGCCGGGAGTGACGCTCGCCGCCGCGCACAATCAGGTCGACCAGATCTCCAGGGGCCTGTGGGAGCGATTCCCGCTGAAGAAAACGGTCGGCCTGTATTTCCGCGCCGAGGGAATGCGGGACGACATCGTCGCCTCGGTCAGGCCCACGATCCGAGCGCTGATGGGCGCGGTGGTCTTCGTCCTTTTGATCGCGTGCGCCAATGTCGCGAACCTGCTGCTGGTGCGCGTCGCGGGCCGCGAACGCGAGCTGGCCGTGCGCGCCGCACTCGGCGGATCGACGTGGGCGTTGACGCGGCAGCTGCTCGCGGAAAGTCTCGTATTGTCGCTCGCTGGCGGGCTTCTCGGACTCGGGCTCGCGTGGGCTGGCGTGAAGCTGCTGCTCCGCCTCGCGCCGCAGGATCTCCCACTCATCGACACGGTGTCGATCGACCCGTGGGTGCTCGGCTTCACGATGGCTGCATGCGTCGTGTCCGCGGTGCTCTTTGGCCTGGTGCCCGCGTTGCGCGCGTCGCGGCCGCAGCTCACCGACGCGCTTCGCGCCGGCGGCCGCGGAATGACTGGCGGACACGGCGCGCTCCTGCGGCGGGCCGTCGTGGTGGCAGAGGTCGCGCTGTCGTTCATCCTGTTCATCGGTTGCGGGCTGATGATCCGGAGCGCGATCGCGCTGAACCGCACCGACCCCGGCTTCGCAGCCGACGGTCTGCTCACCTTCCGTCTTGGCAACATGCGGGCGCGGTCCGCGCAGGAAGCGCAGGCGAAGGTGGCTTCGGTCAGGCAGCGGCTGGGCGCGATCCCCGGCGTCACGGGGCTCACGCAGGCCACGCAGCTTCCCCTCGACGCGAGCCCCTCCAGCGGCCGCTGGGGGCGCGAGGAGGCCCGCGCGGATCCCTCGCTCTATCAACAGGGGCAGTTCCATTTCGTGCCGCGCGGCTATTTCGAGACGATGCGGGCGCGCATCATCGCGGGACGCGACTTCGACGCCAGCGACGAAGTGGAGGGCGCGCGGACGATGATCATCGACGACCTCGTCGCGCAGATGGCGTTCCCGAACGAATCGGCCGTCGGCAAGACGCTGCTTGCGCGGCCGGGGGGACCGGACGCCGAACCCTACACCGTCGTGGGCGTGGTGAAGCACCTGCGCCACACGACGCTTCACGGTGAAGAGAACGAATCGATCTACTTCCAGGGGAACTTCGGCAACGCGTGGCTCGTGCGCACGAGCGAAGATCCACTCTCGATCGCCGGCCCGGTCCGCGCGGCGCTCCGGGAGGTGGATCCACAGCTCCTGATCACCGAGGTGGTGCCACTGAGCGATAACGTGTCGCGGGCGATGGCACCGACGCGGTTCGCGCTCGGGCTCATCTCGGTGTTCGCGGCGCTGGCCGCGGCGCTCGCCGCGATCGGGCTGTACGGGGTGCTGGCCAATCTGGTGCGCCAGCGCTCGTCGGAGATCGGAGTGCGCATGGCGTTCGGCGCGCAGCCGTCGAGCATCTTCCGGCTCATCATCGGGCAGGGGCTGGTGCTCAGCGCCTTCGGCATCGTGGCCGGATTGCTCGGCGCGTTCTGGTTGACGCGGGCGATGGGGAGGATGCTCGTCGGCGTGACGCCGACGGATCCGGTGACGTTCGCGTCGATCGTGGCGCTGTTCTTCGGCATCGCCGCCGCGGCGTGCTGGATCCCGGCGCGCCGAGCCGCAAGCCTTGAGCCGAACGTGGCGCTGCGGGAGGATTGAGCTTCCCGCCGACGGGCGGGTTTCGTCGATTAGCCGGTTTCAATCGCAGGCGGGTTGAGGCACGCCCATGGCCGGAGTTCGGGCCGTGCACGCTCCCGCGTATCTCTGAGGCCACCATGTTTGATTCGCAGCCGACTCTCACGGGCTCTCTTCTTCAGTTGAGGCCTTTGCGGCCTGAGGACTGGGCCGACCTCTTTGCGGTCGCGTCAGATCCGCTGTTATGGGCACAGCATCCGGAGCCGGATCGATACAAGGAGGAGGTCTTCCGCCAGTTCTTCACGGAGGCATTGACGTCAGGTGCCTTGATCGCCGTCGAACGCCCCAGCGGAGAGATCGTGGGCTCGTCTCGCTACCACGACTTCGACGCGGTGAGAAGTGTCGTTGAGATCGGGTGGAGCTTCCTGGCGCGCCGGTGCTGGGGCGGCAAGTACAACGGCGAGATGAAGCGCCTGATGCTGGAGCATGCTTTCGAGGCCGTCGAGCGGGTGCTTTTCCGGATCGGACCCGAGAATCGCAGATCGCGGCTCGCCGTGGAGAAGATCGGTGGGATGTACGTCGGCGTGCGAACAGATGCCAGGGGCAGCGAGCGCGTTTTGTACGAGCTGACGAGATCCGCGTTTGCGACTGGACCGCTTGCGACGCCGCCCGGGATCAGCTTTGAAGTGCGACTGTAGGTCTTAAGACGCCGGCGCGTCCGGCACGCGTCAGTCCCGGCCTGCCGTCCTTCGCCCCGCGTCCACGGCGCGAAAGCCGGCGTCGCCCCAGCCGATGATGAACACGCGGAAGCCCTGCTTCATCCGCATCTCGATGTCGGCCTCGCCCGCGGGATAGCCGCACGGCACGTCGAACTCCCGGCACGCGGCCAGCACCTGCTGGATCGCGCCCTCCCACGCGGCCTGGTCGAGCACCCGTCGCCCGGTGGAATCGGCCGTCGAGAAGATCCCGCGCAGCGTGCCCGCGCCGGGAAAGAGCACCCCGATGCCAGGCACCGCGGCGATCTCACGCACCTTCGCCAGCCCTTCCCTGCTCTCGACGATGGCGAAGTTCACCAGCTCGCCCCGCGGATTCAGCGGCCACAGGTCGGCACGCTCCCGGTACTCCTGCTCGCCCATCCCCCAGCGAGCCGGCGCGCCGTCCACGGCGTCCGGACGCGTCCCGCCCTTCGACGCGAAACGCATCATCGCCAGCCCCTGCCTGACCTCATCCGCGCTCTGCACGTCCACAAAGACAATCCCGCTCACCCCCAGGTTGAGCTGCTGGGCGATGCGCGCGCGCGCCCTGTCGGGGTCCGCCGCTATCTCCGGCGTCTTCACGAACAGCGGGTGCGTGAGCCGCCGAGTGGGCGCAGCGCGCAGCATCCCGCCGTCGAACATCCCGCGCGCCAGCTCGACGAAGGTGGCGTAGCCGCGCTCGAAGTTTCCCTCCATCGAGCCGTCGAAGATGTAGTCCGCGCGCGTGTACGCGAGCGCATCCCGCCCCAGCTGCACCGGCGTCTTCGCAGAAGCCTGAGTCGCGGAAGGCTCCGCACCGGGACGGACGCGCGGATTTGCCGGCGCATACAACCCGAACACGGCCTGCCGCTGCTCCAGCAGCTCGATCACGGGATTCAGGCGCGCAGTCGCGTTCGCGGGGGGGGGCGACTGGGCGATGGCCGGCGCCGCCGGCGCGGCGATGATCGCACTCGCGAGAACCAACATGCTCTTGCGCACTAAGGCGTCCTCGGCTGTGGGGGGGAGGGGGGGGGACCTGAAAGCTCCCTCTGGCTGCCCCGCCCCCTCGCGGCCATACTATAGAGAGAGTCCGCTGTTGTCCACGCGCGGGGGGGGGGGGGGGGTTTTCCGAATGAGGCTGTCTCACGCGGTGGCCACCACCATGGTGGCCGCGGTCTGGTTGGCTGGACGAACGAGCTCCGAGCTGCGCGCTACGAGCCACGCGCCGCCGGCTGGCCTCAAGCGACAGGCTGCGAACGAGATGGTGCAGCGCTACTGCGTCGGCTGCCACAACCCGCGCCAGCTGCGCGGTAATCTGTCACTCCAGGGTTACGGTCTGGATTCGGCGCGCGCACGGCTGGACGTCTCCGAAAAGATGGTTCGCAAGCTGCGGGCGCAGATGATGCCGCCGCCGAATGCCATCCGGAGGCTCGCGCCGGATTCGGGTACCATGCTGGCCGAAGCGATCGAGCAGGAACTCGACAGCGGTACGCGTCGCAATCCAGGGCAGCGGCTGTTCCAGCGTCTCAACCGAGCCGAGTATGAGCGCGCGGTGCGCGACCTGCTCGACGTCGTCATCGACGCGGGAGATTACCTCCCGTTGGACACCAAGAGCGCCAACTTCGACAACATCGCCGACGTGCAGGCGCTTTCACCCACGCTGCTGGAGGCGTACCTCAACGCCGCGGCCGCGGTGGCGCGTATCGCGAGCGGTGACCCGAAGGCCGCTTCCCTCTCCTCCCAATACACGGCGTCGCCCTTCACCTCGCAGCACCCGTGGAACCGGATCGAGGGCGCCCCGTACGGCACGCGCGGCGGGCTCGTCGCCGAGCATCCGTTCCCGGCGGACGGCATGTACTCGTTCCGCATGGAGGTGCGCGGCGGCGTGGGCAGCCGGCTCGAGGACATCGACCTCTCCGTGGACGGACGCCGGGTGGCACTGCTGCATTACGAGCGTGGCATGGACCGCGCCCTCGCGTCCGCGGATGCGCCACAGGGAGCCGACTGGGTTCGCACCGAGCCGATCTTCGTGAAAGCAGGACAGCAGCGCGTCACCGCGGCGTTCATTCGGCGCCAGGAGGGACCCTACGAGGACCTCATCAGGCCGCACGACTGGTCGCTGGCCAGCAACGGGACCGCGAGCGCCGGAACCACCGCGCCGCCGCACCTCATGGAGCTGAGCATCACCGGCCCCGCGTCGCCGACGGGCGTCTCCGAGACGACAAGCCGGCGCATCATCTTCTCCTGCCGTCCATCGGCACGCGTCTCCGAGCGTGCCTGCGCGGAGCGCATCATCGACCAGCTGGGGACGCGCGCGTACCGGCGTCCACTCACGGCGCGCGACCGCGACGGACTCTTGCGCTTCTACCGCGAGGGCGCGCGCAACGGCGGCGGGTTTGAAGAAGGGATTCGCACGGCGCTCCAGGCGATGCTCGCAAGCCCCTGGTTCGTGTTCCGGGTGGAGGGAGTGCCTGAGGGTGCCCGTCCCGGTGAGGACTTCGCCCTGACGGACATCGAGCTCGCGTCGCGGCTGTCGTTCTTTCTCTGGGGAAGCATTCCGGATCACGAGCTGCTCAATCTCGCCACGCAGAAGCGCCTGTCCGAGCCCGCGACGCTGGACGCGCAGCTGACGCGCATGCTGGCGGATCCCCGGGCCGAGGCGCTGGCGACGCGCTTCGCGTCACAGTGGTTGCGTTTGCAGGACGTGGAGAAGGTGCGCCCCGACGCCTTCTGGTTCCCCGACTACGATCAGCAGCTCGCGGACGCGATGGTGCGCGAGACGCAGCTGTTCTTCTGGGACGCCGTGCGATCGAACCGCAGCGCGCTCGACCTGTTCACAGCGAACCATTCGTTCGTGAACGAGCGACTGGCGCGCCACTACGGAATCACGAATGTCTCGGGGCCGGAGTTCCGGCGGGTGAGCTACCCGGACAGCTCCCGGCGTGGATTGCTCGGCCATGGCAGCATCCTGGTGCAGACGTCGATGGCGAACCGGACGTCGCCGGTGCTGCGAGGCAAGTGGGTGATGGAGGTGCTCATCGGCATGGCGCCGCCCCCGCCGCCGCCGGACATCCCCGATCTCGAGGAGACGGCTTCGTCGAAAGACGGACGCCAGCTCACCACCCGCGAGCGGATGGAGCTGCACCGCGCGGATCCCACCTGCCGCACCTGTCACCAGTACATGGACCCGATTGGGCTGGCGCTCGACAACTTCGACGTCACCGGCAGATGGCGGTATCGCGAGAACGGCGCGCCGCTCGACACGCGCGGCACGATGTACGACGGGATGGCGGTGTCGTCGCCGGCGGATCTCACCCGGTCGCTTGTGTCGCGCCCCATCCCGCTGATGCGCGCGTTCGCGGAGAACCTGCTGGCCTACGCCGTGGGCCGCCGCGTGGAGGATTACGACCAGCCGACGATCCGCGCCATCGTGCGCGACGCCGAGCGTGAAGGGTATGCGATGTCGTCGTTCATCTCAGGCGTGGTACACAGCCCGGCGTTCCGCATGAAACGCGTGGACGCCCTCTCCACAGAGGTGGAACAGTGAAGATTCTCACCCAGAAGGCAATGCCGCGCCGCACCTTCCTCCGCGGGCTCGGCGCCTCAGTGGCCCTCCCGTATCTCGATGCCATGGCGCCCGCGATGCGGTCGCTGGGCGCCACCGAAGGGGCGGGAGCCGCAGCCGGGAAGACGCGGCTCATCTGCATCGAATCGGTGCACGGCGCCGCGGGAAGCAACGCGTGGGGCGCGACGAAGCACCTCTGGTCGCCAGCGTCCGTGGGGCGGGACTTCGCGCTGAGTCCCGAGGGCGCACTCGCGCCCCTCGAGCCCTGGCGCAAGTACGTCACGATCGTGAGCAACACCGACGTGCGCATGGCCGAGGCGTTCGAGGCACCCGAGATCGGCGGCGATCACTTCCGCTCGAGCGCCGTGTTCCTGACGCAGTCGCATCCCAAGCAGACGCAGGGCTCCGACCTGTACGTGGGGACGTCGCTGGACCAGCTCGTGGCGCGCCGGATCGCGGGCGACACGGCGATCCCGTCCATGCAGCTGTGCATCGAGAATCTCGACCAGGCCGGCGGCTGCTACTACAACTACGCCTGCGCGTACACCGACACGATCAGTTGGGCGAGCCCGAGCGAGCCGCTCCCGATGATCCGCAATCCGCGAGCGGCGTTCGAGCTGCTCTTTGGCGCTGGGAAGGACAACGCCGACCGGATGTCGCGCCGCCGGGCCAACCAGAGCATCCTCGACTGGATCGTTGGCGAGACGAAGGCGATCAAGCGCCAGGTGGGCCCGGCGGACCAGCAGCGGCTGGACAAGTATCTGGAGGACGTGCGCGAGCTGGAGCGCCGCATCCAGGCGATCGAGGCGCGCAACTCGAGCGGCGAGCAGCGGGAGCTGCCCGAGGCGCCGGTGGGCGTTCCCGATTCGTTCGCCGAACACATGAAGCTCATGTTCGACCTCCAGGTGCTGGCGCTCCAGTCCGATATGACGCGCGTGATCTCGTTCAAGACGGGGCGCGACGCGTCGAACCGGTCATATCCCGAGAGCGGCACGACCAAGGGATTCCATCCCGCGTCGCATCACGGTGGTCGCGAGTCGGGGATCCTCGAGTTCAACATGATCAATCGCTACCACGTGAGCATGCTTCCGTACTTCCTCCAGCGGCTCCAGGAGACCACGGACGGCGACCGCAGCCTGCTGGACCAGACCATGATCGTCTACGGCTCACCGATGGCGGACGGCAACATCCACAACCATCGCCGCTGCCCGCTTCTGCTGCTGGGCGGCGGGAACGGTGCGCTCCAGGGGAACCTGCACCTCAAGGCGCCGGATGGGACGCCCATGGCCAACGTGATGCTCACGCTGATGCACCAGCTTGGGCTGGACGACATGAAGAGCTTCGGGGACAGCACGGGGGCGTTCGCGCTGACCGTCTAGTCTTTGGCAGTTTTCCGGTTCTCTGCGTCCTCTGCGGTTCACGGTTTGGTAACGGCTTGAACCGCGGATGGCGCGGAGGAACGCGGAGGACAACTTGATTGAGGTTCGTATGACGACGATCCTTCTGGCATTCGTTGCGGGTGCTTTCTGGATGGAGCCGGCGCCGGTGGCCGATGCCGCGATGCGGCGCGACCTGCCCGCGGTGCGCGCGCTCATCGCCGCCAAGGCGGACGTGAACGTGCCGCAGGGCGACGGCATGACGGCACTGCACTGGGCCGCTGAGGCCGGTGATTCCGCGATGACCGCGATCCTGCTGCGCGCGAAGGCGAACGTGCGCGCACTCACCCGCATCGGCGATTACACGCCGCTCCACATTGCATCCAGGACCGGGAATGGCGCCGTGGTGCAGGCGCTGCTGAACGCAGGAAGCAACGCCAGGGCGCTGACGGCGACCGGCGCGACGGCGCTGCACTTTGCCGCGGCCTCCGGCAATGCCGCCGCCATCTCGGCGCTCATCGCGCGCGGCGCTGATGTCAACGCGCGGGAGGTCGAGTGGGGACAGACGCCGTTGATCTTTGCCGCCGCCAGCGGCCGCGCCGACGCGATCCACGCCCTTGTCCAGGCGGGCGCGGACCCGAATGTCCACACCAGCGTCATGAACCTGACGGAGGCGGCCGCCGTGGAGCAGGCGGCCACGCGTCGGCGGAACGAGGTGCTCGTCTCCTTCGAGCCGGAACGGCATCGCGATTCGCTCACGGTGCGGACACAGAGCGCGACCGGCACAGGCGCCGCGGCGCCTGGGGCGCTTGCTGCGCCTGCGACCGCGGCAGCGCCCGCCCGCGCCGCCGCCCCGCAGCCAAAGGGGCCGTTCACCGCGGCGCAGATCCAGGCCGCGATCGACTCGGGACGCGTGGTGTATGCGTCAGCCGCGTCAGCCCGTGGCCCGGTGCAGGAGGAAGTCGACACGATCAATGGCGGCGTGCCCGGGTTCGCCGCGTCCGTCGGCGGCGTGGGCGGGCTGACCGCGCTGCACCACCCGGTGCGTCAGGGGAATAGCGCGGCGGCGATCGCCA
>JBBDYA010000110.1:8371-15942 GCA_040902005.1 Gemmatimonadaceae bacterium | reverse complement strand
CGTCCAAGTATTGGTACTGGCTCGCGCCGGCCGGAACACCTCGCCCCGGCCCCGGGTTTTTCAGGCCGCGGGCAGCTCATCCCGCGACGACGCCGACGCACTCCCCCAGCCCGATCCGGCGCCAGCCGCTGCGCTCGGCGTAGCCCCGCAAGCTCACCTCGTCTCCGTCCGCCAGAAACGCGCGGCGCTCGCCCGTGGGCAGTTCGATGGGCTCGGTGCCGCGCCAGGCGCGCTCCAGCAGGCACCCGCGTGACTCCTTCGCGGCGCCGGATACCGTGCCGCTCGCGATCAGGTCCCCCGTCCGCAGGTTGCAGCCGTTGCTGGCGTGGTGCGTGAGCATCTGGGCAAGCGTCCAGTACATGTCGGCGAACCGGCCGCGACTCACCAGCAGGGCCGAGTCGCCGCGGGTGCGCATGGCGGCGCTCCGCAGCCACACCTCGAGCGTGAGGTCGATCCCGCCGAAGCGCTGATTGTCCTGCGTAGAGAGGTAGGGCAGCGGGTCGGGATCCCCCGCCGCGCGCGACGCGAGCGGAATGCGAAAGGGCGCGAGCGCGTCGAGAGTCACCACCCAGGGCGATACGGTCGTCGCGAAGCTCTTGGCCAGGAAGGGACCGAGGGGCTGGTACTCCCAGCTCTGGATGTCTCGCGCCGACCAGTCGTTCACCAGCGAAACGCCCCACAGGTGCTCCTCCGCGCGCTCCAGCGGAACCGGTGCCCCCATGTCGTTCCCCACCCCCACGTAGGCTCCCACCTCCAACTCGTAGTCGAGCCGCCGGGACGGTCCGAAGGCGGGCGGCGCCGCGGCATCGTCACGCGTCTGCCCCGAGGGCCGACGAACCGGCGTTCCACTCACCACCATGGACGACGCGCGCCCGTGGTAGCCGATCGGGACGTACTTGTAGTTCGGCAGCAGCGGGTTGTCCGGCCGGAACATCGAGCCGACGTTCGTGGCGTGGTGGACGGACGCGTAGAAGTCGGAGTAGTCGCCGATCCGCACCGGCAGCAGCAGTTCGACGTCGGCCATGGGCGCGAGCAGGTCGGATGCGCGTCGCGCCGCCGCGGCGTTCCCTTCGCCCAGCAGGTCCACGAGCGCGTGCCGCAGCGCGCGCGCGAACGGCCTTCCCTTCGCCATGAGCGCGTTGAGCGAATCGTCCGCGGAAAGTTCGCCCATCGCGGCGAGATCGTCGCCCAGCAGACCGAGGCCGGCGCAGGCAGGCAGCGACAGCACCTGATCGCCGATGGCGACCCCGACGGCCGCCCTGCCCTGGCGTCGTTGGAACACGCCAAACGGCAGGTTCTGAATCGGGAACTCGGCATCGTCGCGATTCGCGGATTCGACCCACGAGCGCAATGCCGGATCGTGCGTGCGGTCGGTCGCGGAGCTCACAGCAGGTGAATCGCCTGGAGGTCCGCGATGGGCTCGCGGAACGAACACGACCCGAAGGTGCTCATCGTTTCGCGCGCGCGCTGCACCGCCTGGAATGGCAGCGACGCGTCGCGCCACCGGACGCCGTCATGGCCAAACTCCACCGACGAGGCGTCGCGCTCCTCGAGCAGACGGATCGCGTGCTCCTCCCCGAGTCCGGCGTGCAGCGCCGCGACGGCCAGCAGCATGTTGAGAAACCCGAACATTGTGCCAACTGGCGCCTCTCGCGCGTACGTCAGCCGATACTCGTCCCGCCAAGGATGATGCAGTCCCGCGGTGGCCTTGAAGGAAACGCCGTGCGCGATGCAGCGCGCCGCGAATCGCAGCACCTGCGCGCTGGTGGGGAACGCGTCCGGCGTGACCCCGCCGGTACGGATCTTCGCCTTGCACCGCGTGCGCGAGATGGCGGCGATCAACTCCGCGGGGTCGTCCTCCACGGGCACTTCCATATAGGTGTCGAACCGCCGGTCCAGCAGTTCGCCGGCTCGCGTGACATCGCGCGGGGAGTGTGTCTTGATTTCAACGGTGTCCACCAGCACCGCGCCGTCGCGCACGTTGGCATGCCTGGCATTGAATCGCTCGATGCGCTCGATGTCTTCCTCGAGGTCGCTCGCGCCGAGCGCGGACATCGCCCATGAGCGCGCGCCTTCCCGCGGGAGCACCCCGTCGGCCGCGGCCTCGAACTCCTCCAGCCGCGCCGCGGGGAGCACGAACCGCCCCAGGGCCCACGCTGTCGCGGCGGCACGGTGTCCCGCGTACTCGGCGACCGCCGCGGACATCGCGAGTGACGCGGGAGGAAAGAGCCCCGCGTAGTCCACAACCCCCTGGAGCAGCACCCGGAGCGAGCGCACGGGTGACGCGACCGTGGCGGGGACGGCGGCGGGCTCGGTCATCAGGCCCGGCGACCGCGTTTCGCAGCCAGGCGCCGCCGCTTGAGTTCGTCGATCAGGTGGAGCTTGTCCTTCGGTACGTCCACGATCGTGAGGCGGCAATTCCGGGCGCCGCAGTGGCAGGCATACATCTCGAGGTCCTCCACGGTGTACCCGGCAAGAAAATCGTACTCGTAATCGTAGGCCAGCTCCTCCCCCTCGCGAATGTCGCGCAGCGCATCGATCCAGATATGCTGGCCTTCGATCCAGGCCACGCAATTCGGATCGCAGGAGTGATTGATGTACCTGGAGATGTTTCCGCCGACGGCGGCGTCGATGACGGTGCGCTGGTTCAGGATGAACAGGAACGTATGGTGCCGCCCCATCAGCTCGTCCTCGTACCGACGATCGGCCTCGGCGTTGTTGATCCGCTCGCCCACGTACTCGATGAGGCGCGTGCCGCTGGGAGTGTGCTTGCGGGCAAAGACGCCGCGCCCCTGGATGCCCGAGCGCCGCAGGACCAGCCAGGGATTGGGCGGGCTGCGTCTGGCCTGACGGGATCGTACGGGCGCCACGAGTCAGCCGACGTTCGGACGATCCTGCCGATACGCGTCTGCCGCATGGCGCAGCGCCAGCAGCGCCGAGGCCTCGAGCTCGAATTCCGTGTGCAGCTTGCCCAGCCGCCCGGGACTGTGCTCCTGCAGGCGGCTGCTTTCGTCGTCGGACCCGCCATTGCGTCGCAGGTACTCGCGGCTCGCCAGCCACATATCATTCGCGTGACGCCACCACTTCTCGTCGTCGCCGGGGCGCACGTTGGCGGACGTTGTTTCGTACGCGTCCGTCATGTCGCGCAGCACCTCGTCGCACGCCTCGCAGGCCCGCTGCGCCGCGTCCACTTCGTCGTCCATGGCGGACTTGGCATGTACGCGGGAAGCGCGATCGTGCTGGTGGCAGCATTCGGCGGCCGCGCGGAACAGGGCGTCGGCGGCGTCTCGGACGTTCTCGAGGGGAGACTTGTCGTTCGTCTCGGCGGGAACCGCGGATCGTGGTTTGGGCATCGCCAGAATGCTAATAGAAAGAGGGTGCAGGTTTCACCCTGCACCCCCCCTCGGCGACCCAATCGCGCGAATCAGTCTCCCGCTTCAGCCTCCGCCGCGCCCATGGGCACGCTGGTCGACGGGCCCGTGAACAGGAACGCGTGAACACGATCGGAGGCCGTATGCATGATCACGTAGGCACTGGGCAGCACGAAGAGCGTCAGCATCGTTGAAACGGCGATGCCACCCACCACCGCGATCGCCAGCGGACGCATCAGCTCGGACCCTTGGCCGATGCCCAGCGCCAGCGGCAGCGACCCCATCATGGACGTCAGCGTCGTCATGAGAATGGGACGCATGCGGATGAACCCCGCCTCCACGACGGCGTCCTGCATCGACATTTGCTTCCGCTCACGGAAGTCCTTGATGAACTCCACCATCAGGATGGAGTTGTTCACGACGATGCCGGCCAACAATATCATGCCGAGAAACACCGGCGCGCTGAGCGAGGTGCCCGTGAGCCAGAGCGTGGCGACGACGCCCACCAGCCCCAGCGGCACCGCCAGCAGGATGATGACGGGATCCACCAGGCTCTCGTACTGCACGGCGAGCACCACGAACACCAGGAAGATGGCCAGCGCGATGATCAGCGCCATCTGGCGGTTCGTCTCGTTGATGGCTTCCTCTTCGCCGCCGATGATGATGCCGTAGCCGTTGGGCCACGTCATGTCCGCCAGCCGCGCGCGCACGCTATCCGCGACCGCGCTCACCGGCGCCACCTCGGTGATGATGTCGCCACTCATCCGCATGATGCGGTTCTGATTCTCGCGCCGGATCTCGTTGGGCCCCATCATCTCGCGCACATCCGCGACGTCCCTCAGGTACACCGGCGGCCCGCCGCGCGAACCGGGGAACATCGCCACGTTCGCGAGCGCCTGCGGGCTGTCGAACTTGCCGCGGGGCAGCATCACACGCACGTCGAACTCCATGTTGCCTTCGGCGTACCGGGTGGCCACCGTGCCATCGAGGGCCGTTCGCAGCGTCTGACCCACGGTACTCGCGTCCATGCCCAGCGACCGGAGCCGTTCGCGGTCCACAAAAACACCGATCTGTGGCGACGCCTCCTGCGCCTGCACCTCCATGTTTTCGAGTCCCGGGACGTTCTGTAGCCGGCGCTCCACTTCGCGTCCCAGCCGTTCCAGCTCGGTGAGGTCGTCGCCCATGATGGTGACCGCCATATCGGCGTTCGCATTGTTCGTTCGCAGCCCGCGAATGCGCGGGGGACGCACGAACACGCGACCGCCGGCGAAGCCGCGCTCCTGGGCCTTTTGCTGCATCTGGGTCACCCAGGCATCGGCGGTCATGGAGCGCTTGGTCGTGGGCTCCAGCGTCACGTCGAGATTGGCCCGCCCGCCCCCGCCGGCAGACGTGAAGACACTCACGACGTGCGGCATCTCCTTGACGAGACGCTCCAATTCCAGCGCCGCAAGGTTCGCCTGATGCGGAGCGGTACCTGAAGGAAACCGTATCCCCACGCCTACCGCGCCGTCATCCACGCTCGGCAGGAACGTCGAATTGAGTCGTCCCAGCCCGAGATACGCCACAAAGCAGATCGCGGCAGAGCCGGCGAGCACCCACCCCCGGTGCCGCAGCGTGCGGCCCGCCGCCTTCCGGTAGCCGTGTCCCACCCGCTCGAGGAAGCGTTCGAAAGCCACGAGCGGACGCAGCTTGTCCAGCCCGCTCTGGAATCGCACCTTGCCCAATTGGGCGGCGAGCATGGGCACCAGCGTGAGCGCCAGCGGCAGCGAGGCGAGAATCGCGAACGAGATCGTGAGGATCAGTTCCTTGAACACCATCGCCGACAACCCGGTGAGCATCAGGAACGGCACCACCGCCGCCAGGTTCGTCGTGGTGGACGCAACCACGGCGCTCTGGACCTCGGCCGAACCGACGTGCGCGCCCGTCTCTGCGTCCAGCCCCTCGGCCTCGCGCCGTCGGTAAATGTTTTCCAGCATCACGATGGCGTTGTCCAGCAGGATGCCGGTGCCCAGCGCCAGGCCGCCCAGCGACATCACGTTGAGCGTGAGTCCGCCGTAGCCCATGGCGATGAACGTCGCGACGATCGCCAGCGGGATCGAGATCGCGATGATGAATGTCTTGCGCAACGACTTCAGGAAGAGCAGCACCACGATCATCGCGAGCAGGGCCCCGCTCAGCGCCGCGTTGCGCACGGAGGCCAGCGCGTCGCGGATGAAACCCGACTGATCGAACGTCACCGCGTGACGGATATCCGGCGGGATGAATCCGCTGGATTCCAGCCGCTGGATCGTAGCCGAGACGCCGTCGATGACCTGCACCGTGTTGGCGTCCGGCTGCTTGCGGATGGAAAGACGCACCGCGGACACTCCATCCAGCCGGGACCACGACCGCTCCTCGGCGCTCGTATCGCGGATGGTGGCGATCTGGGTCAGCCCCACGCGCGTACCCGACGAGCTGGTCAGCAGGATGCTGCGGATGTCGTCCACCGAGCGGAATTTGCCGGCGGTCTTGCCGGCGATTTCGCGGGACGCCGACGTGATCCGGCCGGCGGCGATGTCCTGGTTCTCATTGCGCAGCGAGGCAATCACCTGCGAGAGCGACAGGCCATACGTCCGCAACCGCTCCTGATCGACCTCCACCTGGATCTCGCGCACCAGGCCACCGGAAATCTCGACCGCGGCCACGCCCGGGATGGACAGCAGCTGGGGACGCAGCCGCTGGTCCACCCACAGTCGCAGCGATATCCGGTCCCGGATGGGGGACGAGAATCCCACGCTGTAGATCGGCATCTGCGACGGATCGAACTTCCAGATGTTGGGCGGATCCGCCTCTTCCGGCAGCCGCGACCGCACCCGTTCCAGGTTCTTCGCCGCGTCCTGGAGCGCGTAGTCCACGTTCATGCCCAGCGCAAAGTGGAGCGTTACGCCCACGGACCCCTCGCGGACGTCCGTCTCCATGCGCGTCAGTCCCTCCGTGACCGCAAGCGCGGCCTCCAGCGGCTTGGCAATCGTTTCCTCGAGAACCATCGGCTCCACGCCCGGGTTGTTCACGTTGACCCGGATGGTCGGATACGAAACCGACGGCAGCAGGTCTACCGGCAGCCGCCGGACGAATACCCAGCCGATGATCAACACGGTGGCCGTCAGCATCAGCGTGCCGATCGGGCGGCGAATCGCCCAGCTGGACAATCCGCGTCCCTCGTGGTCTTTCACGGTCATGGCGTTCTCGCTGGGGAACCGATCGGGGCGACGATGCGCACCTCAGCTCCGTCTCTCAGGTTCTCGGCGCCCACGACGACGACTGAGTCACCGAAGTTCACGCCCTCCAGGACCTCGACGACGTTCCCGCTCGTCTGGCCAATGCGCACGGGAACACGCTCCACCTTCCCGGCCCGCATCACGAACACCGCGCGCGCGTCGCGCGACCCCACCACGGAACTGACCGGAGTGAGCAGCACGTTCGGGCGCTCACCGAGCTGCACGGTGACCCGTGCCAGATATCCGGGCTTGAGCTGCCGGGCGGAGGAACCGGAGAGTGCGACCTCGACTGGCACCATGCGCGTCACGCTGTCGGCTGCGGGAAAAATCCGGCGGATGCTCCCGGCGAAGCGCGCCGGGCCGAAGGCATCGATCGTGATCGAGGCGGGCTGCCCCACCGACAAGCCGGTGATGTCCAGTTCCGATACCTGCACCAGCACCACCAGCGTGGAAATGTCCGCGATCGTGAACAGCCGGGCCTGAGGCGAGATGACGTCCCCCGCCTCCGCGCGCTTGTCCGTGATGACGCCACTCGTCGGCGCGCGTACACGGGCGTAGCTCAGCCGGAGCCGCAGCGCGTCCAGCGTGGCCTGGGCCGACGCGTGGGCCGCATGATCGCGCTCATACTCGGCGGCAGTGACGATGCGGTCCTTGAAGAGCGTTTCCGAGCGCTCAGCCGTGGACTTCGCCAGGGCCAGGGACGCCTCGGCGCTGCGCACCTGCGCGCTCAGTTCGCGGGCGTCCACCTCGGCCAGGATCTGGCCCTCGCGCACCTGCGATCCCTCCTCCACTCGCACCGACAGCAAGGCGCCGCCGAGCTGGGCATTGACCCCCACGCGGCGTATCGGCGAGAGTACGCCTGCCACGGTCGCTTCCCGGGCGAGCGAGCCGCGGGTAACCTGGGCGACTTCCACGGGCGTGGGCCCCTGCGGCCCCCCCCGGG
>JBBDYA010000110.1:0-8361 GCA_040902005.1 Gemmatimonadaceae bacterium | reverse complement strand
GGCGCGCGCGGGGCCCCGGGTCCACCGAATCCTCCGGGCCGGCCGGGACCGCCGCCTTGCTGGCCTCCCTGTGGAGGCGTCTGAGCGCCCTCCCCGGAGCTGCACCCCGAGACGGCAATAGCTGACAGGAGCGCCAGCCAAATCAGCTGGCTGTGTCCAGGAGTTCGATTGTCTGATGGCATGTCACTGTGATTACGGATTGAGTACCTCATACGCTGTAACTTCCGACGCTGCCGCGACGTAGGAACTTAAGTGCAACCACAAAACCAATCCCAGTTGCCATCCCCTGCCCCGGCCGCCCCCGGCACGCCGGCAGCCCCGCAGGCTTATGTGGTGCAACTGCCGACCGCGGGTTCGATGACCGTCCAGGAGCTGCGGGGGCTTCAGTCCAAGCAGCGCACGCTGCGCAGCGAGCTTCAGGACGCCGCCAGCCGCCGGCAGACCGTCTCCGGTCAGCTGCGCTCCACCGACTCGAACGCCCGCCCCGGCCTGGAGCAGCGTCTATTAGAGCTCGACAGCAGGATCCTGTCCCTGGAGAAGCAGATCACGGAAAACGGCGCGCTGATCACGAATGCGCCGCTGGCACTCCAGGCGGAAGCCAGCACGATGGTGGCGCCGGGGAACATCAATCCAGAACTCCTCGCCAACAGGATCGCCGGCGATCTCGTTCCCATCGTCGCGATCCTTTCGGTCTTCGTGTTCGGGCCCATCGGGCTGGCGATCTCCAGACTCATATGGAAGCGGGCGTCCAACGCGCCGCGACCCGTGGCGGACACCGCCACCCAGCAGCGCCTGGAGAACCTCCAGCAGGCGGTGGATACCATCGCCATCGAAGTGGAGCGCATCTCCGAGGGACAGCGGTTCGTGACGAAGCTCTTCAGCGAGAAGGACCGCGCCGTGCTCGGCGCCGGGGCCGGCGGGCCAGGCCGGATGTCCAACTAGAACGCAGGCGCGCGGTGGGTTGATGGCGGAGCGGCGGCGCTCCACATTCCTCACGCAATGGAGAACTTCGTCGCCACGGTCGCCCTGACGGGCATCGTCATCATCGTCGCGTCGTTGGCCTCCGGTCTCATCGAACGCAGCGGTGTTCCCCTTGCCGCCGCGTTTCTCCTGCTCGGCACGGCACTCGGTCCGGCGGGATTCGGACTGATCGACGTGCAGCTCGATTCGCCCGAACTGCGAGTGCTCGGCACCCTTGGCCTTGCCCTCGTGCTGTTCACCGACGCGGTGACAGTCGACACCCGGGAGATCAGGGAACGCCGGCGCCTCGTGGCGGTCGTGGTTGGTCCGGGCACGATACTCCCCGCCGCGCTCATCGCCGTGGCGGGCGTGTTCCTGCTGGACCTGCCGTTTGCCGCGGCCGCGATTCTCGGGGCAGCGCTCGCATCCACGGATCCCGTGTTGCTGCGCACCGTGCTCCGCGCGCCTTCCATGCCGCCGACGACGCGCGTGGCATTACGGCTCGAGGGAGGGATGAACGACGCAGTGCTCCTTCCCGTCGTCGTGCTGGCCACGCTCTGGCTTGGCACGCAGGCCCCCCAGCGCGCGGAGGACTGGGCGCGTCCGCTCGTGGGGCTCTTCCTGCTTGGCCCGGCGCTGGGTGCCCTGATCGGCTGGCTTGGCATCACCATGCTCGCGGCGGTTCGTGACCGCATTGGCGTTCGGCGCGACTACGAATCGTTGTATGCCCTCGGGCTGGGGTTCGCCGCCTTCGCGGCGGCGGAGGGCGTGGGTGGAAGCGGGTTCCTCGCGGCGTTCGCCGCAGGGCTCGCGATCGCCTCCCTGGACGTGGAACTCTGCGACTGCTTTCTGGAATACGGCCAGGCGACCGCGGAGATGCTGCTGCTGCTCGCGTTCGTAGCCTTCGGCGCGTCACTCATCTGGACCGGGTTTGGCGACGTGGACGCGTGGGCCATCGCGTTCGCCGCGGTGGCGATCGTGGCGCGCACGATCATCCTGTTCCCGGTGCTGACCCAGATCGGCGTGCGCGGCCTGGATCGCTCGCTCATCGCGCTGTTCGGCCCCCGGGGACTCAGCTCACTGCTGCTCGTCCTGCTGCCGGTGTTTGCCGGAGTGCCTGGCGCCGAGCGTCTGTTCCGCGTGACCTGTCTCGTGGTCGTGCTGTCGCTGGTCGTGCATGGGACGATCATCGGCGTTTTCCTGCGCCGAGCCGGTTCGCCGGATCCTGTAGCTGCTGCGGACGAGACCATCACGCTCGATGAGGTACGCGCGCTGCGCGACACCGGCGCGCCGGTGATCGTGGTGGACGCCCGCGCCAGCAGGAGCCACGCCGATGACGCGCGTCAGGCGGTGGGTGCGGTGCGATTGCCGCCTGACGATCCGGTCCGCGCCGCCAGGGAGCAACAGCTGGCCCGGCACGCCACATTGGTGGTGTACTGTGCCTGAACGGCGGAGGCGACCAGCGCCCGGGTGGCGCGGCTGCTGCGAATCGCGGGATGGCCCCAGGCGCGCGCGCTCGTCGGCGGGTGGCGCGGCTGGGTCAATGCCGGAATGCCGGTGGAGCCCCGGCCGCCGGTTCCGGCGTTCGTGAACGACGACGGCGGAGGAGGAATCGCATGAAGGAGATCAGCGGCCTGCATCACGTCACCTGCATCTCGGGTGACGCGCAGGAGAATCTCGATTTCTACACCGGCGTGCTGGGCATGCGCATGGTGAAGAAGAGCGTGAACCAGGACTCGCCCGACACGTACCACCTGTTCTACGCGGACGCCGATGG
Organism: Gemmatimonadaceae bacterium; assembly: GCA_040902005.1. Lineage (GTDB taxonomy): Bacteria > Gemmatimonadota > Gemmatimonadetes > Gemmatimonadales > Gemmatimonadaceae > DASPMP01. The sequence continues at coordinate 5,624 of JBBDYA010000110.1, read as the reverse complement.
TCATCCGGGCACGGACATCACGTTCTTTCCCTGGCCGCGCATGCCGGCGATGACGCCCGGCGTGGGCTTGAGCATGGAGGTCTCGCTCGCGATTCCCGCCGGAACCCTGGACTACTGGTCCGCACGGCTGGGCGACGCCGGCGTGCAGCTCCAGGGCGTGGAAACGCGCCACGGCGAACGGGCGCTGCCATTCGTGGATCCGCACGGACTGCACGTGGCGCTGGTCGAGACCGCGGACGTGCGCGAGTTCACGCCATGGGACCGCAGCGACGTCCCCGCCGAGCGCCAGGTGTTGGGACTGCACGCGGTGCGCCTGTGGGAGCGCAGCCTCGACGAGACCGCCGCGTTCCTGACGAGCGCGCTGGGGTTGCGCGCCCGGGGGGGGGGGGGAATGGCACCGCTTCGCGGTAGGCGCCGGCGGTTCCGGCGCGCATCTGGACATTCGCGAACTGCCGCGGGAAGGGCGCGGCGCGTGGGGCGTGGGCGCGATCCACCACGTCGCGTGGCGGGTGCCCGACGACGACGCGGAGCTGGCGGTGCGAGCGCGCGTGGCACAGGCGCGACGTCGGCCCACTGAGGTGATCGACCGGTTCTGGTTCAAGTCCGTCTACTTCCTGGAGCCCGGCGGCGTGCTGTTCGAGCTCGCCACCGATGGCCCCGGCTTCACCGCCGACGAGGATCTCGCCACGCTGGGCGAGTCGCTGGTGCTGCCGCCCTGGCTGGAGCCGTCACGCGAACAAATCGAAGCAGGGCTGCCTTCGCTCAATTACACGCCGACGCGCTGACCCCAGACCGGCTGGGGAAGGTAGGTCGAGTGCATCACCACGGTCGAAGTGCCACGAAAAGCACATCCGCTCGCCCATCCGCATCCGAATCCACGAATTCGGCGACGGGCGCCGTGCCCGCGTTCACGATCAGCACCCGGCGGCCCGTCGATTCCACGGCCCAACGACCCGCGAGGGGATCCACGAGTCCCAGCGTGATCGCGTGTGCCGCCAGGCGATTGAACACGCCGTCGCCCAGCACGCCGAGCAGCACGTCGCGCGTGAGATCACCGGTCTGCGAGCGCGGGCCCAATACGACGTTCTCGAGCTCGATGGCCCGACCCCACCGGATATCGCTGTCGGCGCCGAGGCCGAAGCGCTTGTCGATGCACCACTGACGACCCCAGACCGGATGGCCAGCGCCCGACCGACAGAACGCGGGCGAGCCCTCCCGGTCGTCGTCGCGATCGCGCAGCGAGACCACGCGCCAGGCACCCAGGTTCCGCGCCCGCACGTCATCCAGTTCCAGCAGGACCAGTCCCGCCTGATTGAGAACGCGCACGCGATGGTCCACCGGGCGAACGATCAACGCGTCATCGCCAACGCCGCGGTCGAAGGCGATCGCAACCGCCCGGCCGGCGATGCGCTCGGACATCCTGTCGCTCACCGCGAATCCGCGAACGATCGGGCGAACGTCGTCGACGCGGAACTCGCGCATATAGCGATCGCTCCCGCGCATGGGCCGCGCCGGGCCCGCTACCCTGCCACCCATCTCGCGCACCTCGGCGGCACGGGCACGGCCGAAGTCGCTTGCTCCTTTGCTGGCCCGATCGGCGTTCGACTTCCCCTTGGCCTGATCCGCCTGCCCCTTGTCGTCCCCCTTGCCCACCTTGTCCTTGTCCTGCCCCTGTCCGCGACTGTCCGCGCTGCCGCGCTCCTTGTCATTGCCCTTGCCCTGCGCCCCGAGCGGCGCGGTCGTCAGCATGAATCCGAACGCGATTGGCAGCAGCACCGCAGTGGTCAGTCCCCGCATGGTCATCTCCCTTGGTGGGTATAGCCGCGTCTGGCGGCAATCACCTGTGGAGCAAGCGGGCTGCCATTGGTCGCACTGCGGCCATGTCACCGCAGGGCCATTTGACGGGTCAGCCGGGCGCCACCGTGAAGTATCGGCGACCCGCCCACAGCGACACGTAGACCAGGCCCACCAGCACCGGGACCTCCACCAGCGGTCCCACCACCGCGGCCAGTGCTTCACCGGACGCAATGCCGAACGTCGCCACGGCGACCGCGATGGCCAGCTCGAAGTTGTTGCCGGCCGCGGTAAACGACAGCGACGCGGTCTGCGCGTACGAGAAGCCGAGCTTCTTCGAGACGGCGAACGCCAGGCCGAACATGATGAAGAAGTACAGCACGAGTGGCAGCGCGATCCGCAGCACGTCCATCGGCAGTTGCAGGATGCGATCGCCCTGCATGGCGAACATCAGGACGATGGTGTAGAGCAACCCCAGGAGCGCGGTCGGTCCGAATCGCGGCATGAAGGTGTCGTCATACCAGCGCTCCCCTCGGCGCGCGATCAGCATGCGACGCGTCAGGTAGCCGGCCAGCAGCGGAATGCCGAGGAAAATCAGCACGCTCTTCATGATCGTCCACATCGACACCTGCACAACGGCCGCGTCGGCCCCAAACCAGCCCGGCACAACCGAGAGAAAGACCCAGGCGAGGAAGCTGTACGTCAGGATCTGGAACAGCGAGTTGAGCGCGACGAGCACCGCCGCAGTCTCACCGGAGCCGCCCGCGAGCGAGTTCCAGATCAGCACCATGGCAATGCACCGCGCGAGGCCAATGAGAATGAGACCGTTCCGGTACGCGGGCAGGTCGGGGAGCAACGCCCAGGCAAGCGCGAACATCACCAGGGGTCCCAGGACCCAGTTCAGCACGAGGGATGTGCCCAGCAGCTTCCGGTTCGACACGTGCGCGCCGATCGTTTCGTAGCGCACTTTCGCAAGGACCGGATACATCATCCAGAGCAGGCCAATGCCGATCGGCACCGACACGCCAGCGACCTGCACGCGGTCGAGCAGCGCGCCCAGCCCCGGGTAGATGCGGCCGAGCGCGATGCCCAGTGCCATGGCGACGAATATCCAGAGCGGCAGGAAGCGGTCGAGGGTGGACAGCCGCTTGAGGATCGGCGCACTCTCGTCCGCTGGAGACAGGGCGTTCGTCATCTCGCTGTTGGCGTGCATAAGGGGGTAGGGGGGGGGGGCAGTCGTTCGCGGCGTCCGCGATGAATGTTACGCGGACCGCGCCGGCACTGAAACCGGCGGCCGGCCCAGGCGTATGTTGATGCGCATGCTGCAGAACCTCACGAGTGACCTGCGATTCGCGGGACGGCTGCTACGCAAGAACCCCGTGTTCACCGCAGTCGCGGTGATCGTGATCGCGCTGGGCACCGGTGCGGTGACCACGATCTACAGCGCGATGAACGCCATCGCGCTCCGTCAGCTGCCCGCCACCACGGACGGCTCCCGGCTCGTGGGACTGCGGCGCACCGAGGCCAACGGCCGCGCCGGCATCTCCGCGTCCGAACAGTTCGTCGCCCACCTGCGTGATCGTTCGCGCACGCTGAACGACGTGGCCGCATGGAGCCGGATGTCGCTCGCGTTGGCGACTGGGGGGGGGGGTGAGGCCCACGCGCTCAATGGCAACATCGTGAGTGGCAACTTCTTCTCGGTGCTCGGCGTGCGCCCGGCGTTGGGACGCTTCTTCCTGCCCGAGGAAGACAGCATTCCGCTGATGCACCCGGTGGTGGTGGTGTCGCATGCCTTCTGGAGCAGCGCACTGGGCGGCGATTCCGCCGCGGTCGGGCGAGCCGCGACCGTGAACGGCCATCCGTACCGGATCATCGGCGTGGCGCCCCCCGGCTTCCGCGGTGTGTTCACGCCGCTCAAGATCGATGCGTGGGTGCCCCTGATGATGCACGCGCAGGTGCGTCCCACGCGCGGCGCCACAGAACATACGCCCTGGCTGTGGGCGTTCGGCCGCCTGGCAGACGGCGTGGACCACGAAGCTGCGCGACGCGAGCTCCACCTGCTCACCGCGGCGTACTCCGCCGCGTCGGGCGAACCCGCGCGCTACGCCGCCAATACCTCGGTGAGCGTCGCGCCACTCACCGGCCTCCCGGAGGACGCGCGCAGCGATTTTCTGGGTTTCATGGCGGTGCTGCTCGGCGCCGCAACGCTGGTGCTGCTGATCGCGAGCGTGAACGTGGCGTCGATGCTGTCGGCGCGCGCGGTCGCGCGACGTGGCGAGATGGCGCTGCGAACGGCCCTGGGCGCGGCGCGCGGACGGCTGGTGCGCCAGCTGCTCACCGAAAGCGTAGCGCTGTTCGTGATGGGGGCGGTCGGGGGTGTGGTCGTGGCCTGGCTGGCGACGTCCGCGTTCGAGCGCGTGTACATCCCCAGCAGCGACGGGCTGTCGCTGGAGCTGACACCGGATCCCAGCGTGCTCGCCTTCGCGCTCATCGTGGCCCTGGCGACGGGGATCGTGTTCGGGCTCGCGCCCGCGCTCCAGGGGGCGGAGAAGAACATCACCCTGCGGCTGCGCAGCGAGTCCGCCGCGGGGGGCGCGCGCCGGTCGTTCTTCGGCAATGCCCTGATTGTGGGGCAACTGGCCCTCTCCCTCGTGCTGCTGGTGACGGCGGGGCTCTTCATGCGCGCGCTGTCGTACGGCGCGCGGGTGGACCCCGGCTTCGAGCGCGCGGGGGTGCTCGTCATGTCGTTCAACTCCGAGAGCTGGGGCTACGACTCCACGCGGGCCCGGGCATTCTACGGCGCGGTGCGCGATCGCGTGGCGGCCCTGCCTGGCGTGACGGCGGCGGCGTACAGCGAGCGCGTGCCGCTCACGCTGTCGAACAGCGCGGACCGCGTTGAGATCGGCGCCGGTGATGGCACGATCGACACCGTACAGATCGCCTTCGCCAAGGTGACGGCCGGCTTCTTCGACGTCCTCCGGATTCCCCTGCTGCGGGGGCGCGCGATCGCGGCAACGGACGTCGCCTCCGCGCCGATGGTGGCGGTCGTGAACGAGCGGTTCGCCCAGCGTTACTGGCCGGACGGAAGCGCCGTGGGGCGAACGTTCGGCTATCGCGGCCGCACGGCAACCGTGGTCGGCATCGCGCGTGATGCCAAGTACGCATCACTCACGGAGCCGGCCGCGCCGTTCGCGTATTTCTCCATGGATCAGATGTGGCAGCACCGACATTCGCTCCTGGTGCTCGGCACTGCCGATCCGCGTCAGTTGGCGCACGGGATTCAGGATGCGGTGCGAGAGATCGATCCCGCGCTGCCCCGCCCAGCCATCTCCACCATGCTGGACGAAACGAGCATCGCGCTCTTTCCGCAGCGCGTCGCGGCGATCGTCACCGCCGTGCTGGGCGGCGTTGGGCTGCTGCTCGCGACGGTGGGGCTGTACGGGATCATCGCATACTCCACGAGCCGGCGCAGCAAGGAGATCGGGATTCGCATGGCGATCGGCGCGCGACGGGCGGACGTGCTTGGCATGATCGTGCGCGAGGGAATGCGGCTGGCTGGCACCGGCGTGGTGATCGGGCTCGTGCTTGCCGCGGGGGCCACGCGCCTGATGATGAAGTTCCTCTTCGGCGTGAGTCCGATGGACGCAGTGACGTTCGCGGGAATGTCAGCGTTGTTCATCGGGGTGGCGCTGCTGGCGAGCTATCTTCCCGCGCGGCGCGCGGCCGCCGCGGATCCCATGTCGGTGCTGCGATCGGACTGAGCGCCCCTTCTGGCTGGGTGATGGTCCGACCCCTACCTTAGAAGCCCACACCCCAAGGGTCGTCGTGGG
>JBBDYA010000109.1:8745-16035 GCA_040902005.1 Gemmatimonadaceae bacterium | reverse complement strand
TTGTGTCCGACCGACGCCGAGAACGGTTTTGTGTCCGACCGACGCCGAGAACGGTGTTGTGTCCGACCGACGCCGAGAACACGAGAACTCAGATGTCGCCGTGCTCTTCCGCGCTGAGGTAGGCCCGTGCGAGCGCCCAGGTGATGCCGGAGTATCCGACCAGCATCCCGGCGGTCAGCAGGATCTCGCCAATCTCACGATCGGTGACGTGGAAGGCGTACCCCATGATCACGACACCGACGACGCACGAGCCCACGCACTCGAGGCACGCGCGAATATAGCGCCGCCGGGCAAGGCGCTCCGCAAGGCGCTCCGACGCCAGCCGTTCGGCGCCGATGCGACGCAACTCCGCCTGCTGCTCCGGCGAACGTGTGCCCATCGCTAGAAGTACAGCGCGAACATCAGACGCGGACCTGAAACGCTTGCGCGCACCTGCCTGTTACCGAAGGAAACCCCCGAGCCGTTGCCGCCCGTCGAGTACGACATCGTTGCGATCCAGCCGGCCGACAGAATGGCGTGTTCCGTGACGAAGTAGCTCATGCCCAGATCAGCAAAGACGCCGCCGCTCCAGCGGGGAGCGCCGGTGCCAAAGCCGGTGCCCACCGTGACGCCCAGCGTGTTGAAAGGGCGGACCGCCCGATCGATCGCGCCATAGCGGCGCCGACCGAAAGACAGATCGATGAGCGCGAAGTCCGAGACCGTGCGAGTTTCCGTCCCCCCCGTGAAGGATGGGATTGTCGATACCACATTGAGGTAACTCGCGGACAATCCATGGACCCAGGCGGCCGCCGGACTGGTGAACCGCAGCAGACTGCCGCTGCCGCCCGATCCGATCCCCGCTTCGAGCCCTCGGGTACCTGCCTCCGGCGCGTGCACCGTCTGCGACGCGGAAGCTCCGGGAAACAGCGCAACACATGACAGCGACACCATCAGCACCATGAACGGACGCATACGACCTCCCCGTAGGGTGAGGCCGCCACGTCGCGGCACGGAAACGTACCCGGTGCGCCGGAAAGGGGTTCCATTGCTGAAGGGGCCAGGAGCTAGGAACCAGGAACCAGGTTCCTGCCCTTCCTGGCTCCGTACTTCTACCCACTTGACCCCCATTTCCTGCCCTCATAACCTGCTGCGCTCAATCCCGAGTACATCACTCGGCTTTACCGCAGCCTCCAACCCGAGGGTTCGGAATGCTCGTTGTGGCCGTCTTCGCGCTGCTCGCCCAGCAACCACCACAGATCCCACCTGACTCGCTCCGGCGTGACACCACCCGCCTCGAGTCCATCACCGTCCGCGGATCCGCCAGCCGCGCGCACCGTTACGCAGCGCCGTTCAGCTCCACGGCCGCAAAAATCGCCCTGCCCCTGCGCGATACCCCGGCGTCCGTCTCCATCATCACCAGCGCGCTGATCCGCGACCAGTCCATGCAGAACATGGCGGACGCGCTGCGCTACGTGCCCGGCGTGACGATGGGCCAGGGCGAGGGGCACCGCGACGCGCCGACGATTCGCGGCAACTCGTCTACCGCGGATTTCTTCGTGGACGGCACGCGCGACGACGTGCAGTACTTTCGCGATCTGTACAACGTGGAGCGCATCGAAGCGCTGGGCGGCTCCAACGCGATGACCTTCGGCCGAGGCGGGGGCGGCGGCGTCATCAACCGGGTGAGCAAGCGGGCGCAGTGGGAGGTCACGCGCGACCTCACGCTCGAAGGCGGCAGCTTCGCCCACGGCCGGGGGACGCTCGACATCGGTGGCCCCATCACGCACGCGCTCGCGCTCCGGCTCAACGGCATGTATCAGCATTCCGGCGCGTTTCGCGACGCGGGCAACCTCGCGCGCTACGGCGCCAGCCCGCAGGTCGCGTACGCGTTCAGCGATCGCACGCTCGCGCGGCTGGGGGGCGAATACTTCCAGGACGACCGCACGGTGGACCGCGGACTCCCGTCATTCGGCGGCGGGCCCGCCGCGGTTCCGCACTCCAGGTTCTTCGGAAATCCTGATTCAAGCTACGCCCACGCGCTGGTGCGCGGCCTCGACGCCGGCATCGAGCACCGGGCAAGCGACCGACTCACGCTGCGCAGCCAGTCGCGTGCCACGGTCTACGACAAGTTCTACCAGAACGTGTACCCCAGCTCCGCCGTGAACGCGGCCGGCACGCGCGTGAACCTCGGTGGGTACAACAACAACACCGACCGCACCAACCTGTTCACGCAGAACGAGGCCACGCTGCGCCTGGCATCGGCGCGTGTGCCGCAGACCATCCTCGTGGGCGTGGAGCTGGGCCGGCAGGTGACGGACAACTTCCGCGCCACCGGCTACTTCAACGGCACGGCCACGTCGCTCGACGTGTCCGTGGACTCGGCCACCGTCACGACGCCCGTGGAGTTTCGGCAGAGCGCCTCGGACGCCAACAATCGCGCGCGCGCACACGTGGTGTCACTCTATGCTCAGGACCACGTGACGCTCGCGGCGAAGCTCCAGGCCACGCTCGGCGTGCGATTCGAGCGATTCGACCTGCACTTCCGGGATAACCGCTCGGCGAGCGTGCTGGAGCGTCGCGACGACGTGCTCTCGCCGCGTGTGGGGCTGGTGTACAAACCGCTGGCGCCGGTGTCGATCTATTCCAGCTACAGTGTGTCGCACCTGCCCAGCGCGGGGGATCAGTTCTCTTCCCTGACGGTCACCACGCAGACGCTGGAACCGGAGCGGTTCACCAATCGTGAGATCGGCGCGAAATGGGACGTGCGGCCCGAACTGTCGCTGAGCACCGCGGCGTACCAGCTGCTGCGCTCGAACTCGGCAGCACCGTCCGCGCTGGATCCGGGTGTCACGGTGCAGACCGGGGCGCAGGAGACACTGGGCTTCGAGCTCTCCCTCAGCGGGCGCGTGAGCCGCGCGTGGGACGTGGTGGGTTCGTTCAGCACACAGCGTGCGGAGATCACCAGCCAGACCGGCGCCGCCCCCGCGGGCGCGGTAGTGCCACTCGTTCCCCGGCACACGTTCTCGCTGTGGAACCGGTTCCAGCCGCTGCGCACCGTGGGCTTCGGGCTGGGCACCGTGCACCAGAGCGCGATGTTTGCCGCCATCGACAACACGGTGACGCTGCCCGGATTCTGGCGCTTCGACGCAGCCGCGTACGTCACGGCGTTACGGAATGTGAAGCTTCAGCTGAACGTGGAGAACCTGCTGGACCGCCGGTACTTCGCCACGTCGCACGGGAACAACAACATCATGCCGGGCGCGCCGCTGACGATCCGCGCGTCGATGACGACGCTGCTTCAGTAAGAGGGTCAACCCTCGGCAAGCCCGGCTTCCATGGCCAGCCGGGTGAGGGCGGCCACGTGCCGGACCCCCAGTTTCTGCATCAGGCTTTCCCGGTGCGACTCCACGGTCCTTGAGCTGATCTGGAGCAGGGCGGCGATCTCCTTGTTCGTGCGCCCCTGCACGATGCCGCGCAGGACTTCCCGCTCGCGCGGCGTGAGGAGGGCCACCTTCCCCGCGCGTTCAGTTCGGTCGTGCTCGGACGCGCGGGCCGCGTCCAGGCGCTGCGCCATGGCCTCGCTGAAGTAGCTGTCGCCCCGGTGCACGGCACGCACGGCATCGCGCAGCTCGGCCGGAGGCGAGTCCTTGCTCAGGTAGCCGTTCGCGCCCGCCCGCACGCTCTCCAGCACGTACCGCTCGTTGTCGTGGATGCTGAGGATCAGGACGCGCGTGGACGGCACGGCCGAGCGCAGCGCGTCGAGGATCTCGAGGCCATTCCCGTCCGGCATGGAGATGTCCAGCACGACCACGTCGGGGTGGTGCAGCTCCGCGAGCCGCAGCGTCTCGCCGCCGCTCCCCGCCTCGGCCACCACGTCGAACTCGCCCGAGGCACTGAGCACGTGCCGGATGCCTTCGCGCACCACGGCGTGGTCGTCGGCGATGAGGACGCGCACGGTTGTTTGTTTGGGGCGGGGACTCACGCAGACACCGCCGCGGCCACGGGGACACGGAGGCGAACCTCGAGACCCCCCGAGGCGCAGGATCGCAATGCGAGTTCGCCCCCCACTGCCGTCACCCGCTCGCGCATCCCTGCGATACCAAGTTTCGCGTTGGCGGGCATGCCGTCCACCAGCTCCGATGAGAGGCCGCGCCCGTCGTCGCGCACCGACAGCGCCACGGTGTCCGCCTCCGCCAAGAGTGCCACGTCCACGCGCGTGGCGCGCGCATGGCGCGCCACATTCGACAGCGCCTCCTGGAGTGCGCGGAACAGCGCCACTTCGGCGTCGGCGCTCAGCGACGGCGACACCTCTGGCGCCTGAAAGGCCACGGCGACTCCCGTGCGCTCGGCAAAATCGTCCAGCAGCGCGCGCAGCGCCGGCAGCAGTCCCACGTCGTCCAGCAGCGGAGGACGCAGGTCCGAGCTCACGCGCCGGATGCTCCGGATGCCCTGATCGATGAGCACCAGTACCCGCTCCAGGCGGGCGCGGATATCCGGGTCCGCGGATTCCTGGAGCAGGCCCACCTGCATCTTCACCGCGGCGAGGAGCTGTGCCGTCTCGTCGTGCAGTTCCAGGGAGATCTTGCGCCGCTCCGCCTCCTGCTGGTGCAGCACGCGGACCGAGAGCTGTTCCAGCTTGCGCGTGCGGTCGTCCAGCCGGTGCAGCAGGTCCGCGCGCTCGATCGCGGCGCCGATGTGGCGCCCCAGCGCCAGGAGAAAGTCGTCGTCCAGCGCCGTGAACGGATCGCGCGCGTCGCCGGTGATCGCGAGCGCACCGGTCACCGCGCTGCCCGAAAAGAGCGGCAGCACCGCGTAGAAGGCCGCATCGTCAGGCACGCCGCCGTCCAGCTTCTTGGAAACCACCGGCTCGCGCCGCGTGAGCGCCTCCGCGATCGACTCACGCACCGGAAGGTGCTCGTCCGCGGTCATCCACCCGGCGCAGGTACCGGCCGCCGCGACGAAGCGCCCGGTGTGGGCGTCGCCGATGTACAGCGCGCTGCCACGCACGCCGCGCAGCGTGAGCGGTCGGGCCAGCAGGTCGTTCGTGGACGCGGCGAGGTCGCCCCCCTGAAGCTCTCCGGAAATCGCGGACAGCGTGGCCAGCCCGCGTCCCAGCTCGTCGATCACCAGCCGGAGGATGCCGCCGCCCACCGTGAGCATGAGCGCGATGTCCAGGTAATAGCCCCAGGGGTTCCACGCACCGCGCGCGCGCAACAGCGGATAGTCCAGGTGATGCGCGGCCCAGAGCAGGAAGGCCACCGCAAGCAGTCGCGCGCCCGGCGAGTCCACGCGCCGATGGTGCCGGAGGAAGACCCACCCGGTCCAGAAGGTGGCGCCGCTCAGGAAGACCACGGCGGGCCACGCCGCGGTGAGAAAACTGTCCAGCCGGTAGATCGCCACGTACGACCACACGAGCGGGAACAGGGCGAACCACAAGTATCCCGAACGCCAGGGACGGTTCTGCGAGAACAGCAGAGCCGCCCAGAGCAGCGCGAGCGCGGTCCAGCCCGTCAGCACCTGATGCACGAAGAGCAGGCGCTCGTCGCTCGCGATGAGAAACGCGGAAATGACGACAATGCGCGCGAGGTAGAGACTCCACGCGATCGTCCACCAGAGCAGGTACGGCCGGCGATAGCGCGCATACAGCGCGCCGGCGAGCAGACACAATCCCGCCGTGATCAGCGCCTGGAAGAGCGCCGCGTGCAACTCGCTCAGCGCGATGGTCACGGCAGAAACATAGGGCCGCGCGCGCCGCGCACCGGTTCCGTAGTAGTACGGATTCGCTGCACGGCATGCATGGTTTTCTTGTCAGCCGCCTCTATCTTCTCCAGCGTGTCTTCCATCGTAGTCGTCGGCTGCAACCACTCCAGCGCTCCTCTACCGGTTCTCGAGCGCGTGAGCATCCCCGCGGGGGAGCTCCGCGATGCGCTGACCCGCCTGAAGGAGAGCGTTCGCGAAGGGCTGATCCTGTCCACGTGCAACCGCACGGAACTCTATGCGGTCACGGGACACGCCGGCTCCGGCGGCGAGCGGCTGCTCGGGATCCTGGCGGACCGCGGCGGCACGCCCGTGGACGATCTCCGTTCCAATTGCTACGTGCACACGGACGACGCCGCGGTGCGGCACCTGCTGCGCGTGGCCGGCGGGCTGGATTCCATGGTGCTCGGCGAGGATCAGATCCAGGCGCAACTCAAGCGAGCGATTACCGCGGCGCGCATGGCGGAAGCGCTCGGCCCCATGCTCGAACGCCTGGCTGCGGCGGCGCTGGCGTGCGGCAAGCGGGTGCGGACCTTCACCGAGCTGGGACGGCACGCCGTCTCGCTGGAATCGCTCGCCATCCACGCCGTCGTCACCCGGGTGGGCTCGCTCGTGGGACGCAATGTGGTCGTGCTGGGCTCCGGCGAATCCGCGCGGCTGATCATGCACCAGCTGCGCGCATCGGAGGCGCGCCTCACGGTTCTGAGCCGCAGACCCGAGCGCGCAGAGGCACTGGCGCGCCACGCCGACGCCGCCTCGGGTGGACTGGACGCGCTCCCCGCCACCCTCGCGCGCGCCGAGGTCGTCTTCTGTTGCACGTCCGCGTCACATCCCGTACTCACCGCGGAGTTGCCCACGCCGCGCGGCCTGGTGTGCGTGGACCTCGGCATGCCGCGCGATGTGGATCCCGCGGTGGCCAATGCGAACGGCGTCACCGTCATCGGGTTGCCCGAACTGACGCAGATGGCCGACGCGCACCGCGAGGAGCGGCGCCAGCACCTGCCGGCCGCGGAAGCGATCGTGGAGACGGAAACCGCGCGCTTTCTCGACTGGCGGCGCGCGCGCGGGAGCGCGGCCGCCATCGGGCGACTCCGCGCGCGGGCGCAGGCCGTGGCGGACGCGGAAACGACGCGCGCGCTGGCGCGTCTCGAGAGCGCGTCGCCGCACGATCGCGCGCTGATGGCGGAGCTGGCCAATCGCGTCGTGGCCAAGCTGATGCACGAGCCCACGCTTGCGCTGAAGGGTCATCCCGAAGCGGACAATATCGCGCTGGCGCTCGAGTTCGCGTTCGGACTCGCGGGCGCCGCCGATACTCTGGACCGCGCCATTCCACAGACACCCGGCGCGCCTGACGCGCCCAGCAGCATAGAGGAAGCAGCGTCATGAGGACGGAACCGACGCCGGCACCCGGCGCCGAGCAGGATGGCCAGTTCGTGCAGTACCTCTTTCTGCGCGTGGACCCCGAATGGCGCCGGCTGGGTGCCGGCGCGCGCAAGAGCGGACGTGCCGAATTCGCGAAGGTCGTCGCCGACGCCGCGCGGGGGGGGGGGGGGG
>JBBDYA010000109.1:0-8735 GCA_040902005.1 Gemmatimonadaceae bacterium | reverse complement strand
CCCCGCCCCCCCCCGTGACCACGCACGCCTACAGCACGCTGGGACTCAAGGCCGGCGCCGAGCTTCTGCTCTGGTGGAAGGCGGCGTCGCCCGATCGCGTGCAGCAGGTTACGAGCGAGCTGCTGCAGACGGGGCTGGGGCAGTACTGCTCCATCGCGCACTCGCTGTGGGGATTCACGCGGCCGTCGCTGTACACGAAGAAGCGCACGGCGCAGGAGCACGCGCTCGACGAGCCGAACCGGCTGCGCTACCTGGTGGTGTATCCGTTCGTGAAAACGATCGAGTGGTATTTGATGAGCCGCGAGGCGCGCCAGGGCATGATGAACGAACACATGCGCGTGGGACACGACTTCGACGACGTGCGCCAGGTGCTGCTGTACACCACGGGGCTGGACGATCAGGAGTTCATCGTGGCGTACGAAACGGACCGGCTCCAGCGCCATCAGGACCTGGTGATCGCGCTCCGGGACACGGAGGCGCGACGGTACACGCTGCGCGACACGCCGATCTTCACGGCTATCCACCACCCGATGGAGGACGCCCTTGCGCTCGTCGGCTGATCCGGAGCGCGGCGTGCTCGCTCGCGCGGCGCGGCACGAACCCACGGAGTACACCCCGGTGTGGTTCATGCGGCAGGCAGGACGCATCCTGCCCGAGTACCGCGCGATGCGCGAGCGGTGGACGCTCATCGAGATCTGCCGGCAGCCGGAGCTGTGCGCGGAAGTCACGCTCCAGCCGCTGCGTCGCATGCCGGTGGACGGCGCGGTGCTCTTCGCGGACATCATGCTGCCGCTGGTGGGCATCGGCGTGGAGCTGGAGCTGGTGGACGACGTGGGGCCGGTGATCGCGTCGCCGATCCGCGATGCCGCCGGCGTGCGCGCGCTGCGCCACCTCGAGCCGGAGCAGGACGTGCCCTTCGTGATGGAGACGATCCGGCTGTTGCGCGGCGAGATCGCGCCCGCGCGGGCGGTGATCGGCTTCGCGGGCGGCCCATTCACGCTGGCGTCGTACCTCGTCGAGGGGCGCCCCTCGCGCGATTTCGCGAAGACCAAGGCGATGATGCACTCGGCGCCCGACCTCTGGCACGCGATGCTCGACCGGCTCGCGTCCATCATGACCACCTACCTGCTCGCGCAGGTGCACGCCGGCGTGGACGTCGTGCAGCTGTTCGACAGCTGGGTGGGCGCGCTGGACCCGGACGACTATGCCACGTTCGTGCAGCCCTACTCGCGTCGGATCTTCGCCGATCTGGCCGCGACCGGCGTTCCCGCCATCCACTTCGGCACGAACACCACCGCGCTGCTGGATCAGATGAAGACGGACGGCGCGGACATCATCGGCGTGGACTGGCGCATTCCGCTGGACCGCGCGTGGCGGCAGGTGGGCCACGACCTTGGGATCCAGGGCAATCTCGATCCCGGCGCGCTGCTGGGCTCCGCCGCCTCCATGGAGCGCAAGGCGGCCGACGTGCTGCGTCGAGCCGGCGGACGTCCGGGACACATCTTCAACCTGGGCCACGGACTGCACCCCGCCACGCCGTTGGAGAACGCGATCCGGCTGGTGCACGTGGTGCACGAGCTGAGCGCGCGGGCCACGGGTGATGCCGATGCGCCGGTCGCACACGAGCGAGCCACCGCCGGCGCCCCACTCCCATGAGCACCGGGGTGCTGCTGATGGCGTACGGCACGCCGGAGACCGGCGAGCAGGTGGCGCCCTACTTCACCCACATCCGCGGCGGGCGCGCGCCAACCGCGGAGGCCGTGGAACGCCTGCGGCGCCGCTACGAGCAGGTGGGGGGACGCACACCGCTGCTGGACATCACGAACCGGGTGCGCGACGGGCTGGAGCAGTCGCTCGCCGCGAAGACGAACGGCATGGCGCCATACCGGGTGTACGTCGGGATGAAGCACTGGCATCCCTTCATCGGCGACGTGCTCCCCCGCATGGCCACCGACGGCGTGACCGAGGTCGTGGCGGTCGCGCTCGCACCGCACTACTCCCGCATGAGCATCGGCGGATATCGCAAGGCCGTCGACGACGCCGCGGCGCGATTGTCGCCGTCGCCGACCATCCGCTTCGTGGACAGTTGGCATCTCCATCCGCAGTTCATTCAGCTGCTGGCGGACGGCGTTCGCGAAGCGCTGGGGGCGTGGAACGCGTCCACGCGCGCGCAGGTGGTCACGGTGTTCAGCGCGCACAGTCTCCCCGTGCGCATCCGCGAATGGGACGATCCGTACGAGCGCCAGCTGGCTGCGAGTTGCGAGGCGGTGGCCGAACGCGCCGGCCTGGACAACTGGCGCTGGGCGTGGCAGAGCGCGGGCGACACGGGCGAACCCTGGCTCGGGCCGGACATCGTCTCCGTGCTCGACACGCTGCACGAACAAGGCACGCGCCACGTGCTGTCGGTGCCGATCGGATTCGTGAGCGACCACCTCGAGGTGCTGTACGACATCGATCACGAAGCGAAGGAACGCGCGGCGGCGCTGGGAATGACGCTGCGGCGCACGCGCATGCCCAACGCGGATCCGGCGTTCATCGAGACGCTCGCGTCGGTGGTGGCGGAGGCCGGGTGACCGCCGGCGGCGCCGACTCCCGCGAGCTGGTGGTGGGCACGCGTGGCAGCGCGCTCGCCCTGGCCCAGACCCGGATCGTGTGTGACGCGCTCCGCGCACTGCATCCGGCGCTCGCCATCCGCGTCGAGCGTATCGCCACCGCCGGCGACGTGAAAGCCGACGTGCCGCTCTCGGAGTTGGGGCGCGGCATCTTCGTCACCGAGATCGAGGCGGCGCTGCGCGAGGGCCGCATCGACGCCGCGGTCCACAGCGCCAAGGACCTGCCGTCCACGCTGGCGACGGACCTCACGCTCGCCGCGCTGCTTTCTCGCGCCGACGCCCGCGATGTGTTGGTGTCTCGCGCGGGCCGGTTGCGCGAACTGCCGCCCGGTGCGCGCGTGGGGACGAGCAGCCCCAGGCGCGCCTGTCAACTGCGCGCGCTGCGCCCCGACCTGCAACCGCTGGACGTCCGCGGCAACGTGGACACGCGGCTGCGCAAACTCGCGAACGGAGAGTACGACGCGTTGGTGCTCGCGGCCGCGGGCCTCATCCGCCTGGGCCGCGTGGACGAAATCACCGAATGGCTGGACCTGGACGAAATGATCCCGTCCGTGGGCCAGGGCGCCCTGGCGATCGAGACGCGCGCGAACGATGCGCGCGCCATCGCCCTGCTGCGCGCCCTGGACCACGCCGACACCCGGTGCGAGGTGCTGGCCGAGCGCGCCTTTCTCGCCGAACTTGGCGCGGGGTGCCGTGCCGCGGCGGGCGCGCACGCGGTGGTGACGGGCCACCGGCTCACGATCACCGCGTTGATCGGCGCGCCAGACGGGCGACACGTGCGAACCACGCGCGATGGCGCCGCGTCCAGCGCGCAGTCGCTCGGGGTGGAAGTCGCGCGCGAACTGCTGCGCGCCGGCGGCGCGGAGTTCCTCGCGGCCGCCGACAGCGCGCTCGCCTGCAAGCGGGTCGCCCTCACGCGCCCCGCGGCGCAGTCCGCCGAGTTGGTCGCGCTGCTGCGCGCACGCGGCGCGATTCCGGTGCCCTGTCCCACCATCGCCGTCCAGGCGATCGCGGACACCACGGAGCTCGACTCGGCGCTGCGCGACGCGGCGGCGTACGCATGGATCGCGTTCACCAGCGCAAACGCGGTGCACGCCGTGGCCGACCGGCTCGCCGCGCTCGGGACGGTGCTGCCGCGTACGGTGAAGCTCGCCGCCGTCGGCGGATCCACCGCCCGCGCACTGCTGGGTCGCATGCGCGCGGCGGACTTCGTCCCGTCAAACGCCACCGCCGATACGCTTGCGGCCGAGCTGCCCGAGCGTGGAACGGTGCTCTTTCCGCGAGGCGATCTCGCCAGGGACGGGCTGACCGCGGGGCTCTCGCGTCGCGGCACGCCGGTACGCGACGTCGTCGTGTATCGGACGATCGCCGGGACGGGCGCCGCGGACCTGGCGGCCCTGGTTCGGTCCGGACAGCTGGATGCGATCGTCTTTACCTCCCCGTCGAGCATCCGCTTTGCCAGGGGAATCGTCGACGCCATGCGCGACGCGACCGATGCGCCGGTCGTCGCGTGCATCGGCGCCACCACCGCGCGGGCCGCGCGCGACGCTGGGCTGGAACCGGATGTCGAACCGGCCACGCAGTCGGTGGGCGCCATCGTCGAAGCGCTCGAGCGCCGATTCGCCGTCGCACGCGCGCAGGCACTCCTCCCGGTGTAACCATGTTCGATCCCACAGCGGACACCGATCGTCGAACTGAACGGGCGCAGCGCCCGCGGCGGCTGCGAGGTAACGCCGCGCTTCGCGCCATGGTCGCGGAAACGCAGCTCAGCGCCCGCCAGCTCGTGCACCCCCTGTTCGTCCGCGACGGTCAGAACGTGGAGCGGGCAATCGCCTCCATGCCGGGGCACGCGCAGCGATCCGTGGACCGCATGGCGCCCGACGTGGACGACGCGCTCTCGCTCGGCGTGCCCGCGCTGTTGCTGTTCGGCATTCCGTCCGAGAAGGATGCGTCCGGGAGCGGCGCATGGAGCGCAATCGGACCGGTGCCGCGCGCGGTGGCCGCGATCAAGCGGCAGCACCCGAACGCGGTAGTGATCGCCGACGTCTGTCTCTGCGAATACACGGACCACGGCCACTGCGGCGTGATCGGTGAAGACGGCCGTTCGGTGGCGAACGACGCAACGCTCCCCCTGCTGGCACGCGCGGCGGTGGCATACGCGGACGCCGGCGCGGACGTGGTGGCACCGAGCGCAATGATGGACGGCCAGGTGTCGGCGATCAGGCGCGCGCTGGACGACGCGGGACACGAGCGTGTGGCGATTCTCGCCTACGCCGTGAAATACGCGTCCGCGTTGTACGGACCGTTCCGCGACGCCGCGGAATCCGCGCCCGCGTTCGGCGACCGGCGCGCCTACCAGATGGACCCGGCGAACGTGCGCGAAGGGCTGCGCGAAGCCGCGCTCGACGTAAGTGAGGGCGCCGATATGCTGATGGTGAAGCCCGCAGGCGCGTACCTCGACGTGATCCGCGCCGTTCGCGAACGGTTCGACCTGCCGCTGGCCGCCTACCAGGTGAGCGGCGAGTTCGCGATGATCAAGGCCGCGGCGGAGCGCGGCTGGCTCGACGAACGCCGCGCGGCGATGGAGTCGCTCCTCGGCATCCGGCGCGCGGGAGCGGACATCGTCATCACCTACTTCGCGAAGGACGCAGCCCGCTGGCTGGCGCAGGACCGTGACGGACGATAGCGCGGTCACCGTGACGCGATCGGAGGAAGCGTTCGCCGCCGCGCAGCGCGTGATTCCCGGCGGCGTGAACAGCCCGGTGCGCGCGTTCGGCAGCGTGGGCGGTTCACCGCGGTTCATCGCACGGGGGAAGGGCGCGCTGGTGTGGGACGTGGACGGCACCGAGTTCGCGGACTACGTGCTCTCCTGGGGTGCGCTTCCGCTGGGCCACGCGCATCCCGCGGCGGTGGAGGCTATTTCCCGACAAGTCGTGCGTGGCGCGTCGTTCGGGGCGCCCACCGAGCTCGAAACCGAGTTGGCGGAGTTGATCGTCGCGGCGATGCCGGCGGTGGAGATGGTCCGGTTCGTCTCGTCGGGGACGGAGGCGGTGATGAGCGCGATCCGGCTGGCACGCGCGGCAACCGGCCGGCACCTGATCCTGAAATTTGACGGCTGCTACCACGGACACGCCGACGCGGTGCTCGTGTCTGCCGGCTCCGGCATTGCGACGCTCGGACTCCCGGACAGTCCCGGTGTGACGGCGGGGGCGGTGCGCGACACCATGAGCATCCCGTACAACGACGAGGCCGCGCTCGAACACGTCTTTGCGCGGCGTGGCGGCGAGATCGCCGCCGTGATCGTGGAGCCGGTGGCCGGCAACATGGGACTGGTGCTACCAGGAGCGAACTTCCTGCCGGCCATTCGCCGGCTCACCGCGTCACACGGCGCCCTTCTGATCTTCGATGAAGTGATGACGGGTGCGCGCGTTGCCGCGGGGGGCGCGCAGGCGCTGTTCGCGATCCAGCCCGACCTCACCTGCCTTGGCAAAGTGATCGGCGGCGGCCTGCCCGTGGCCGCGTACGGCGGCCGCGCTGACCTGATGCGGCAGATGGCGCCATCCGGCGCGGTGTATCAGGCGGGCACCCTGTCGGGCAATCCGCTGGCAATGGCGTGCGGAATCGCGACCATGCGCGAGATGGCCAGGCCGGGCTGCTACGAGAAGCTGCGCCAGGCGTCCGGCCGGCTCGCGGACGGGGTGCGCGAATCGTGCACGCGTCACGGCGTCCCGGTTCAGACGGCCGCCGTCGGCGGAATGTGGGGGTTCTTCTTCTCCAGCGAGCCGGTCACCGATTTCACCGGCGCGAAGCGATCGGACATCGCGCGCTTCCGACGGTTCTTCCATGCGTGCCTGGACCGCGGCGTGTACCTGCCGCCGTCGCCATTCGAATCGTGCTTCGTGTCCACCGCGCACGGCAACGACGTGATCGAGCGGACGCTGGCAGTGTTCGAGCTGGCGGTAGCTGCGTCCTAGTTCCTGTACCTCCCCTGAAGCATCACATACGACTCCACCGTCTTCGCGATGCGTTCGCGTTCCTGCCTGGTGGTCTCCCGCGCGATGCGCCCCGGCACGCCGAGCACCAGGGAGTTGGGCGGCACCACGAAGCCCTCGCGCACCACGGCGCCGGCACCGATGATGGACCCGCTGCCCACATGCACGCCGTTCAGCAGGATCGCCCCCATCGCGATGAGCACGTCGTCTTCCACCACCGCACCGTGCACGATGGCGCGATGCCCGATACCCACACGTTTGCCGATACGGCAGGGCACGCCGTCGTCCACGTGGATGACGCTGCCATCCTGCACGTTGGTGTCGTCCCCGATGGTGATGGCGTCGCTGTCACCGCGCAACGAGGCGAACGGCCAGATGGACACGCGCGCTCCCAGGGTGACGTCGCCCGCGACGTACGCGAGCGGGTGCACGAAAGCGGTCGGATCGATGGCTGGCATGTGGGATGCGGGTTCGGGTGCGGGAATCGGAGCAATCTATGACGACCCTGCGTGGGACCACCCTTGCTGCGGGCTCAGCGGCACCCTCTCCTGTCAGCCAACCCCCAACGGGGCTAGATTGAGACATGTCATCTACCCTCCACGGCGACGCCGCCGCCGGCGCCACGAACTCCTGGCGACAGATCGTCGCCCGGTACCAGCACACCGAAGTTTCCCGCTCCCTGCTCCAGCTGTTCAACACGCTGGTGCCCCTGGCCGCGGGATTCGCCGTGATGGCGTACTCGCTGCGCTGGTCCTACTGGATCACGCTCCTGCTGGCCATCCCCACCGCCGGCCTGCTCGTGCGCTCGTTCATCATCATGCACGACTGCGCGCACGCTTCGTTCCTGCCGTGGAAGAAGGTGAACGACGCCATTGGCTGGTTCACCGGTGTGATCACGTTGACGCCGTTCGCCCAGTGGCGCCGCGACCACGCGCTGCACCACGCTTCGTCGGGTGACCTGGACCGCCGCGGTCATGGCGACATCGATACGATCACGATACGCGAATACCTGGCGCGATCCCCCTCCGGCCAGTTCAAGTACCGCATGAAGCGCCATCCAGCCGCGCTGCTCCTCGTGGGCCCGCTCTGGCTGATATACACGCAGCGGTTCCGTCCGCGCGGCAAGGCCACAAAGGACAAGCAGATCGCCAGTGTGTGGAGCACGAACATCGCGATCGTCGTCTCGATCGCGTTCTTCTACCTGCTGGGCGTGCTGCCCGAGATGTTGAAGGTGTACGTGCCCGTGATGTACATGGCGGGGATGGCCGGCGTGTTTCTCTTCTACGTGCAGCACCAGTTCGAGGAGACATACTGGGTGCCGCACGAGGAATGGGACTACGAAACGGCGTCGCTCGCCGGCAGCTCGTACCTCAAGCTGCCCCGCCCACTCGCCTGGTTCACCGGCGACATCGGGCTGCACCACGTGCATCACATCAGCCCGCGCATTCCGAACTACAAGCTCCAGAAGTGCCACGACGAGAATCCGCTCTTCCACAAGGTCACGACGATCACGCTGGCGGATACGGGTCGGGCACTGCGGCTGTCGCTCTGGGACGAGGAGCAGGATAAGCTCATTTCCTTCAAGGATCTGCAGCGCAAGCAGGCAATGAGCGCCTGACGGTTGGCAGGACATCGTTCTCGGCACCATTCGAGGTCATGCGCGCAGACGACGCATGAGGGCCGCGAGCTTGCGCCGAACGGTCTCCAGGCCGGCATCCAGATGGCGCAGCTGATCCTCGGCCAGGAAGCCCAGGTCGCCGCTCGTGATGAGCTGGTGCAGGAGCTCCGTCGTCGAGCCAAAGGCCATCTGAAAGAAGCGCAACGTGTCCGCGGTTGATCCGCGGCCGCAGCCCTCCGCGATGTTCGAGCCGATCGAGACCACCGCCGAGCGCATCTGCGCGCTCAACCCAAACCGCTCGGTGGCAGGAAAGGCGGCTGTCGCGCGATAGATCTCGACGGTCACCTGTCGGTTGAGCTGCCACACCTCGAGCTTCCTGAAATCCTGCATGTCGCGAGCGTACGAGAGCGCGTCATTGGCGCGTCATCCCCTCGGGGTGTGCAGGCCGACCGCGCCGAAGGCGCGCCGAGAACCGACCGCGCCGCAGGCGCGGGCCGAGAACAAACCCCGAAG
>JBBDYA010000108.1:0-16318 GCA_040902005.1 Gemmatimonadaceae bacterium | reverse complement strand
GCAAACGTTCTTTGCGGCCCCCGCCGAGAACGGCAACGCAGCGGCCCCCGCCGAGAACACCGACGATCCGCGTGACGCGATGGCGCCTGGCGATGACGCCGCGATGACTCCGCTGCATAGCTCACCGGTGACGGCCGGCGCACAGGTGCGCGTGGCGTCTCACATTTCAATTGGCAGAGGTTGATGATGTCCATATTCAGGGTAGGCGCAGGAATACTGCTGGTCGCGGCTACGGCTGCTACCTACGCGTGCAACGTTGGTGATCAAGGGCCAACCGCGGTCTCGGCACGGCCCCCGTTGCCCGTGCACCTCATCGTGCTCGATACACCCTACTTCACAGGGAGCGCGGCGTTGGGAGATAGGATTCGCGCCGCTGAGACTCGCTATGCATGGGTCTCGCGGTTGCATACCGAAGCCATACGTGAAGCGATTGCCGAGCGCAACGCATGGCCCAAGCGAGACCGCGGCAACCGTCAACGCATCTGCGAACAGGCCATGCGGCTTGGCTTCAAGTACGCTGCCAAGGCGAATGTTGCGAATGGCAGGCCAGCGGGTTCGAACCACGACAACATGCAAACGGTTGTACAGGGCCTGAATGCTGGTGGACGGTGTACAGCCTACGCCGCCGCGCTTCGCCCATCCTCGATGAGCATTTTCCCGACGCCGCCCGTTCTCGGGAACGCCGGGATCGTCGGTGCGACAGCCCAGCGCGGTTCCATGCTCGAAACCCAGCTCGACGTGCTGGTCACGACCTTCGGGAACTCTGGCAGTACCGGCAGCGAGATCGTAAAAGCGATGAACGAGGTCATCGTGGCGTCGGAAGGCTCGCTGACCACCTCCGAGTTTGATTTCCTCATCGCGAACGCCCAGCTGGCGCTCAGCTCCCTTCTCGAATGGCAAGCGCACTGGGATTCAGGCAACTGGGGTGGCGGGGGCGGTGGCGACAATCCGCCCGAGGACCCGATGTCGGTCTTCAGGCGTCAGTACCACTGGGTGGGGACGTTCATGGATTACTATTTCCTGTTCAAGTTCAACAAGAACGCGAGAGCTGTTGCGCTTGCGGACGCTACTGGCTTCGCCGGCGGGTTTAGAGGCGGCCCAGTTGTGGCAGCCGCGGTCGCCGCCATGTCGTCCATAGCCGCGTACGAATAGGAATAGTGATCGCATGAAAGGCAGCGCCGCGTATTGGCTACGTGCGTCACTCGCACTCATGAGTCTGGCCATGCTCTCTGGATTCGCAGTATCCTGGAATCTGATTGGCTTGGCCCTCTTTGCCCTGGTAGTCGCGTTGGCGTCACGCTGGTTCGGGGCGCTCCGAAGCTGAGCTTTTGGAGTGAGGCTGGATGCGCGAGTCTGCCGCCCGCTGTGGGGTGACGACGCGCATCCCGCCACTGCTTTCACCGTGCTTTATGGAGGACTGGTACCATGAGCCGTGACCTGCTCTCTCTTCGTCACGCAGTCATCGTGATCTTCGGCGCTGCACTCATTTGGGTGGCAAACGCGGGTTCGCTTCCGTTGCTGGCCCGGATTCCTGGCTTCAGTGACGAGGTATCCGAGTGGCTCATCCTGCACCCCACGATGCCAGCCATCATAGGCGCCATCCTGTTCCTGATCGTCGCGGCGATTGTCTCGTCGATGCAGGAAGCGCCGCGCACAAAAGGCATGGGATTCACTTTTCTGATCGGCGGGGTTGTGGCAGTCGTGACGTTCGCCTCTCGTTTCGGAGGCACACCATCGCACCTGTATGATATTGCCGCCGTTTTCGCCGTATCGAGAGCGGTGGGTGTCGTTGCGGCAGGCGCGTTGATGTACGCTGCCAAACGACGCTGGGATGGTCGCGCCAGTGGCATGGTATCACGTGCCGTGTAGGAGACGTTCACGCCAAACGAGAATGAGTCGGGCAGGTGGCGTGCCGTGGTCAGAGAGGTTTTTGTAGTACTTCTCGGTTTGGGCTGGACCATGTCGGCCGTTGCCATGATCGCTCGGCTTCGGTTCTTTGGAATCGAAGGGCAGCTACGGGTGGCAGTCCAGGCCATAGCCCTGTTCCTAGTTGTTCTTCCCGTGGTGGCCTTTCGCTCGCGCCGAGCCGCGATCGGGCTGAAGGTTGGCAACGTCAGCCTTCAGATCGCGGTGGCGGCCGTGGCGTTCGGAGCCGTCGTCTGGATTGCTACGCACAGACCCGGGCTACTCGCGAGTAGTGCGATTTTTGTTCCCGCCGCGTGCGAGGAACTGGTCTTTCGGCTCATGCTCCCCTGGTTCATCTCGGAGGGCATGCGACGCGCCGGGATGACCGCAACGCATTCAGTGGTCACTGGATGCCTCACGGCGCAAGTCACATTCGCATTGTCGCATGCAGTGAATGCACCCCTCGCGCACGACGAGTTGGTGCGCCTTTGTGCAGCCGGCTTGCTGTTCGCTGAACTCGTGCGGCTGTTTGGACTCTGGTTTGCAGCCGCAGTGCACGCATCGATGAACTATCTGCTGATCACTCAATCCGCCGCTTCGCACCAACCAGGTTCGTTGTTTCTGCTCCTTGCTTGCGTTGTGGGTCTGGCATTGCTGCTCACCAGAGGCACTTCCCTGACCGCGTGGCTGATGACGCGTCGACCTGGCCTCCGCGGAGCTCTGCTCTGAGCCCCAATTGGAGGAGACAGGCGCGAGCAAGCCCTCCGGCTTGCCTCACGCCCCGTCAGGTCAGGCAAACTGGACCAGTATCCACGAACCACGATCGCGCTCGTTCCAGTGATCGCAGTGCCGCCTAGCAGCGTGCCGCCGCGCGGGCGATCCCGATGACTACTTCCGGGTCTTGCCCTTCCTGGCTGCTGGACGGCGCTTGCCAGCAGCTGCCGCTTTCCTGGCCTTCGCGCGGGCGCGCTTGCGCCTGACCGCGGCGATGGCTGCCGCGGCAGCTCCGGCGGCGGCAGCGCCGAGTGCAGCGCGCGCGCCCCATTTCTTCAGTTTGCCGCGCTTTGGGGCCTTCTTTACCAGCTTCTTCAGCGTCCGTCGAATCCGAATCTTCTTCATGGCGCCTCCTTGTGTGGCACTCAAGTTACATCGCCACTGTCGCTGAGGCAGTATCCCCCGCGGGCGATTCCCGAGCGAGCTTCGGGTGCGCCCCCCCTTCTCACTCCGGACGACGACTGACTCAGAACGCGATCACGCGTGTCCCGATCGCGTCGGCCCCCGACGCATCGAGCACCGCGCCCACGACGAGCATCCGTCGCCGCTGCGCGAACCCGATGTTGTAGTAGTCCTGCCCGTCGTGATACCGCACGAAGATCCCGGCACGCAGCAGCGCGTCGAACGCGTGCGAGTACTCGATGGCGTAGCGGTACGGCACCACCGCCGGCTGGATCCGCCGCGCGAGCGGCCCGGGATCCCTGGGCGCGCGCTCGTAGTCCGCGCTCAGCCGCGACTTGCCACGCAGGTAGCACGCGGCGCGCGTGATCGATGCGCCGGCCGGCACCACGTCGCAGTGCTCTCCGACCAGCAGCATGTGCTCCATGTGCCCACGCAGCCGCCAACCCCCATACAGTTCGCGCTGCTCGGCGGACAGCGCGCCGAACAGCCCGGGGACATGGAGGTCGCCGCCGATGCCCACGCCGGTGCTCCACGTCGCGCGCGGCGCCGTGTTGCCGTTGCGCCACGTGGCGTGCAGCAGGACATTCACGAACGTGGACGAGAAGTCGCCGTTGGCGCGATTGAGCCGCACCGTGGTCGTATCCGCGCCCACGATCGGACGGCAGACGTTCGAGCGGGGATCGATCGGCTCGAACCCTTCGCGGAAGCAGCCGGCCTGTCCGTTGGAGTGATGCGCGAGCGTGATCCGGGCGCCCGTCACCCGTGCCCGGTCGAAGTACAGGGTTCCGCCCGTGGTGTCGAGCGCCCCCAGGCGCGTGGCCCAGGTGCGCTCGAGCGAGACACGCGGCATGAACGAGGGCGTGCGCACGGCCGCCGACGAATCCTTGAGTTGACGGATCCGGAACATCGGCGTGACGATCACGCGCCACGCCGCGGCGGTCGGGTCGCGCAGGCTGTCGCTGATGCGCGCATAGGCGTCGGGAAGGCCGTCCACCAGGAAGATGTGCGCGGCCGCCTGCCCCTCGTACATGAGGGACGTGTCCTTCCCGTTCTGAAAGGCGTAGCTGCGCTCGAGGAAATGGTGCGATGGCGCGGGCGCCGGTGTGACGTTGAGGCAGGCAGCGGCGCCGAGCGCCAGCGTGACAACCGCGACGTTCCGGACGCGGCGGCAGAAATGCTGGTGGTGGCTCATCCGACGGACACCTCGCTGGACCGGCAGAGCTGGACCACCCAGCGCACCGCGTTCTGGTGCACGGCGTCCTTCCCCGTGAGGTAGGTGGTGACCCTGCGGAACCGGTCGATCATTAGCGAGGGCGGCACCTCGAGGATGTACATGTTCTCGACACCGACGGACGTCACGGGACCGTAGGGAAAGTCCCGCTCCACGTCGGCAACGATCGACGGGCCATTCGGGTTCGCCGGGTCGACGTCGAAGCCGATCAGGAGGTACGGCGCTCTGGGCACGGTCGTGTGGCTCCAGGATGGGGAGGTGCAATTTACGGCAAGTTCCTGTTCTCGGCGCGCCTTCGGCGCGGTCAGCGTGCACACGGGGAGAGCCCTGCGTGGTGTGCAGGCCGACCGGCGCGCGTAGCGCGCCGCCGAGTACGTACCCGCGGCCGCATGAACTCTTGCGGCCGCGGCCGAGAACAGAGGCCAGCGACCGAGAACAGAGGCCAGCGGCCGAGAACTATCGGTTGACCCGGGGCGCCGACCGCACCATATCCATTTGGAGCGCGAACCCGTTGCAGGAGCAATCGGATGGCCGACGAACATGTGGTGTTGCGCACCTACGGTGACGAGTTGTCGGCCCGCATGGCCGCGTCCGCCCTCGAGGCCAACGGCGTGCCCGCGCACGTGTCCACCGACAACGCCGGCGGCGCCATCCCCAGCCTGTCGCTCGGCTTCCCCGTCCGGCTGATCGTGCTGGCGACGGACGCGGACATCGCGAGGGAGATTCTGGATACGGACGCGGAGTAGGTCGCAAAGCTGGTTCTCGGCGGCGCCTTCGGCGCGGTCGGCCTGCACACCACGAACATTCGTCGTCGCACGTCAGCCGCCGCCCGGGTAGACAGGAGTCCACACATCCGTACAATTGTTTGATGCGGATGGGTCATGTTCTGCTGGCGATACTCTTGGTGGCGTGCGCCCGCCCGCGCACGGACGTCGCGATCGTTCCCGACGTGATCCGCGCTGATGCCGATACGCTGGTGGGGCGCGCGTACGACATGAGCGAGGAGCCCGACACGCGCGTGATGGCGCTCCAGCTGCGCGACGGCACCACCATGCTGATGGGCGGACCCTTGTCCGTCACGATGCGCGCGCTCGCGCGCGTGGGTTCGGGGGTGGAGGTGTGGGTCGCCGGAAAGCGCGACAGCACCGCGTTCTTCGTAGACGCGTTCGAGGTGCGGCGCGTCGGCCCGCAGCCCGTGGACGACGGCGTGGTCAACGTGATCGGCAACCGCGTCACGCTGCTCACGCGGCGCGGAGAGCGCGTGGACGTACCCGACGCCCCGGCGCCGCTGCGCTACCTGGATGGATCGCGCGTGTGGGTCACGCGCGCGGTGCCGGTGACGTTCGGGATCATCGTGCGCAGGTAACTCGGGCGACGCGCTGTCTTGGTGTGCCCGCCGACCGGCGCGAAGCGCCGCCGAGAACCGACCGGCGCGAAGCGCCGCCGAGAACTTACCGCCGCGCAGCGGCGGGCCGAGAACCCTACCTCACCGCTCCAACAAACCGCTCCGCATCCGCCGGCGTATTGATCAGATTCGGCGACACCCGCAGCGTATTCAGCCCCGCTGCCGGGAACGGGCGTACCACGATGCCCGCCGCCGCCAGCGTCCGCTCCACGTCCGTGGCATTCGCGTTCCTCAACCCCACCGCGAAGAGGGACGACGAAAGCGCTGGGGCGCGCGCCGAGCGCCATTGCAGCGTGGGGGCTGCGTCCACACGCGTCCGGAACCAGTTCGCGATCTCGAGCAGGCGCTGTTCCTTGGCGCGCTCGCCAAGCTTCACCTGGAACTCGATGGCGTCACCCAGCGCGATCACGCCCGGCAGGTTGCGCGTGCTGTAGTCCTCGAAGACCTCCGCCGTCTTCGGCATGGACGCGCGCGGACGCTTCACCCAGAGCGGGTCGAGCCGCTCGTGCACGTGCCGTCGCACCACCAGCAGCCCCTGCCCCTTGGGCGCCTGCACCCACTTGTGCGGGCTGGCGGCGTAGAAGTCCGCGCCCTCTGCGGTGACGTCCACCGGCATCATGCCCAGTGACTGCGCCACGTCCACAGCCACGAAGGTGACGCCGCGCCGCTTCGCCATGGCCGTGAGTTCGCGCGTGGGATGACGCAGCCCAACGATGTTGTCAATGTGCGGCAGGACCAGCACGCGCGTGCCGGGCCGGATCTCGCGCTCGTGCAGCGCGACGACGTCGGCCACGGTGAGCCCGGTGATGTCGTCCAGCGGAATCTCGAACCGACGCACCGTATACCCGCGCCGCCCGGCATAGTAGCGCCACGGCTCGCTGGCGCTGGGATGATTGAGATTGCTGAACAGCACTTCGTCGCCCGCACCAATCGGAATCCCTTGCGCGAGGACGTTGAATCCCTCGGTCGTGTTGTGCGTGAGCGCCACCTCGTCCGTCTCGCAGTGCAGCAGCCCGGCGGCCAACGTTCGCGTTCGCGCATACGCTTCGGTCCACACGTCGCCCCACATATGGATGTGCGGGTTGGTCTCGCAGACGCGCAACAGGCGCGTGTACTCGTCCATCACCACGCGCGGGATGGTGCCGATGGAGCCGTGGTTCAGGTAGAGCAATCTCGGCGCAAGCAGGTAGTCGTCGGCGAGTCGCGCGGCGGCGGAGCCGGAGGCGACAGGAGCGAGTCGGCTGAGCGCGTCCGCGAACGCGCCGCGGTCGCCGAGCAGGCCGGCCAGGCCCAGGCCGGTGCCGGAAAGGAAGGAGCGGCGGTCGAGCATGGCTGGAACGTACATCGTACTCGGCGGGGGCCGCAAAGGGTTATTTGTGCAGGCTGTTCTCGGCCCGCGGCCGCCAGGAGCTGAGGCGGCCGCGGTATGTTCTCGGCAGCGCGCCCGAACGAGGCTACCAGCCCTGCTGATCCGCGTACGGCACCGACGTGGTCTTGGGCAACATGAACTCCAGCGCGCCGAACATCCCGTATATCATCCGCGTCTTCAGGTCGATGGTCCCCGTCTCGAGGTCCAGCTTCAGGAGGCGCAGGATGCCGGTCCATGTCGTGCTGACGTTCTTGTACGACTTCATGTCGTCGGTCCAGCGGCTGTGCGTCAGCGTCACTCGGCACGATCCCCCCGGCAGCTCGGACAGCTCCCACGTCACCAGCGTGAACGCCTCCGGGTTCATCGTGAACTTCCATGTGTGCGCGAACTTCGTCGGCGCGACGAGGTCCACGATCTCGCCCACCACGAACACGCGCTTTCTGCTGGGGCTGTAATAGCGCAGCTTCGCGCCCGGCCGCATGGTCGACTCCAGCACGGTGTTATTCAGGGCGCGCTGGATCGCGCCGGTCTTCGTGATCTCGTTCCACACCTTCTGTATGGGCGCGTTGATCTCCACGGACAGCACCTGGTCCGGGAGCGGCTTCGGCTGCGTCATCTGGTCACCATGGGTGGCGGGTCATCCGGCGCGCGGGCGGCGGCCGGGGCTGCGTTCGCGTTCGAGTTGGCCCTTCAACGACACCAACGCCTCCGTCCACGGCTCCTGGTAGCGGCTGACCCAGCGGTCGTAGATGCGCTGAATCGGCACTGGGTTGAGGAAATTGAGACGCACCCGCCCCTGCCGCCGCGCGATCACCAGGTCGGCGTCGCCGAGCACGCGCAGGTGTTGCATCACGGCGAAGCGCGACAAATCCGCAAACCGATCCGCGAGTTCGCCGGTGGACAACGCGCCATCGCGCAACAGATCCAGCACGCGTCGGCGGACGGGGTTCGCCAGCGCGCGCCATACGGGTTCCAAGTCGTCGGCCTTGGCTCTTGCCATATGTGATACTATTATCACATATTGTGGACCGCAAGGCTCTCCGGTCCTCGCTCCTCCCTCCTCCCTCCTCCCCCCTCCAGCTCCGACCATCGATGCGCTCCCGCACTTCCGCACTCCTGCTGTGCCTCCTGTCGGCTTCCACGCTCGATGCGCAGGCAATCCCCGACGGCTGGCGCTGGGCCACGGATTCTGCCTCGGTGCCGTCCGCGCGCACAGACACCCTCCTGCCCGGCACGTTTCACTTCGTCTCCATGGCGCCGGGGTGGCACGTGACGATGGGACCGGGCGCACTGCTCTTCCATCCGGACAGCAGGGCGAGTGGCCGCTTCGAGCTGCAGTCGCGCCTGATCCTCTTCCCCGGCACCGCGCCCGCGGAATACGGCGTGTTCGTCGGCGGCGCGGACCTCGACGGAGCGTCGCGGAGCTGGACGGCGTTCCTGGTGCGTCGCGACGGATCGGCCGCCGTGCTTCGCCACGAGCAGGGGCGGACGCGCGAGCTGCTCCCATGGGCGGCGGCTCCCGGGGTGAAGCCCGGGGCGGCGGCAAATGTCGTCCGCGTGGTGGTGGACACCGCGGTGCGCTTCGTCGTGAACGACTCCGTCGTGGCAACGTTGCCACGGGCGCAGGTTGCGACGGCCGGCGTCTACGGATTCCGCATCGGGCCGGCGCTCAATCTCCACATCACCACGCTCGACGCGACGCTGCGGCACGCGCCGGTGCCCCCGCCAAAACCCTAGACCTGGGACCCGGGACCAGGGGGGCACGCAACTACCGGAGCGAATCAGTCCGCGCGCAGCGCCACCGTGGGATCCACCCGCGCCGCGCGCCACGCCGGCCGGATCGTGGCCATGACGGCGACGACGAGCAGGACGAGCGCCACCACGGCATAGATCACGGGGTCGCGCGCGGGCTGGTCGAAGAGCAGCGGCTGGACCCAGCGGGCTGCGACGACCGCAATGAGCGTCCCGATCACCACACCCGCCACGGCGAAGCCCACGCCCTGCCCCACCACCATCCGCACCACGTCCCGCGCGCCGGCGCCAAGCGCGATGCGCACGCCCAGCTCGTGCGTCCGCTGCGCCACCGAGTACGCGATCATGCTGTACAGACCGATCGCGGCGAGCAGCAGCGCCAGCCCGCCGAACGCGGCAAACATGGTGGCGCCAAAGCTCCACGACCGCTGGCGCGGCGTGACCATGTTCGCCAGCGGCATGGTGCGCACGTAGGAGACGCCGGGCATCTCGCGCTGGAGACGACGTCGCAGCGGCTCCGCGAAATCCCGGGCGTTGCCGTTCACGCGCGCGTACAGCTGCGGCCCCAGCACGCCGAAGTGCTCACGGTACTGCTCCATCGGCACGTAATACCAGAACTCCGCCTCACCTTGCAGGCTGCCGCCGCGGACGTTCTCGGCGACGCCCACCACGGTGAACAGCGCCTTGGTGTCGCCGATCCGCAACTGCTCGCCCAGGGCGTCGCGATCGGGCCAGAGCGCGCCGGCCATCGCCTCGCTCAACACCAGCACCGGCTGCCCGCCTTCGCGATCGTCCACGGAAATGCCGCGGCCGCGCAGGATGCGCGTTCCAGTCGTGGCGAAGTACTCCGCGTTCCCCACCTGAAGCCGGTATCTGCCCAGCTTTGCCAGTGAGTCGCGTCCCGCGACCACCGGGGCGCCGCGCTCCTCGAAGCTGTAGAACGGCACGGACGAGGCGACCGTCACGCTCCGCACCCCCAGCACCTCGCGCGCCGCGGCGAGCATCCGGTCCACCAGCGCGTTCTGCTCCGCGGTCGAGAGTACCACTCCGCGCTTGTTCATCTGCGCGTGCACGACCGGCTCCACGTCGTAGCCGAGTCGCAGCGAGCGCACGTTGCGCAGACTGCTGACGAACAGCCCCGCGCCCACGAGCAGCACCACCGACAGCGCCCCCTGGAACAGCAGGAGCGCGCCGCGCAGGCGGGAGCGCGCGTGCGAACCCGTGCCCCCCCCCCCGCCGTCGCGCGCGCCGCTCTTGAGGGACAGCGCTACGTCGTCGCGCAGGGAGTGGAGCGCCGGCGCGAGTCCGGTGAGCAGCGCAACGGCCAGCGTGATCGCGCCGGCGAAGAGCAGCGTGCGCGGATCGTTGGCCACGACGGACGTGTCTTCCTGCCGCAGGAACAGGGCGCGCAGCGTGCGTCCCCCCCAGTGCGCCACCGCCAGTCCGGCGACCCCGCCCATGGCCGCGATCAGCAGACTCTCCGTGAGCAGTTGTTGCAGGAGCCGGCCGCGCGTGACACCCAGCGCGAGTCGCAGCGCGATCTCCCGGCGGCGCGACACGGCGCGGGCCAGCAGGAGGTTGGCGACGTTGGCGCAGGCGACGAGCAGCACGATGACCGCGACGCCCATCACCCATGCGACGATCTTCGCGTTGGCGTCCGCGTTCGGACCCCTGCTCTCCAGCACGGGCACGGCGGATCCGGTCACGCGCGCGGCGGCGGCGTCCGGGTAGGAGCCGGCGTCGGCATCACGCTCCTTGTTCCAGCTGCGCTGGAATGCCACCGTGAGGTCTGCATTGGCGGTGGCGACGGTGACGCCGTCCCTGCGCTTCGCGAGGATCTCGAGCCAGGACCACTGATAGTTCTCGAAGTATCGCGCGCCCCGCGACGCCACCATGGTTGCGAGCGGGATGAACGCCACCGGGGCCGCACCGTCCGTGGTGCCGATGAACCCCTCGGGAGCGACGCCGATGATGGTGACCACGGAGGGGCCCACGTGCAGCGTGGTGCCGACGATGTCCGCGGGTGCGCCGATGGACTGCCAATACCCGTGGCCGAGCACCGCGACGGGGGCGGGATTCGCGGGCGTGTCTTCGTCGGCGGTGAAGAACCGGCCCAGAACGGGCCGCGCGTCAAAGAATCCGAAGTACCCGGCGCTGACCGTGGCGATGATCATGTCGCGCGCCTGGTCGCCGGTGCCGATCGCCGCCTCACGGTAGCCGAAACCGGCCACGCGGTCGAAGGAGGTGGTCCAGCGCTGGACGTCGACGAGGCGCGCGTAGGCAAAGTTGGCGTCCGTGCGGTCGCGGGTGTTCCACACGTACCCCTGGAGCACGCGATGCGTCTCGTCCGGCGCGGTGAGGTAGGCCGGCGCGCGGAACAGCATGCGGTCCACGATGCCGAACATCGCGGCGTTGGCGCCGATGCCCAGCGCGAGCGTCAGCACCACGCCCACGGTGAATCCGGGGCGCGCGCGCAGTCCGCGCCAGGCGTAGCGCAGGTCCTGCGTGAGCGTGTCCACCAGCGAGATCCCGCGCGCGTCGCGCGCGTCGTCCTTGATGCGTTCCACGCCGCCGAAGGCGAGACGCGCCCGGCGCTCCGCCTCGTCACGCGGCACGCCCGCCGCCACGAGCTTCTCCGTTTCGCGCTCCAGGTGGAAGCGCAGCTCGTCGTGCAGCTCGCGCTCCATGGCGTCGCGCCGGAACAGCGCGCGCAACCGGAACTTCAGGTCGGCGAGCATCAGGTCATCTCCAGCACGAGGGAGACGGCGCTGGTGAGCTGGCTCCACGCGCGGGTTTCCTCCGCCAACTGCTTTCTCCCCGCGCGGGTGAGCTCATAGTACTTGGCGCGGCGGTTCGCGTCCGACGCGCCCCACCCCCCCCACTCTGCCTCGATCCAGCCACGGCGCTCGAGCCGGTGGAGCGCGGGATAGAGCGAGCCCTGTGGTATCTGGAGTGCGGCGCCGGACACCTGGGCGATGCGCTCGGACACGGCCCAGCCGTGCTGCGGGCCCAGCGAGAGGGCCTTGAGGATGAGCAGGTCGAGCGTGCCCTGCGGCAGGTCCAGGCGGTCAGGCATGCGGGTGCGGGGGGGGGGGGCGAAGAGCTTCCGTTTCGGCTTCTACAGGAAAGTGTCGCGCTTCATGTAGAAGTGCAAGGGGGCGCCCGTCGCGCCGTCCGCCGTCGTGGGTCAGCTCGGCGGAATCGTCAGGACCACCGTATCCCCGGGATACACCATGATCCGCCGCGTCGCCTGCGATCCACGGGCGCCGATGGGGTCCGCGAGGAACTGTACCTCCCGCCCCAGCCCCACCAGCGACGCCGGGATGGTGAACGTCGATGTGCTTACCGACGACGCCACCCCAAGCCGCCGCCGCACGCTTCCCCCCTCCAGCGCGTAGATCGTCATGTCCGTGTAGGCTCGGTTCTCCACGCGCACCCTGGCCGGTTCGCCGGAGTCCTCCGACGCCCCGCGCATCGCGGCGCATCCGCTCAGTAGCGCCACCGCGATCAGCGCGGCGAACAGCCGGGCACGTCCATGCTCGAATACCGTCGTCATGGAAACCTCCCTTGATTGTTGGTTCCACCGTATCGTACTCAACCACGGCCAGGAAGGTCGCGGCGGGCGAGGCAGGCAGGGGGCGTACGTACCCTAGTCTTGACAAGGGAGCGCCACCATGGCACTCTTCCCCTACGCTTGCCAAGGGAACCATGTCGCCACGACCACAACCCGCCGATCTCCTTCAGGGAACGCTCGGCATTCTCATTCTCAAGGCGCTGTTGCCCGGCACCGCCCACGGGTACGCGGTCAGCCGGTACATCGAGGACGCCACCGGCGACGTCCTGAGGATCGAGGAGGGCTCCCTCTACCCCGCCCTGCGCCGGCTGGAGGACCGCGGTTGGGTCACCTCCGAGTGGGGGCTGTCCGAGAACAACCGACGCGCGCGCTTCTACAAGCTCACGCCGGCGGGACGCAAGCACCTGCGCAGCGAGGCCACCGTCTGGCTGCGCTACTCGCAGGCCGTCACCCGAGTGCTGCGCGCGGAACCGGCGATCGCGTGAGCGGCGAGCGGCAGGACCCGCCGGCGTGGCGCCGCTACCTGCGCTTCGTCCGCCCGAACGTCGCGGCCGACGTGGACGAGGAGTTGGCGTTCCACGTGGCGATGCGCGTCGCGCGCAACCTGTCCCTGGGCATGTCGCCTGACGACGCGCGGCGCGATGCCCTCGACCGGTTCGGCGACGTCACCCGCGTGCGTCACGACCTGGTCTCGCACGACCTGCGCAGGCAGGTCGCCACCAGCCGCGTGGAGTTCGCGTCGGACGTCATGCAGGACCTCCGCTTCGGCTGGCGGTCGCTGCGGCGGGCACCGGGATTCGCCGTCGCCGCCACGCTCACGCTGGCGCTGGGGATCGGCGCGAACGCCGCCATCTTCTCCGTGGTGAACGCCGTGCTGCTGAGCCCACTCCCGTACGCGCAGCCGCACCAGCTCGTGAGCATCGGCGAGGGATCGGGCGGCGAGTTCGTGGCGCTGCGCGAGCGGCTGCGCAGCTTCTCGCATCTCGCCGCGTTCGCGCAGGCCACCAACGCGATCGATAACGGCGATCGGCCGGAGCGCATCCTCGGCGCGGCGGTGACACCGAACCTGTTCCCGATGCTGGGCGCCCTTCCCATGCTGGGACGCGGGTTTGCCGAGGAGGAATCGATTCTCGGCAACAATGGCGTGATCGTGCTGGGCCACCGGCTGTGGCAGTCGAAGTTCGGCGGCGACTCGGGCATCGTCGGCACGCGAATCATCCTCGAGGGCACGAACGTCACCGTCGTGGGCATCATGCCGCCGGCGTTCCAGTTCCCCGACCGGGACACCGAGTACTGGATGCCGTACGCGTTCAACCCCGGCAACATGGGCGTGACGTGGGCGGTGGGGGGCAAGTGGTTCATTGGCCGGCTGGCGCCCGGCGTCACGGTGCCGCAGGCGCACCGCGAAGTGAGCACGACGTGGCCCACCCTGCGCGCGCTGAACCCTCTCTGGGATCCCGGCGAGGACTATCGCAAGGACGCCGCGGTGACACCGCTCCAGGATGCGATGGTGGGGTCCTCGGGCACGCTGCTCTGGATGCTCTTTGGCTGCGTGCTCCTCGTGCTGCTCATCGGATGCGTGAACGTGGCGAACCTGCTGCTTGCGCGCGCCACGGCGCGCGAGCGCGAGCTGGCCGTCCGTGCCGCGCTCGGCGGCGGACGCGGGCGGCTGGTGCGCCAGCTCGTGACGGAAAGACTGCTGTTGTCCTCCGTCGGCGCGGTCGCGGGCGTGCTGCTGGCATTCGTCGGGGTCCGCTGGCTCGTGTCGGTCATGCCTGCCGGGGTGCCGCGCGCGCACGAGATCGCACTGAGTGGCACGGTGCTCCTGTTCACGGCCGCGGTGGCGGTGATGACGGGCGTGTTGTTCGGCGTGGTTCCCGCGCTGCGCGCCACCCGGGGGGGGGGGGGGAAGTCTGCCGGCTCCGGCATCGGACTGCGCGCCACCGCGGGCCAGCAGCACCATCGTCTGTCCGGTGCGCTCGTCACGGCGGAGGTGGCGCTGGCGGTGTTGCTGGCCATCGGATCGGTGCTGCTGGTGCGCAGCTTCCAGGCGCTGAGCAGCGAGGACCCCGGGTTCCAGCCGGCGCGAGTGATCGCCGCCCGCGTGACACCGGCGAACGCGAACTATCGCGATCCCGCCCGGCTGGTCACGCTCTACGCGACGGTGCTCGAGCGGATGTCCGCGCTTCCCGGCGTGGAACACGTGGCCGCGGTGAACCGGCTGCCGTTCGCGCAGAGCGTGTGGGGGATCGCGCCGCGCGTCGAGGGACAATGGGAGGACGGCTCGAAGATGCTCCCCGACCTGGGACATTTTCAGGAGATCACGCCGGCGTACTTCGTGACGATGGGCATTCCGCTGAAGCGTGGACGCGCCTTCACCGCCGCGGATCGCGACGGCGTGCCCCCGGTGACCATCGTGAGCGAGAGCGTCGCCCGCAAATTCTGGCCGAACGAGGACGCCATCGGCAAGCGCCTGGGATACGCGTGGCCCAGCGAGTGGATGACGATCGTGGGGGTGGTGGCGGACACGAAGCAGGACAGCATCCGTGACACGCTGAGCACCAGCATGTACGTCCCATGGCAGCAGCGCACACGCATGTCCGGCGTGGAGATGTGGGTGCTGGCACGGACGACGAGCGACCCCGGCGCGCTCGCCGGTACCATCCGGACCATCGTGCGTGATGTGGACCGCACCGTGGCTGTGGGAGAGATCCAGACCATGCGCAACGTGCTCACAGACTCGATGCACAAGGCGCGGTTCACGATGCTGCTGGTGGCGGCGTTCGCCATCGCCGCGCTGCTGCTGGGCGCGGTGGGGATCTACGGTGTGATGTCATACCTGGTGGGGCAGCGCGCGCAGGAGATGGGCATCCGCCTGGCGCTGGGCGCCACGCCGGCGCGCGTGCTCGCGATCGTGGTGCGCCGCGGCGCGCTGCTTGCCGCGGCCGGGACAGCGCTCGGCCTGGTGGCGGCGCTCTTCGCCACGCGCTTCCTGTCGTCGCTTCTATACGATGTGAGCGCAGTTGACCCGCTCACGTTTGCGGTCGTGCCGGCGCTCTTCCTGATCGTCGCGGTGGCAGCGAGCTACCTGCCTGCCCTGCGCGCCACGCGAGTGGATCCGGTGAAGGCGCTGCGGGCGGACTGACGCGGACCCGCCGCGCCGTCGCGCGCGCGCACCGGGGGAGGCAGATTACTGCCACCTACCTCCATCGAGGACTGATGAACATCGCGGTGCTGGGAACGGGTACGGTCGGCGCCACCATTGCCAGCAAGCTGGACTCGCTGGGGCACACCGTGAAGATGGGATCGCGCACCGCCAACAACGAGAAGGCGCAGGCGTGGGCATCGCAGGCCGGCAGGCGCGCGTCGCATGGCACCTTCGCCGACGCCGCGGCGCACGGGGAGCTGGTGTTCAACTGCACCTCTGGCGCCGGCGCTGTGCAGGCCATCCAGTCTGCGGGGGCCGCCAACCTAGCCGGCAAGATCGTCATCGACCTGGCCAACCCGCTGGACTTCTCGAAGGGAATGCCGCCCGCGTGCATGCATCGCGGTGACGACTCGCTCGCGGAGCAGATCCAGCGCGCCGTGCCGGACGCCCGGGTGGTGAAGACGCTCAACACGATCAACGCGGGCGTGATGGTGGACCCGGCGCGCGTGCCCGGGGACCATGACGTGTTCCTGAGCGGCAACGACGCCGCCGCAAAGACGGAGGTGGAGCGCATCCTCCGCGACTGGTTCGGCTGGAAGCGCGTGACGGACCTGGGGGACCTGACCGCCGCGCGCGGTATGGAGCTGTACGTGGTGTTCTGGGTCAGGCTCTGGGGCGCGTCTGGTACGGCGGATTTCAACATTCGCGTCGTGAAATAGGACGGCTCGTTCTCGGCCGGGGGGGGGGGGGGGGGGGGG
>JBBDYA010000107.1:12327-16445 GCA_040902005.1 Gemmatimonadaceae bacterium | reverse complement strand
CTGGCAAGTGCTCTCCTTGCCAGTTTTGAGCACAGTCGCGCGGAGCGGACACCCGGCCCGCACGCGACAAGCGACAGGCGCACGGCAAGCCGACGGCTTAACCGCGGCCTGACCCGTCGAGCCACGGCGCGAGACGCGTGCGCATGACGCGCAGCGCCTTGCCCATCTGCGCCTCCACGGTCTTCTGGGAGATGTCGAGGGCCTCCGCGATCTCGGCGTAGCGCAGGCCGTGCCGGCGACTGAGCTCGAACACTTCCCTGCACCGCGGCGGTAGCTCGCTCATCGCGATGTTGACCGCGTCCGCCAGTTCCTGTGCGACGATCGGCTGATCCGCGCCGAGGGGCGCGTCGTACAGCGCCTCCACCTCGACCGCCGAGTCGCGACGCACCCGCAGATGCCGGAGCTGGTTCAGCGAGCGGTTCCGCACCGACCGGAGCAGGTAGGCGCGCAGCGACATGTCGGCGGCCATGAGGCCGCGACGCCGCCACAGCTCGTACATCACGTCCTGCGCGACTTCTTCCGCGGCGTCGGTATCCCGCAGCAGAGCCGCCGCGACCCGCACCAGTACCGGATACCATGCGCGAAAGACCACATCATACGCGGCCGCGTCACCGGACCGAACCTTGCCGAGGAGCTCGCGGTCATCCATACGTTGGCGAAGCTAAGTGGCCCGCGGACCATGGGGATAGGGGTTGGTTGCCGCCGGCGGGTCCCTACCATATATGAACAGCATCCGAATGAATCAGGCGCCCATGGATTGGAACCAGCTCGGCCGGTACCTGGCCGGCGAAGCATCGCCCGAGGAAACCGAGGCAATGCGGCGCTGGCTCGACGAGCACCCCGGGGACGCGAGAATGGTGGCGGCACTCGACGCCGCCACTACACACGTCGCCGGACTGCCGGTCGACGTCGAGCGCGCGTTGCACGCCGTGAAAGAGCGCCGGCGCTCGCGATACCCGGCCCGCTTCGCGGGCTGGCTGGCCGCGGCGGCCGTCCTGCTCTTCGCGGTGCTGATGTGGAAGCGCGGCGGCCCCGAAGCCGGCCCCAGCGCCACCTACGCCACGCAGCTTGCCATCCGCGACACGATCCTCCTCGGCGACGGCAGCCGGGTCATTCTGGCGCCCGCCAGCACGATGCAGCTTCGCGACCGCGACATCGAACTCATGGGCTCCGCGTTCTTCGACATCAGGCACGACGGGGTGCGCCCCTATGTGGTGCGCGCCGGTGGTGCGGTGATCCGCGACATCGGCACGCAGTTCAGCGTGCGGGCCTATCGCGACGAACCCCTCGTCGTCGTGGTGCGGCAAGGCGCGGTGGACCTGGCGCTTGCGGCGTCGAGCATCCGGCTGGACAGTGGCGACGTGGGCATGGTGGAGGTCGACGGCCGGCTGGCGCGGCGCGAGGCGCGCGCAACCGACGATGACCTGGCATGGATGGAGGGACGCCTGGTGTTCCGGAACGCACCCATGGGACAGGTCGTGGCGGACCTCCGGCGCTGGTACGGCGTACAACTCCGTGTGGCCGACAGCACGCTGCGCCAACGGCATTTCACCGGCTCCTTCACGTCCGACCCCGCGCCCCGGGTGCTGGACGTGATCGCGCTCGCGCTCGGCGGTCGCATCGAATGGCGCGGCGACACCGCGACCCTGACACCGGCGCCACCACCGGGATGAGATCACCCGCGCTGCTGCTCACGCTGCTGTGCCTGTGCGCCTCGAGCGCCCGGGCACAGTCGGCACTGGAGCGGCGCGTGTCACTCCACGCGCAGGACCTCGCGCTGCGCGACGCGCTCGATTCGGTCGCGGCGCGCGCGCGCATCCGTCTCTCGTACAGCGCGGAGGCGATACCCGCGGAGAGGCGCGTCTCGATCAAACGCGATGCCGTGACCGTGGGCGAGGTGTTGCGCGTCCTGCTCGGTGAACTCCCGGTGACCCCGGTGGCGATCGCGTCGGACCACGTGGTCCTCGCCCCCCGCACGCGCGCCACGGGCGAGGACCTTCGCCCGGCTACCCTGCTGGAGGTCGTGGATGTCCATGATGACGCGGCCGCTACGGGGGCGGCGCCGTCGTCCATCGCGCGCGACGTGCTGTCCGGACGCGATATGGAGCGCCGCAACGAGTCCACGCTGTCGCAACTGCTGAGTGGCGTGGTGCCGGGCGTCTGGCTCTGGGAACAGGCGCCGTCGTCCATGATCGCGAACTACGGCAGCGTGCGCGGCGCCAGCTCGTTTGGCGTCAGCACGCCCAAGGTGTACGTGGACGGCATCGAGGTCGCGAATCCGCTGTTCCTCACACACCTGACGCCCGAACTGGTGGACCGCGTGGAAGTCGTTCGCGGGCCGCACGGCGCCGCGCTCTACGGGGCCGACGCGATCAGCGGCGTGATCAACATCGTGTCGCGACACGGGATGCCGGCCGGAAGCTCGCCCGCGACGATTCGCAGTGATTTCGGGTGGGCCCGCAGCGCCTTCGGCGCCGCGGCGCCCACACAGCGCCACGCCGTGGACCTGCGAGCGGGCAGCGCGCTGAGGGCGGGCGGCCTCTCGATTCGTGGCGCGACGTCCGGCAACTACATCCCGAACGCCTACAGCCGCGAGCTTCAGGCGCTCGGCGATCTTCGCGTCATCACCTCCGCGACTTCCGTGGCCGTGACGGGACGCATTCATGGCAAGCGCGCCGGCGTGCCCTCGAATCCACTCCTCACCGACGCCTGGTCGCCGCCAGACCATGCGCGCGCGGAGCCGCAGGAACTCGGCGTCTACACGCTCGGCGCCACGGTGACACGCGCGGCGTCCGACGACCTGACGTATACGTTCACCGCGGGGATGGACGGCTATCGCCTGAGCAACATCCTCGCGAGCACCTCGCCGGCGCCCAGCTCGGCCGATTCGGCGCTGCACTCGGCGGCGGGCGGGGCGGATCGCCTCACCCTGCGCATGTCATCGGCGCGGCAGCACTCGCTTTCGCGTTCGGTCCACGGCGCACTCACGGTGGGCGCCGAGCAGGCGCTCCTGCGCGATCGCAGTCTCTTCGAGGATGCGCCAGCGATTCTCGGGGACACCGGCGCGCTGGCACGCGTGAGCCGAGTGGAGTGGAGCACCAACTCGGGCGTCCTGGCGCAGGCGGACCTCGCCATTCACGACGCCGTGTTCCTGACAGCCGGATCGCGCGTGGAACGCATCACGCTGGAACGCAGACGGCCCATCGTCGCGTGGCTCCCCAGGATGGGGATATCAGCGCGCCGCACCTTTCACGCGGTCACCGCCACGGCCA
Organism: Gemmatimonadaceae bacterium; assembly: GCA_040902005.1. Classification (GTDB taxonomy): domain Bacteria; phylum Gemmatimonadota; class Gemmatimonadetes; order Gemmatimonadales; family Gemmatimonadaceae; genus DASPMP01. The sequence continues at coordinate 13,173 of JBBDYA010000107.1, read as the reverse complement.
GGGCGTCGTACGGACGCGGCATCCGCTCGCCAAGCGCCGGCGCCCGGTCGCCATACTCGTGGAACGCGTTCCGCCGCGGCGAGGCGCTGGGGCCGGAGTCCCAGACCGGCATCGAGTCGGGGCTGGACCTGAGCGTTGGCCAGCTCGCGGAGCTGCACGTCACGCGATTCGACCAGGTGGCGTCGGGCCTTCTCGCGACCGGCGTCGGCGACTCGCAAGACGCCGCGACCGCCTCCGGCGCGTCGCCCGTCGGTTCCACGCTGCACCTCGGCATCATCACCAACCGCGGTTGGGAGGCCAGGGGCCTGTTGCGGCTGGACCGCCTGTCGCTGGGCGGCGCCGCGTCCCTCACCGACAGTCGCGTTCGCCGCGCCGGTGATTTCGCCGGCGAACTGCGACCGGGTGACCGGATGCTCGGCGTCCCACGGCACACCGGCAGCCTCACCGCCGAGTGGTTCGAGCGCGCGTGGAGCACGGCGTGGACCGTATCGCGCGCGTCCGACTGGATCAACTACGACCGCCTGCGCATCGCCCACGCGCTCGACGCGGGCGACATCAGCTTGGATCAGCTCACCGGCGTGAAATTGCGCGAGTTCTGGCTGAACTATCCGGGCACCACGCGCCTGCGCGGCACATTCGCCGTCCGGCTGCCGCGCGACATGTCCATGGTGCTCACGGCAGAGAACCTCACCAACGACCAGTTGGGCGAGCCCGACAACATCACGATCGTTCCGGGACGGGCGATTACGCTGGGGTTACGGGCTCGCTTCTAGGGAGAGCCTCTGGCGTAGATCAGATGGTTCTCGGCCGGGGTCGCCGACTAATTCGTTCTCGGCCGGGGGGGGG
>JBBDYA010000107.1:0-12317 GCA_040902005.1 Gemmatimonadaceae bacterium | reverse complement strand
CCCCCCGGGTCCGTTCTCGGCGCGCCTTCGGCGCGGTAAGCCAGCAACTGCACACCGGGACGGATGGGTGTGTACACTTACCGGCGCGCGAAGCTCGCGCGGCCGAGAACCTAGCCTACTGGCCGCACCGGACGCTGTGCCCCACGCTGCATCGGACGCTGCCCCTGACGCTGCATCGGACGCTGCATCGTGGGTCTACGACCGCCGCGCATCTGCTCACCGCGATTGCCGCGGTTCGCCGCGAACTCCCACGCGCGTGCCTGCTGATCCGGCGTGAGCACCGCGATCGCGTCGCGCCGATCGGTACGCTCCTGCTCGCCCATCCGCTCCATGTCCGTACGCATCCGCTCCGCAAACTGACGGCGGGCGGTGCTGTCGGCCGGGGTGGCCGGCCTGCCCTGAAAGCGGCCGCGCGCGGAATCCATGCTCGCACGCATGGACTGGTGTCGCGTCTCGGCGCGACGGGCAATGGCCGCGAGGCGCAAAACCTGGGCATCGGTCAGCTGGAGCTCGCCGGTGTGCGCAAGAAGAATCTGCGCGGCGGGGGGACCTGCCTGGCGTGCCGCGGGCGCGCCCGGGCGCTGCGCGCCGAGGATGCCGCTGGCTCCCACGATCAATAGACCTGCGATGTATCTGGAACGCATGGAAAAACCTCCTGTGTGCTCACTATGACGCTGCGGGGCCGTCGTTGTTAAGTTCGGCCCCCATGAACGACATGCGGCGCATTACCTGGTTTGCCCTCGGCGCGCTCGCGGCGGGGCTCCTGGCGGGGGCGGCCCTGGCCGGCGCCCGGGTGCCCTGGCTGGAGCAGCTGGTGAGGTTTCTCGAGCCCATCGGCACGCTGTGGATCAACGCGGTCCGGATGACCATCGTGCCCCTCGTGGTCTCCATGCTGATCGCCGCCGTGGCGTCCAGCCAGAGTCCGCGCTCGATGGGCCGGATGGGCGCGGCCGCGTTCGGCTTCTTCCTCGGGATGATGGTGTTGATCGGAGTGTACACCGCGCTCCTCGCGCCACCGATGCTCGCGGGGCTCACGATCGATCCGGAATCCGCTGAGGCCCTGCGCGCCACAGCCACGTCCCGCTCGCAGCAGGTGAACGAGGCCGTGGGCAGCATGGGAGGCATCGCGCAGCGCGTGGCCGAGCTGATTCCGCACAACCCGGTGCAGGCCGCGGCCGACGCCAACATGCTTCAGCTGGTGGTGTTCGCGCTGATCCTCGGGGCGGCACTCTCCCGCGTTCCCGCGGAGCTGCGCGACACGCCCGTGCGGTTCTTCCGTGCCATCAGCGAGGCGATGCTGGTCGTGGTGCGCTGGGTGTTCATCGCCGCGCCGATTGGCGTGTTCGCGCTCGCCGTGGTGGTCGGCGCCCGGCTGGGGTACGCGGCGGTGGCGGCGGTGGGCTACTACGTGGTGGTCTTCGTGGTGCTGATGTTCGGCGTGATGCTCATGTTCTACGTCGCTGCCGTGGTGCTGGGGCGCGTGCCGCTGCGCCTGTTCGCCACCGCGGTCGCGCCGGCGCAGGTAATCGCGATCGGGTCGCGCTCGTCGTCGGCGGCCCTTCCCGCCCAGATCGAAGCCGCGCGCGACATCCTCAAGCTGCCGTCGCAGATCATCAGCTTCGTGCTGCCCACGGCGGTCGCGATCTTCAGGGTGTCCACGCCTGTGTCGTTCGTCCTTGGGGCCATCTTCCTGGGCAAACTCTACAACGTTCCACTGGACACAGGACAGATACTCGGGCTGGTGGCGCTCTCGGTGCCGCTCACTTTCAGCGTGCCGCCGGTGCCCAGCGGATCCATCTTTCTCATGGCGCCGGTGTTCGCGGGCATGGGGATTCCGGTGGAGGGCCTCGCCATCCTCATCGCCATCGACGTTTTGCCCGACATCATGAAGACCACGGCGATCGTCACGGCGCACATGGCCAGCGCGGTGGTCGTCGCCCGGGTGGCGCCCGTCGAACCATCGAGTTGAAGGGGACAGTTCGTGGTCCCGGGGGTATCTTCAAGCAGCAGTCTCCCACCCCCCCGACGAGTCGCCGATGCCCCGTCACCGTAGCGCCCTGGTGCTCCTTGGCACCGCCCTCCTCATGAGCGCCTGCAAGAAGGACAAGGTCACCGGTATCGCCGGACCACCAGCCTCGATTCTGGCTGGCGCGGCGGTCACCGCGTTCGCTGCCCAGGCCGTGACCACGCCGATTCAGGTGACCGTGCGCGACGCCAGCGGCGTGGGCGTCTCCGGCGAGACGGTGACGTTCAACGTGACCGGTGGGGGCGGGTCCCTCGCGTCCACGACCGCCGTGTCGGGCGCGAACGGCGTCACGGTCGTCCCTACATGGACGTTCGGCAAGAGCGACGTACCACAGTCACTGCGCGCCGCGCTCGGCGCCCTGACGGCCACGATCAACGGCACGGTAAACAGCAGTTACGACATCACGATCAAGTTCTTCGGGCCGCCCATGACGGGCGCGCAGCAGGCGCTGTTCACCAATGCCGCCGCTCGACTGCAGGGCATCATCACGGGCGATCTGCCGCCGGTACAGATGAACACGACGCTGACCGGGTGCAGCGAGCAGGTGATCAACGAACAAGTGGACGACGTGGTCATCTACGCCAGCATCGACGACATCGACGGGCCTAACGGCATCCTCGCCTCCGCAGGACCATGCTTCATCCGGCAGAGTTCGCCCCATTCTCCAGTCGTCGGCGTCATGTTCTTCGATTCCGCGGACCTCGCTTCCATGCAAGCGAACGGCACGCTTCAGGACGTGATCACGCACGAGATGCTCCACGTCCTCGGCATCGGCTCGCTCTGGGACGATGGCGTTCCCGACGAACCGGGGGACGTGCCGCTGAACAACCTGCTGTCAGGCGAGGGAACCAATGACCCGCGCTACATCGGCGCCCAGGGGCGGCAGGCGTGCCAGGCCATCGGCGGATCGATCGCGTGCGCCACGAGCGTTCCGGTAGAGAACGTGGGCGGCGTAGGTTCGGCCGGTTCTCACTGGCGCGAGACCACGTTCGTGACGGAGCTCATGACGAGCCGCGTGGACTTCGGCTCCATGCCGCTCAGCCGCATCACCATCGGCGCGCTCGCCGACCTGGGGTACACGGTGAACACCGCGCCGTTCGACAACTACACCGTGACCAACAACAACGCGGTATTGGCATTCACGACCCCGGCGGCGTCCAGGCCACAGTGGGAGCGCAAACATCCCACGACACTCAGAATGGTCGACACCAGGGGAAGCGTGACGGCCACGAGGGTAATCCGATGAGAATCACACTCGCCTCCCTGGTCCTCCTTGGCGTCGCGGCCGCGTGCGGCTCGCCGAATCCGAAGGCGGATTCAGCGCAGGCACTGTCAGCGCCAGGCGAGGTGAAAGCGTTCGTGGATACGCTGCCGGCACCGGGCGAAGTGAAGGCCCTCGTGGATACGCTGCCGGCCGGTGCGACGCCGCGCGTGGCCACGCCCACAACCACGACACCCAACAGGACCCCCGCCACGGTGAAGCCGGACACCACCGCCGCCAAGCGCGCCGATCAGGGGCGTGACAGCGTGATCAAGTTCGACAGGCGCGATCCGCGCCGCCGGGTACCAACGATTCCCGATACCGCAAAGCCGCCGCGATAGAACGGCGCTGAGAACGTTGCCAGACGTTACCGGCCGTCCGGGCGCACCACGGCTCTCTTGCCGCGCAGGGTGGTCGCGCGCAGGGCCTGGATGATGGCTCCGGCCTCGCCCGACGGGACTTCGACGATCGAGAACTTGTCCGCAATGTCGATCGAGCCGATCTCGCGCGGTGAGATTCCCGCCTCGTTGGCGATGGCGCCCACGATGTCGGCCGGACGCATTCCGCTCGCGCGCCCCAGCCCGATGAACACGCGCGTCACGTCGGCGCTGCCGCGTCCCCGCGCGCCCCCCCCCCCTCGTTTCGCGCCCGATTTCGCAGGCCGGGTCCGCGCGCCGGTCTCCCGCCGCGGCCGCTCGCGCGCCGGCGCCACCTCGGGAATCTCTGCCTCCTCCTTCCCCACGCCATCCTTGGCTTCGTGCGCCAGACGCACGGCGGCCGCGGCGATGTCCATCACGTCGTGCTCCGCGGACAGCGTCTCCACCACCACGCGGAACGAATCCAGCTCCCCGGCCAGCAGCGTCTCCTGGATGGCGGCTCGCGTCAGCTCCAGCTTGCGCGACCGGAGGTCCACGATCGTCGGCACCTTCTCGATCGTGATCTGCTGCTTCGTGAGCCGTTCGATATTCTTCAGGTAGCGATGCTCGCGCGGTTCCGCGAACGTGATCGCCATGCCGGTGCGCCCCGCGCGCCCCGTGCGCCCGATGCGGTGCACGTACGCGTCTGGCGACGACGGCACGTCGTAGTTCACCACGTGCGACACGTTCTCGATGTCCAGGCCGCGCGCGGCCACGTCCGTGGCCACGAGTAGTTCGGTGCGCCCCTCCTTGAACTTGCGCATCACCCGGTCGCGCTGCTCCTGCGTGAGCCCGCCATGCAGGGGCTCCGCGCGATACCCGTGCGCGCTCAGCATCTCCGAGAGACTGTCCACCTCCGTTCGCGTGCGGCAGAACACGATGGCAGACGCAGGATCTTCCATGTCCAGCACGCGCCCCAGCGCGGTGAGCTTGTGCTGCCGCGGCACGACGTACGCGATCTGCCGCACGCGCGGGATGTCGCCCTCGACGGTCTTCTCGCGGCGGATCATCACGCGCACGGGATTGGACAGATGCCGCTCGGCGATCGCGCTCACGCGCCCCACCATCGTGGCCGACAGGAGCGCGGTCTGCCGGGGCTTCGGCACCGCGGCCAGGATCGTCTCCAGCTCGTCCGCGAAGCCCATGTCCAGCATCTCGTCCGCCTCGTCGAGCACCAGGAAGCGCACCGCTGACAGATCCATCGAGCCGCGCTTGAGATGATCGACCGCGCGTCCGGGGGTGGCTACCACGACGTCCACGCCGCGACGCAGCGCGCGCAACTGCTGCGAGATGGCCTGTCCCCCGTACACCGGAACCACCGTGGTGCCGAACGCCTGGTGTCCGTACTTGTGAAGCGCCTCGGCCACCTGCATCGCCAGCTCGCGCGTGGGCACGAGCACGAGAGCGCGCGCGGTGCGGCGGTCGTCGTCCTCACTGTGGCCGCCGGAGATCAGCTGGAGGAGTGGGAGCGCGAAGGCCGCCGTCTTCCCTGTGCCCGTAGCGGCCTGCCCCAGTAGATCGCGTCCCGCCAGCAGCGGAGGAATTGCCTCGCGCTGGATGGGCGTTGGCTCTTCGTAGCCAAGGCCGGTGAGGGTCGCAAGCACTGCGTCGGACAGCCCGAGGGCGCCGAAGCCTGAAAGATCGATCGCGTCAGTCATGATGCGTGTTCAGGGCAAGGTAACCATTGAACCCGTATTGCAGGCACTACATGTGGCTGAATCGTTCTCACGATCCCGGCGTATTGTGATTCATGCTCGTTCTGGCTCTGCTGACCCAGATGGCTCAGGCGATGCCAAGCCCCGACTCCGTCTACGCGACGCCGGCGCTGCGAGAGTTCATCGCAAGGGCAGCCGCCGGAAACCGCGCCCCGCCCCCAGCGCTCGCCGGATACGGGGCGTCCGTCGAAACCGAATTCGCATTCATTCTGCGGGACAGTCTGGGCCGCGAAATGGTGGGGCAGATAGAGCAGCTCGCCGCGCGCGCCGAATGGGAGCGGTCAGGACGCTACGACCTGCACGTGGTGGGATTCCGGTCGCAGACGCTGGGCGCTCCGTACTCCGCCCTGACGTTCACCCGCATGTACACGGTGCCGACGCTGTATGGGAACCGGCTGGCGATCGGCATGAACGACGGGCTGCCGCGTACGCGCGGCGAGGTGGTGAATCGGGAGAAGCGCGTGCGGCAGGATTCCGCCGCCGGGTTGCAGCCATATCGCTCCGTGCATCCGCTGGCCCAGGACCGCGACGCCTACTACCGGTTCAGCGGCGGCGACACCGCGGCGATCGTGTACTCGCGCGGGCGCGCGATCCGGATCGTGCGCGTGCGCGCCGAGCCGGTGGACGTACCCGAACGGAACTTCGTGGGATTCCGCGGGGACCTCGACTTCGACGCGGACCGGCATCAACTCGTGCGCATGCGCGGCGCGTTCGTCAGCATGACGCCGAGGAAGGATCCTCTCTTCGTACGATCCACCGGCGCGGTGGCCGTGGCGTACGTGGAGTTCGAGAATGCCGAGATCGACGGCAAGTATTGGCTGCCCGTGTACCAGCGGTCGGAGTTCCAGGTGCAGATGGGGCTCCTCGGCGAGACGCGCCCCATCTATAGGATCATCAGCCGTTTCCGGCAGCACGAGCTCAGCGAGCGCGACAGCTCACCGATTGCCGCCGACACGCTGCCGCTCCCGCCCACCCGCGCGCGCCTCAGCTTCGCGCCGGGAGACAGCGTGAACCGATTCGGCGGCTGGGAGCGGAACCTGGGCGTTTCGAGCGCCGAGGTGAACGGCCAGGACTTCGACGACATTGCTCCCGACGCCTGGCGAGCGACCGGCGCGCCGCGGGTGGACGTGTGGCCCAGGCGCCTGGATGAGGTGGTGCGCTACAACCGGGTGGAGGGGATGTTCACCGGGGTAGCCGGCTCGCTCCGATTCCGCGACATGGTGCCCGGGCTGACCGCGCGGGGCAACGTGGGCTGGGCGTGGGAGGAACAGACTGCCCGCGGGCTGGCGAGCGTGTCGCTCAGTCGCGGAAACTGGATCACGATGGCGCGGGCAGAGCGAACGCTGGCGTCCACCAATGATTTTCTCGCCGCAATGGAAAGCGGGCTGTCCATTGGCCCGCTCATCACCGGCACCGACGACCACGACTACGTGGACCGGTGGATTGGCGCGGTCACGAGCACGCGCATCATCAAGGACATCGATCGGGCGCTGCTCACGACCGAGGTCGCGATCGTGCGGGATCGCGTGGAACCGGCACGTCTCCGGAACGGCGTGTTTCACGGGACGAGCTTCCGTCCCAACCGGAATGCGTTCGACGGCGACTACGCGCGCGGCACGGCGACGCTCGAGTATCACCCGCGGGTCACCGGCGAGACGCTGAGTTCCGGGCTGGGGGCGCGGGTGAAATACGAGATCGCGAGCGGAGAGCTGGACTGGCAGCGGGTGGAAGTGCGGCTGGCCGCACGCCGTTACTGGCGCGGGCTGGCGTTTGCGTCACGCGTGGACGCGGGGGCGGTGTTCGGCGAGGAGCTGCCACCACAGGTGCTCTACGAGATGGGGGGCGGGCTGAATCTGCCGGCGTACGGGTACAAGGAGTTCGGTGGGGATCGCGCGGCACTGGGGCGGGGGCTGGTGGCGTACCAGCTGCCGATCATGCGCGCTCCCCGCCGGCTGGGAGCCCTGGTGGTTCCGGGGCTGGGTCCCGGAATCGGGTTGGGAGCCCACGCGGGATGGACCGAGGTTTCGAGCGCGGCAGGTCAGGCTGCCATATTGGCACTGGGCGGGGATGGCGTAATTCCCCTGTCGCGTCCAACGGAGCGGGTGCGGGCGACGGCGGACCTTCGCCTCACATTTCTTTCAGGGGCGATTGGTGTGGGGGTTTCCCGTCCGATCGATGGCCCCGGGGAATGGAAGCCGTTCTTCGTGTGGGGTGCGTCGTTCTAGGTATTGGGGTATTGGGTCACTGAAGCGGAGTCGGCTGAACCATACCTTATAGGACGTTGCCTTGGCGCGGCCAACTTCGTCATATGATTCTGTGGGGTGAGGGAAGCTCCGGATCTCCACAGGTCGGCCGTCAAAGCAAGCTTTGTGTGGTAGTCGCGCGTCAAACCAGTGCGGATTCGGCGGATGTGATGGCCGGGTTTCGCGCAGGAATGGGTGGGCGCCGAGGGACAGCCGAATCACTGATCTGCCTTGCACTTACGCCGTCCCGCCTGCAAAATAGACTGTGCGTTTTTCCCGCCGATTCTCACCAAACGTTTCGCTCCGGCCGCTGCTCCGCTCCTTGGGCGGGACTTTTTCGTTTGCAGGATTGGTCGTCGTTGCGGCCACGTGTGGTGACCTGTCAACGGAGCCCGGGATAACGCCGCTGACCGTCATCCAGTACGCGGGCGCTCCAAACCCGAGTCTGTTCGTAGGCGATACCACGACGCTGCCGTTCGACGTGATGATCGGCAGCATCAGACAGCCCACGGCTCGCTATCGCTTCTCGTCGGGGGACCCGGACATCATCGGGGTGACGGCGGGCGGCGACAGCCTGATCATCAGGGCGCGCGGAACCACGCTGGTGACCGCGACGCTGGTCAGCGCAACGGTGGGCACGGACACGTCGCGGCAGGCCAGCGTCACCGTGGTCGCGCAGCCGTTCAACAACGAGGTCAGGCCTACCGCGGAGCAGACGTTCCGAAGCCTCGGCGATACGCTTCACTTTCGTGGCGTATCCACGACGCGAGATGGCGTCGAGCTCACGGGCGGAAGCACCACGTGGCGGTCGCTGGATCCGGCCATCGTGTCGGTGGACGCGGTCGGTGTCGCGACGGCGGTTGCGAATGGGCAGACGTCCATCGTCGCGACATTCGAGGGAGTGGACGAAGACTCGACGGTGGTCACCGTCTCGCAGCTACTCTCGCGATACAACTTCGACTCTCGCTTCAATCTCAACACGTCGATCAACTTTCGCGCACTCGGCGACACCGCAGCAGTAACGGCACTCCCCGTCGATGGGAATGGCAACTCCATCGCGTCGGGATTTCCGCCGACGATGACGATGTCGCAGAGCACGGTGGGCCTGGCCACCACGTCCAACCCCGCGGTGGTCGTGCTGACGAGCATTGGGAACACGGGCGACGCAGCGGCACTGTGCGCCGCATCAGCGTCTCTTCCCGTGCCGAGCTGCCTCAGCGTCACCGTCCAACAAGTCACGACGACGCTCAGTCTGCCGCTGAACGCGGTCACGATTCCATCGATCGGCGACACGTTGCATCTGGTTCCCACAGTCCGGGACTCGCTTGGCAGGGACGTTGGTGCAAGCGGGGTGACGTGGAGCAGCAGCGATGAAGAGGTGGCAACCGTAAACACCGACCCGACGGAACGCTTTGGTCTCGTCACCGCGCGGCGTACGGGCACGACGATCATCAAGGCGATCGATGACGCTGGCGAGGATTCGGTCAGCATTACGGTCACCAACCTTCCGGCCAGCGTCTCGATCAGCCCTGCGGCCGTCAACCTCCTGAGCCTCGGCACATCCGCCGCCGTGTCGTCGAAGCTTTTCAATGCCGTTGGCGACTCGCTCACACAGCCCGGTGACACCGTACACTGGGTGCTGGCGAACCCGTCGCTCGCCAGCATCGTCGTCCCAGGCAAGAACCAGGCAACGATCACTTCTCTGGTCGCGGGACCGGATACCACGTCCCTCTTCGCCCGCACGGACAACGGCGTGGAGGAACGCATTGTCCTTTCGGTAAGCAATCACCCCGCGACGGTCCGGATCATTCCGGACACGATCACCCTCGCCAGCATCGGAGATCGCAATTCGACGTTCGTGGTCGACTTTCAAAACAGCCTGGGAGTGGCGCTCGGCCGAGACGCCGTCAACTGGCGCAGCGACGACATCAGCATCGCCCGGATGTCTGCGGACGGTCTGGGTCATATCATCGCGGTCGCGCCGGGCGAGACCGTCGTGCGGGCCATCACCAAAGGGGCCGACTCGGCGACGGTGAGAGACGGGGTGATCGTCGTCGTCACGAATGCCGCCGCGTCGATGACGGTGACTCCGGACACACCACCGACGATCACGGCGTTCGGCAATACGATCGACTTCGACGCCAACGTCTTCAACTCGACCGGCGCACCCATCACGAACGCCAGTGTCACCTGGTCGATCGTCTCGGGCGGCACGTTCGCGACGATCAACTCCGTTACGGGTGTGCTCACCGCCACCGCGAACGGCAGCGTAACCGTCCGCGCGACCTCAGGCTCGGTGACCGTCGACCGGGCCGTCACGATCCAGCAGAACGTTTCGGCGACCACGTCGGGGATCACTGCGTCACCTGCGAGCATCACCGCGAGCGGTACGAGCACAACGACCGTCACGGTCCAGCTCCGCGACGCGAGCAGCAACAACATCACGTTCGGCGGGGCCACGGTTGCCCTGACCACGACGCTGGGCTCGCTCGGCTCGGTTACCGATGCGGGCGGCGGACGCTATACCGCAACGCTCACGTCGGGATTGACGGCCGGCACCGCAACAATCGCCGGGACGTTCAATGCTGTTGCCATCTCGCAGAACGCGCTGATTCCGTTCAGCGCCGCCGCCGCGTCGAAGTATGTCGTCACGACGACGAGCACTAACCCGCTCGCCGGCGACTCCGTAACGATCACCGCGCAGCTCGCGGACGCCAACAACAACTCCGTCGCGACGGCAGGACAGGTAGTCAACTGGTCCAGTACGGGTGGCGGTGGTTTCGCGTCCGCGACTTCGGCCACTGATGCTACCGGTCGCGCGACGATGAGGTTCGGGACGAATACGACGGCCACGAGCCACACCGTTACGGCGACGACCAGTGGCACCACCGGAATCAGCCCGACAATCACGCCGCAGGCCGGCGCTGCGACGAACTACACTGTCACCACGAGCAGCGCGAGCCCGGCGGCCGGTGCCAACGTCACGATTACCGCCCAGCTGCGCGACGCGAACGGCAACGCCGTGCCGCTGTCCGGCCAGAAGGTCACGTGGACCAGGTCCGACGTCAACGGCGCATTCGCCACGGCGACGTCGTTCACGGACGGCGCGGGACAGGCGTCGGTGGTGTTCACGACGCACATCGTTGCGGGCATCTCCACGACCGTCACCGCAACGACCGGCGCGCTCACGGGCACAACGGCTGCGCCGATCGTTACGGTTCCCGGTGCGGCGTCGCAGCTGACGGTCACGACGACGCCATCGGCGAACCCGCAAGCCGGGGTCGACTTCCTTACCCAGCCCGTCATTCAGCTGCGCGACGCGAACCTCAACGCGGTGAGTGCGGCGAACGTGAGTGTCTCGGCCACCATCACTGCCGGCGGCGGCACGCTCGGCGGCGTCACGACCGTTCAGACGAACGGTAGCGGCGTAGCAACGTTCGCTGACCTGTCCATCTCCGGAAGCAACGGCGCGCGCACCGTCACGTACAGCTCCGCCGGCCTGACCGCCGCGACGTCGTCGCATACCCTCGGGTCGGGCGGTGCCTCGCAGATGGCGGTGAACGCGGGCAACGGCCAGAGCGCAACGGTTGCCACCAACGTGGGTACGGCACCCTCGGTCGTAGTGCGCGACGCCAGCGGCAACGCCGTTGCAGGTGTGACCGTGACCTTCACTGTGACCGGCGGCAGCGGCTCGATAGACAACGGCGGCGGCTTGGTGGCTGGTCCGCTTAATGTCGTAACCCTTGCAAGCGGTGTTGCTGCGTTGGCAGCCTGGCGCCTCGGCACTGCCGTGGGAACGAACACGATCTCTGCCACGACGGGGCTCGGCCTGTCGGGCGAGCCGGCGACGTTCACGGCGACCGGCACGGTGGGTGCCGCCGCGACCTACGCGATCAATGGTGGTATCGGGCAGAGCGCGACCGTCGGCACAGCCGTCCCCACCGCGCCGTCGGTGATCGTGCGTGACGCGAACAGCAATCCGGTGAGCGGTGTCAGTATCGACTTCGCGGTGACGGGTGGCGGCGGATCAATCGCCTCGCCGACGGGCAACACAGTCACCACGAACAGCTCCGGCGTCGCTGCGCTCAGCTCGTGGACGATGGGGACGACAGCCGGCACCAACAACAACACGCTGTCAGCGACTGTTTCGGGCGGACCGCTGAACGGCAGCGTCGTCAACTTCTCGGCGAGCGCGACAACTGGCAACGCCCAGAACATCATCTCGAACAGCGTCACAAGCCAGACGGTAGTCGCGGGTCAGAACGCGACCGCGCCGAGTGTAATCGTGCGGGACGCGAACAACAATCCGGTGGGTAGCGTCACCGTCACGTTCACGGTTACTGGCGGCAGCGGGACGATCGATAACGGTGGTGGGCTCGTCGCCGGACCGCTGACAGTGAACACGAATGCAACGACCGGAATCGCGACCCTGGCGGCCTGGCGACTCGGTACCACTGCTGGAACGAACACACTCACGGCAGCCGTGTCCGGGCTGGCTGGCAGCCCAATAGCATTCACGGCTACGGGTACGGCCGGGGCAGTCACCGCCGGCAATTCGACTGTGGAGCGGACGGGCTCGAACAACGTGACGGCGAACGGCTCGTCGAGCTCCACGATCACGGTCACGGTCCGCGACGCGAATAGCAACCCGATTTC
>JBBDYA010000106.1:0-2410 GCA_040902005.1 Gemmatimonadaceae bacterium | reverse complement strand
CGTAGTCGTCCAAGTATTGGGTACTATGCTCGCGCCGGCCGGAACACCTCGCCCCACCCCTGGTTTTTCAGAGCTTCCCTAGGGAACCTGGTTGCCGCGGCGATTTCCTGTCGGTCTGCCGCGGTCCTGTTGCCGGCCGCGCCGAGTGTCAGCGCGATCGTCGCGATCGTCTCGGTCAGTGCGATCGTCCCGTTCGATCTCGAGCTCGTCGCGCTCACCGCACCCGGGACGCGCATGCGAGGCCGGGCCCCCCGCGCCGAAGATCGCTCCCAGCACCGCACCGGCCGGCGTCCCCATCGCCACCTTGATGCCAGGCGCGCACGCGTTCACGGGCTGGCCGGTCTCGAAGCGTCCATCACGCCCGCTGCCCGCACGGCCGCGATCGCGAACGCGCTCGCCGGCTGCTACTCCCCCCTGCACGCGCGAGAGGATCTGATCCTGCACCCAGACCGGCGGTCCTTGTGCCATGACTGTGCGGGGGATGAGCGCGACGGCGCCCAGTAGCGCGGCGGCCAGAAAGCCCGATTTGATTGTCATGGGTGTTGACCTCGTGTGAGGGTTTTGGTGGCACAGCAACGGTGCGCCTCCTCATATGCCTGAAGGCAGCATCGGGGCCGTTCCTTACCTCAACCGCAACTCGTGGTGTCGTAACCGTTTGAGCCCGAGCAATCGCGCTGGACGCCGTTGGACTGTGCGGAAGCGCGGACACAATGGCGCGCGCTGACGAGACAGACCCAGCCGTGCGGACAAGCGTCGGTCGGCGTGCACGAAAACATTCGCAATAGAGGTGTTCCCTCCCTCAGCGGTAGACGTTGAACCCCGTGACAATGCTGGATCGCACGCCGTACCTGGAGGGCACGATTGCCACGTTGACGGGAACCGCGAGCGCGCCCGCGCGAAACGTCATGCCAGTGCTGAACGCCAGCGCGACGCCGGCAGGCGTCAGGTTCGGTCCCACGCCGAACTCGAACTGCCCGGGCGTCCGGACGCCCACCAGCCAGGTGAGACTCGGAAGGAACACCCCCTGCTCCAGCCCGCCGATCAGGAAAATCACTTCGTTCAGCGCCACGGGACCACCCTCGAGGCTCGCGAACTGCCGCTCGAACTGCCAACCGAACTGGGTCACCACGGGAGCGACGTCGATGTTATGACGCGACCGCAGCGTGTCCGCGATGCTCCCGCCCAGCCACGTCACGCCGAAGCGGGGACCCGACCGATTGAGCTGGCGAACGAGATCCTGCGGCTGTTGGGCGCCGAGCTGCATCGGCAGCGCCCCCCCCATCGACAGCGCGCACAGAGCGACCATCAGGCGACGGAACATTGTTGTCTCCAGGTAGAGGTACGCGGACACAATGCCGCTTTCGCCATGGCGTCCCCATCGTACGCGAGACGTAGACGTCGCGCGGAAAGAACGTAGGAGGGGTACGTATGCGGGCGGGCTGGCCGATTCCCGCGCGCGGCCGTAGTATAGATGCGTTGTCACACGCGTGCGCCAGCGAAAGGTGACTCCCGAAGAAACCGCCAGGCTTTTCGCAGGGTTCCCCGCCTTCGCCTCGATCGGCGGCGGAGAGGCGCGCACCTTCGTGGAACGCACGATGCTGCGCCGGTTGCCAGCCGGCGAAACCTACCTTCGCGACGGGGATTCGTGCAGCGCCATCGCGCTGGTGCTCGAGGGCCGGCTTCGCGTCTCGAAGAGCGCGCCGAGCGGTCGCGAGATCACGCTCTATCAGATCGTGCCTGGCGAGACCTGCATTCTCACGGCGTCGTGCCTGCTCGCGGGCAAGCGATACCCGGCGCAGGCGGATGTCGTCGAGGACGTCGAGGCCGCGCTCGTTCCCGCCGATGTCTTCCGGCGCGCCTTCGACTCGGTGCCGGACGTCCGGATGTTCGTGTTCGACCACTTCACGGAACGCCTTGCCACGACGATGGCGCTCGTGGAAGAAGTCGCTTTCCGCCGCGTGGATCAGCGCGCAGCCCGGTGGCTCGCCGAGCAGTCCGGTGACGCGCAGGTGCTCGCGATGAGCCACGAGGAGATCGCCGCGCACCTCGGCACCGCGCGCGTGGTGGTGAGCCGGGTCCTGGAGAATTTCGGCAGCCGCGGCTGGGTGAAGCTGGGGCGGCGCAAAGTCGAAGTGCTGGATCCGAAGGCACTTCGGGCGTTCGGTAGCCAAAGTGACTGAACGCCGCCGTCGCCGGGCATACATTGCACTCGTACCTGAACCGGAGTGCAACCATGTTGAAACACAATGTCGGTGGCATCGACCGCCTGATCCGCCTTACTCTTGGCGTCGCGCTGTTGGCCTTCGCCGCCCTCAGTGAGGGCTCGCTTCGTTGGATCGGGCTCGTCGGCCTGATCCCGTTGACCACCGCCGCGCTCGGCTGGTGCCCGTTGTATGCGATCTTCGGGCTG
>JBBDYA010000105.1:0-16836 GCA_040902005.1 Gemmatimonadaceae bacterium | reverse complement strand
CAACTGCACTCCTCGAGTCTACGACCTAACTGTCTACTTCGAAGGGGAGCTTACCTGTAGCCCACCCCCCAGAACGCCGGTCTGGCCCCCGCCTCGCCGAGGGCGCACTGCCGTAATTGAACGGCTACGCCGGCTGATTGCGGCGGGAGATCAAACACCTCATTCGCTGCAACCCCTCCCACCCGGCCACGAACGCTCCAGATGCTCACGTCGCGATTCGTGAGCACGATGAGCGTCTTGCGCGGCGCCACGTCCACGTGAAAGCCGGCGATCTTCGTGGGGCGCGCTGTGCCCGCCGCAGCCACGCATGATCAGGCTGTCCGGACTTGAAGAAGGTGCCGATATCGAGTTCACCGGCATTTGCCCCGGGGAGAAGCTCTACGAAGAGATGTTCTTCAACGATGAGATTGCGGAGCCCGCCTTCGCATTTAGCGCCGCGGATTGTCGCGCACGAACTGGTGGATGTAGGACATGACGTCGATCGTCGGCTTCCACCCCAGCTCGCGTCGCGCCTTTATCGGGTTTCTTGCGCGCTCTCGGCCAGCATAGCCGCTCACATACTTGATCGGTCCGCCGAATGCTCTGGCGATTTCAGTAATCGAATAGGACTTGGTCTGGCCGAGGGCATACCGGTCGCCATGCCCCCGTTCGCCAGTGAGAATGATGCCACGCGCCAGATCCCTGACATGGGTGAAAGCGCGTTTTTGACTTCCGGGCCGTACGACCGTGAGCGGTTCGCCCCTCAGGTACTGCTGCTGGAATTTCGCGATGACCGTCGCGTACTTGCCGTCTCCGCGCTCCCGCGGGCCGAAGCCGTTGTAGAAGTAGCAGATCGCGTACGGCAGCTTGTACCACCGCCCATAGTCGTTGATCAGGTCCACGTTCACCGCTTTCGTGAACGAGTACGGGTTCTGGTGCCGCCCGTCCCCCTCGATCGCGAACTTCGTGCTGGAAGCGGCGTACACCAGCTTCTTCACCTTCCGCATCCGGCAGAACTCCGCCACGCGAAAGGTGCCCACCATGTTCAGATCGTACACCAGATCCACGTCCTCGAAGCTGGGCGCGATGCGCGCGTACTCCCCCAGGTGGAACACCAGGTCCGGCGTCTCGGGCACCAGCCGGGCGATGTCCCTGGTGTGCCCCTCCCGGTACTCGGCCCCGGGAATGTGATTCTCGGGTGACCCGTTGAAGTAGTTGTCGAGCGAGATCACCCGGTTGCGCTCGTCCTCCAGCAGCAGTTCGATCACGTGGGAGCCCACGTGGCCGGCGCCGCCGGTGACCAGGATCGTGCGTTTCGTCTTCACACGCGAACCATAAGCGAGACGTAGACCTGACGGAAACGAGGCCCTTCTTCCCCGACTCGCGATCCCCGTCGCCAACCCTCGACAGGCGCGGTTCGCGTGCTTCTCCTGATCGCCCCCCTGGGCCCATCGTCTCTGGCCGCCGCGCAGGGCCGACCTTGGCCCCGGAGCCCTGCTGGAATGGGGCGAATCGGCCGGTGAGGTTGTCGTGCGCCGCGTGGGGCGGCACAGCTCGGAGGACATTCATGTCGCGGTGTTCGGCCCAGACCACCCATCCGCCAAAAGCGTGGCCGACCTGAAGGCCGGCATTCGGCGTCACGTGAAGTCGCGCCATGCACGCCGTTGACCATGCCACGCTGGTAGTTCAGGATCCCGAAGTGGTCTCCGCGGCCGCTCGATCGTTTCGTCGGTCTCCGCGACTGGGATTCTCGGATTGTCTCATGCTCGAGATCGCGCGGAAGGCCGGACACACGCCCCCTGGAACCATTGGTCGCGAACTGGCCAGGCTCAACGGAGCACAGGGTCTATAGTGGTGTAGTGGCTTTGCCAGAATGGACGCCCGCTTCCCCCCCCCGGCTCTCGCGCTCCCGCCTCAGGTGAGCACCAGGTCGCGTACGGCGGCAAAGCTCTCGCAAACGTGATCAGCGCCGCTCACCACCGCGTCACGCCGCACGAAGCCGGTGAACGCCGCGAACGCGGCCACCGCGGGACGCATGGCCAGGTCCGTCGCGCCGTCCCCCACCGCGAGCGCTGGCGGTGGCAGGTTCGCTGACCTGACGACGCCGACCTTTCCGTGCTGCGTGGTGAGCGGCGACGTCTCATCGAACCCCGCGTACTCACCGTGCTCGTCCCACCGTACGTCCACGGCGTGGAGATCCGCCTCCGTGAACCCAAGCTCCGACGCCAGGGGCGCGATGGCCTGACGCAGCCCGCCGCTCACCAGCACCGCTCGCACCCCCTGGGCGCGCAGCGCGTGAATCGCCTCCCTCGCCCCCGGTGCCACGCTGTCGCGATAGGCCTGCGCGAGTTGCTCGATGTCGCGACGGCTCGGCCGCACCAGCGCCAGCCGATCTCCGTACACCGCTTCCATCGCGATCTCGCCGCTCATCGCGCGCTCGGTGGTCTCCGCGACGCGGCGCGCGACCTCGGGCCCGCGCCTGGCCGCGAGCCAGTCAACACCCTCGATCGCGCACAGGGTCGAATCCACGTCCAGAATGACGCTGCGATACCGGATCACGTTTCAGAAGGCCGAAGAGGTCAAACGCCGTGACAGTCGTGACGCCATAACGCTATCATGTCTTGGTATGACAACAGTCAAGCGCGCCACCGTCTACTTCGAAGAGAACGTCCACAAGGCCCTGCGGCTCAAGGCAGCGGAGACCGAGCAGAGTATATCCGATCTGGTCAACACCGCGGTCCGCAACTCCTTGGCCGAGGATGCCGACGATCTGGCTGCCTTCCGTGACCGCGCCAGGGAGCCCACAGTCGCCTTCGAAAATCTCCTCCGCGACATGAAGCGGCGCGGCTGAAGTCGCCGATCACGAACTCATCGTCACCATCGTGAAGATCGGTAACCGCCGCGACGTGTATCGCTGAGTCCCAGTTCGATGGAATCGTTTCCTCGTTTACTCTCCACTAGAGAATGTTACCCGGCGCGAGCAACCCGCCGGGGTCCAGCTCCCGTTTCACCGCCCGCATCACCGCGATCTGTAGTGGCGTGGCCTGCAACGGCAACCACCGGCGCTTGATCTTGCCGATCCCATGCTCGGCAGACACGGTGCCCCCCAGCGAGAGCACGTGCTTGAGCGTGGCCTCCACCACGAGCTCGATGGCCTCGAGGTCGGCGGCGTCCTGCGCCACGAAGTTCTCGTGCGGATGCCCGTTGCCGGCGTGGCCGTAGATGGCGGGCTGGGCGAGTCCGGCGGCGTCCACCAGCCGGCGGGCCTCCGCGATCGCCACAGCCAGCTTGTGGTACGGTACCGCCCAGTCGGTGGACACCTTGCGTCCCCCATGCACGCGACGCCCCGACCCGCGCTCATTCATCGTCGCCGGCACTGCGTGACGGAACCGGCGCGCGTCACGTAGCGCGCTTTCCCCATCGAACACGCCGACGTCGGCCACCAGCGCGCCGTGCTGCTCGGCGATCGCCAACCAGGGGTCCAGGTCGCCGGACGTATCCTCCACGTACAGGAGCGCGCCATCGGCCCACGGCGCCCCCCCGTGCTCGCGCGCGATCGCCACCGAGGTGGCGTCGAAGTACTCGATGCACCTCGGCGCCAGCTTCGGCGCCACGCGGATTGCCTCCACGAGACGTAGCGCCGCTCCCTCATCAGGACAGGGTATCGCGAGCCCCACCACGCTCGCCGGCAGCGGCAGCAGCGACAGCTCCGCGAGCGTGATGACGCCGAGCGTCCCTTCGCTCCCCACGAACCAGTCCACGGGCTCCTGCGCAAAGGCGTAGCCCACGGTGTTCTTCTCCAGGCCGCTGCGACGCACGTCGGCGACGTCGCCGGTGGCGAGCACCACCTGAAGCGCAGCGACGTGCGGGCGCGTGGGCCCGTACAGCAACGACCTCGCGCCGGACGCATTGCAGGCGATCGCGCCGCCGACGGTCACGTCGTCCAGGCTCGTTGGATCCGGCGCGAAATGCAGCCCGTGGGGCGCGAGCATTCGATTCAAATCGCCGAGCAGCACGCCGGGCTCCACTACGGCGCGTCGGCCGGCGACGTCCACGTCCACGATGCGGTTCATGCCGCGCATCGAGAGCAGGATGCCGCAGTCGGTGATGGACGCTCCGGTGGTGCTGGTCTGGCTGCCGGCGGTGGTGACGGGCGTGCGATCGGCCGTGGCCTGGCGCAGCAGCTCGCGCACGTCGTCCGTGCTTGCTGGCCTTGCGACGGCGTCCGGCACCATCACCAGCCCCGAGACGTCCGCGCTGTGCGAGCGGCGGACATCGGCGTCCGTCGTCACGCTCACGCCAGGCTCCTCATTTCAGTTCTGAGCGTGCGCATGAAGAGATCACGGGGGCGGCTGTTTGGCGCGGATGCACACGGACGAAACGGAAACATCTGCGGATTGGTTCCTTTGGTCGCGAGAGCAACCGACCACCCGGCGGGACGAGAGGTCAAGAATGACAGCCAGATACAGCCATCCCTCGCGCGTGGGGATGTAGGTGATATCAGCGGCTGAATACTGACCATCATTTCCGGGGTCTCCAGCGAATTGTGTATGTAGAGGCCGAGAAGGACCCTTTCTCCCGGCCCGCGGTCGTGGCGCCTTCGGCGCCCGCGTGGGAGCTGGAAGGGGGCACATACGAAAACCAGTTGGCCGAGTCGAATCGGACCAGCCGGACGAGGGAAGGCACCGTCCGGTGACCTGTAGCCCCCCGTCGGCGAATGCGAGCCATCGGCCGACGATTGGGCCACAACCCGCCGGCGATTGGGCGACAGGCGGCTGGCGATCGGGCGACCACCCGTAGGCGATTGCGATGAAGCCGCCGGTGGATGGGTGACCGCCCGCGGGTCATTGCGATGGCACCGCCAGTGGGTGCGTGACAACCGGTTCGCGGTTGGGTGACAACCGGTTGGCGATTGGATGACAACCCGCCGGTGATTGCGATGACGCCGCCGGTGATTGCGATGACGCCGCCGGCGATCGGGTGACCACCCGCCGGTAATTGCGACGAGGCGGCCGGCGATCGGGTCACCACCCGCCGGTAATTGCGACGAGGCGGCCGGCGATTGGGTGACTACCCGCCGGCGAATGCGCGACAGCGAAACTAGTCAAAGCTGATGACTGTGGCCGAGAGCACGTCCGGCAGCTCCAGCAGCCGACGGCACGCGTGCGCGGACACGGGATCGTCCACCGAGATGGCCGCGAGCGCCTGGCCGCCCTGCGCCATGCGCGACTGGTGGTACGACGCGATGTTGATGCGCGCCTCGCCCAGCGCCGTGCCCACGTGACCGATCACGCCGGGCACGTCGCGATTCGTGAGCACGATGAGCGTCTTGCGCGGCGCCACGTCCACGTGAAAGCCGGCGATCTTCGTGAGGCGCCCGGGGGCGCCCGCCGTGGCCACGCCCTGTACGGCCAGCTCCTCGTTTCCCGCCGACAGCGACACCTCCACCGTGGCGGGATGCTCGAGCGTCTCCACCTCCTTCACGGACAGCTCCAGCCCTCGCAGTTCCGCGATGGCGCGCGCGCTCACCACGTTCAGCCGGTCGTTCTCCACCACGCCCCTGAGCACGCCGATCACCGCCGACGACAGCAGCGCCTCGCTGCCGGCGATCACGGCCGGCCCGCATCGCAGCGCCACGCGCCGCACCTCACGATGGCCGCGTGAGGCCAGCAGCGCCCGCGCCACCCGGGCCGCGCGCTCGGCGATCTCCATGCTGGGCCGGAGCTGCATCCACGCCTCGCGGGGAATGGACACCACGTTGAGTGAGCGCGACAGCTCGCCGGCCACGAGCGCGTCGCGCACCGCCTCGGCCACATCGATGGCCACGTTGTGCTGCGCCTCGTGCGTGGACGCGCCCATGTGCGGCGTGAGCACCACGTTCTTCGCGCGGCGCAGGGGGTGGTCCGCGGGCAAGGGCTCCGTGTCATAGACGTCCAGGATCGCGCCGCGCAGATGGCCGGACTCCAGCGCCGCCAGCAGCGCGGCGTCGTCCACAATGCCTCCCCGCGCCAGGTTCACGAGCACCGCACCGGCTTTCATGCGTCGCAACTGGTCCGCGCCGATCATGCCGCGCGTCTCGTCGTTGAGCGGAGTGTGGATCGTGACGACGTCCGCCTGTTCGAGCAGCTCGTTCAGCGATGTGGCGCGGCGCACGCGCAGGGCGGTGAAGCGCTCCTCGGTGATGTACGGGTCGTAGCCCACGACGTCGAGATGAAACGGGCTCGCGCGCCGCGTGATCTTGCGGCCGATGCGGCCCAAACCAACGATGCCGAGCGTGCGTCCCTTGATCTCGTTGCCGATGAGGGAGGAGCGGTCCCACCGTCCCTCGATCATGGACTGCGCGGCCCGCGGAATCTGGCGGTACAGGCCAATGAGAGCGCCGAAGAACAGCTCGGCGACGGCGTTGGTGTTGCCCGCCGGCGCGTTGATGACCGCGATGCCCAGTTCGGTGGCCTTGTCCACATCCACGTTGTCCACGCCGACGCCGGCGCGTCCCACGACCTTGAGCCGCGTGCCGGCGACGAGCAGCTCCGCGGTGATGCGCGTGGCGCTGCGTCCCACGATGGCGTCGTAGGTGCCGATGCGCGCGAGGAGCTCCTTGGGCGGCAGCGTGTGGACGACGTCAACCTGGAACTCGCCGACGGCGGTGAGGATGGCGACGCCCTCGGGGTCGATCTCGTCCGTGACGAGAATGCGGAACGGCATGGCCCAAAGTTAGCGCGCTGGCTTTACTGAATGGTGCGATGGCATTCGACCGGGATCGGCACACATCTGATACGAGACGCAATGGATTAGCACCGGTACGCGGTCAGGGGCATTGCATTGTCAGCCGATGTCCCTCACCTTCGAGTGGGATGCTGAGAAGGCGCGCCTGAACCACAAGGTGAGGCGCCCTGCTCGTTGTTGTTTTTGCCGATCGAGGCGAGCGAATTCGTATCATCAGCGCGCGGCGCGCAACTCATCACGAGCGTACCGAATATGAAGAATCGAAAGGCGAAGACGGCTTCTGAACCGCATCCAGACGACATGCTTTCCGAATACGACTTCAGCAAGAGTCGGCCGAACCCATATGCGGCCGCCTTCGAAGCGGGCACGGTGGCGGTCGTTCTCGATGCGGACGTTGCGAAACGTTTCCCGGACGCGAAGGCTGTCAATGCGGCTCTTCGCGGACTCAAGTAGCCGCAAGCCGGTACACCGTGCCATTGGTAGACAGGATGTACAGTTCTCCACTCGCGTCCTCCCCGAACGACGTGACGAAGCCGAGCGCGCCCACGTCCCACTCGCGTTGGTCCACCACGATTCCGCCGAACAGGTTGAAGCTGCGGAGGAAACCCGCGCAGAAGTCGCTGTAGAAGTAGTGTCCGCGAATGCCGGGGATCGCGTTTCCCCGATAGACGAAGCCCCCGGTGATCGAGCACCCGTCGGCGTGTGAGTACTCGTGCACCGGGATGTTCAGCCCGGTCATGTCGCAGGGCTCAGCGGTGCGGCAGTGCGATCCCTCCATGATGCGCCAGCCGAAGTTCACGCCGCCAGGATTTCCCGGGACGACGTGCACTTCCTCCCATGCGTTTTGTCCCACGTCTGCCACGTAGAGCAGCCCGTTGGTTCGGTCGAACGCATAGCGCCAGGGATTCCGCAGCCCGGTGCCCCAGATTTCCGCGCGCGCGCCGGCGGTGCCAAGGTAGGGATTGTCCGGGGGAACGCTGTACGGCGTGCCAGCCACGTCGATGCGCAGCATCTTGCCCAGCAGCGAGTTGAGGCGCTGGCCGTGATCCTGCGGGTCGCCGCCGCTTCCGCCGTCCCCGGTGCCGATCCAGAGCATCCCGTCCGGACCGAAGAGGAGCATGCCGCCGTTGTGGTTCGAGAAGGGCTGGTCGTAGCCGAGGACGAGGGTGGCGGACGTGGCACTCGCGACATCGCTGGTGGGCGTTGCGTGAAAGCGCTCGATACGCGTGTGGCCGTCGCCATCGGTGAAGTTGACGTAGAAGAACCCGTTGGTCGCGAATTGGGGGTGGAACGCCAGCCCAAGCAGTCCGCGCTCACCGCCGGACCCAACCCGCGCGACAATGTCGAGGAAGGGCGTCGCGAGCAGAGTGCCGTTCTTCACCACCCGGATTCGTCCGGGCTGCTCCACGATGAACAGCCGGGAGTCGCCGGCCGGCGCGGTGAGGAACACGGGACTCGTCAGCCCGGTGACCACGGGGACGACTGACAGACCGTCCGGCAGGGGCTCCGGTGGCGTCGATCGCCCACACGCGAGCATGGTGAACGCGAGCCCCAGGCCCGCCACGGCTGATCTCGTCATCGTTCTCACGCGCGCCCTCCCGGGCAGTGTGCCTGTTGGAACTCCACGAGGAGCGGGTCCGGTCACCGGAACCGATACCCGGTCTGCGTCGTTTGACGCGCGCTCTGCAACTCGCGCACCGGTTTGCGTTTCGATTACAGGTGCGGGGAATTGATGCCGCGTTCGCTCGGCGTTACGCTTACGATGGACGGAACCTTCACCACCTCCGTCCATGCCGATTTCACCACACCTGCTGCGGAAACTCCAGGAAACGCTCGGAGCCGATGCGGCGGACGACCTTGTCACCTGGATGGAAGCGATGGACGCAAATCGGGGCGACGTGGGTGAATTGCGTCACGAGATGCAAATGGGGTTTGCCCGAATGGACGCCCGATTCGAGCAATTTCTCGCCGTGATGGAGGCGCGATTCCAGCAGGTGGACGCGCGCTTCCAGCAGGTGGACGCACGTTTCGAGACGGTACTTGCCATGATGGACGCGCGCTTCAACGATGTGGACGGCAAGTTCCTGCTGATCCAGGAACAAGGAGCCAGGCTGCTGGAGAAAGCCCTGCGCGAGCAGACCCGGTTCTTCTTCCTGGCCTGGTCGGTTCTGCTGGCGGCGTTCATCGGGTTGTACGCGCGCTGACTCTACAGCAACGACTTCGCGGCCGCGACGATCCTGTCCACGGTGAGCCCCAGCTCCTCGTAGATCCGCTCGTACGGCGCGCTGGCGCCGAATCGCTCGAGCCCCAGCACGATGCCGTTGTCGCCCACCCACCGGTACCACGACATCGGATGCCCCGCCTCGATCGCCAGGCGCGGCACGCCGGCGGGCAATACGGACGCGCGGTACTTCCGGTCCTGCTTCGCGAACAGTTCGTGTGAGGGCATGCTCACCACGGACGACACGACTCCGGCCGCGCCGAGCTGCTCGTGTGCCGCGAGGACGAGCGCGACTTCCGATCCGCTTGACATCAGCACCACCTGCGGCCTCTTTTTGCCAACGGTGAGCGCGTACGCGCCGCGGGCAACGCCGGCCGCCGGCGCGTGCTTCTCCCGGTCGATGAATCCGAGCTTCTGGCGCGTGAACACCAGCGCCGTGGGGCCCGTCGTGTTCGCGATCGCCGCCTTCCATGCCTCCGCGGTCTCGCTCGCGTCGGCCGGGCGCATGAGCGTGAGGTTCGGAATCGCGCGCAGGGTGGAGAGCTGTTCGACGGGCTGGTGCGTGGGGCCGTCCTCACCCAGCCCGATGGAATCATGCGTGTACACGAAGATCACCGGCTGGTGCATGATGGCCGCGAGCCGCACCGCGGGGCGCATGTAGTCGCTGAAGATCAGGAAGGTGCCGCCAAAGGGACGCACGCCGCCGTGCAGCGACAGCCCGTTCATGATGGCGCCCATGCCGTGCTCGCGGATGCCGAAATGCACGTATCGACCGTGTTTGGCGTCGCGCGCGAAGACCGGCTGGTTCTTGAGCGCGGTACCGTTGGAGGGCGTCAGGTCAGCGGAGCCGCCCACCAGCTCCGGGAGCACCCCGACGAGCGCGTTGAGCACGGTGTTCGACGCCGCGCGGCTGGCCACGGAGCCGTTCTCCTTCGTGAAGCCCGGGATCTTCGTCTCCCATCCATCCGGCAGGCGCCCCTCGATGCGGCGCGTGAACTCGTGCGACGCGGGATGCGCCTTCAGTCGCTTCGCCCACTCTGCCTTTGGCTTCGCGCGCCCCGCGGCGAGCTTGCGGCAGTGGTCCAGTGCTTCCTGGGGCACCTTGAAGGTTTCCTCTGGCCACTCCCAGCCCAGGTTCTTCTTGGTGAGGACGACCTCGTCCTTGCCCAGCGGCTCGCCGTGCGCCTTGGCGGTATCCTGCCGGTTGGGGCTGCCGAAGCCGATGTGCGTGCGCGTGATCACCAGCGTGGGGCGCGCCGCGTCGGCCTTTGCCTGCGCGATGACCGCGTCGATCGCCGCCAGGTCGTTGACGTCGTCCAGCCGCAGTACCTGCCAGCCGTACCCCTCGAAGCGCTTCTGCGCGTCGTCGCTATAGGAAAGATCCGTGGAGCCGTCGATCGTGATCCTGTTGTCGTCGTAGAAGCCGATCAGCTTGCCCAGCCCGTTGTGTCCCGCGAACGACGCGACCTCGTGCGACACGCCCTCCATGAGATCGCCGTCGCTGGCGATGAACCAGGTATGGTGGTCCACGATCTGGTGCCCCGGCGTGTTGAATACGGCCGCGAGATGCGCCTCGGCCATGGCCATCCCCACCGCGTTGGACATTCCCTGGCCCAGAGGGCCGGTGGTGGTCTCGACGCCGTCGGTGAAGCCGTACTCGGGGTGGCCCGGGGTCCTGCTCTCCCACTGCCGGAAGTTCTTGAGGTCCTCGAGGGTGAGCTTGTAGCCGGCGAGGAAGAGCGCCGAGTAGAGGAGCATGGACGCGTGGCCAGCAGAGAGCACGAAGCGGTCGCGGTCGGGCCACCCGGGGTCCGACGGATCGTGCTTCATGTGGTGCATGTACAGCCGGTAGGCCAGGGGGGCGAGGGCCATCGGCGTGCCGGGGTGGCCGGACTCCGCTTTCTGCACGGCGTCCATGGAGAGCGTGCGGATGGTGTTGATGGCGAGCTGCTCGATGCTCATCGCTTGGGCGGGAGGGGGATTGTTCAGCACCCAAAACTACTTCATCGCCACGCGATTGGTCGGGGCGGCCCTCACGCTCTCGGGCCGGAAGCAGGCGAGTCCAGATCCCCTCGGCGCGAATGTGCTCGATGCTCGCCCGCTTCCCGTCCATCTCGTTCGCTCGCCCTGTTCTGGGCGCGCGCGCGCGTCACCATTTCGCCGCGGGGCGCATCACCGTAGCGCGGGGGGGGGGCTCGTGGGAGCGGGGTGTCCGCGCAGCGCGGGCTGTGTCAATTCTGGCAAGCGATCTTCTTGCCTGAATTGAGCACAGTCGCGCGAAGCGGATGCCCCGCTCCCGCGAGACGAGCATGAGGCGTCTAGCGCCGGGCGACGACGCGGACGCTTACTGTATCGCGCGAGCCCACGTACAGCAGCCACGAGAGCGGACTGCGCGTGTCGTGCACCGCGTTGACCGTGGCATTCGCGCGCATGGCATGCAGCGCATCGTCCGGCGTGGACTCCGGGCGCGACTGGAGATAGAGCGCGATCGCGCCGCTCACGTAGCCGGCGGACATCGACGTCCCGTTCCACAGCTGCACCGTGGGCGCCCTGTCCGCGCCAAAGCTCGGCAGCAGCACCGAATCGCCAGGAGCGTAGACATCCACGCAGGGTCCGTACGCGGTGTGCCGCGCGCGCCGATCGACCATCGTGGACTCACCATTGTCGATCCGGCGATACACGGCGGACGCCCCGACGACGATCGCCCCGTCCGCGTTGCCGGGCGACACCTTGCACGCGTTGATGTCCAGGTTCCCCGCCGACACGACCACCGGGATGTTCGCGGCTCGCAACCTCGCAATGGCGGTGTCGAGCGCTGGAATGTTCGACGCGGTGTCCGCGATGAACGACCAGTTCGCGATCGCGGGGCGGCCATGGCGCTTGGCGTCCTCGATCACCCACTCCGTGCCGTCCACGATGGCCCTGATGGTGCCGCGCAGCTTGCCGCACTCCACCATCTTCACATCGACCACCAAGGCGCCGGGCGCAACGCCAAGTGACGTGCCCGCCACCGCGCCGGCCACGGCCGTGCCGTGAGCGTTACACACCGCCGGGTCCGCCGGAAAGGCGTCGTAGCCCTTGCGCACGCGGCCGATCAGCTCCGGATGATTCGCCAGCACGCCGCCGTCAAAGACGTATACGATCACGCCCTCGCCGGTGCCGCTGCGGCGGAACGTTCGGTCCAGCGGCAGCTCGCGCTGGTCGATGCGGTCCAGTGCGAAAGAGACCGTGTGCGACTCGAAGACACTGAGCGCCCGACCGCCGAGCGAGCTCAGGAACGAGCCGGCGCCGGCGATCGGAATGCCGGCTGCCGTGCTCGTTTGCGTCGCTTGCATACACCCGAGCAACGATACCGCCAGCGTGCCGGCGGCGACGACTCGTCCAAAGCCCGGGAATTGTGATCGGTGCAACATGAACCCGCTTGCCTCTTCTGGGGTGCTGTCCTTCGCACCACCTAAAGACAAGGCTCATGCCAACCGATATCGGGGGAGCCGGGATCAGGTGCTTCGTGACATCAGATCATCGAAGAAAAAAAAGGCGCCGTGAAGGCGCCTTGGTCGGTTCAGTAGCCAGCACTCGAGCTCGCAATGCCGGAACTCAGCGAATGAGCTCTTCGATCTCCGCCCCTTTGCACTTGTTCTCATGCCCGGGATACGAGTGCCCGCAGTGGATGCACTGCTCACCGAATCCGGTGCGGCGCCAGATGAGGTAGTAGATCGCCCGCTGCATCTTCTTCATGCGCTCGCCGAGGTCGGCCGACGCACCGGTGTTGGGAGTAGTCATGCCGTGAAAGTTAGCCGGGGAGGCGCGGCGGGTCTATCTCCCACCGTCAGGTCCGTCTGTTGTGGGCTTGGGGCGTCCCTTGTCGCCACCGTAGCTGCTGCGGTGCTGCTCGCTATCGGCGAGTGGCTCACTGCCTCGCTGGTCGCCGGTGTCGCCCGTCTTGCGATCCTCGAGGGACGTGTTGTCGGTGGGATCGCGTGTCTCGCCGCGTCCCTTTGGCTGGCCGTGGATTCCTTCAGCGGCTTCGGCGCCGGCGCCTGTGGACTGCTTTCTCCTGGGATATGTCATGAGTGGGTACCTGGCTGTGGGGGGGGCTATGGCCCAATTCCCTAGTATCAGGGCAGAAAGGATGCCCAATGCGTGCCCAATGCCGTCCTGCGAGCCGCGCATGGCTCTTGAGGACTAGGTGCAGATTCTTCGTCGCTGCGCGACTCGGAATGACATTTTTCAGAAGTCAGCCCTGTCCTTGAGGCCTTCCAGCGGCGATAATCGTCCTGTACTCAGCCCCACCAGAGGTTCAGTCCAGCCGTTGCGGAACTCCGGCTCATTCCCGCCGCCCGGGAGCTACACCCCGCGCCACAGCGCGGCCATCGGATCGCCCGTCGACGAAGACGGTAGCGGGGGGTCCGACGCGCCCAAGACCAGGGCGACGCTGTCCCGCGAACTCTCGGACTTCCTCGTCGAGTTCTCGATCTCGATGCAGAAGCACGCGATCTACCCGGTCGGGCATCCGCTACTGAAATCCTCCATGGACGGTCTCATGGAGAAGCTCGCCCGGCTGCTGGTGGACCGCCCGTCGCTCTCCATCGGCATCGCTCGGCGGCAACTCATCATCGAAGGGGTGGCCACCGATCCGAACCATCCCCTGCTGAAGGAGCTCGCAGGGCGGCTGCACAAGCACAGCCTGGGCGCGATCCGATTTGGAGACGGCGTGACGCAGGAAGAGCTGGATGACGCGCTGGCCACCATCGCGGTGGACGCGGGGCGCACCGGCCAGCCGCTGGGGGACAAGTCGGAGGAGCTGTCCGAGAAGTGGGCGAACGTGCGGCTGTACCCACTCAACTACGATCGTCTCCAGCTGTTGTACGACGGCAAGGACCACGAGGGCGAGACGCGCATCAAGAAGGTGGGGTCCGCCAAGGCCGCGCAACTCTGGGTGGGCATGGCGCGCGCCGCGATGCTGCTGGATGGCGACGCGGAGCTCGACGAGAATGCGCTGAACCCGCTTGTGGTTGCGGAGGCCATCGACAGCCGGCAGCAGGAGCAGGCCTACGATCAGGTGATCGTGGGCTACCTGCTGCAGATCGCGGAGGAGCTGAAGAAATCGGGCGGAACGCCCGAAACGCTGGAGCTCCAGAAGCGAATCTCCGAGCTGGTGAAGCAGTTGAGTCCGGAAACACTCCGGCAGTTGCTTCAGATGGGCGGCGATCTTGCGCAGAAAAAGCAGTTCCTGCTGAACGCGTCGCAGGGGATGACGGTGGACGCCGTGCTCGATCTGGTGCAGGCGTCGTCGGCCGACGGGCGGCAGACGATCTCGCACTCGATGATGCGCCTGTTCTCCAAGCTGTCCAAGTACGCCGACAGCGACGCGGACCCGTCCCGCCGGGCGAACGCGGAAACGCAGGTGCGCGAGCAGATGGGCAAGCTGATCTCGGAGTGGGACCTGGACGACCCGAACCCGACCGCGTACGGCAAGGTGCTGCACGAGATGTCGCGGAGCCAGCGCGCGCAGCAACACACGGAGTACCTCGAATGCGAGCCGGAGCGGCTCGTCGAGATGGGGATGGAGCTCGGCATCAGCGGTCCCCGATTCGACAATGCGCTGGACGCACTGCTCAACTCTGCCCGGCTGGACGTGCTGCTCGACCTGCTGCACCGGGCGCCCGACCAGGCATTCGCCGAGACGGTGTGGGCGTACCTGGACGGGCACGACATCCTGTGGGCGGCGCTCTCGGAGGCCCGCATCGATTTCGCGGTCGTGGAGCGGCTGGTGCGCCGCAAGCGCCTGTCCGCGATCGATCCGGTGCTGGACGTCGTCGAGCGCACGAAGGAGTCACGCACGCGGGAGAAGCTGCTGGCCACGCTCGAGGAGCTGGGCCCCGAGATCGGCCCGTACATCGTGCGCCGGCTGGAAGGCGCGCGGGCCGATCTGCGCCGCGAATTCTTCCTGGTCCTCGGTAAACTGGCGACGATACCGGAAGGGTTCGACGTGTCGCGCTTCCTGCTGCACACCGACGGCGCGGTGCGTCGCGAGGCGGTGCGGCTGCTGCTCAAGTTCGTGGAAACGCGCGAGCAGGCGATCGTTGCCGGCGTCACCGACACGGACGAGCGGGCGGTGTACTACGGGCTCCAGGCGGCGCAAGAGGGGGGCTGCCCGCCGCGCGCGGCGACCATCATCCGGCAGCGCATGGAATCCGGCGACCTCGATTCCGCACTCACCACGCTCGCGATCCGGGTGCTGGCCGCCACGGACAGTGGCGCCGGCCCGATGCTGACGGGCAGCGGCCGCACGTCGCAGATGATGCGCGCGGTGACGGCGGATGCCAACCCCGCGGCGACGTCCGCCGCGAACAAGAAGACGCTCGACTGGCTGATGGGGCGCGTCGCCACCCGATCGCGCTTTCTGCGCAAATGGCAGCTCCAGCCGAAGTCCGCGGAAATGCTGGCGGCCCTTGGCGCCCTCGCCGCGTATTGGGCGCAGGATCCGGACGTGCAGGAAATCCTCAACCTGGCGATCAAGGCGGCGGACCCGGAGCTGAAGAAGGCCATGGGCGCGCAGCGGGTGACCGGCAAGTTCAAGGCGATCACCGACTGATGCCACGTTCACCATCCTTCACCATCGCGGCCGCCTAGCATGGATCCGTCCCGTTTCCTCTCCAGTCTCGCCCAGACCCTCTCCACCATGTCCCTGTACAAGCCGGGGCATCCGGCGCGCGAGCGCGTCATCGACCGCTCGTTCGCCCTGCTCCAGGATGTGCTGGAAGTGGACAAGCAGCCGGAGTTCTCCTTTTTGGGAGACGAGGTGGTCTACGGCGCCACGAGCCTGCGCGACCTGAGGGACTGGGACTGGAGCAAGCGCTTGTCCGCGATGGGGATCCAGCGCCTGGAGTTCGACTCCGACACCACGCGCGAGGATTACTCCAACTTTCTCGACGAGGTGTACGGCCGCGTCTCCAATCCCGGCGTGGCGTTCGACACCACCGAGTCGCGTCAGATGACCGAACGCCCGCGCATCCGGTACGGCGCGATCGGAATTCGCACCGACACGGAGGAGGGGCGCAAGGCGTTCGAGAAGGAAATCGTGACCGCGACGATCTCCTATCAGCTGGGTGAGGAAATCGACTCGATCAAGTACATGCACGAAGAGGTGATGCGGAACGGCGGGCTCCCCCTGCTGGAAGCCGAGGCGGTGGTGCGCTCGCTGTCCGTCGCGATGCACGGCCAGAGCGACATGATGCTCCCGCTGCTGATGCTCAAGGAATTCGACCAGTACACCACGACGCACTGCCTCAACGTCTCGGTGCTCACCATGGCGCTGGCCGAGCACCTGGGGCTGAACGCGCGCGACGTGCGCACCTTCGGCGTGGCAGGGCTGCTGCACGATCTGGGCAAGGTGAAGATCCCAATGGACATCCTCAACAAGCCCGGCAAGCTCACCGACGAGGAGCGCGCGGTGATGCAGACCCACACCACCGAGGGCGCGAAGCTGATCATCACCAGCGACCGCGAACTGGACATGGCCGCGACGGTGGCGTACGAGCACCACATCATGCTCAATGGCGGCGGCTATCCCAAGCGGCACTTCGACCGCGACTGTCACAAGGCGAGCAAGCTGGTGCACGTCTGCGACGTGTACGACGCGCTGCGGACGAACCGTCCGTACCGCGCGGCGTGGGAGGCCGATCGGGTGCTGGGGTACATCGAGGAGAAGAGCGGCACGGAGTTCGAGCCCGATATCGCGCTGCGGTTCGTGGAGATGATGCGCGCGTTGGAGGGCCGCGTCGCCCGGGTCGAGTACCCCGAGCCCGAAACCGCGGCTGCTGCTGCTGTCGGGGACAGTGTGGTGCCGGCAAGTACGGTGTAGCGCTGGGGCTGTTCTGCGTAAGGGTGGGCTGCGTGGGGGTGGG
>JBBDYA010000104.1:0-16897 GCA_040902005.1 Gemmatimonadaceae bacterium | reverse complement strand
ACTACCAGTCCAGCGGCGCCTATGGCTTTCGCGATCAGTTGCAGGACGGGCTGTCCCTTTGCGTCGCGCGACCCGATCTCGTGCGGGAGCACCTGCTGCGCTCGGCCGCGAGGCAGTTCGTCGCAGGCGACGTCCAGCACTGGTGGCTGCCTCCGGGTGGGCAGGGCGTGCGTACCCGGATCACCGATGACCGGATCTGGCTGCCCTACGTCACGATGCATTACGTCGAGGTCACCGGCGAGGTCGCCGTGCTGGACGAGATTATCCCGTTCCTCGACGGCCCGACGCTCGGGGCCAAGGAGCACGAAGCGTTCTTCCTGCCGACGGTCTCGGCGCAGGACGGGAGCCTCTACGAGCACTGCGCACGCGCCCTCGATGCCAGCCTGTCGCTTGGGCCGCACGGCCTGCCGCTCTTCGGCACTGGCGACTGGAACGACGGGATGAATCGCGTCGGCAGGGAGGGGCGTGGTGAGAGCGTGTGGATGGCATGGTTCCTCCTCGATACCATCGCCCGCTTCATCCCGATCGCGGAAGCACGGGGCGACCACGACCGCGCGCAGAGCTGGAAGAAGGTCGCCGCGTCGGTTTGCGCCGCGGTCGAGCGCGATGGCTGGGATGGCGCGTGGTATCGTCGTGGTTACTACGACGATGGCACCCCCCTGGGCTCGGCCAGCAGCGACGAGTGCAAGATCGACGCGATCGCGCAATCGTGGAGCGTGATCGCCGCCGCCGCCGATCCGGTGCGCGCGGCGCAGGCGATGGTGGCGGTGGACGCACACCTGGTCGATCGGGACACGCGCGTGGCGATGTTGTTCACGCCTCCATTCGATCGCGCGGAGCAGGATCCGGGCTACATCAAGGGCTACCCGCCGGGGATCCGCGAGAACGGCGGGCAGTACACCCACGGCTCGGTCTGGTCCGCCTTTGCCTGGGCCAGGCTCGGCGACGGCGACAAGGCCGGTGAGCTGTTCGACATCTTCAATCCGATCCGCCATGCCGACAGCGCCGCGGCGATCGAGCGCTACAAGGTCGAGCCCTACGTCTCGTGTGCCGACGTCTATTCGGTTGCACCGCTGGCCGGCCGAGGGGGCTGGACGTGGTACACCGGCTCGGCCGGCTGGCTGTACCGGGCGGGTCTGGAGGCCATGCTCGGCTTCCGTCTGCGCGGCGACCACGTGCTGATCGACCCCTGCATTCCGAAAACCTGGAGCGGCTTCAGCATCACGTACAGCCACCGGTCCTCGCGCTACGTCATCGAGGTCGAGAACCCGGTCGGCACGAGTCGCGGCATCGCGAAGGCAGAGCTCGACGGCGTGGCGGTGACCGGAGCGCCGGACCTGACATCTGGCGCGGAGGTTCCACTGCGCGACGACGGGGCGGAGCACCACGTGCGCATCGTGCTCGGCTGATCTTCGACCGCGCTGACGCCGACGAGAAAATCCGTCGATCTCGACTTCGTTCACAGGAGCGCCGTGAGTGTCCACGAACGCGAGACTGATCCCGGCGCGTTGGATCGGAGCGCCGCACTGCCTGCGGCCAGGCCCGGCACCGGCCGGCTCGACGCCTGCTCAAAGCGCTCTCTCGAGCCCAACACCCAACAGCACTGGCCCCTCACCGCGCTCGAAGATCGCCAGCGCAATGCGTTGACGTTGTCGGGCGCGCTCCATTACGGACGTCAGCGCACCCGCATCGCGGAGCCCCGCAAGCACTGGAGCGTGCTGCAGGGCATGAACGGGGGTGAACCCGTCGTCCACCGACGACCCGATCATCTGCAACGCACGCTCGTTGATCTGCAGCGCCGCGCAGGTCAGGCCCATCAGGAAGACCGCCTCGGGATCGCGGTTCGCACCGACGGCCATCGCCTCGTCCATCGCGGCGATCACCCGCGACGTATCGCCATCGAGATTCCCCAATGCCTCGATCATCATGCGGTAACCCACCGGGAGATCTTCGAAGCGTGAGCGCCTCATCTCCGGCGACAGCGCCAGCGCCCTTCTGAACGCATCCTCGGCGCGGTGGTCGTTGTTCTCGTAATCCTCGAGATACTTGCCGATCACGCGGTGGCAGCGGCCGCGAAGCCGAGCACGAACGCGAAGGCGCGTATGGACACGTGCCCCATGGCGGCGTTCGGACGGCCGTTGCTCTCGCTGATGGAGGTGCCGGAGATGAAGGCGAGGTACCCCGGCACGCGCGGGAACCCGGTGGTGCCACTTGACCTTGTACCCAGGTACAGGGTGTAGACTGAGAGCGAACCAACACCGGACACGATGCTGACCATCGGACAGATTGCGAGCGCGGCCGCCGTGAACGTGCAGACGGTGCGGTACTACGAGCGGCGGGGGCTGCTGCTGGCAACACGCCGCACTGCGGCGGGGTACCGGCAGTACGACGACGAGCAGGTGCGGCGCATACGCTTCATCAAGCACGCACAGCGCCTTGGCTTTTCGCTGCACGAGATTCAGGAGCTGCTCGCGCTCCGCGTTCGCAACGGCTCGGCGTGCGCGGCGGTGGAGCGAAAGACGCGCGCCAAGATCGACGTCATCGAGAGCAAGATGGCAGAGCTCGACCGCCTGAAACACGCGCTCGAACATCTCGCTGTCTCCTGCCGGGCGCGCCGCACGACGCCGAGCTGTCCGGTGCTCGCGGCGCTGGAGGAGGCAGATGCTGCCGGCTGCGACTAAGGCGTTTGCCTCGACTGCCGGCGGAGTCGTCGCTGCCATCGCGTCCACGATCTGCTGCGCGGGTCCCCTCGTGGCGCTCACGCTGGGGTTCAGCGCGGCGGGGCTGGCCACCGCGTTCGAGCCATGGCGCCCCGTCTTTGTCGGGGCAACGGTGCTCGGGCTCGGTTACGGCCACTGGATGCTCCGGCACGAACAAAACCGTGCGTGCGTGCCTGGCGCATCGTGTGCGTCACCGCGCGCGCGACGGCGCTTGCGCTGGGCGTTGTGGACGGCAACCGCACTCGCGATTCCACTGCTGCTGTTTCCGTGGTGGTCTCGCTTCATTCTCAACTGACGCACAGGAGCATCATGACCATCATCAAAATCGCAACATTGGTAGCCACTGCGGCATTCGCAAGCGCCTTTTGCCCCCTGTGCGACACGGGCGATGCCGCTGCGCAGGAGCGCCAGGCGCCGCGGGCAGAGCAGGGCGCCGATACATCGACGGTGCGGCTTCATATCTCGGGAATGACCTGCGGCACCTGCCCGGCCACCGCGCGGCTGGCGCTCCGGAAAATCCCTGGCGTGGTCAGCGCCACGGTGACCTACCAGGACAGCCTCGGCGTGGTTCGTTACGACAGCCAACGCGTGACCCCGCAGGAGATCACGAAGCGTCTCACCCAGTTGACGGGATATGGCGCGCGAATCCTGCCGAATGAAACCAGCGCGACGCGGGTTCCGCGACAGGTGTCACGCCCATGACACCCAGGGACGCCACTTTCGATCTCGCCGTCATTGGCGGCGGATCTGCCGGCTTTGCCGCGGCGATCAAGGGCGCCGAGCTTGGCGCCCGCGTGGCGCTCATCGAAGGCGGAACCCTCGGCGGCACCTGCGTCAACGTGGGATGCGTTCCCTCCAAGACGCTGATTCGCGCCGCCGAATCCCTGCACCGGCGCTCGCACCACCCCTTCGAGGGGATTCCGTCCACCGACGGGCGCCCCGAGTGGAATCTCGTGCGCGCGGCAAAGGACGAGCTGGTGGCGCGCCTCAGAACGGCGAAGTACGAGGACGTGTTGCAATCCTACGAGTCGGTGACGGTACTGAGGCAGCGCGCGCGATTCACGGGCGCGAATGCAATCGCCCTCGCGGATGGCGCCACTATCACTGTCCAACGGTCGGTGATCACGACCGGCGCCTCGCCATGGTGTCCGGACATTCCCGGGCTCGCCGCGGCCGGTGCGCTCGACAGCCAGTCGGCCATGGACCTCGGCGAGCTGCCGCGGTCGCTCATTGTCATCGGTGGCAGCGCGGTGGGACTCGAGCTGGGTCAGACGTTCAGCCGGCTCGGCGTCTCCGTCATCGTGCTCGAGGCGGCACCGGTGCTGCTCCCCGCGGAAGATCCCGCGATCGGCGAAGGGCTCGCGGGCTATCTCTCCGCCGAGGGAATGACGGTGCACACCGGCGTACAGGTCGAGCGCGTGGAGCGCGGGAGCGGCTACACGGTGTTCTTCCGCGACGGGAGCGAATCGCGCTCCGTGGAAGCCGAACAGCTTCTGGTGGCCACCGGTCGTCGCGCGAACACGCGGGCGCTGGGCCTCGATGCCGCAGGCGTCCGCCTGGGCGCGCGCGGCGAGATTATGGTGGACGAGCACCTGATGACGAGTGCCGCGGCCATTTACGCCGCCGGCGACGTGACCGGCGATCCGATGTTCGTGTACGTGGCGGCGTACGCGGGGAACGTCGCCGCCGAGAACGCGCTTGGCGACAACTCGCGCAGCTATGATCTCACGGCGGTTCCGCGCGTCACGTTTACGGACCCGTCCGTCGCGTCGGTGGGGCTCACGGAGCAGGAGGCCACGCGGAAGGGCATCGAGCCGATCGCGTCCACGCTGGGGCTCGAGCACGTGCCGCGGGCGCTCGCGGCCCGCGACACGCGCGGGTTCGTGCGGCTCGTGGCGGACGGTCCCACTCGTCGATTGATCGGCGGTCAGATCCTCGCAGCCGAGGCAGGGGAGATGATCACCGAGGTGAGTCTCGCCATTCGCTTTCAGTTGACCATCGAGGATCTCGCCACCGCGTTTCACCCGTACCTGACCCTCTCCGAGGGGATCAAGCTGGCCGCGCAGGCGTTCAGCAAGGACGTGTCGAAGCTGTCGTGCTGCGCCGCGTGAACGTTGACGGTAGGGGTTCGACCTCAAGGCATCGAACGCGTTCGATAATCGCGCAGGATGGGGGGCGGCCCGGGTTCAGCGAGCAGAGCGAGCGCGGCGCGCATGACCTCGAGATGTTCAGCCGCATCGTTGCTCTCGCCAAGGGGCGCCCCGAAGCGGAAGGGCACGGCAAGCGCGCGGGGCGGACGAACCTTCTCCGCAATCGAGCGCACGAGCGCGATACAGACGCTCGCGATCCCGTGTCGTTCGAGCGCTCCCGCAAGCAGTCCCACGGACTGCGTGCACATCGGTCACACGGGAACCAGCAGCACCGCGTCGACGCGATCGCTGGCGAACACCCGTGCTGCGGTCAAGGCACTCTCGCGAACGAGCCGCGCCGGCGCGGTGATCGAACCGTTGAAGCTCACTTGGCGCGGCGCCGCGTATCCGACATCGCCACGCTCAACCAGCGCGTGCAGACGGTCAATGGGGAGTGCGGCGTTGCGGTCGGACTCCATCGGCCCGCGATCGAAGGCCCGGCTCGTCTGACCGATAGCGAGCGACTGGAGATCGACGTCATCAGGTATGATCCGGAGGGTGTGGTCTCCGCCGGGGACGCGCGCGAAGGGCTCGTCCGTCCCCGGCTGATAGAGCCCCGCCGAGGTCACGAGCGCGATGCGCGCCTCGCTCAGTGGCACCGCGAGTGGTGTCCACGTGAGCGGGTCGACGCGGCGCCACCGGTACGCCGCCATCTGGACTCGGTAGCGCAGCGGGAGGTCGGAGAACTCAGCCATTCTTCATGGTCGCGGAGACATCATGGCTTACCGGCGCGGCCGGATGTTGAGCGACCAGTCGTAGTCGTTATCCACCCAGCGGAAATTACCGGAGCTCAATAGATCGCGCGCCTCGCCGGCGGGAAAGTAGCGAGCCCAGAACGCGCCGACGCCGCGGAGGTCGCCGCCAAAATCCTCGCGATACCACGAGAAGATGGGAGAGCCGTACACCGTGCGCGATGCCACGTCCACCCTGTTCTTGCGTTGGTCCGAAAGGAATTGCCGGGTCTGATCGTCGAGCTGCTCGTCCAGTCGCGCGCCGGCGTACGCTTCCGTTCTGAGCGGCGGACATCCGATCGCGGCGCACACGAGCGCCACGTGGATGCGGGGCTCGTCGAACTCCTTTCGGATGATCTCGTGCTCCACGTCGTCCAGCGTCAGCGCGCGTGCGCCCGCGCGTACCACCGGCTCGGCCCACGGGCTCTTCATGGGAATGCCGAAGCGCTTGTTGATGTTGCGAATGGACTTGCGCTCCTTGCGGCTGTTGATCAACTCGATCGTGTAGGCGTTGTAGACGTTGATCCAGTACGCCAGCCGGTCCGCCTCGGAGAGCGCTGCGGGGTTAACGGCGTCGAGACTGCGCAGATAGGCGGGAAACCGCGCATCCCGTCCGAACGCGTCGTAGTCCACCAGCCCGTCGGACACGTGAACCTTCAGCATCGCGTCCCACGGGCCGTGATCCGGCGTCTGTGCCGGCGCTACGGTCGGTGACACGGCCAGCAGCAGCGCCGCCGAGATCCAGCCGAGCTTGCGCGCGAGCCACGGCACGAACGAGAGCGCGATGAGCAGCGCCCCCGCGATCGCCACGCGCACGAACGCCTCCTGTCGGGCACCCTCCACGCCGGAGAGCAGCGCGTCTGCGAAATAGGTGTAGACGGCGGTTCCGGGGAGAATGCCGATCGCCGTCGAGGCGATGTACACGGCCGGTTTCACTCCGGCCAGTCCGGCTCCAAAGTTCAGCGCATTGAACGGCACCACGGGGATGAGCCGCAGCCTGAGCATCGCCAGGAACGAGCCGCTGTCGCCAAAGCGATCGAGGGCCTTCGCATGTTTTCCGAGCAACGAGCGAACCGCGCCGGCGCCGAGAGTGCGCGCCAGAAAGAACGCGCCGGTGGCGCCGAGTGTCGCGCCCATCCAGTTGAGACCCGTGCCCCACACGGCGCCGAAGAGCGCGCCGCCGGCCAGAGTGAGCGGCGTGCCCGGCAGCCCCAGGGTGGCGACGACGGCGTAGATGACCACGAACGCCGCCGGCGCCCACGACACAGCGCGGGCGCTCCGCACGAGGTCGGCGAGGCGCTCCGGCTCGAACTGCGCAAGCACGCCCAGGTGCCGCGCCGCCAGCCACACTCCCGCCAACAAAGCGATGAACAGCCCGAGTCGCAGCAGGGCAGAAGCAGGGCGGTTTCGGGTCGTCATGTCAACAGAATCGCTGATGCTGTTCATTCCTGTCAGGTGAAAGGAAACACGGGGCGAACTTTTCGCCGGGGCGCGGCATTGCTTGTTCGTCCCATTACATGCATCAAGACACCGTCGCGCCCGCAGGTTCCCGCGCGAGCCACCAATGGACTCCCGGATCTCCCATGAACGACAATCGCTTCGACTTGATAGCCATCGGCGGCGGCACAGCCGGACTCGTCACCGCGGCCGGAGGCGCCGGACTTGGCGCCAGGGTGGCCCTCATCGAGCGCGACCGCATGGGGGGCGAATGCCTGTGGAACGGCTGCGTGCCCAGCAAGGCGCTGATCGCGGCGGCCCGCGCCGCGCACGACGCCCGCGCCGCCGCCCGGTTCGGCGTGGAAACCGGGAAGGTGCACCTCCGCCTCGACACGGCGCTCGCGCATGTGCGCGCGGTGCAGGAGCGCATCGCCCCGCACGATTCCCCGGAACGGTTCCGGTCGCTGGGCGTGCGCGTGATCCAGGGCGAGGCCGCGATCGAGGACCCCGGGAGCGTCGTCGTGGACGGCACACGGTATCGCGCGCGAAACATCGTGATCGCGACTGGTACGCGGCCGGCCGTGCCGCCGATTCCCGGACTGGCCGAATCGGGCTTTCACACGAACGAGACGATCTTCGGCATCGAGCGGCTGCCCCGGGCGCTCGTGGTCATCGGCGGCGGTCCGATCGGCGTCGAGCTGGCGCAGGCCTTCTCGCGGCTCGGCAGCGAGGTGCACATCGTGGAAGAGCTCCCTGCGTTCTTCAGCCGCGAGGATCCCGAGGTCGCCTCCATGCTGCAGCAGCATCTGGAGCGCGAGGGAATCCAGTTTCATCTGGGCGCGCGCGCTACCGCCGTCCGGCGCAATGCCGACGCGATTACCGTGACTGTTGGCGACGAGGGCAACGGTTCCGCGCGCGAGCTGGCGGGCGACGCCCTGCTCGTCGCCGTGGGGCGGCGTCCGAACCTCGATGCCCTGGGACTGGATCGCGTTGGCGTGCGAACGGACCGCGGCGGTGTGGTGACCGACGGCAAGCTGCGCACGAGCGTTCGCGGAATCTTCGCCGCTGGGGACATCGTGAGCGGTGGTCTCAAGTTCACGCACGTGGCGGACCACATGGCGCGCGCGGTGCTGCGCAACGCGCTCTTCCCGGGCGCGTCGCACGTGGACTATTCGGCCGTTCCGTGGGTGACGTACACCGATCCCGAGCTGGCGCGCGTGGGACTCACCGAAGCGGAAGCGCGGGACCGGTTCGGCGCCGACATGGGAGTCTGGCGGCGCGAGGTCGGCGCCGTGGACCGCTCCATGACCGACCTCGCGCCGGCTGGACTGGTCAAGATCGTCACGGACCACAAAGGGCGCGTGGTGGGCGGGCACATTCTCGCCTCCCACGCGGGTGACTTGATCGGCGAGCTCACGATCGCCGTGAAACACCGGCTCACGGTTGCTCAGCTTGGGAGCGTGATCCACCCGTACCCGACGACCGCGGAGGCCATCAAGCAGGCCGCCGAGCAGCGGATGAAAGCGGGGTTCACCGGATGGAAGAAGCGGCTGGTGCGTATGCTCGTGAATCGCGTCTGAATGCTCAGGGATGCGGGCGCGGTTGCGTCGCCAGCGAGACGGCGATGCCGGTCGCGAAGATCAATGGAATGCCATACATGGCCCAGGGCCAGGTGTAGCCCCCCTCTTCGCCGACGATCACGAAACTTCCCACACCCCACACGACGCCGACGATCACGCTGGCCCATGCCCCCGCCGCGGTGGCGCGGCGCCAGTGAAATCCGGCAAGAAGGGCAAACGCCAGCGCGGCGACCGGGATGTTGGCGAGGATCAAGCGATTCAGGATGTCGTCCACGAGGAAGGTGGCGCCCAGCCAGCTGAGCACCGCGAACGTGGCGATGATGGCGCGCTGCGGCCTTACCGCGCGTGCCGCCGGCCCGGCGAGATCCGCGGCGACCATCGCCGCCATCGCGCTCCACACGCCGGCGAGCGTGGTGAGAGCGGCCGCGAACAGGACGGCGAACCCCGCGCCGCGAAGCCCCGCCGGAAGCCAGGCGCGCACCATGGCGGGAATCGCGAAATGGGCATCGGCCAGATTAGGCTGCTCCACGCGCAGGTGGGCCGCGGCCAGCACCACGGCACCGTAGATGAGAAACACCAGCACGGCGCTCCATGCCACGGCGCGATAGGCGGTGCGCACGTCGCGCGCCGCGAAGATCTTCTGGCCGTACCATGGCGCAGCGATATATGTGAAACAGGTGAGCACCACGAGCGACACCACGAAGCGCATCGGGAGCGCCGGGTGATCCCATTGCGCCACGGGCGAGAGCGTCAATTGATCCGCCGGAAACACCGACGCCAGCCCGCCGGCGGCCGCAGCGCGAGCGACGCCGATGGCCAGCAGCAGCGGGAAGAGCACCAGCGCGGCGACGAAGCTCACGACGTCCGCGCGGACCACCGACACGAGTCCGCCGGGAAGCACCGCGGTCAGGATCACAGCGGTCATCGCCGCACCCACCAGCGGCTGCGGCACGGACGGCGCGAACGGCGCGAAGAGAAAAGCGAGTGACTTCACGTACGTCGCCGAGAAACCGGTCATGGCGAGCAGCAGCAGGACCGACGCGGCGCGGCCGAGCGCGCGCGAGTATCGTTCGGTGAACAGCTCGGCGACCGACAGCCGGTTGAAGCGCTTCCAGGCGCGCGCGACGGTGAGCGTGTAGAAGGTGAGCCCGACCAGGAAGACCGCGGGGAGCGCGATGGCCATCGGGCCGGCGGAGTAGCCCTGCGCCGCGAATGCGAGCAGGGTGCTGGTGTTGAGCTCGGTCATGACGAGCGTCGCAACCAGCGCAAAGAGTCCCAGCCGGCGGTCGGCAACGACGAACGACGCGGCGGAGTCCGCACGATGCCAGCCGGCGGCCGCAACGGTGGCGAGCGTGACGATGAAGGCGAGACTGTCGAGGAAAACCGGCAT
Source organism: Gemmatimonadaceae bacterium (assembly GCA_040902005.1). GTDB lineage: Bacteria > Gemmatimonadota > Gemmatimonadetes > Gemmatimonadales > Gemmatimonadaceae > DASPMP01. Next base: position 6,850 of record JBBDYA010000104.1, on the reverse strand, counting down.
GGTCATCGGGGGAACCTATTACGCTGTCAATCGCTTGTTGGCATGGTTGGTTCCTTAGCAATCACGCCTTTCATTCAGCCCATTACGATGAAATTCTGCCTCCCACGTTCATATCGGTTCTCCCGCTGGCCGCTGCTCGCTCTCCTCTTTCTCCCGAATGCGCTCCAGGCGCAGAGTGGAGCGACGCTCACCGGGACCGTGCGAAGCCAGCGCGGGAGCGCGGTGGTCGGCGCGGAGGTGCGCGTTGGGGAACGGGTGGCCGCCGTCACCGATGCGAGCGGCACCTTCACCGCGCGGGTGCCGTCTTCCGTCCCGCTGGAGATCTCGGTCGCGGCACCGGGGTTCGCGCGCTCCCGCGCAAGCGTCGCGCTACTCCCGGCCGGTGGCGCGCGCGAACTGACGTTCGTGCTCACGCCGCTGGCGGTGCTTGACGCGCAGAGCATCGTCGCGTCGCCGGACCGGCCCCTGCTGAACACGGAGACCGCCGCGACGGGCGGAGCCATCGAGGCGCGCGAGATTCGCGCCCTCCCCACGGACGCGCGCGATCCCATCGCCCTGCTGTACAACGTCCCGGGGGTGGCGCAGGCAACCGGCTTTTTCGGCGACGCACCACGCCTGTCGTTCAACGGCGGCAACTCGCTGTACTCGCAGTATCTCGTGGACGGGCTGGACAACAACGAGGGATTCCTCGGCGGGCCGCGCGTCGAGCTGCCGCTCGGTGCGATCGCACGGATGGACGCCTTAGTGAACACGTATACAACCCGGCATGGCCGAAGCCCGGATGGCGTTGTGGACGTCACGACGCTGGCGGGGCGCGACGAGCTGGCGGGTGACCTGTTCGTCTACAACCGACCCGGCCGCCCGTTGGACGCGCGCGCCGCCACGCCGTTCGGCCATGCATCCGAGGCCATCGAGCGACGGCAGGACGGGTTCCGCCGGTCGCAGGTGGGCGGATCGCTGCGCGGCGCCCTGCGCCCCGGGCGCAGCTTCTTCGCCACGGCGCACGAATACACACGCGAGGAGGAGGACCGCATCGGGTCTACCGCGCTGGCCACCTTTCTCGGCACCGAATCCCGGCGGACGTACAAGGGGTTCGGGCGGATCGATCACGGGTGGTCGCCCACGCAGACGACGACGCTGCGGGTGGCCATGAGCGCGGTAGACCGGGAAGGAAACGGCAGCGGCGTGGTGACGCCGGAGGCCGACATCACCACGCGGCGCATCGGCACGATCAGCGCCGTCACGCATCGCAGCGCCTTCAACGGTCTTCGGGCGTCGAACACCGCATCCGCGCAGTTCGGGTCCTTTCGCTGGTACTTCCCGCCGGCGCGCAGCGATTTCTCGCGGCCGCAGGTGACCGTCATCTCTCCGTCGTTCGTGACGGAAGCGGTGGTGGGCTCGAGCAACTTCGTATTCGATGAAACCGAGCGGCAGTGGCAACTGCGCGACGTCGTGGAGCTGGCGGTCGGCCAACGGCACACTGTGCGCGTCGGCGCCGACGTCGTGACGTCGGCCTTCCGGCTCCAGGCGGCGGGGACGAACCCGAACGGCTCGTACGTGGTGTTCAACGACGGCAACATCTCCGCTCCGCCAGGGCAGGCGCTGTCCATCCGCGACATTCCCGCCGACGTGCGCGTGGAGAGCTACACGGTGGACGCGCGCCCGCAGCAGGTGAATCTCTCACAGACCCTGTACGGCGCGTTCCTCGAAGACACGTGGCGGCCGACGCCATCGCTCACGGTGCTGGCGGGGGTGCGCTGGGATTACGACGATCTCACCTCGCGCGGGGAGAGCAGTGCCGACCTCTACAACGTGCAGCCGAGGGTGTCGTTCAACTGGGCGCGCACGCCGCGCGACGTGGTGCGGGGGGGCGCCGGCCGGTACGCCGGCCGGTTTCCGTACGCCATCTACTCCGACGCCATCCAGCTCGGTGTCGATGGCAACGCGGTGATTACATACAGCGGTGTATCCGCGCCGGTATATCTGGAGGGGCCCACGGCCGGCAACGTCCCGCCGGGGGACATCACATCGGTGCCGCGCGAGATCTTTCGTACGTTCGCGCTGGGACTCGAGCAGCCCATGAGCTGGCAGGCGACGCTTGGATATCAGCGGCAGCTCGGCGCCGCGTGGGGGCTGAGCGCCGACGTCGTGTTCAGCGAGACGCGGAACCTGCCGATGCTCGCCGACCTGAACCCGGTCTCGCGGCCGTTGACGGCGGCGGATTCCGTGCATCAGCCCTGCTCGAGCGCCACGTCCTGCCCCGGCGACGCCACTCGCCCCGACGATCCTGCAACGGCGGGATACCGCCGGCTCTCGACGGCGCTCTCGCGCGGCGAGGCAAGATACCGGGCGCTGTACGTCTCCGCGCGCCGGGCGATGTCAGACCGCTGGGACCTGGACGCCAACTGGGTGTGGTCACGGGCGCAGACCAACACGGAGGACATCAATTTCTCAGCGACGCAGGGCAACTGCTTCGATACTGACCGTACCGACGCCGTGACGGGCGCGCCGTGCACGAGCGACGAATGGGCCGACGCCAACAACGACCGCCGCCATCGCGTCACGGTGCGCAGCGTCATGGCGCTGCCGCGCGGAGTGTCGTGGAGCCTGATCGGCGACGGGCAGACCGGCGTGCCAATCAACCGCGTGGCCGGCCTCGCGGACGCAGGCGGCACGGCGCGGTTCGATCTTCTCGGGTCGGGACCGATCCGCGGCAACTCGTTCATCGGCAACTCCGACCGCTTCTTCGGCGTGTCGCGCAACAGCGAACGGCTGCCCGGATTCGTCACAGTCGCCACGAGCGTTGCCTGGGGGGTCCCGGTGCGGAGCGGAAAGGTGGTGGAGCTGCGCATCGACGCCTTCAACCTCTTTAACTCGCTCGCCTGGGGCGGGTACGCAAATGGCATCGGCGGCGGCGGAAGCCGAACGCAGTTCGGCCGCCCCGGCGATCCGGTTCACCTCTTTGCCGCCGCTCCGCCGCGACAATTCCAGCTCTCGGCGCGCTACGCGTTCATGGGTGGGACCCGCGACTAGCTTCACGCATGTTCGATGAGCCGTTTCGCCGGCTGATCGCCCGGGCCGGCGCGGGCCCGGCGCACGCGTTGCATCGACTTGGTGTGACACCAAACCAGGTCACGATGGCGGCGTTCCTCGCGGGCATCGGTGCGGCTATCGCGATCGGCATGGGACAGCTGCGTCTGGGCGGGGCCCTCTGGATCGCTGGCCGAATCCTCGACGGCTACGACGGGCTGTTGGCGCGGGTGTCGGGGCAGACGACGCTGTTCGGCGGGTTCCTGGACATCACGCTGGACATGCTCGCGTACTCTGCCATGGCAATCGCCTTCGCGCTCGCGATGCCGGACGATCGGGTGCTCTGGCTTATCGTGCTTGCCGGTTACGTCATGGCGATAACCACGACGCTGGCGCTCTCGTCGCTGCTCGAGCGCGCCGACCGCACGCTCGGCGGCAACCGCTCGATCCATTTCACTGCCGCGCCGGCGGAGGGGGGGGAGACCACGGTCGTGTACGCGCTGCTGGCGTTCTTCCCGGCCGCAAGCCCCCTCCTGCTGCTGCTGTGGATCGCGCTGCTCGGGCTCACGCTCGTCAGCCGCACCGCGCTCGCGTATCGCCTGCTGAAGTAGCGCTGCCGTTTTCCACGCGCGCTGCCATCTGCGCGGGAACCAAGCGCTGGCGTAGGGTCTTCTCCTGATCACACGAGTCCTCCGCGCGGCATGAGGCCGCGCCGGCACACACACTCCCTCTTCAGGAGAAGATGCACATGTACCTGCTCTCGAGTATCCACCGGTTGATGCGCGCGGCCGGCGCCGTCGCGCTGTTCGCAGCGGCCGCGGCCGCGCCACTGGCGGCGCAGGACGGACACGGCGCGCTGAACGCGGACGACAACGGCGTAATGCTCAGCGGCTACGACGCCGTGGCGTACCAGACGGAATCGAAACCGGTGAAGGGGTCGGCGGAGTTCACCGCGGCGCACGACGGGGTGATCTATCGTTTCGCGAGCGCCGCCAATCGCGACGCGTTCAAGGCAAACCCGCAGAAGTTCGCGCCGGCGTACGGCGGATACTGCGCGATGGGCGTGGCGGTGGGAAAGAAGCTCCCCGCTGACCCCGCCGCATTCTCTGTCGTGAACGGCCGGCTGTTCCTGAACGTGAACCAGGAAGTAAAAGGGATGTGGAGCAAGGACGTCGCCGGCAACAACGCCAAGGCGAATCGCAACTGGGCGAAGGTGAAGGACCGGAGCGGTTTCGACAGCATGTAGCTGGCGCGTTGATTCAGCAGAAGAGGGCGCCCCATCGTGGCGCCGTCTTTTCGCTGTGTTGCCGGCAACAGACGGGGAGCGAGGGCGGCCCCGTCCGGCGCGAAACCGGGGTCGCGCGCATGGCGTAGGTCGGTCATGCTCGTCTCCGGCGCTCTGTTCACGCTCCAGCTCGCGGCAGCGGCGAACAACGCGCCGGCGCGCGCTGAAACCGAGGCGCTCGTCGCCCATGCTCGCGGCGCGCGCTACCAGCAGGACTCGTCGCTCGCCGCGTACGACGTGCTCGTGCGCCAGCGCATGTCGGCCGGCGTGGGTGTCGCGCGCGGGCTCGGCATCGGCCCCCTGGGGGGGGGACGCGAGCGGCTGCTGGCGCGGCACGAATCGGTCGCGCGCCTGGGCTGGCATCACGAGTTCGGCGCGTGGGCGCAGCCGATCGGCGTGCGCAGCGTGATTCCGTTCCTGGGACGGACGCAGCCGGACCCGAACGAGATGGACGAGGACGTCGCGCTCGTGCTGCCGTACGTGCCGGGACGCGATCGGCTGTGGCCCATGGAAGAACTGCGCATCGCGCTGCCCGACGCGGACGACTGGATCGAACATCCGCTGGAGCCTGGCGCGGACTCGCTCTACGAGTTCTCTCTCGGCGACTCGCTCCAGTTCCGGCTGCCAGATCGGAGCGTGGTGGTGTTGCGGGAGATCCGTGTGCGCCCACGGCGCCCCGCGTCCCGGCTGATCGTCGGATCGCTCTGGGTGGACGCGGCGAGCGGCAGTCTCGTGCGCGCGGCATACCGGCCGTCCGTTCCCATGGACCTCTGGCCGCTCATGGAGCGCGAGATCGGGGCGAACGATCGCGACAAGGTGCGAAGGTTCGGTCCCTTCACCGGGATCATCCGGGAAGTGATCATCGAGCACGGACTGTACGAGCGCCGCTTCTGGCTGCCACGCGCACGGGTTGTCAACGCCGAGGGAACGGCGCGCGGCGCGCGGCTGTCGATCTCGATCACGCAGACGTTCGAGTACCAGCGGGTGCGCGCGCTGGCGCCAGGGATCGTGAATCAGGGCGGCAACATGGAGCGCAATGTGGATCCCCGCACGGGTCGCGTGATGCGTCCCAGGTGGTACGGTGTGGAGGAACGTACCTCGCGCTGCCGGGAGCGTGGAGACTCGAGCGCGCGCTGGTCCGCGGACTCGTTGCTGCGCGACGCCGACCTTTCGGTGATGTACGCGGCCGGGGTTCGCTTTCGCGTGCTCCTGCCCTGCGATCGCATGGACCTCATTACGTCGCCAGCACTGCCGCCGTCCATCTACGCGGACGGCGAGGAACTGTTCACGGAGACGGATTTTGCCGCGCTCCGTCGCGATGTGGAAGGCGCGTTGAGTCTCGGTAGCCAGGCGCGATGGGAGCCGCAGCCGCCCACGATCTCGTGGGGGCTGGAGCGCGGGTTGCTGCGCTACAACCGCGTGGAGGGACTGTCCGCGGGCGTGCGCGTCGATCGCGTGCTCGGCAACGGGTACACTGCGTACGCCATTGCGCGTCTGGGCATCGCGGACCTCCAGCCGAATGGCGAGCTGCGCATGCGGCGCTCGGACGGGCAGCGGGAGCTTCAGGGAGCGCTCTTCCGCCGGCTCGACGCCGCGAACGACTGGGGAACACCGCTCGGACTGGGCGCTTCGCTCAACGCCGCAGTGCTTGGCCGCGACGACGGCTTCTACTATCGGGCGATCGGGGGCGAGCTGGCCGGTGTGCACACCCAGCCGGCCACGTCCCGTGTTCTGTCCTGGCGGCTCTTCGCCGAACGACACACGACGGCAGACGTGGAAACGCACGCGTCGCTCGCGCGCCTGACGGACGGGTCGCGCTTCCGGCCCAACATCACCGCGCGCGAAGGTATCAACTGGGGTGGGGCGGCGGCGGTCTGGAATTCGTGGGGGCTGAATCCCGACGCGACGCGGCTGTCGATCGGGACGCGCGGGGAGGCGGCCGTTGCGGACAGCGCCTATGCGCGGATCCTCACGGAGTGGACGATGTCGCAGGGACTCGGCGCACGACGCCTGGCGACGCTCACCGCCGCCGCCGGCACGTCTGCCGGTTCGGTTCCTCCGCAGCGGCTGTGGTATCTCGGCGGAGCGCACACGATCCGGGGATATCGTGCCGGTGACTTCGTGGGCGACGCGTTCTGGTTCGGCCGCGCCGAACTGTCACAGGGGCATCCGATGGCTCGGCCATCGCTGTTCGTGGACGCGGGGTGGGCGGGTTCCCGCCAGGATTGGGCGCGCCAGCCGCGCCCGATCGCGGGCGCGGGCGTCGGCCTGTCGGCGCTGGACGGACTGGTGCGGCTGGATGTCTCGCGCGGGCTTGGCGAGGGGCGGCGCTGGCGGCTGGATTTCTATCTGGAGCCCCGGTAGCTCCGTACTGCTGTTCTCGGCGGGGGCCGCAAAAGAGCTTTGCGGCCCCCGGTTGGTTCTCGGCGCGCCTTCGGCGCGGTCGGCGTGCACACGGGTAGGGCCGTGCGTGGTGTGCAGGCCGACCGGCGCGCGCAGCGCGCCGCCGAGTACGTACCCGCGGCCGCATGAACT
>JBBDYA010000103.1:0-2471 GCA_040902005.1 Gemmatimonadaceae bacterium | reverse complement strand
ACTGCGAGACTTCGCTCGAGATGTTGTTCGGGTTGTGCAGCATCCCCGCGAAGTATCCAAGCTGGCCGGCCAGCGTCTGCTCGCCGAGCATGTGGCCCTTGTATCTCTGGCTGAACACCGGCGCCGAATGGCGCAGCTCGGCCAGCAGCGTTCCGAGCCCCGCCTGGAGGCGTGCGATGCCGTCGGCGTACTCGCGGCTGTGCTTGTCCTCCCATGTGATCGCCTGCGGGTCGGCGGGGTGGAAATCGGCTCTCCACCCCGCGTAATCCCGCACGACCCGCACAGCCAGCTCCTCCAGGACCTCGCGGTTCTCGGCGTGGGGGCCGAGAAACCACGCCGCGAGTGGCGACGTTCGCGCGTCGCGCGCGGTCACGCCTCCGGCGCCCGCGCCACCAGTACGGCCTGCATCGGCCGCGCGAGGAGCGCCGCGGAGACGCTGCCCAGCATCGCCCGCTGAGCCAGATTGTAGCCGTGCGATCCGACGGCGATCAGGTCCGCGCCCACCGACGCCGCGTACTTATCCAGCGTCGAGGCGATATCGCCCGAGAGCGACACGCGCTCCACGCGGATGTCGGGGTACAGCGCCGGGTCGGGCACGTACTCGCCAATCCGGTCCATCGTGCCCGCGATCTCCCACTTGCTCAGGTCCACCGACCAGACCTCGCCGGGGAGTGGGAGAAGGGGCTGGACGTGTACGAGATGCAGCGTACCCTTGCCGCCCATCATCCCGATCGCGACTTCGCACGCGAACTTGCTGGCAGGGCTGAAGTCGGCGCCCACGACCACGGTGCCGGGGACAGTGGCTCCGCGCGGCACGACGACGATCGGCAGATCGGTCTTCTGGATCACGCGAAGCGCGGTCGGCCGGCTGAGAATTCGCTCCACCGTTCCGTGGCGCCCGGCGCCGATCAGGATCATCCCGGCGTGAATGTCATGGGCTTCGTCCGCCAGGATGTCGGCGGGGTCCCCTATCTTCGCAATTCGTGTCCACACCGGCGGCGTCACCACGGTCGGCAGAAGGTCTTCGAGAAATACCTCCCGCAGCTCGAGCCTCAGCTCGGCGGTCCGCTGCTCGCCGGCGGAGCCCGCTCCCACGCCGTGGAATGGCTTGAGCGCGCTGACCAGGTGGACGCGCGAGCCGGTCTCGAGTGACAGCTCGGCGGCGTACTTGAGCGCCGGATAGGCTTCCTTGGTGTCGTCCACACCGACGATGAATGGTCGCGTGACACTCCAGTCTCGGGCGATCGCGCTACCGTTCGCGGCAGGCGCGGTGGCCACGGGCGCGGTGAAGGTCTGGGGCTGCATGGCTGCTCCGAGTTTGGGTTTGCCGGGCGTGAGTCGAAAGTGGCGATCCGGCCGAAAAACCTCTGTCGGGGGGGGGAGGATTTCTTGTAGGGCATACTCGCACGGCTCACGTCGACTTAGGACTCAGGACCCTTGCGGCCTCAGTCCGCAATCGTATTGACGTAGGTAAATCCCCGACCTCTTTGGCTCCGACCGCCCGACATACGCTGGGCGCGCGTGCCCTGACTATTCCTGCATGTCCACTCGCACCGTACCGCTGACGCCTCCGCTCGTCGATCGGGCGCCGGCCCGGGTGTGGGGCCCGCCTGGAGCGTTCCGCGGACACTTTCTTCCGGCTGCGACCATCCTGTTTCTGGCCGGCGGATTCGCGGCGTGGCTCTGGGTACCGGCGCGCGCGCTGGCCGGCGACGTGTGGATGGTGGGTCTCGTGCTCACCGGCGCGCCCGTGGTGTGGCGCACGCTGCGGAGCGCGCTACGCAAGGAGTTCTCCACCGACATCACCGCCACGCTCGCGATCATCGCGGCGATCCTGGTCGGACAGCCGCTTCCGGGGCTGATCGTCGTGCTCATGCAGACGGGCGGAGAGGCGTTGGAGCGGATCGCGCGCGGGCGCGCGTCGGACGCGCTCCGCAAGCTCGAGGAAGACGCGCCGCGGATCGCGCATCTGTCGCACGCCGACAGCATCAGCGACGTCGCCGTGGGCGAAGTTCGCATCGGCGACATGCTGGTGATCCGCCCGGGGGAGCTGATTCCGGTGGACGTGGTCGTCGCGAGCGGGCAGTCGCACGTGGACACGTCGCGACTCACGGGCGAGCCCATGCCGGTGAGCGCGGCAGCGGGCACCGTACTTCCGAGCGGCAGCGTGAACCAGGAGGGCGCACTCACGGCGCGAGTGACGGCGCCGGTGGGCGAGAGCCAGTACGGCCGGATCGTCGAGCTGGTGCGCCACGCGCAGGCCACCAAGGCGCCGTTGCAGCGGCTCGCGGACAGGTACGCGATCTGGTTCACGCCTCTCACGCTCGTCGTCTGCCTGGTGGCCTACGCCTTCACGCGCGATCCCGTCATCGTTCTTGCGATACTGGTGGTGGCAACGCCCTGCCCGCTCATCCTGGCCACGCCCGTCGCGATCATCGGCGGAATCAACACCGCCGCGAAGCGGCAGATCG
>JBBDYA010000102.1:0-17514 GCA_040902005.1 Gemmatimonadaceae bacterium | reverse complement strand
CCCCCCCCCCCCCCCCCCCCCCCCCCCCCCCCCCCCCCCCCCGCCTCCAGCCACTCATTCTTCAGAGGTTCCCTAGCGCTTCACACGGGGGACGGGCGACGCGTTGGCGATCATCCGCGCCAAGCCGTTGTCGGCCATCGTCATCCACTGCCACCCCACGCTGAGCCGCACGGGCGCGGTGACGGAATCCGTGGTGCACAGGATGCTCACGTCTCGTCCCTGCGACTGTGTACCGGCACCGTCCTGGTTGCACGCCCAGTTACGTCCACCGGCATCCATGACATTGCGTGAAGACATGCTCTCTCCCGATCCCACGTGTCCCGTACGTTGAGTTCCCTCCATGAAGCATAGCACGGAGATCGCCGGCGTTGCGTGATGAGGCCGCTCGGCAAGGCGCTGAGCCGGCCGCCGCCGTACTATATATTGCGCGCATGTCTCTACGACGGGTGGTACCCTGGCCGTCGCTGGCCGTCGCCGTGCTGTGCGCGGCCACCGCACTGTCCGCCTTGCCCGCCGAAGCCACCGCCCAGGACGCGTCACGCGCCGTGCGCGTGTTCTTCGACTGCAATGCGGACTGCGACGGGGACTACGTGCGCACCGAGACCCCGTGGGTCGCGTTCGTGCGCGACCGGACGGATGCCGACGTGCACCTGCTCATTACCAGCCTGGGCACCGGAGCGGGCGGCGAACAGTACACGCTCAACTTCGTGGGACTCGGCGCGTTCGCGGCCCGCGACGACACCTTGACGTACGTGTTCAATGTCGGCGGGACCGAGGACAATCGCCGTCGAGGACTCACGCGCACGATCCAGCTGGGGCTGGCGCCCTACGTGGCGCGTTCGCCGCTCGCGCTGGCGGTGCGGATGGTCCTGGATGACGACGCCTCCGGCGCCGCGCCGACCGCCGTGGCGTCCGCTGACCCGTGGCGGTCGTGGGTCTTCGACCTGGACGCGAACGCGTCGTTCGACGGCGAGGAGCGCCAGTCGGAGCTGGAATGGGGCGGGTCCTTCGAGGCCACCCGCATCACGCCGCGCTGGAAATTCGGCGTGGGCACGGACGCGTTCTTCGACGAGTCGCACTTCACCCTGGACGACTCGGATGGCGATGGTGTTGACGAGAAGATCACCACGCTCCGGGAGAGCTACGGCGCCGGCGCCGTGGCGGTGCGCAGCCACGGGGCGCACTGGGGCTCGGGGTTCCAGGTGTCCGTTGGCAGGTCCACGTTCGAAAACACGAAACTGGCCGTCCGCGCCGCGCCCGCCGTGGAGTACAGTGTCTTCCCGTACGACGAGTTCACGCGGCGGCAGCTCACTCTGCAGTACTCGGTGGGCGTGTCGTCGTTCCGGTATCGCGAGGAGACCATCTTCAACAAATTCGCCGAGACCCGTCCCACGCACGCGCTGGTCGTTGGCTACGACCTGACACAGCCGTGGGGAGAAGCGGACGTCACGCTCGAGACGTTCAGCTACCTGGACAACAGCTCGCAGTGGCGGATGAACTTCGATGGGGAGCTTGAGGTGCGCGTGGCTCGCGGCTTCGCGATCGAAATCGGCGGCGGCGCCTCGCTCCTTCGCGACCAGCTCGCGATTCCCAAGCGCGGCGCCACGCCGGAAGAGATCCTGCTGGAGCTGCGCGACCTCCAGACGAACTACCGCTACGACGGACGGCTGGGGCTGAGCTACACCTTCGGATCGATCTTCAATACCGTGGTGAATCCACGGTTCGGCACCGGCCCCGGCAGCGTGCTGCGCTAGAGAAGAGGAACTAGGAACGAGCTCCTAGTTCACGGTGTCTGCGAGCAGCAGCCGAGCGCCGCGCGCTATTCCATGGCGCTCGAAGACGCCGGCATTCACCTCGAGCGCGGCACGGTACGCCACCCCCGGATCGTAGGTGGGACAGCCCGCGGGCAGGGTGGCTTCGCACGGACTCATGCGCTTCGTGTCCACGACGACCCCTGTGGAATCCACGAACGCTATGTCGAGCGGAATGCGGGTCCGGTACATCCAGAAGCCGGCCGAAGGCGGCTGGTCCGCCGCATACAGAAAGAGCATTCCCGCGGAGTCCGGCATCGAGCGCCGCTCCATCAGCCCCAGCGTCCTCTGCTCGGCGGTGCGCGCCAGCTCGACCGTGAAGACAACGGTGTCGGGGCCCGCGACCACCCGAACGCGCGCGGTATCGAAGGGGAGCACCCGATCGTAGCCGGCGTCGTCGGCCGACGCGCACCCGGAGAACACACAGGCCGCGACGACCGCTATGAGCGCGTTGCATGTCGGAAATGCCAGGATCATCAAGGCAACGTACTCCGCCAGGACGAGAGCGCCAACCGGTGGAGCGGCCGCCAGAAAAGAACACCGCCCCCGCGACCGTCATGGTCACGAGGGCGGTGCACTGACTCCATCGGTTCAGATCAATAGTTCACGGTCACGCTCGGCGAACACGTGGTCGTGCCGGCGTTGCACACCTGATAGGTCTGCGACCCGCCGCCCCGCCCGAGATTGTCCGCATACGATGTTCCAGTGACGGTCGCGATCTTCGAGGTGCCGCGGTACACATCGGCAGAGGACGTAGCGCCGCTCCAGCTGAGATTCGCCGTGCTGACGCCTCTCACCTTCGACACGCTCACCGACAGGGTGATCGTCGAGCCACCCGGGGCGACCGTCGTGACGGACTGCGACGTGCTGCCGGTCGCGCCGCCATTGTCGGTCACGGTCAGCGTCACGGTGCGTGTGCCACCCGACGCGTACGTCTTGCTCGGCGCCACGCCGCTGCCGGTGGTGCCATCGCCGAAGTTCCAGGCGTAGCTCGAGATGCTGCCGTCGGGATCGCTCGACCCGCCGCCGTTGAACGAGCAGCTCAGGTCCGTGCAGCTGAACGTGAACGACGCGGTCGGCGACTGGTTGCCCCCACCGCCGCCCCCGCCGATGAAGCCCATGTACAACAGGCGGTTCGCCGAGCCCGTGCCAGCGCTCGTCACCTTGCCGGTGGTGGCGTTCGACGTGATGGTGGACGTCACCGACGACGGGCTCGCCGACGGGCTTCCCTCGAGGATCAACGCCGCAACGCCCGCGACGTGCGGCGCGGCCATGGACGTGCCGCTGATCGTGTTCGTGGCGGTGTTGCTGGTGTACCACGCCGACGTGATCGAACTGCCCGGCGCGAACACGTCGAGGCAACTGCCGAAGTTCGAGTACGACGCGCGCGCGTCGCTGCTCGTGGTCGCGCCCACCGTGATCGCGGAAGCGACCCGGGCGGGCGAGTAGTTGCAGGCGTTCGCGTTGCTGTTGCCGGCGGCGATGGCGTACGTCACGCCGGCCGCGATGGAGTTGGCCACCGCGTTGTCCAGCGTCGAGCTTGCGCTGCCGCCCAGCGACATGTTGGCCACGGCCGGCTTGACGTGATTTGCCGTGACCCAGTCCACGCCGGCGATGACGCCGCTCGTCGTGCCCGAGCCCTGGCAGTTGAGCACGCGCACCGCGATCAGCGACGTGCCCTTCGCCACACCCCAGGTCGTGCCGCCAACGGTGCCCGCCACGTGCGTGCCGTGGCCGTTGCAGTCGTCGGTGCCTCGGCCGTCACTGATCGCCGTGAATCCGGACGACGCCCGACCGCCGAAATCCCCGTGTGAATTGCGAATGCCCGTATCGATGATGTACGACCGGACGCCGGCGCCGGTGGCGTTGTACGTGTACGTCCCGTTCAAGGGCAGGTCGCGCTGGTCGATGCGGTCCAGCCCCCACGTGGCGTTCGACTGCGTTGCGGAAAGGGTGATGACCTGGTCCGCCTCGATCGTTTCCACCATCGGGTGGCGGCTCAGCCCCTCGAGGGCACCCGCGGGAATCCGCGCGGAGAAGCCGCGAATCGCGTGTTGATAGGTGAACCCGAGCTCCCCGCCGCTTTCGGTCGCGAGCCGTCGAGCCAGTCCGGGAACGTCGCTCACGCCATCCTTGAACACCACGATGTAGCTGCCCTGTGCGGCCTGGGCGGCAGACAGTTCCTGCGGCGGCGCCGTCCGCGCCAGTTCCGTGGGACCACTGTCCGCGCATCCCGCGGCGGCTACGATCATGCCCAACCCTGCCAATCGTGCGAACGTACGCATTCGAGAACTCCGGTTTTTGAATGCAATTTTGTCCGACGGGGCAGCGCCGCCTCCGCACGGGTGGACCGACGTTATGGACGACCCGGTCTTCCGGCAAGGTGTCCCGGATGGATTCGGGGTGGAATGCCCTTCGCCCGCGGGGGGTGTATCGAAACGGACCGGATTTCGTGACGAACCGCACCCTAGTTCAGCGGCGTGCATCGGCGAACCCGACCATGACACGGGTGCAGTGTTCCTTCGCCGAGACTGGCCCACCGATGCCGGAGCCGCTCGCGCCGCCGCGCCGCAGATCGCGCGGCACCTCCTCGTTCGCGAGGGCACAATGTTCCAGTCGTTCATCGACCTCTTTCCGGCCGAGTGGCGCGGCGCCGTCACGGTGCTCGCGGCCCCCCTTCGCTGGATTCCCGAATGGCAGTCCGCGCTCCTGAACTCCATGACCGGCCAGTACCCGATCGTCATGGTGTTCGGCGCGGTCACGTTGCTCATGCCCACGCTGCTGCTGATCACGGGCGTGTGGAGCACGATGGTATCGGTGTACACCCTGCCGTTCCGTTCCGGCCGCGGTGGGTTCATCACCGCGCTGCTCATGGCGTGGTGGGACGCCGGCCGTTCCATCTGGCTGTACTGGATGGGTATCGCGCGATTCTTCGTCGCGCTGTTCGGCTGGGCGCTCGGCGCGCTCCGGTTCGTCGTGCTCACGATGCGCAACACCCTGGTGGGGCTCGTGCGCTCGCCACTGGCGGCGCTGGACTGGACGTCGCGTCGGTACTTCCAGCCCGGCATGCCCTGGATCGCCTTCCTCGTGCTGTTGCTCTGGACCGGCGTGGAGGCAACGGTCTTCACGTTCACACTGCAGCCCACGCTGACCGAGGTGTTCGGGGGCATCACGGGGATCGAACCGAATCCGAACGTGATGGCGCCGCTGCTCTGGGTGTTCCTGTTCATGCTCGTGGCCGGCAGCTTCGCGTGCGTCCAGGTTCTCACGGACGCGATCCGCAACCGTCGCGTGAGCGAGATCATCCAGATGACGCTCGTTGAGAGCGCCGTGATGTTCTTCGAGGTGATCTTCCTGTACCGCGAGCTGATCGACGCGGTCACGCCGTGGATCGCGCAGCAGTCCGCGGGTGAGGTGCGCCTGGGTCTCGTCTCCACGCTGCTGCTCGCGTCGTTCGGATGGGTGGGCGTGCGCGGCATGTCGTGGTTCCTCTTCGGCCGGTTCGGTACGCCGGCGCTGCTGGCGATCCTGTCGCGCCAGACCATCACGCAGGATGCCGTGACGGCCCCCGCACCCGATCCGGTGCGCCCCGGCCTGCTCAGCGCGCCCGTGGACGCGCTCAAGGCGGACGTCATCTTCTTCCAGCTCGAGGGCAAGCGCCTGTTCGAGCTGCTCTCGGTGCCGGTGCTCCAGTTGCTCGCGGTCGCGGTGAATTTTGCCGTGGTCGTGGTGCAATCGCGTCCGGCGTTTCCCGTGCCCTTCAAGTCGCTGGACGACTTGCTGGCCGTGAATCCCTTCACGGGGGCGGGGCCCGCGCGGTCGCCGCGGTTCGAGCTGAACAATGTCGTTGCCATGGCCACGCCGCGCGACATGCCGAAGGTGGCGTCATGAACGCGCATACACGATGGACGCCGCGGCTGATCCTTGGCGCGCTGGTGATACTCGCGGGGTGCGCGCCGGGCCCAAACACGACGCGCGTGGCACGCTCGACGCTCGTGGTCGGGATCGACGTGAGCGGATCGTTTCGCGCCAACCACGAGAGCTCGATCGACTTCGCGGCCAACTATCTCTATGCCCGGCTCAACGGGCTGGGAGGGCTGAAACAGCCGACGGCGCTGTTCGTGGGCGCGATCGGCGGCGCGAACGCCGAGGAGACGAAGTCGTTTCAGCCGATCCACACGTTCCAGGGGCGCAGCGTGGAGGAGATCGCCGCGTTCCTGCGCGCGGAGTATCCCACGCGCGACGGGTACACGGACTTCAATCCGTTCTTCACCCGCGTGGCGGTCCTGGTCAAGCGGCAGGGGCTCGCGCTGTCGCCGATCGATGTCGTGCTGCTCACGGACGGTATTCCCGACACGCCCGCCGAGCCGGGGGACAGTCTCAGTCGGTACGCGAACATCAGCATGACCGATCTCGAGTATCTCTCCAGGACGGTGACCGTGCGCGTGCTGTTCCCGCGGCCGACGGTCGCGGTGAACTGGGAGCGCAGGATTCCTCGGCACCGCGTGCGGATGTGGACAGTGGACGACGAAGTCATGAACACCTGGCGCCGTCAACGACTGGATTCGATTCCTCCGGAGGGGCAGGACGCGCTCTGGAAATGGATCGGCGACAACGTGGATCACCGTGTGCGCAGCGTCGGGGTGTTGTAGCGCGTGCGAACCACGGAGGACACGGAGGACACGGAGGACACGGACGCGTCCTCCGTGGCTTCCGTGGTTCGCAGCTAGTGTGGGCTGTCCGGCGTGGCGCCGGCCGCCCCCAGTCCGGCTGCCCGCCCGGTAGCCCAGGCCCACACGAAGTTGTAGCCGCCGATCGGGCCGAATGCGTCGAGCACCTCGCCGCAGAGAAACAGGCCGGGGTGTCTCCGGCTCTCCATGGTGCGTGGGTCCACCTCCGAGAGCGCCACGCCGCCCCCGGTCACCTCGGCCTTTCGGTACCCCTCGTCGCCTGTCCACGGCAGGTCCCCACGCACCAGGGTCTCCACGAGACGCAGCCGTTCTTCGCGGCGCAGCTCCGAGAGCACGCGCGCGGGATCCACGCCCGCCCGCGTCGCCAGTGCTTCGGCCAGACGGTCCGGCAGCTCCGCGCGCAGCGCGCCGATCACCGACCGCCTGCCGAGCGGCTGGAGCGCGCGCTCCCATTCCGCGTCGCCCAGGGGGGTCCACCGCACGGTGAGGCGGGCCCGCGCGTTTGAGGACGCGTCTGACCGCGTCACCACGTGCGACACGTCGAGCACCGAGGGGCCGCTGTATCCCCGGTGCGTGAAGAGGAATCCGCCCGTCGCGGTCGCGGCGCGCTGCGCGTCTTCGGCCGAAAGCGTCACGGTGAGCGACACCCCGCTGAGCGCCGCCAGGTCCGGCTCGCTGGCGGTGATCGGCGTGAGCGCGGGGTAGGTGGCATGCATCGCGTGTCCCAGCTGCTCCAGGACGCGCAACCCGGTGCCGTCGCTCCCGGTGTTCGGCACCGACAGCCCGCCGGTGGCCACGACGAGCGCGTCGCATTCGATAGGCGCGCCGTTCGCGCGCTCCACGCGCCAGGACCCGCCCTCGGGCCCGAACCCGGTGATCATCGTGTCCATCAGCAGCGTCGCTCCCCGCCCCCCCCCGGTTCGCGACGCGTGCGCCAGCAGGCCGTCCCGCACGTCGCGCGCCTTGTGCGAAGCGGGAAAGCGCTTGGCCGTCGCCTGCTCGATCACCAGCGGGATGCCCAGCTCGCCCTCGAAGAACGCCACCTGCTCGTCCAGCGGCCAGGAGCGCAGCATCTTGCGCAGGGTGTTGGGGGACGAATCCGTGACGAAGCGCGATTCATCGAGTCGCGCCGGCAGGACGTTGCAGCGCCCCCCGCCGCTGATGAGAATCTTGCGCCCCCCGTCCTTCGTGCGCTCCACGAGTGTGGTGTCCGCGCCGGACGCTGCCGCAAAGATCGCGGCCATGCATCCCGCCGCGCCCGCGCCGACGACGACGACGCGCCGGCGACGCGGCTCGGCATTCGACATGCAACAAACCTACGTGGCCCCCGGGTCCGGAGCGTACCGCGCCGGGCGGTAAGTAGCTTACCGCCATGCCCAATCGCACTCGCGCCACGGCACGCCCCCGGTTCCTTTCGCACGTGTTTTCCCGGGCGTCCGACGTGCGTGCCGAGCTGCTCGCGGGCCCCATCCGGGGCGAGTTGCTGGGCGCCGAGCAGCTCGCGGAACGCGCGCGCGCCGTGGCCAGGTCGGAGCGGCTGCGCAAGGGCAAGCGCTTCTGGCGCACGTCGCCGCTGCTGTCGCGCCTGAAGGAGACGAAGCGGATTCTGGACGTCGCGCACCGCCGGCTCACGGAGGCGGTGGAGGAGGGCAGCGACGTTGGCCCGGCCGGCGACTGGCTGCTGGACAACTATTTCGTGGTCCAGGAGCACATCCGCGAAGTGCGCGCGAGCCTGCCGAGCGGGTACTATCGCGAGCTGCCGGAGCTCGCCTCGGGAACGCTCGCGGGCTATCCGCGCGTGTACGAGCTGGCGATCACGCTGATCTCGCACACGGAAGGGCGCATCGATCTCGACAACGTGCACACGGTGGTGAGCGCCTTTCAGGACGTCGCGCCGCTGCGAGTCGGGGAGCTGTGGGCGGTTCCGGCGGTGCTGCGGCTGGGACTCATCGAGAACGTGCGACGGATGACGCTGCGCACCGTGCAGCGGCTGGACGAGGTGGAGCGCGCGGACCGCATGGCGAGCGGGCTGTTGGAGGCCAGCAAGGCCGGGGAGGGGGGAAGCGAGGATGCGTTGAGCCGGGCGCTCGCCGGGCTGGTGGACCGGGGACTTCCGTTGAGCGCGATCTTCATCGCCCGGTTTCTCCAGCGCCTGCGGCAGGCCCGCGACGCGTTCGCGCCGCTCGGCTGGTTGGAGCAGTGGATCGCGGAGGAGGGCATGGCGGGCGAGGAGGCGGCCACGCTCTCCACGCAGCGCCTGGCGATCACGCAGGTCGTCATGGCGAACAGCATCACGAGCCTGCGCTCGATCGCGCGCATGGATTGGCGCGAGTTCGTCGAGCGCCAGAGCGTGATGGACGGTGTGCTGCGGGGGGATCCGTCGGGCGACTACTCGCGGATGACGTTCGCCACGCGCGACCATTATCGGCACGTGGTGGAGCGTATCGCGGAGCGGACGAAGACCCACGAGTCCGAGGTGGCGTACGAGGCGGTGCAGCTGGCGCGCCAGGCACGCGAGGCGTCCGACACGGATGTCCGCGCGCACGTCGGCTACTATCTCATCGACGACGGACTTCCCGAACTCGAGCGGCTTACGGGATATCGCTCCCGTCCGGGCGAAGCACTTCACCGATGGGTGCTGAAGCATCCGAATCTGATCTTTGTTGGCGGGGTGTCTGCCGGCACGGCGGTCGCGATCGCCGCGCTGCTCTGGCTCAGCGGCGCGGAGACCCTGCGGGGCTGGATAGCCGTGGCCCTGCTGGGACTGATCCCGGCCAGCGAGATCGCGTTGAGCATGATGAACCGGCTCATCGTCGCGTTCCTGCCGCCGGCCGTGCTGCCCAAGCTCGAGCTGCGCGAAACCGGCGTGCCGCCCGAGCTGCGCACCGCGGTGGTGATTCCCACGCTGTTCGGCAGCGTGGAGGCGGTGGTAGACGCGCTGGAGACGATCGAGGTGCAGTTCCTCGCCAATCGGGAGGCGCACCTCCACTTCGCGATCCTCAGCGACTATACCGACGCGGACGCCGAGCACGTGGACGGGGACGCCGACATCCTGCGGGCCGCGGTGCACGGCGTGCAGGAGCTCAACGCGCGCTACGCGCCGCAGAACCAGGATGCCTTCTTCCTCCTGCACCGCGAGCGCCGGTGGAATCCGGCGCAGGGCGTGTGGATGGGGTGGGAGCGGAAGCGCGGCAAGCTGTCCGAGTTCAACCGCTTCCTGCGCGGTGGCGCGGCGGCGGCGGGCGCGTTCTCCACGACCATCGGGAACACGGAGATCCTGCGCAGCGTGCGCTACGTCATCACGCTGGACTCGGACACGGTGCTGCCTCCGGACGCCGCGCCGCTTCTCGTGGGCACCATCGCGCATCCGCTGAACCGGGGCGTGTACGATGAGGCGCTCGGCCGCGTGGTGCGCGGCTACGGCATACTCCAGCCGCGCGTGGGCGTGTCGCTGCCCAGCGCGAACCGCTCGCGTTTCGCGGCCATCCAGTCCGGGCAGCCCGGCGTGGATCCGTACACCACCGCCGTCAGCGATGTCTATCAGGACCTGTTCGGTGAGGGAAGCTTCACCGGGAAGGGCATCTATGACGTAGACGTCTTCGAGCGCGCGACGCACGGCCGCTTTCCCGAGAACCGGTTGCTCTCGCACGACCTCATCGAGGGGAACTACGCGCGCGCGGGGCTCGCCACTGACATCACGGTCTACGACGATTACCCCACGCAGTATCTCACCTTCACGCGGCGCAAGCACCGTTGGCTGCGCGGCGACTGGCAGCTGCTCCAGTGGCTCACGCCGCGCGTGCCGGGGCCGGATGGTCCCGAGCCCAACCGACTCTCGCTGCTCTCGCGCTGGAAGATCTTCGACAATCTGCGGCGCAGCGCGTTCGAGATCTCCATCGCGGTGCTGCTCGTGGCGGGGTGGTGGCTCCTGCCCGGCACGCGCGAACGCTGGACCGTGCTGGCGCTCCTCGCGCTGTCCGCGCCGTGGATCATCGCGCTCCTGATCGCGCTGTTCCGTCCACCGTTCGACAAGTCGTGGCGGGCCTACTACGCCGCGGTCGGGCGCGATGCTGCAACCAGCGCCGGCCAGGTCGCGCTCACGATCGCGTTCCTGCCGCACCAGGCGTGGATCTCGCTCGACGGCATCGCGCGAACGCTCTGGCGTCTGCTGGTCTCCAGGCGCCGCCTGCTCGAGTGGCAGTCGGCGCTGCACGTGGAGCGCCGCCATCGCCGCAGCTTCAAGGTGCCCCTGCGCGCCATGTGGCCCGTGCCGATCGTCGCGCTGGCGCTGCTCGTGGCGCTGGGACGCTCGACGCCCGCGCTCATCCCCCTGTTCCTGCTCTGGATCGCGTCGCCTGCCATCGCGCACGCGCTCGGCGCGCCGGCCGTGGAGCGCGAGCGCGACCTCACCGAGCACGAGCGCGCGATCCTGCGGCGCTATGCGGGGCTGCACTGGGGCTACTACGAGCGGTTCCTGTCGGAGACCACCCACTGGCTCGCGCCGGACAACGTGCAGGAGAGTCCGGATCTGGTGGTCGCCATGCGCACGTCGCCCACCAACATCGGCCTGCAGTTGCTCTCCACCGTGTCCGCGCACGACCTGGGGTTCATCGCGGCGCAGGAGATGGCCCGCCTGCTCGAGCTGGCGATGCGGTCCATGGAACGCCTGCGGAGGTTTCGCGGGCATCTGTACAACTGGTACGACCTGCACGACCTGCGCGTCCTGGAGCCGCCGTACATCTCCACCGTGGACAGTGGCAATCTCGCGGGACACCTGATCGCGGTGCGGCAGGCGCTCATCGCCATCGCGTCCCAACAGCCGCCTGAGGCGGCGGAACTGAGCACGCAGCTGCGTGCTTTGGCCCAGCGCGCCGATGACTTCGCCGCCGAGATGGACTTCAAGTTCCTGTACGACCAGCGGCGCGAGCTGTTCGCGATCGGATACCAGCAGGCCAATCACTCGCTGGACACGTCGTTCTATGACCTGCTCGCGTCCGAGGCACGGCTGGCCAGCTTCATCGCCATCGCGCGCAACGACGTTCCGGTGGATCACTGGTTCCACCTGGGCCGCACGCTCACACGCACGTCGGGCTCCACGGCGCTGGTGTCGTGGAGCGGCAGCATGTTCGAGTACCTGATGCCTACCCTCGTGATGCGGTCGTTTCCGTTCACGCTGCTGGACCAGACGTATCGCAGCGCGGTGCGGCGGCAGATCGCCTTCGGCGCCGGCCACGGCGTGCCCTGGGGCACCAGCGAGAGCGCGTACAACCTGCGCGACCGGCATCACACCTATCAGTACCGCGCCTTTGGCGTGCCGGACCTCGCGCTCGAGCGTCGCATCGGGAGCGACCTTGTCGTCGCGCCGTACGCCGCCGCGCTCGCGCTGGCCGTGGAGCCGGAACGCGCGCTGGCGAACCTCGGGGCCATGGAAGCCAAGGGGGCGCTCGGCGAGTACGGCTTCTACGACGCGCTGGACTACACGCGGCCCGAGCCGGGCAACCGCTACGCGCTCGTGCGCAACTTCATGGCGCACCACATCGGCATGTCCCTCGTGGCGATGACCAACGCGCTCACCGGCCGCGTCTGGCAGCAGCGGTTTCATGCAGATCCGCTGGTGCGCTCGGTGGAGCTGCTCCTGCACGAGCGCATTCCGCGGCGGCTCGTGCTCCAGGAGCCGCGCCCCGTGCGTCCGGAACAGGCCCTGCCCGACCCGGCGCTCGAGCGTCCCGTCGTTCGCGAGATCGACACGCCGGACACCCCGCAGCCGCACATTGCGCTGCTCGGGCGGCTGCCGTACACGCTCATGATCAGCCACGGCGGCGGCGGCTACAGTCGCTTCGGGGACCTCGCAGTCACCCGGTGGCGCGCGGACGGCACCGCCGATGCCACTGGCCAGTTCTGCTACGTGAAGGACGTGGAGGGCGGCCAGGTCTGGTCCGCCGCGCACCAGCCCGTGTGCGCGCCCGCGGAATGGTACCAGGCGCAGCTCGCCACCGATCGCGTCACCTTCCATCGGCGTGAGCTCGGCATCGACACGCGTACGGAAGTGGTCGTCGTGCCTGAGGACGCCGCCGAGGTGCGGCGCGTGACCGTCACCAATGACACGGACGCGGTTCGGGTGCTCGAGCTCACCAGCTACGGCGAGATCACGATCGCGCCACCGGCGGCTGACCGGCAGCATCCGGCCTTTTCGAACCTCTTCGTCGAGACCGAATGGCATGCCTGGTGTTCTGCGCTGACGGCGACGCGGCGGCCGCGCTCCGCCAGTGAAGCGTCGCTCTGGTGCGTGCATGTGGTGGATTCCGGCGGCGCCGAGCGGGTGGGCGACCCCAGCTTCGAGACGGACCGCGCGCGCTTTCTGGGTCGCGGACGCGGCACGCGCGATCCCGCGGCGCTCGAGCACGACGGCGCGCTGTCCGGCAGCATCGGCGCCGTGCTCGATCCGATCTTCGCGATCCGCGTGCGCGTGCGGCTGGACCCCGGCCAGTCGGCGTCCGTCGCGTTTACCACACTGGTGGCGGACAACGCCAAACGCGCCTACGTGCTGGCCGATCGCTACCACAACCCCAGCACCGCGCAGCGCGCGCTCGACCTTGCGTGGACGTCCACCCAGGTGGAGTTGCGCGAGCTCGGCGTGTCGCCATCGGACGCGGCCATCTTCCAGGAGATCGCCGGGCATCTGTTGTATCCCAACCCCGCCGCGCGCATTCCGGAGGCCGAGCTGCGGGAGAATCATCGCGGACAGCCGCTGCTCTGGTCGCAGGGCATCTCGGGCGACTGGCCCATTCTCCTGGCCAGCATTCGCGGAGTGGACGGGCTGCCGACCATCGCGCAGCTGTTTGCCGCGCACCACTACTGGCGGCGGCGCGGCATGATGGTGGACCTCGTGATCCTCAACGAGCATCCGTCCGGCTATCTCCAGGATCTGCATGAGCGGATCAACGCGGCGATGTTCGCGTCCAGCGACTCGGCCGCCATCGAGCAGCCCGGGGGCGTGTTCATCCGCCGCAGCGATCAGGTCAACCCGGACGACCTCGCGATGCTGCGCGCCACCGCGCGCGTCTGCATCGACTGCGACGGGCGTTCGCTGGGGATGATCGCGGAAACGTGGCGCGCCAGCGAGGAAGTCGAGGAGGAGCAGCTCACGCTGCCGTCGCGCGCGCGCGCGTCGGGGCAGCGGCCCGAGTTCGCGCCCGTGGACGTGCGCCGCGTGCGCGCCCCTGCCCGCGGCGAGTCACCCTCCGGGCCGCTCCGCCCGTCGCTGGTCCTCCGCGCGCTGGCCGCACAGGCGGCGCAGGTGCCGCGGGCCTCGCCTCGCCTGCTGGACAACGGCATCGGCGGCCTGGTGGAGAACGGCGACTACGAGATGCTCGTGCACGGCGACGCGCTTCCCCCGGCACCATGGGCGAACGTGATCGCTAACGCGCGCGGCGGCTTCATCGTCACGGAGCGCGGCGCGGGGTGCAGCTGGGTGGGCAATGCCCAGTTCTTCCGGCTCACGCCCTGGCACAACGACCCGGTGACCGACGCGCCGAGCGACGCGCTCTATCTTCGCGACGACGAGAGCGGCGAGCTGTGGAGCGCGACCCCCGCGCCGGTGTGGAGCGGCGAGCCGTACACGGTGCGCCACTCAGCGGGCTCCACCACCTTCGACCATCGTCGCGACGGCATCACCACGCGGCTCGTGATGGGTATGGCCGCGACGGACCCGGTCCGGATCTCGCTGCTGAACGTGACCAACCACGACGCGCGGCCGCGGCGCCTCGCCGTGACGGCGTATGCCGAATGGGCGCTCGGCGCGCTGCGCGAGCACACGCAGCACCAGGTGCTGGTTGGGTTCGACCGGGAGCAGGAAGCCGTCGTCGCGCGCAACGCGTTCAACCCGTCGTTCGCGCACCTGCGGGCCTTCGCGGCGCTGAGCGAGCCGCTGGCCGGATTCACCGGCGACCGGCGCGAGTTTCTCGGGCGCAACGGATCACTCGCGGATCCAGCCGCGCTGCGCGCCGGCACGTCACTGTCCGGCAGCACGGTGGCGGGGTGCGATCCGTGCGCGGCGCTCCAGTGCGTGCTCGTTCTCCAGCCCGGTGAGACGCGCGAGCTGGTCGCGATCCTTGGCGCGGCCGACTCCGACGCGGGTGCGACGGCGCTGCTGGCAGCGTATCGCGACGTCGGCCGCGCATCCGCGGCGCTCGGAGCGGCCGCCACCGAGTGGCAGCGACGGCTGTCCGCGGTCACCGTGCGCACGCCGGAGCCGGCCTTCGACGCGATGATGAACCGGTGGTCGCTGTACCAGGCGCTCTCCTGCCGGATGTGGGGGCGCGCGGCGGTCTACCAGAGCAGCGGCGCATTCGGGTTCCGCGACCAGCTCCAGGACGTGATGGCCTTCCTGTACGCGGAGCCCGCGATCGCACGCGAGCACATCGTGCGCGCCGCGGGCCGGCAGTTCGTGGAGGGGGACGTGCAGCACTGGTGGCACCCGCCGGACGGCCGCGGCGTGCGTACGCGCTTCTCCGACGATCTCGCCTGGCTGCCCTTCGTGGTGGAACACTACGTGCGCGTCACGGGCGACGAGACGGTGTTGGAGGAGACGGCGGACTTCATCACGATGCCCGCGCTCAAGCCGGAGCAGCACGAGCTCTACGATCTGCCGCAGCCGGCTGGCGGCGACGCGAGCGTATACTATCACTGCATGCTTGCGCTCAAGCGCGCGTGTACCACGGGGGAACGTGGCCTGCCGCTCATCGGCGTCGGCGACTGGAACGACGGGATGAACCGCGTGGGCGTGGAAGGCAAGGGAGAGAGCGTCTGGCTCGCCTGGTTCCTCATCGCCACGCTGCGCGCCTTTGCGCCGCTGGTGGAGCGGCGCGGCGATGCGCGAGCAGCCGCGGAACTGCGCGCGCAGGCCGACGCCTACGCGGCCGCGGTGGAGCAGCACGGATGGGATGGCGAGTGGTATCGCCGCGCCTGGTTCGACGACGGAACGCCGATCGGTTCCGCGTCCAGCCAGGAGGCCCGCATCGATTCCATCGCGCAGAGCTGGAGCGTGATTTCCGGGGCCGGTGACGCCGAGCGCCAACGCCAGGCCATGCGGTCGGTGAACACGCACCTGGTGCGGGAGGACGCGAAACTGATCGTGCTGCTCGCGCCACCGTTCGACGAAACGCCCAAGGACCCGGGCTACATCAAGGGCTACCTGCCCGGCGTGCGCGAGAACGGTGCGCAGTATACGCACGCGGCGCTGTGGGTGGTGCAGGCCACCGCGATGCTCGGCGACGGCGACCGGGCGTTCGAGCTCTACCAGATGATCAACCCCCTCAATCACGGGCGGACGCCGCAAGAGGTGGCGACGTACAAGGTGGAGCCGTATGTCGTCGCGGCGGACGTGTATACGGCGGAAGGGCAGCTGGGGCGCGGCGGCTGGACGTGGTACACTGGCTCCGCGAGCTGGATGTACCGCGTGGGGCTCGAGAGCATCCTCGGCTTCGTCCGCAGCGGGAACACGCTGCGCATCGAGCCGCGCGTGCCCGATCGCTGGGAGGAATACTCGATCGAGTACCGCTTTGGCACGAGTGTGTACGCCATCACAGTGCGCCGCGCGGACGCCGCGCACGGCGCGTCCGTCACCGTGGACGGCGGCGACGCACCGGGCGGGCAGATCGCACTGGTGGACGACGGACGTCGTCACGATGTGCTCGTCACGCGGGCACCCATTCGTCCCCGGTGACGCTGGGGAATCTGGATCGAAGGCACGGAACGAACGCACACACCCGGAGCGCATGATGCAGACCGAAATCGCCTCGAACGTTCAGCAGTCGGTGTCGGACGTGGGCCAGTGGTTTGCCACCAACCAGTCCCGCCTCATCACTGCCGCGGTCCTGCTGGGGCTGGGCGTCGTGCTCGCGTTCCTGCTGCGCCTGATTGCCTCGCGCATCGTGACCGCCATCGAGCGCGCGGTGCCGGGACGAGCGTTCCGCACGTCCTTCGCGGGCGTTGCGCGCGACCGGCCGGTGTCGGAGATCGTGGGCGGCGTAGTGTTCTGGGCCGTGCTCCTGTTCTTCGTGGCCACCGCCGCGGACGCGCTCGGACTTGCGCTGCTGAGCTCCGTCGTCGCCAGCCTGTCGCTCTTCGTGCCCCGCGTGTTTGCCGCGGTGCTGATCCTCGTGGCCGGGCTCGTGATGGGCAACCTGGCGCGCGGTGCGGTGACCGCTACGGCCTCCGGCGCGGGCACCGCGCTCGGTCCCGGGCTGGGGAACGTGGTGCGCGTCGCGATCGTCACCGCCGCGGTCCTCATCGCCGTCGCGGAACTCGGCGTGGACATCGCCCTCCTCACGGCCATCTTCTCCGTGGCGCTCGCGGCGCTGCTCGGCGGCTTCGCGCTCGCGTTCGGCCTTGGTGCCCGCGGCGCGATCAGCAACATCATCGGCTCGCACTATCTGCGGCAGACGTTCGAGGTGGGCCAGACGGTGCGCATCGGCGGCATCGACGGGACGATTGCCGAGCTCACCGCCACCTCCGTCATCCTGGACGTGCCTGAGGGACGCACGATCGTGCCCGCGCGGCAGTTCAGCGACATGGCGTCCACGCTGCTGGTCAAACGGGACACGCCGTGATCGCGGAGGAACGGCTCGCCCGCGCATTTCTGGTGGCGTACCCCTCGCGCGCGGCGATGTCGCTCGAGCAGATGCCGGTGGCACGTGCCGCCGCGGTGCTGCGCGCCGTGCCGGCCACGTCGGCCGCGGGGGTGCTGAGCGACATGACCGTGTCGTACGCCGCCGAGTGCCTGGCGCAGCTCGCGGCCGGGGAGGGCGCGGCGATCGTTGGCTCGCTCCGCGCGGACGACGCGGCCGGCATCGTACGCGCCGTGGCGTCGGACCGGCGGGAGCCGCTGCTCGAGGCGCTCGACCCGGCCGTGCGCGACCCCATCGCCCGCGCGCTGTCGTATGCCGAGGGGACGGCGGGCGCGGTGATGGACCCGGCGATCTTTCAGCTGAGCGACGACGTGATCGTCGCGG
>JBBDYA010000101.1:0-17738 GCA_040902005.1 Gemmatimonadaceae bacterium | reverse complement strand
CGGCGCCCCCGACTCTGGCGCCTCCGGCCCCGCGTCCGCCTGCGATGCCGCCTCGCCCGGCGCCACCGGCATTTGCGCCTCCAGCGGCGCCGCCCAGGCCCGTGGCGCCACCCCCCCCCCTGTCAGCAGTTCCACCGGCGTCGCCGCGCCCGGCTGCGGTTCCTTCCGTGGCCGCGCCGGTCCGTCCGGCTCCAGCAGCACCGGCGGCTCCTCCGGTCGCACCGCCACGGCCCGCGGCGCCTGCTCCGGCCCCGGTTTCACAGGCGGCGAAACCGGTGGCGACCGGGCGTCCCATCAATCCGTTCCTGGCGAACGATCCGAACGCCAAGGCGCGTCGGCTCGCGCGCGCTCTCATCTCGGACCTCATCTCCTACTTCCCCAAGAAGAAGGAAGAGGGGCTGCGCGACGGCACGCTCCGGCAGGTCTTCCAGGAAGAGATCAAGAAGAGCTACGAGGAATTCGTGGGTCAGATCGGCCGTGAATTCGCGGAAACGACCACGCACTTCACCGACGCCCTCAACGAAATCCTGGCGAACGGGCAGCCGATGTTTTCGGGGAACAAGAGCGGAGTAGAGTAGGCGGGAACCCCCGGCTATCTTACGATCATGACCGGCCGAGCCGTCCGCCTTGCACCGCGAGACGGCTCGTGTCTTTAACAGGAGCGGGACCATGGCGGACAGCGAGCGCACGCGCGACCTGAGAGAACATGAAGAACAGCTCGCCGAGCTGCGGAGGTACCTTTGACATCGCCGGCAAGCGGGAGACGCTGACCGAACTCGAGACCCAGATGGCGGACGCCGGTTTCTGGACCCGCCAGGATCACGCGCGCTCGGTGGTGCAGCAGGTCAAGTCGGTGAAATCGCTCGTGGACGCGTTCGGCGGGCTGGAGGAGCGGCTGCGGAGCGCCGCGGAGCTCGCGGAAATGCTCGACGCCGAACCCGATGAGGACCTGGCCACGGAGCTGGACCGCGACGTGTCAGCGCTGGCTGTCGAGCTGGAGTCGTTTCGCCTGCGCGCCCTGTTGACCGGCCCCGACGACACGCGCGACGTGCAACTGGAAATCGCCGCGGGGGCCGGCGGAACTGAGGCGCAGGACTGGGCCGAGATGCTCATGCGCATGTACACCCGCTGGGCGGAGCGGAAGGGCTTCGGCGTCGAAGTCCTCGATGTGAGCCATGGTGAGGAAGCCGGCATCAAGGGGGCGATTCTGGAGATCAAGGGGCCGTACGCCTACGGGTTCCTCAAGGCCGAGGCGGGGATTCACCGCCTGGTGCGGATTTCCCCCTTCGATTCGCAGGCGCGTCGGCACACGAGCTTCGCGTCGGTGTTCGCCTATCCCGTGGTGGACAACGAGATCCACATCGAGGTGCGCGACGAGGACCTGCGCATGGACGTCTTCCGGGCGTCGGGCGCCGGCGGCCAGCACGTCAACAAGACCAGTTCCGCGGTGCGACTCACGCACCTTCCCAGCGGGATCGTCGTCGCGTCGCAGGCGGAGCGATCGCAGCACAAGAACAAGCAGACGGCGCTCAAGATCCTGAAGAACAAGCTGTACCAGCTGGAGGCCGAGAAGCAGGCCAAGAAGAAGGCGGAGATGGACTCCGCGAAACTGGACGTCAGTTTCGGCAGCCAGGCACGCAGCTATGTCTTTCAGCCGTACACCATGGTGAACGATCACCGGACGGAGTTGAAGATTCCGGACGTGCAGCGGGTCATGGACGGCGACATCGACGCCTTCATCGAAGCCTACCTGAAGATGCAGACCACGGCGGCGGCGTGACCGACGAGCGCGAGGATCTCAACTTCGTGCAGAAGGCCCGCCGCGACAAACTCGAGCAGTTGTCCGCGCGCGGCATCGCGCCCTATGGGTATCGCTTCGAGCGCTCGCACGCCGCGGGACAGGCGGCGGCCGCGCTGCCGGCCGGTCAGGAGGAGGGCGACGCGGTGCAGGTTGCCGGCCGCCTCGTTGCGTGGCGCGGCCACGGGAAGACGGCGTTCGCGCACCTGGCAGACGAGAGCGGTCGCATCCAGCTGTACTTCAAGCGCGACGTGCTGGGGGACGACGCGTTCGCCACACTCGAGTTGCTCGACGTCGGCGACATCGTGGGCGTGCATGGTCAGCTGTTCCGGACGCGCACCGGAGAGGTCACGGTCCGCGTCGATCGCTACGAGCTGCTCGCGAAGTCGCTGCGGCCGCTGCCGTTCGGGAAGGAAGAGGTCGTGGACGGCAGGACCGTGCGTCATTCGGGGTTTGCTGATCCGGAGCAGCGATACCGGCAGCGGTATGCGGATCTGGCGGTGCACCCGGAGGTGCGGGCGCTGTTTCGCGGCCGGTCGCGGATGGTGTCGGCGATTCGTCGCATGCTCGACGAGGCGGGGTTTCTCGAAGTGGAGACCCCGGCGCTCCAGCCGCTGTACGGCGGGGCGTCCGCGCGTCCGTTCGTCACGCATCACCGGGCGCTCGACCTGCCGCTGTACCTCCGCATCGCGGACGAGCTGTACCTGAAGCGCCTCATCGTGGGCGGGTTCGATCGTGTGTACGAAATCGGGCACGATTTCCGGAACGAGGGTATAGACCGCACGCACAACCCTGAGTTCACGATGCTCGAGTTCTATCAGGCGTACGCTGACTACGAGGACATGATGGGCGCCGTGGAGGCGCTGGTGGTGGGCGCGGCGAAGGCGGTGGCGGCAGACCCGGAGCTGCGCGATCGCGTGCCCACGCTGACGCCCCCGTTCGCGCGGGTCCAGTGGGTGGCGGCGCTGAACTCGGCGATCGGGATGGACGTCATGGCGCAGAGTGACGGCTGGCTACGCGAGGCCGCGACGGATCATGGCGTGACCAATGCGGAGTCGCTCAGCCGTCCCAAGCTGCTCGACGAGCTCTTTCAGGCCGTGGTCGAACGGAAATTGCGCGAGCCCACCTTCGTCATGGACTATCCCGTTGAACTGTCGCCATTGGCCAAGCCCAAGCGCGGCAACCCCGCCCTCACGGAGCGGTTCGAGCTGTTCGTCGACGGTCGGGAGCTGGCGAATGCGTTCAGCGAGCTGAACGATCCTGTGGATCAGCGGGGTCGGCTGGTGGCGCTGGCTATGGTGCGCGCGGCCGGCGACGAGGAAGCCGTCGGCGTGGACGAGGACTATCTGCGCGCGATGGAGTACGGGATGCCGCCCGCGGGTGGTGTGGGCGTGGGCATCGATCGGTTGTACATGTATCTCACGCAAACGGCCAGTATCCGCGACGTGATCCTCTTTCCCACGCTCCGGCCGGAAACGAGGATCGACGGCAGAGCCGCCGCTCCGAGTTCGGCCGACGATCCCATTGGCGGCCAATGAACCGCCTCGAGCTGCACATCGCGTGGCGGTACCTGCGGAGCCGCCGGGGATCGAAGCTGTTGTCGCTCATCAGCGTCATCGCGATGGGAGGCGTGCTGGTGGGAGTCAGCGCGCTGATCCTCATCATCGGCGTCATGAACGGGCTGCAGAAGGACCTCCGCGAAAAGATTCTCATCGGCAGCCCGGACGTGCGAGTGCTCACGTACGGTGAGGATCTCGCGATGGCGAACTGGGACACGGTGCTCACGATCGTCAGGCAGACCCCGGGCGTGGTTGCCGCCGCGCCCTTCGTGCACACGCAGGCCCTGGTGAGCAAGGGGAACAACTACGCCGAGGGCGCATTCGTCATGGGCATCCTGCCGGACGCCCCCGGCCTGAATGCGGTGACGTCGATCCGCCGAACGGCCACCGGCGGTGACTTTTCCTTCCGGTCGTCCAGTGGCGCGCGGGACGGCGTCGTGCTGGGCAGCCGGCTGGCATCGCGGCTGAACATCGCCATCGGGGCGGATTCCGTGACGCTCATCTCGCTGGGTTCGGCGAAGGTGAGCCCCGTGACCGGCACACTGGTGCCCAACATCCGGCGATACGAGGTCACGGGCATCTTCGAGACGGGGATGTACGAGTACGACAATGCCTACGTCGTCATGGCACTGGCGACCGCACAGGAAGTGGCGAAGCTGGGCGCCGCGGTCACCGGCCTGGAGGTCAGGACCACGGACCGCTGGGCGGCGCCGCGGGTGGCGAGCGCCCTGAACGCCGCGCTGGGCTTTCCGTACCGCACGGAGGACTGGCAGCAGCAGAACTCGTCGCTATTCCAGGCCCTGAAACTGGAAAAGCTCGGCATGACCGTGATCCTCCTGCTGATCGTCCTTGTGGCGGCATTCAACATCGTGAGTACGCTGACCATGGTCGTCACCGACAAGACGCGTGAAATCGGGATCCTGAAAGCGATGGGCATGCCGGCACGCTCGATCCGCCGGATCTTCTTTGCGCAGGGGATCGTCATCGGCGCGGTGGGCACGCTCGGCGGACTTCTCATGGGCATGGGCGCCGCGATCGCGGTGGACCGGTACCGACTGATCCGGCTGGACCCCTCCGTATATTTCATCGATCACCTGCCGATCGAGTCGCGTCCCGTGGACGTCCTGTTGATCGTGGTCGCGAGTCTTGCGATTACCGCCCTCGCGACGCTCTATCCGGCGCGGCAGGCAGCGCGCCTGTACCCTGTCGAGGCAATTCGACACGAATGACCGTGCTCGAGGCGATCGACCTCTCGAAGACTTTCGTCGGAGGCGACGGCGGGCTGCTCACGGTCCTCGACGGCGTGTCGATGCGCGTCGATCGAGGTGAAATGGTCGCGGTGGTCGGCTCGAGCGGCGCGGGGAAGAGCACCCTGCTGCACCTGCTCGGCGCGCTCGACAAGCCGACGCGCGGTCAGGTCGTGATCGGCGGGCGGGCCGTCGACGGGCTCGACGAGGAGTCGCTCGCCGCGTTGCGCAACCGGAGCGTGGGATTCGTCTTCCAGTTCCACCACCTGCTGCGCGAGTTCAGCGCACTGGAGAACGTGATGATCCCGCTGCGCATCGCGGGCGCGGACGCCGAACCGGCGCGGGTCCGCGCGACGGCGCTGCTCGAGCGCGTGGGCCTCGGCTCCCGGATGTCGCACCATCCGTCGGCCCTGTCCGGCGGCGAACAGCAACGCACCGCTGTTGCGCGCGCGCTCGCGCTGGACCCCGCCATTCTGCTGGCCGACGAGCCCTCGGGCAATCTCGACCACGCGAACGCGGAGCGGCTGCACGCGCTGCTCACGGAACTGTCTCGCGATCTCGAGATCTCCATGGTGATCGTGACGCACAATCAGTCGCTGGCGGAGCGCGCCGATCGCGTGCTGCGGCTCGAAGACGGCCGCCTGTCCGGCATCGGCATCGGTGAGGCCGTGTCCTGATGCTGTGCGACCATTGCGGGGAGCGTGACGCGGCTGTGCACCTGACCACCATCGTGAACAACGAGGTGCGCCAGCAGCATCTCTGCGAGCGCTGCGCCGCGGAGCGCGGCGTCGAGACCACCGTCGCGGCGCCGAAGCACCCGCTCGGCGACTTTCTGCACGCGGTTCAGCAGCAGGCGCTCACGCCGGCCGCGGAGAGCGGGCGATGCACGTTCTGCGGCGCCACGATGAGCGATTTCCGGACGACGGGCCGCTGGGGGTGTGCGCGCTGCTACACGACGTTCGAGGGCAGCATGCGCGAACTGCTTCGACGCGTGCACGGGAATTCACGCCACGCGGGAACCTCGTACCTCCCGCCGCAGCCGACGCTCGATGAGCACGCGACGATCCTTGGGGAGCTCAAGGAGCGACTCCGCCGGGCCATCGACAGCGAGCAGTTCGAACTGGCGGCCGACCTGCGCGACCGCATCCGGGTGATGGAATGATCGACCTGTCCTTGCTGCCCGATGGTGGGGTCCGCTGGCTTGACGCGTCCGGGCCGAACGGGGACATCGTCCTGTCCACCCGGGTGAGACTGGCCCGGAACATCGAAGGGTTCGCGTTCAGCGGGCGCGCCCGGGACGGGGAGCGCCTGCGCGTGCTGGCTCAGGTGCGCGATTCGCTGCAGGGCATCGAAGGGCTGACCGAGCCGGTGCTGTTCCGCGTGGATGAGCTGTCACCGGTGGACCGCGCCCTGTTGCACGAGCGGCACCTCGTCAGCAAGGAGCTCGCGGGACTCGACGCGCAGCATCCGGTCAAGACCGGTGCTGCCGTGTTTCTCGGCGATTGCCTGGGGGTGATGGTGAACGAGGAGGATCACCTGCGGTTGCAGGCGTTGCAATCGGGGTTCGCGCTCCAGCAGGCGTATGCCGCGCTCGAGACCGTGGACCGGGTGCTCGGCAGCCGAGTACCGTACTCGTATCACCCGGAGTTCGGGTTCCTCACCGCGTGCCCTACCAACGTGGGAACGGGGCTTCGGGCCTCGGTCCTGATCCACCTGCCCGGCCTGGTGCTCACCAAGGAGATCGGGAAGGTGCTGGCCGGTTTGCAGCAGATGGGGCTGACGTACCGCGGCCTGTACGGAGAGGGGAGCGAGGTGGTGGGCAACTTCTTCCAGATCTCCAACCAGACGACGCTGGGCAGCGCGGAGGACGAACTGCTCGACAAGTTGTTGCGCGTCGTGGCGCACGTGATCCAGCGCGAAGAGGAGGCAAGAAAGGTATTGCTGCGCGACGCGGGCTATATTATTGAGGACAAGCTTTGGCGTGCGTATGGAACGTTGCGGTATGCTCGCAGTCTCACGTTTGACGAGGCGATGAACTACCTGAGCGGCGTGCGCCTGGCGGTCGGGCTGAAACTGATCGACGGCTTGAGTGTATATACCCTCAACAAGCTCCTGATCTTCTCGCAGGCGGCGCACCTGGCGTATGCCGAGGGTCGCACGCTCTCTGAGAGTGACACCAATCTGGCTCGCGCACGGTATGTGCGTACCACCCTGGAAAAGGAGTCGGGCTCAGTCGGGTAACCCCAAGACTATCCCGAACTTGAGGGCACCATGAACGGCTACAACTTTACGGAGCGCGTCCGGAAGGTTCTCGCGATGGCACGGGAGGAGGCGGCCCGTCTGCATCACGAGTACGTCGGGACGGAGCACATCCTCCTCGGCCTCATCCGCGAGGGGGAGGGCGTGGCGGCCACCGTCCTGCAGAACCTCAGCGTCGAGCTGGACGAGATTCAGCAGAAGATCGAGGAAACGGTCAAGAAGGGGAAAGCGGCGCAGGCAACCGGGCCCGATCTGCCGTATACGTCCCGGGCGAAGAAGGTGCTCGAGCTGGCGATGGCCGAGGCCCGCGAACTGGGGCACAGCTACGTTGGAACAGAGCACCTGCTGCTGGGGCTGCTGCGCGAGGAGAAAGGGATCGCGGCGCAGGTGCTGACCGACGCGGGCGTGAATCTCGAGGCCGCGCGCGCGGAGACGCTGCGCATCCTAGGCACCGACAGCCAGCCGCAGCCGGGTGGAACCGCCCAGGCGCCGGCTGGTGCTCCTCCGGCGTCACCACAGAAGGGCGACAAGAAATCGAAGACGCCGGCGCTCGATCACTTCTGCCGCGACCTGACGCAGCTGGCGGCGGAAGGCCAGCTCGACCCGACCATCGGGCGGGCCAAGGAAATCGAGCGCGTGATGGAAGTCCTGACGCGGCGCAAGAAGAACAATCCGGTGCTCATCGGTGAGCCGGGGGTGGGCAAGACAGCGATCGTCGAGGGGCTGGCACAGCTGATCGCGAATGCGGAGTGCCCGGAGTCGCTGCGGGACAACCGCGTCCTGTCGCTCGACATGGCCGCGGTGATCGCCGGCACGAAGTATCGCGGGCAGTTCGAGGAGAGGCTGAAGGCGGTCATGAACGAGATCGCGCAGAACAAGAACGTCATCCTGTTCATCGACGAGCTGCACACGCTCGTGGGCGCGGGAGCCGCGGAGGGTGCCATCGACGCGTCCAACATGCTGAAGCCGGCGCTCGCGCGCGGAGAGCTCCAGTGCGTCGGCGCGTCCACGCTCAACGAATACCGCAAGTACATCGAGAAGGACGGCGCGCTCGAGCGCCGCTTCCAGACCGTCATCGTGGATCCGCCCAGCGTCGACGAGACCGTCGAGATCCTGAAGGGTTTGCGCAAGAAGTACGAGGAGCACCACAAGGTCTCGATTCCGGACGAGACGCTGATTTCCGCGGCGAAGCTGTCGGAGCGGTACATCACCGACCGGTTCCTGCCGGACAAGGCGATCGACGTGATCGATGAAGCCGGCGCACGCGCGCGCCTTGCCGCCCAGGCTCCGCCGCCGGAAGTGGCAGAGCTGAAGGGCCAGCTCGAGAAGGTGAATCTCGAGAAGGAAGCGGCGGTCCGCGATCAGAACTTCGAGCGGGCGGCCGCGCTACGCGATTCGGAGCGGGAGCTGCAGGGCGAGATTCGCAAGAAGCAGGAGGAGTGGGAGAAGCGGCGCCAGTCGCATCGGCCGGAACTTGGCGAGGAGGAGATTGCCTTCATTGTCAGTCGCTGGACGGGAATTCCCGTCACGCGCCTGCAGGAAGCAGAGACCTCGCGGCTGCTGCGAATGGAGGAGGAGATCCACGCCTCCGTCATCGGGCAGGACGAAGCGATCAGGGCGATCGCGCGTTCCATCCGGCGCAGTCGCGCGGGACTGAAGGATCCCCGCCGGCCGATCGGCTCGTTCATCTTCAGCGGCCCCACGGGCGTTGGCAAGACAGAGCTCGCTCGCGGGTTGGCCAGATTCCTCTTCGCCGATGAGTCGGCGCTGATCCGGGTGGACATGAGCGAGTACATGGAGAAGTTCTCCGTCTCGCGGCTGATCGGCGCCCCGCCGGGCTACGTGGGCTACGAGGACTCCGGCACGCTCACCAAGGCCGTGCGGCGCAAGCCGTACAGCGTCATCCTGCTCGACGAGATCGAGAAGGCCCATCCGGATGTGTTCAACATCCTGCTCCAGGTGCTGGATGAAGGCCATCTGACCGACAACTACGGCCGCGTGATCGACTTCAAGAACACCGTGGTCATCATGACGTCCAACGTCGGGGCGCGCGACATCACCAAGAACAAGTCGTTGGGGTTCGCCGCCGGCGACACCCAGATGACGTTCGACCGCATGTCGGAGAAGGTGAAGGATGAGTTGAAGATCGTGTTCAACCCGGAATTCCTGAACCGGGTGGATGACGTCATCGTGTTTCATCCGCTC
Source organism: Gemmatimonadaceae bacterium (assembly GCA_040902005.1). Classification (GTDB taxonomy): domain Bacteria; phylum Gemmatimonadota; class Gemmatimonadetes; order Gemmatimonadales; family Gemmatimonadaceae; genus DASPMP01. The sequence goes on along the minus strand of JBBDYA010000101.1, from coordinate 8,670 downwards.
ACGCGCGGGCACATCGCGCAGATCGTGCACATCCTGCTCAAGGATGTCCGCAAGCGCCTGGCCGAAGAGGAGCTCACGCTCACGCTGACCGATGCGGGCGTCGATTTCCTCGTGACGAGCGGGTATGACGAGTCGTATGGTGCCCGGCCGCTGCGGCGCGCGATTCAGCGCTGGATCGAGGACCCGCTGTCGGAGAAGATCCTGCTGGGCGAATTCTCCAAGGCCGACGAGCTCGAGGTGGACGTGTCGGCGGACGGCTCGAAGCTGGACTTTCGCGTCCTCTCGGCCACGCCGAACAACGCGTGAGCGGGGGTGAACACGGACGGCCGGGACGGACCCGGCCGGCCGGTGGCCGTGTATATTTTGGGACGATGCGAAGACTGGTTGTACGAACGGCCGTACTGCTCATGGCGGCCAGCGGAGCCGCGGCTCAAGAGCGCGCGGCAGGCCCCTGCGCCCAACCCGACACGGTCGCGTTCCGCGGCAACGCGCGGCTGGCCGAGGCGGCGCTGCGCGCGGACGTCGGGATCGCGCCGCGCACCGCCCTGAACTACCGCGCCCTGCAGCGCGCGATTCGTGACCTGTACGCGACCACGCAGTTCGATGACGTGCGCATCCAGTGCGAGGTTGCGGATGGCCGATCGATGCTCGTGTTCCAGCTGCGGGAGCGGCCGCTGCTGGGTGACGTGGCCGTCGCGGGTCCGGATCGCGTGTCCGCCGGGTCGGTCCGGGACCAGGTGGACATGCTGATCGGCCGGCCGATCGATCCCGCACAGGTCGCCAGGGTCATCGCACGCATCGATTCCCTCTACGAATCCAAGGGCTACTACCTCGCGGAAGTGCGAGCCGAAACGACCTTTGTGGCGGCTGGCCCGAAGGTGACGTTCCTCGTGGACGAGGGGCGCCGCCTCGCCGTCTCGGGCGTCAATGTGGAGGGCAACGCGCGGCTCTCGAGCAAGGACATCGTGGCGGAGATGGAGATTCGTCCCGAAGGATTCTTCTGGTGGAAGAAGGGCGAGTTCGACGACGACAAGTACGCGGGGGACCTCGCCGAGCGCATTCCCCTGGCGTACGGCAAGCGGGGCTTCATCGACATGCAGCTGGTGCGCGACACCGTCATGGTGGATCGGGAGCGTGGAAAGGCGCTGGTGTTGATCGGGGTGGAGGAAGGACCGCAATACGTCGTTGGCCAATTCGAGGTGAACGGCGCCCGCCGTTTCTCGGATGTCGAGATTCGCCGATTTTTTCCGTTCACCGATCGCGGGCGCACGCTGCGCGAGGCCGTGACTGGCGTGATCGGCCGGGGCAACAGCGATCCCGACAACGTCTTTGACCAGTCCCGGTGGGAACTGGCGACGCTGCAGGTGGCGGAGGCATATCAGAACGCCGGCTATATCTACGCCGACGTGCGCCCGGTGGTGGAGCGGGAATTGGTCGGTCCGGACTCCGTGCCCACCGTGCACCTGCGGTGGGACATCGAGGAGCGTACGCCGGCGATCGTCAACCGCGTGCAGATCCTCGGGAACGACATCACCACCGAAGCCTGCATCCGCGATCAGATTCAGATTCTCCCCGGCGACGTGTTCAGCCGCGATCGGCTGTTGCGCAGCTATCAGAACATTTCGCAGATGCAGTTCTTCGAGACGCCGGTCCCGAACCCCGACACGCAGCAGGCGAACGAGCAGGGCGACATCGACATCATCTTCCGCGTGACGGAGCGGAAAACGGGGAACGTCAGCTTCGGCGCGTCGTTGGGCCAGGGCACGGGGGTCGGCGGATTCGTCGGCTTCGACCAGCCCAACCTGTTCGGCACCTGCAAGCGGGGCGCGCTCCAATGGCAGTTCGGGCGCTACATCAACGATTTCAACCTGTCCTACACCGATCCACGCATCCGGGACTCCCGCATCTCGGGGCAGGTTTCGCTCTACAACACACGCACGCGGTACATCGTGCAGAATCTCGGGCGGTTCACCCGGGCGGGCGGCCAGATCCGCTTCGGCTTCCCCGTGATGGGGTCGAACTTCACGCGGCTCTATCTCGACTACAGCGGCGAATCCGTGAAGACCGGCGAGGAGGGGCTCACCGGCACGATTCAGTGCGGCACCGCGCGGAAGTGCTTCCGGTCGAGCGTCGGGAGCACGCTCGAGCGCGATACGCGCAGCGATCTGCCGTTTGCCAGCGGCGGCGCGCGCCAGTCCGTATCGGCGCAGTTCAACGGCGGGCCGCTTGGCGGCACGGCGGCCTATTCGCGGTACACCGGTGAACTGCGTGGCTATGCCACGCTGGCCACGATCGGCGGCGGGGCGCCGGGCTCACAACCGCTCAAGGTCGTGACCGGGTTGACGAGCAAGGTGGGCATGCTGCTGGGAGATCCGGGACCGTTCTTCGTGTACCAGGCGTTCTCCCTGGGCGGCGTTCAGTACGGCGAACAACTCCGTGGATACGACGAGTTCTCGATCTCGCCGCTCGGCTACGTGGGGAACACCGATGCGTTCTCGGCCACCGAATCGTCCTTCGGGCGCGCCTTCTTCACCACATCGGCCGAGCTTGGTCTGCGCGTGAGCCCGCAACTCTATCTTTCCTCATTTGTCGATGTCGGCAACATCTGGCAGCGGGCTCGCGACTTCAACCCGACGCGTCTGTTCCGAGGCGCCGGTTTTGGCGCGGCCCTGGTGACGCCGTTGGGACCCCTGGGCCTCGATCTCGGGTATGGATTTGATCGACTCGATCTGCAAGGCCGGCGGAGTCCGGGCTGGCAGGTTCATTTCAAGTTCGGCCAGTTCTTCTAAACCGGAGTATTCATGCGATCCATTTTTCGCGCGATGTGCGCGGTCGCCGCACTCGCTGGCGTGAGCGGAACCGCGTTGGCGCAGCAGGCGCCGATACGCATTGCCTATGTAAATCCCCAGGCGCTGTTCCAGAGCGCGCCGGGCCGCGAGCAGGCGGAAGCGGCGTTCCAGAAAGAAACAGAGGGCTATCGCGCGGAGCTCGGCCGCATCGGTGAAGCGCTGAGCAAGATGGTCGCCGACTACCAGCGCGAGGAGGCGCAGCTCTCGGCGGCGAATCGGGAGCGGCGGCAGCGGGCGATCGCGGCGAAGGAGGATTCACTGCGCCAGCGCCAGCAGGAGCTCGAGGAGCAGGCCGGGCGTCGCCAGAGCGAATTGATGGCGCCGATCATGGAGAGCGTGCGCAAGGTGCTCGAGGACATCCGGGCCGAGGACGGCTACGCGATGATCCTCAGCAGCGAGCCGGGCGCATCGCCCATCCTCGTGGCGGACCGGAATCTCGACATCACCGATCGCGTCGTGGCGCGCCTCCGCACCCTGTCCGTCACGCGGCCCGCGGCCACGCCGGCGCGGCCGTCCGGCACGCCCACGGCGACTCCGGCCGGGGTCACGAGGCCGCGCCCACCAGGCGAGTGACGCCTCGCGCAGCCGCAACCATTCACGAATCCGGCGGTGAGGGCGGTAGCGTCCTCACCGCCGCTGTCATTGCACAGCTGACCGGCGGGCAGCTGCACGGCGACGGAACCGCGAGCGTCACGAGCGTGGCGTCGCTCGATCGCGCGATCGCGGGACAACTGACCTTCTGTGCCTCCCCGAAGTACTCGACGCAGCTCGCGGGCACGCGGGCGTCGGTCGTGCTGATCACACCAGAGATCTCGGGCGCCTCGTCCGCGGCGCCGGCGCGTGTCGTGGTGGCCAAGCCGCACGACGCGCTGCTCGGCCTGCTGCCGCGGCTGTATCGTGTGGCGGACCGGTCGCCGGGAGTGCATGCCACGGCCATCGTCGGGCGACACGCCCGCATCGGTGACGCCGCGTGCATCGGGCCGTACGTGCACGTGGGCGACGGGGCGGTGGTGGGCGACCGCGTGACGATCGACGCGCACTGCGTGATCGGCGCCGGCGTCCTGATCGGCGACGACACGCATCTCTTTCCCGGCGTGACGCTCTATGCAGGGACGCAGCTCGGGGCGCGCGTGCTCGTGCATGCCGGCGCCGTGCTGGGCTCGGACGGCTTCGGGTATGTCTTCCGGGACAACCGCCACGCGAAGATTCCGCACGTCGGTCGGTGCCTGGTGGAGGACGACGTTGAAATCGGCGCCGGGACCACGATCGATCGCGGCAGCATCGACGATACCGTGATCGGGGCGGGCACGAAGATCGACAACCTGGTGCATATCGCGCACAACGTGCGGGTCGGCCCGTTGTGCATGATTGCCGCGCAGGTCGGCATCTCCGGGTCCGCGCGCATCGAGGAGGGCGTGGTGATCGGCGGCCAGGCCGGCTTTCAGGGCCACCATACCATCGGCAAGGGCGCCCGGATCGGTGGTCAGTCGGGCGTGTTTGGCGACGTGCCCGCCGGCGAAACGTGGTCGGGCTATCCCGCGCGCCCCCATCGGGAGGCGCTGCGCGCGCAGGCAACCTTGTTCAAGCTCAGCGCGATGATGAAACGTCTGGACCAACTGCTCGATCCCCTGGGTCGCAAGGGCTCGTGAGCCGTAACACGGTCGCTCGTCCGGCGTCCATCGAGGGCGTCGGGCTGCACCTTGGGGTCGAGTGCCGCCTCACGTTCCAGCCGGCGCCAAGCGGCGCGGGGATCCGGTTCCAGCGGACGGACCTGCCGGGCGAACCGACCATACCCGCGGACGTGGACGCGGCCGTCCTGACCGAGCGTCGCACGCAACTGGGGATCGACCCCGTGTCCGTGCACACGGTGGAGCACGTGCTTGCGGCGGTCGGCGCTCTGGAGCTTGACGACCTCACGATCGCGCTGAGCGGCCCGGAGCCGCCGATCGTGGACGGCAGCGCGCAGCCGTTCGTGGAGGCACTTCAGCGGGCGGGGATCGCGTCGCAGGCGGGGACGGTGCAGTATTTGGACCTGGAAGAGCCCGTGCGGTTCTCGGATGGCGTCGCCGAATACGAGGCGTATCCCTGCGAGACGCTGCAGCTCGACGTGACGATCGAGTTTCCGCACCAGCTGATCGGGACGCAGCATGGGCGCTATGAGATCGGACCCGCGAGCTTTGCGACCGAGTTGGCGGGCGCGCGGACCTTCGGATTCATGCATGAAGTAGAATCCCTGCGGGCCATGGGGCTGATCCGGGGTGCGTCGACGAGGAACGCGGTGGTGCTGGACGAAGTGGGGCTGGTGGACACGACATTGCGGTGGCCGGACGAATTCGTGCGGCACAAGGCGCTGGACTGTGTGGGTGATCTGACGCTCGCGGGCGGCCGCGTCCGAGCGCGGATTGTCGCGCGGCGTCCGAGCCACAGGGGAACCGTGCAACTGGTGCGCGCGATGCGCGCGTCGCAGACGAGAGGAACGACCGTGGCCGAGCTTGGAATCGAAGACATCATGAAGGTGCTGCCGCACCGCTATCCCTTCCTGCTGGTGGACCGGATCGTGGAGGTGGTCGCCGGAAAGCGGGTCGTCGGCATCAAGAACGTCACGATCAACGAGCCCTTCTTTCAGGGCCATTTTCCGGGGCATCCCATCATGCCGGGGGTGCTGATCATCGAGGCCATGGCGCAGGTGGGCGGGGTGCTGCTGCTGGGCGCCATCGAGGATCCCCAGAGCAAGGTCGTGTATTTCACCTCGCTCAACAACGTGAAGTGGCGCCGGCCGGTCAAGCCGGGCGATCAGCTGCGGTTCGAACTCGACCTGCTCCAGGTGCGCGGCATGGTGTGCAAGATGAGGGGCGTCGCGAAGGTGGACGGCGAACCGGTCTGCGAGGCAGACATGGGCGCCATGGTGCGGGACCGATGACCGCGCCGGTGCACGCCACGGCGATCGTCTCGCGTCACGCGGAGATCGCCGCTGACGTGGTGATCGGCCCGTACGCGATCATCGGCGACGGATGCGTGATCGACGAGGGTTGCATCATCGGCGCCCACGCGGTGCTCGAGCGCAACGTGAAGCTGGCGAAGCGCGTCCGGGTTGGGGTGGGGTCGGTGCTGGGGGGCGATCCGCAGGACCTCAAGTTCCAGGGTGAGGAAACGACGGTGGAGGTCGGGGAAGGGAGCGTCATCCGCGAGTACTCCACGGTGAATCGCGGCACGTCCGAGTCCATGAAGACCACCGTCGGCCGCGGTTGCTTCATCATGTCGTACGTGCACCTCGCGCACGATTGCCACATTGGCGACGGCGTGATCATCTCGAATGCCACGCAGCTCGCGGGGCACGTGACGGTGGAAGAGAAGGCCATCCTGTCCGGCGTGTCGGCGGTGCACCAGTTTGCGCTCATCGGCCGGTACAGTTTCATCGGGGGCTGCTCGCGCGTAGCCAAGGACGTGCCGCCGTACGTGAAGGCGGTGGGCAATCCGGTCAAGTTGTACGGATTGAACACCGTTGGGCTGCAGCGGAACGGATTTCCGGAGGATGTGATCCGCGAGCTGAAGCGCGCGTACCGTCTGTTCTTCAAGTCGGAACTGAACGTGTCGCAGGCGCGCGCGCGCGCGGAGAGCGAACTGCAGCACATTCCCGAGGTGGAGGAGTTTCTGCGATTTTTCGAACGCAGCGACCGCGGGGTGGTCATTTGAGCGTCCGGATCGGCGTGCTGGGTGCCGGGGCGCTGGGCTTTCATCACATTCGCCTGCTGCGGAATGCGCCCGGCGCCACGCTGGTGGGGTTTCACGATCGGAACGCCGAGCGCGCGGCACAGGTGAGCCGCGAGCTCGGGGTGCGCCATTTCGAGAGTGTGGATGGCCTGCTGGGCGCGGTGAACGCGGTGGTGGTGGTAGTGCCCACGCCGGCGCATTTCGACGTCGCGCGCGAGGCGCTGCGGCGCGGCATCCCTTTGCTGATCGAAAAGCCGATCACGACGACGCTGGAGCAGGCCGACGAGCTCCTCGCGCTGTCGCGCGCGAACGGCGCGCTCCTCCAGATCGGTCACGTCGAGCGCTTCAACCGGGCCCTGCGCGCGGCGCAACCGTACCTGGATGCGCCGCGATTCATCGAGAGCGAACGTCTGGCCACGTTCAACCCGCGCGGAAGCGACGTGGCGGTCGTGCTCGATCTCATGATCCACGACATCGACCTGGTGCACGCGCTCGTGCGCGATCGCGTCACGGAGGTGCGCGCGGTCGGGGTGGGTGTGCTCACCCCCGTGGACATGACGAATGCCTGGCTCGAGTTCGGGAATGGCGCGGTGGCCAACATCAAGGCGAGCCGGGTGTCGCGCGATCGCTCGCGCAAGCTGCGCATCTTTCAGCGGAACGGATACTTCTCACTGGACCTCGCGGCGGGCGGGGGAGAATTCTACCGGCTGCGCCACGACGTGGATCTCGTGGAGCTCGCCAAGACCGCGCAGTCGATCGAGAAATTCGTGGAGCGCGTGCGGCTGAAGGCGCCCGACGGTGAGCCGCTGCTCCTGGAGCACGAGAGCTTCATCGCGGCGCTCCAGGGAAAATCGCCGGTGGTCGTGAGTGGCGAGGATGGACGCGACGCGCTCGCCGTGGCACTTCGAATCGTCCGGGAGATCGAGGCGACACTGCCGGCGCTCCGCGGCGCCCCCCCCTCGCTCCCCGTCGGGAGTGCGTGAGATCCTTTTCGTCGTCGGCGAACCCTCCGGCGACCTCCACGCGTCGGGCGTCGCGCGCGAGCTGAAGGCGCGGGGCCTGCCCGTGCGGATGCGCGGCATTGGCGGGGATCTGATGCAGGCGGCTGGCGTGGAGCTGGACGACCACATCCGCGAGATGGCGGTCCTGGGCCTCGTGGAGGTCCTGCGCCACGTGCCCAGGCACTGGCGCCTGCTGGCGGGATTGCGGGCCCGGCTGCGCTCCGGTCGCGTCGCGCTCGTGGTGCTCGTGGACTATCCCGGCTTCAACATGCGAGTGGCGCAGGCCGCGGCCGAGGCCGGCGTGCCGGTCCTGTACTACATCGTTCCGCAGGTGTGGGCCTGGGGCGCGGGACGCCTGGAGAAGCTGGCGAAGTGGGTTCGGAAGGCCGCGGTGATTCTGCCGTTCGAGGAGACGCTCCTGCGGTCACATGGCGTGGACGCCACGTTCGTGGGCCACCCCCTGCTGGACCGCGCGGCCGCCATGCCGAGCCGGGAGGACGCGCGGCGACAGCTGCGTCTGTCGGCCGACGCACGCGTGCTCGCGCTCTTTCCGGGGAGTCGCGCGCAGGAAATCGCGCGGCACCTCGCCGTATTCGTAGAGACCGCCAACCTCCTGCGCGCGCGTGATCCGTCGCTCCAGGTGGTGGTGAGTGCCGCGCCCGATGTGCGCATCGACGAGGGCCAGTGCCCGTTTCCCCTGGTCCGCTCGTCGTCGCTGGCAATCCTGCGCGCGGCCGACGCGGCGATGTGCAAGAGTGGCACGACCACGCTGGAAGCCTCCGTCGCCGGTTGTCCGCACGTCGTGGCGTACCGGACGCATCCACTCACCTACTTCGCCGCCAGGCGTCTGGTGAAGGTGCCTCACATCGGACTGGTGAACGTGGTGGCGGGGCGGCAGATCGTCGCTGAGTTCATCCAGGAGCATCTGATCGCCGAAGCGGTGGCGTCCGCGCTGGAGCCGCTGCTCGATGCGGGCAACCCACGTCGCGCGGAGGTGTGCGCGGATCTCGACGCGGTCCGTCGGCTGCTGGGCGAACCGGGAGCGGCAGCGCGCGTCGCGGCCATGGCGGAGGCGCTCCTCGAGGGAAGGGAGGGGGGGGGGGGGGCGG
>JBBDYA010000100.1:0-89441 GCA_040902005.1 Gemmatimonadaceae bacterium | reverse complement strand
GCCGGCCCCCCCCCCCCCCCCCCCCCCAACGCGGTGCGCCAGCGCACCGTGTGCGGGGTATGAAGGGCAGTACCCTCCGTCGCAGATGTCTGAATTCATGCAGCGCCGCCTTCCCGCTATTGCCCGCGATCGCGCCACCAGGCGTGGCGCGCTCACGCTGGCAATCGCCGTCGCAGTGTCTGCCATGGTGGCGCTCGCGTCAACCGCGTGGAGATCGGCCCAGACCCGGGCGCAACTCGATGCTGCCGCGGAGCGCCTGGACCATCTGACCGAGGGAGCCCCGGCTGACGATGAGAGCCGCACCGCAATCGCCTGGGGATATGCAGAGCGGTTGCGCCTGGGACTGGAAAGCCCGTTCCGGCTCGTGGAAGGTGCGGCGCGTGATCCGCGCCTGACGTCCGACGAGCAGCACACGGTGGCCCTCGCGTTGTTCGCGCACATCACGCGCGGGGAAAGCCACGTGGTGGACGCCGCGGCCTTCGACGGCATTGGCCCGCGGCACGCCGGAACGGCGATGCCGGGCGAGTGGCATCTGGAGTTGATCGAACGCGCCATCGCGTCGGCCAGCGACCCACGGGCCGCGGAACTCGGCGTTCGATTCGCCTACGCGCTTGCCTCCGCGGAACGGCTGGTGGACGCGGCTGCCACAGTCCTGGCGGCCGAAGCGGCAGCGCTCGTTGCCGACCGCGAAATCGCCCGCCGCGAGGCAAACGCCATCATCCGGTCGGCCCGGCGAAATCCCATTGACGAAGTCAGGTCGCGGCGAGCGGGCCGCGAGTTCTACGTCGAACGCCCCATGCTGCTGGCGCCCGGCCCGTCCATGGAGCGCGCCGCGGTGGACGTGGGCGCCCTGCTGCTCGACTCGCTGCGATCCGCGCGGTGGGTGGGAGTGCGCGCCGGTTCCCCGGTGCCCGACGACAGCATCGGTCTACTGCTCGCGCCGCAGCTCTACGGTGCCGGCAGGAGCACACCCCCGTCGGCGGCGCTCGCCGTCACGATCCAGCGCTACGTGCCTCAGGTGCGGTCGCAGATACCGCGCATTGACGCCGCCGCTTTTGGCCGCGCGCACAATGGCGAGATGCTGGCCGCGGCGGTTCATGGCGACGATTTCACGCGATCGCAGCGCCGCATCATCGGTCGGCTGTTGATGACGGCGGCCGTCGCCATGCGGTCGTCAGCGCAGGAGCCGGTGTGGTTCGCGGGCGATTCGGCGCCCACGGCGCGAGAGGCCGCCACGCAGCTCGGCGTGGCCGAGGTGACGTTCGATCAGGACGTGCCCGCCGCGTGGCGTCCGTACTTCCTGCGGACCATCACTGACGGCGTCCGCGACCTGCGTCGGGTGCTCCCCGGGCTCACGATGGACGCCATGCTGGTGAGGTTCCGCATGTCTGCACCGGCAGATTCGGCGCTGGCCATGCACGATCCACGAACACGCACCCTGCACCTGCCGGTGCACACGGCGGCCGGAACGCTCACGCACGAGCTCGCGCACGATCTCGACCGCCAGAGCGCGTTGCGTCAGGGGCACGCCGGCTACCGCTCGGATTTCGTCACGCGCTCCGGGGCGCAAGGGGGCGGAGGGGGGAGCGCGGTGACTGGACGGCTCGCGGCCTCGTTGCGGGCGATCGCGGAGGATCTGTCCGAGTTGCCCGGTACCCCGCGCGCCCGGGTGGAGCGCCCCGCGGAGATCTTTGCGACGCGTGTGGACTGGTTCGTGGCGCAGGCCCTCGCGGCCCACGGTGTGTCGAGCGGATTCCTGAGCGCGGTGCAGGACGAATTGCTGACGGGACACGTGGTACATCCGGAGCGGTTGCGCAGCGGCGGGCGTTCGGTCTCGCTGGTGGCGGCGCTCGAGGAAATGACGACGCTCTCGCCACTGGCCGCATGGGAGGCAGCGCCGAGCGTGCAAACGCTCCTGCGCTGGTCGCTGGCGGGGCCGGTGGACGGGCGCGTGGCCGCTGAGATCCTGCGCGGCCAAACGCAGCCATGGGCTGCTGATGGACTCATCGACGAGGGCGCGTGTGATGATGACGAGACGGGACGCGTGCGCCTGATCCGCCTCGCGGCCGAGAGCCGCGCGCGCGGATGGTTGCGGCAGCGCGCGCAATGGATGAAGTCGGGCGACCGCGCGTCGTGGGCACGCTCGATCCTCGGCGAGGGTCCGTGGGCGACCGGGCTGGCGGAATCCCGCGTGGCGGCACTCCGCGACCACATGCTGGTGGAACTCGCCGCGAGCGATCTGCTGCCGACGGGGCTGGGCGCCTACGCGTCTCCGCTTGCGATCCGCGCCCGCTGTGCGTGAACCAAAAGCAAATGACCCGGGCGGGGCTCGAACCCGCGACCTACGGATTAAAAGTCCGTTGCTCTACCAGCTGAGCTACCAGGTCTGCGGTGAAAGTTAACGGGTGGGGCGGCGCTCGAAGCCCTGTACCTTCTCCAGCCGGCGGCGGTGGCGTTCCGCCCCCGAGAACACCGCACCGAGAAATGCGCCGACGATCTCCGCCGCCAGTGACGGTCCGATGACTCGCGCCCCGAGGCACAACACGTTCATCGCGTCGTCCTCCACACCCTGGCGGGCGGAAAACACGTCATGACAGAGCGCGGCCCGCACGCCGGGAAACTTGTTGGCCGCGACGCTGATGCCCACACCGCTCCCGCAGAGCAGCACGCCGCGCTCGGCCCGTCCTCCGAGCAGCGCCTCCGCCACCCGCTGGGCATAGTCGGGGTAGTCGTCCGCGGGATCGACCGACACTGCGCCGCAATCCAGGACGTCCCTTCCAGCGGTGCGTACCGCCTGACGCACGGCGTCCTTGAGCGGAAATCCCGCGTGGTCCGTTCCGATGGCGACGACCAGTGATGGCTTGTGCATGGTGTGATCCCGGACACGTTCCGCATTGGCGCGGGCCTGTACCTTATGGATGGGAACGAATGCGTTGCCGGAAACGCGCGCAAGTCGTATAACTGGGAGGGGCAACGGGGCTCCGCGAACGCCGATCGAGGAACACCATGTCGAACGCCGTGGAACCGGACGGAGCACCCTATCCTGACGCCAATGCCAATTTTCGGCGTGAGCGTCTGAGTTTTGGTTCGTTCACCTTTACGCGTTCGCCCGCCGGCCGCTGTGCGGTCCAGGTGGAGCTCGAGTATGACGGCAAGCGATACGTCGGCCGGCAGGAGGGGCAGTCCAGTCCCATCGGCGACCTCAGGCTGGGCGCCGAGGCGGCGCTCCAGGCCGTTGAAGCGTTCGCCCAAGGGGGGCTTGGGCTCGAACTGATGGGGGTCAAGCTGGTGCGCGCGTTCGACTCGAACGTGATCATCGTGTCGTGCACGCAGCGCTCCGCCGGCGGCACGCGCCTCGTCGGCTGTTATCTTGCGGATCGCGACTCCGTCCGCGGCGCCGCCCTTGCCGTCCTGAACGCCACCAATCGCGTGCTGGGGAACTATCTGACGACACGCTGATTCCTGCCGTCCTGCTTCTGTCCAACACCATGCATCCGCTGTCTGTCCGCCGGGCAATCGCGCCGGCGCTCGTCATGCTCGCGCTGGGCTGCGCCCGCGCCCCGAACCCCGGCGTCGCCGCCGTGCCCGTGCTTCCGGGTGTGACGCAGGCCGGCGTGGCCGATGACGCGTCCAACGTGACGATGTCGGTCACGGATCTCGACCGCCGCACGTCCGAATTGTTCGGCGACGCAACCGGGCCCGGGCCGATGCGATTGTCCGAGGACTCGGCGCTCCTGGGCGGGGGTGATGCGTCGCCCTCGTGGGACATCGACGTGCACTCCTATGTGACGTTCGATCGCGTGCGCCACTATGTGTCGGCCTTCAGCGGCCCGGCCCGGGAGCGGATCGGTGAGCGTCTGAGTGAGGGAACCCGGTACGAGGCGATGATCCGCTCCAAGCTGCGTGCGGGCGGACTCCCCGAGGACATGTACTACCTGGCGCTCGTGGAGAGCGGGTTCAATCCCCACGCTTATTCGCGCGCGGCGGCCGTCGGCATGTGGCAATTCATGACCGCCACGGGGAAGGGTGTGGGACTGCGGATCGACTGGTGGATCGATGAGCGGCGCGATCCCGTGCGATCCACGGACGCCGCCGTCCGGTTCCTCAGCGGATTGAACGAACAGTTTGGCTCGATGTACCTGGCCGCCGCCGCGTACAACGGAGGCCCGGGCAGGATCGCCCGTGGCCTGACCCGGTTCGAGGCGGACCTGGAGGGCACCACCGGCGACGACCTCTTTTTCGCGCTGGCCGACAAGAAGTATCTGCGCGCGGAAACCAGTAACTACGTGCCCCAGCTGATTGCCGCGGCGCTCGTGGCAAAGGAAGCCGAGCGGTACGGGCTGACCGTGACGTCACTGCCGGTATTCGAGTACGACTCCGTCCGTGTGGGCGCGCTGGCGCCGCTGGCGGCGATCGCCGTGGCGAGCGGCACCACGGTCGATACCATCAAGGATCTCAATCCGCACATCCTGCGCGGGATGACAGCCCCCGGACGCGACTCTGCATGGGTGCGCGTGCCGGTGGGAACGCAATCGAGCTTCGATTCCGTGTACGCCACCCTGCCGGCCGAAGAGCGGACAGGCGCCCGCACAGTCAAGGCAGGGAACGGCGCGACGTGGGCGACCCTTGGGAGGAAGCACAACATTTCGGCGCGCTCGATGGCCGTGTTCAATCCCAGGGTGAAGGCCAATCGGAACTCGGGCCGCATCGCGGCCGGCACCACCGTCCTTGTTCCCGCGGCCGCTGTGGTCGACGCCGCGCGCTCGGTTCCGGATCCGGCGATCGAGATCTACGGATCCGGATCACGCACACATGTGGTGCGCAGCGGCGAGAACCTCAGCGTCATCGCCAAGCGCTACGGAACCACACCGGCGGCGATCATGCGCCTGAACCGGATGAAGAAGGCGATGATCTTCCCGGGGCAGCAACTTCGGATCAGCGCAGCCCGTTAGTCGGAAACGCCGGGTCCGTTGTACGCCTTGATCAGAATCCGATTGTAGCCGTCCATCGGATTTCTCCCCGCTCGCCGCGCCTGATCGACGCGCTCCTCACCCAGATTGTACGCGAGCAGGGCCATGCGAACATCGCCATCATAGACGTTGATCAGGCGGCGCATGTACTTGAAGCCGATGGTCAGGTTGGTGCGCGGATCGAACAGCGCTTCCCTCGTGATGGCCCGGTCGAAGAAGCGCGCCGTCGCGGGCATGACCTGAACGAGGCCCAGCGCACCGACGCGGCTGACTGCGCGCGGATTGAAGTTCGACTCCAGCTTCACCATGCGAAAGGCGAGTTCCGGATCCAGACGCTCGGCCAGCGCGACATCAAAGATGACCCCTGCCAGCTTTGCGGTGATGTCGTAACGGTTGGAGTACTCGATTACCGTGTTCGCCCGATCCACCAGGGCGCGGAGCAGGGCGGCCTCCCCAACGGCGTTTTCCAACTCCTGCCGCAGCCGCCGGTTTTCACCGACGAGCCCGAAGGAGAAAGAACTCGCCCCACCGGAAATCGACGCTGCCTCGGCCGTCGCCGGCACGGGGTTCCGGTTTGCAATCACGAGAAGAGCAGCGCCAGCGATTCCGACGAGGGCGAGCAGATTTCTGATCCTGCCACGCCTCCGAATGGTATCACCACGGTGCACGTACGTGCTGCGCGGGTTTCTCATAAGTTGTTGTGGATTAACAGGTTGAGTACAATGTACCGGTTCCTGATCCTAGGACTATAAGGGGCAACGCGCGTGCCATCAACCGGGAATGTTCCGGTCGCTTCTTCCGCCAGTCTTCGCGACTAACGATATATCGCCAATGGTCATCCCGCGATCCACGCTTTTCGCCATGTCATACACCGTTACGAGCGCAACGGTGACACCGACGATGGCCTCCATCTCTACCCCCGTACGGCCGGAGCACCGGACTTGTGACATCGCCCGGATTCCTGGCAACGTGTCGTCCAGCGAGAGGTCGATCTGAACATCGTCGAGCAGAAGGGGGTGACACAGCGGGATCAGGTCCGCCGTGCGCTTGGCTGCCATCACCCCCGCGACCCTCGCCACAGATAGTACGTCGCCCTTGGCGATCTGGTGGGACCGGATTGCCTCAAACGCAACCATTGTCATGCGGATGGATCCCTCGGCCTGCGCGGTGCGGACGGTTTCCGCCTTGGCCGAGACATCCACCATGCGGGCAGCGCCGTCGGCGCCGACGTGACTGAGCTTCCTGGTCATGAGAAGAGCTCCTGCAGGCTTCGGACGAGGTTCACGGTCAGCAGCTGCGGGCTGACATTGTGGGCCACCTGCTCCTTGGCACCTTCCACGAGTTCCACCGCTCGGCCGGCGGCGAGCGCCTCACGGTCCTTCCCCGCCCGCACGGCGGCCACCGCGCGCTGGTGAAGGCTGACGGTGAGCGCATCCAGCGTGTCAGCAAAGCTGCCGCGGGCCCGGACCGGCGCTTGCGACCATGCGGCTTCATAGCGTGCTGGCGCGCGCCCGCTCACTGCGTCCATGATCCGGCCGGCATTTTCCATGGCGGTTCGCCAGCTCTCACCGGCGAGCAACCGCCCCGGCGCACCCGCTGCGTACACCAGGCGCTCCGCCACAGTTTCGGGGAGATTCGAGGCATCCTCGAGCGCCGAAGCCACGTTCGCATCCGCGAGGAATTGGCGCATGTCGTCCTGCCCAAGCGGAGCCACCCGGAAGCTGATTGCGCGCGAGCGCACGGTGGGCAGCAGGGCTCCCGACTCGCTGGAGGTCAGGATGATGGTGGTGTCCGCGAGCGGTTCTTCCAGGAGCTTGAGGAACGCGTTCGCGGCCTGGTCGGAGCCCTCCTGCGAGACCATACGGTCCGCGTCACCGATGACGAACACCTTTCTGGCGGCGATCGACGGCGACAGCACGGCCTGCTGGACGACAGACCTGATGGTTGCCACGAAGATGCCGTCGCTGCCGGACGGCGGCGCATACAACCCCTTGTCCCCGGCGCGCTCGGCGACCGCCTCGAGAAGGTCGCTGCGGACGTCCTCGAGGTCGGGATCACTGTCCTTCGGCCTGGGCCTGGGAAAGACCCAGTGCAGGTCCGGGTGACGCAGGTCAGCGGCAAACCTGCAGTGGCGGCAGTCGCCGCAGGGCTCCGATGTCAATGCCTCGCACAAGAGGCACTGGGCAAGCCAGAGGGCCAGCCGCTGCTTGCCCACGCCGGGCGGTCCCTGAAGCAGCAGCGTGGAGGGCAGCGCGCCGCGCACCGTCATGTCCCGCAGCCGGGCACGCAGGTCGCCATGTCCATACAGGGGAACGATCGGCATCTCGAACAATAGGCGTTCCTCGACGGTGTCGTTATTCCTTCGCCAAACTTTCCTCTCGGAGAACGCGCATGCGCCCCCCCTCCTCTCGGAACCTCGCGCGCGGCATCACGTCGATCGGACTGCTGGCCGCGTTGCCGGCGTGGCTCGCGGCGCAGTCCGGTGATCGCCCGCGCGCGCGCGACATCGGTGTGGCCCCGGGAATTTTTTCCCCGGGAAGCCGGAACGCCATCACGGACGTCGCCGGCGTCCTGGTGGGGCAGGTGTCGGTGGTGGAGGGTGACTCGGTGCGGACCGGAGTGACCGCGGTGCTGCCTCACGGCGGAAACCTCTATCGCGATCGTGTGCCGGCGGCGCTTCACGTGGGCAACGGGTTCGGCAAGCTCCTGGGCGTCACCCAGCTCCGGGAACTGGGCGAGCTGGAGACACCGATCCTGCTCACCTGCACGCTGTGCGTCTGGAATGCGGCGAACGCATTGGTTGACGTGCTGCTTGCCGCGCCGGGTATGGACCAGGTGCGCTCGATCAACCCGGTTGTGGGCGAAACGAACGATGGGGCGCTGAACGCCATTCGATCCCGTCCGGTACGCGCGGAGCACGTGCGGCGTGCGTTGGCCGAGGCTGGCGCACAGGTCGACGAAGGAAGTGTGGGAGCAGGGACGGGAACCGTCGCGTTCGGATGGAAGGGCGGCATGGGAACGTCGTCGCGGACACTCCCATCGACGCTGGGCGGCTGGACGGTGGGGGTGCTGGTGCAGTCCAATTTTGGCGGTGTCCTCCAGATCCTGGGCGCGCCTGTGGGCAGGGAGCTGGGCCGTTATTCGTTCCGGAACGACGTCGAGGACCGGGGCGACGGCTCGATCATGATCGTCATCGCCACAGACGCGCCGCTGTCGGATCGGAATCTCGAGCGACTGGCGGCACGCTCGATCATGGGCCTGGCGCGCACGGGCTCGTTTGCATCGAACGGATCTGGTGACTACGCCATTGCGTTCTCCACCAATGCGGAGGTTCGCCGGGCGGCGGACGCGGAGCGTCGATCGGCGGCGGAGCTGGGAAACGACCAGACCAGCGCGCTGTTCGCCGCCGTGGTCGAGGCCACGGAGGAGGCCATCTACAACTCGCTCTTCCGCGCCACGACCGTGCGAGCAAACGGTCGGACCGTAGAGGCGCTCCCGATGGATCGGGTGCGGGAAATTCTCCGCCGGCATGGCGTGCCTGCTCGGTAACCCCGGGCGGCACGATTCCTGACGTTTCTCGCCTCACCTTCATCGCGAGAATCGTCATGGGCAGCAAGCGGGTGGATCAGGTGCACAAAGATCTGTTGTCCACGGATCGCAAGAGCCGGCCGGAAGACGAACACATCCACGAAGAGGACAAGCACTCCCTGCACGAGACGCGCGGGAAGCTCGGGAAGCCGAAACGGGAGGACAATCCGGAGCTCGCGGACCTCAAGCGGAAGCGTGAAGCGGAGGAGGAGTAGCATGCGCCGTCCGCTCGAGGGGCGTCGGATCGCGGTGTTCGGGCCCGAGTCGGAGGAGCGAACGGTGGCGGCCACGCTCGAGCGCGCCGGGGCCATCGTGCAACCCCTGCGCAGCGCCGACGCCGGCGAGCGCTGGCACGGCGGGATGTACGCCGCGCTGGTGGTCGTTGGCGACGGTGGCGGAGGCGACCCCCGGCTTCGGCAGCTCGTGCGGGAGTTCCTCGTGGTGGACAAGCCGATCGCGGTCCACGGAAACGCCGTGTCCGTCCTGCTCCAGGCGGGGGGCCTCGCGGGCAGGAAGATCGCTGCCCAGGGTGAGTTTCGCGGCGTCGTCGAGGCGGCCGGTGCCACCTGTGTCAGCGATCCGATCCATGTGGACGACGCGCTGATAACGGCCTCGGCTGGCAGTGCCGTGGGTACGTTTGCGGAACGGGTGGTGGAAGCGTTCGGTCGGCGAATGGAGGAGCACGACGTGGACGAGATGTCCGACATGAGCTTTCCGGCCAGCGACCCCCCGTCGGTCAGCCCATCCACGGCCGGTCCGGTGGATGCGGAACGCTCCGTGGGCGACGGGCACCCCTGATTTCGGCTTTGCAGTGTAAAGTACTTGCCGATAGTCGGGCTTCGTGATACAATGGGGCATGGCTGACGTGCTTCCGATTCGGCGCCGACCGAGCAACCCCCCGGAGATGCAGGCGCGGGCGATGGACAACCTGCGCTTCATCCGTGAGACGATGGAGGCGGCTGGCACCTTTACGGCCGTTTCCGGCTGGGGCCAGGTCGTGATTGGCGTGACCGCGGTGTTCGCGGCACTGATCGCGGCGCGACAGCCCGATCCTGCGGCGTGGGTGCTGGTGTGGGCGGCGGAAGCCATTCTCGCCGGGCTCGTGGCGGTGTGGTTCATGTACGACAAGGCGCGCTCGGCGAGCCTGCCGCTGCTCAGTGGCTCCGCGCGCAAGATGCTGTTCAGTTTCACCCCGGTCTTCGTCGTGGGCATGGTGGTGACGGTGGCATTCATGGAGCGGGGGATGACGCCGCTGCTCCCCGGGTTGTGGATGCTGCTCTACGGCACGGGCGTGGTCGCGGCCGGGGCGTTCTCCGTCCGCATCGTGCCGGTGATGGGCGCGGCCTTCATCTTCGTCGGATGCGCCGCGCTGTTCCTCCCGGCAACCTGGAGCACGGGACTCATGATGGCCGGTTTCGGCGGGCTGCACATCGTGTTCGGCTATCTCATCGCACGGAGGCACGGTGGCTAAGCACAATGCGGCTTCCAGCGAGCGCGCCCGTGGTGACAAGACGCCGCGGGGGTTGCGCACGGTCAAGGGCAAGGCCGGCGACGAGAGCCCGCTGGGCCTCGATCGCCTGATTCACGAGCGTCTGCGCCTGGGCATCGTCAGCGCGCTCGCGGTGAACGATTCCCTGAGCTTCAATGATCTGAAGCGTCTCATGAACACCACGGACGGCAATCTGAGCGTGCATGCGCGCAAGCTGGAAGAAGCGCATTACGTCACCTGCAACAAGAGCTTCGAAGGGCGCGTGCCGAGGACCAGCTATGCGCTGACGCCATCAGGACGTCGTGCTCTCGAGCGATACCTGGACCACATGGAAGCGCTGATTCGCGCCACGCGCGACCGCTGATCACCACATGACACCCATTGATCTCCCGCGCCGATCGGGGCCCCTGTCGATCCCGCGCCTGCACGTGGCCATCATCATGGACGGGAACGGACGCTGGGCTACCGCGCGCGCCCTGCCGCGCACCGCGGGACACACGGCCGGCGTGCGAACCGCGCGGAACATCGTGGAAGCGGCCGTCCGCGCGAAGGTCGGCACGCTGACGCTGTACGCGTTTTCGAGCGACAATTGGAGCCGCCCGCGGCCCGAGGTGCTCGGTCTGATGCGGCTATTCCGGCGCTCGCTGCTGGGGGAGTCCGAACGATGTCTTGCCAACGGCGTGCGGCTTTCCATCGTGGGCCGGCGCGACCGGCTTCCAGCGTCGCTCCGCCAGACGATCCATCAGGCGGAGGCGATGACGGCGGGGGGACGGAACCTGCACCTGCGCGTGGCCGTCGACTACTCGTCGCGTGACGCGATCCTGCGCGCTGCGGCGAGGGCCCGGGATGTGAGCGGCCCCCTGACGCGGGAGCGCTTTTCCCAGCTCCTCGCGGATGTGGATCACGATCCGCTGCCCGTGCCGGACGTGGATCTGCTCATCCGCACCGGCGGCGAACAGCGCCTGAGCGATTTCCTGCTCTGGGAATGCGCGTACGCGGAGTTGGTGTTTTCCCCGACCATGTGGCCGGATTTCGGCGAGAACGAACTGAATCGCGCGATTCAGGAGTTCGAGGGGCGCGAGCGTCGCTTCGGTCGCATTCCGGAACAGGCGGCGAGCTAGGACGGGTTCTTCAGCAAGCGCACCGTTCCGGAGCCCGCCTCGATCTGCACCCGGCCCCTGCCGTCGCCGATGCGGCCCTGCACGTGGTTGCGTCCCATCCGACGCGTGGTGATCTCGAAATCGGTCTGAAAGCCGCCGCTGCCAGTTTCGATGTCCACCTCGGCGCCAAGCGTGGCGGGCACGCGCAGGGTGACTCCTCCCGAGCCTGTTTCGACGTGCAGTCTCTCCACGGCGGAGAGGAGCTCCAGCGTTGTCCCGCCGCTGCCGGTCTCCACGGTAACGAGCGGCGCCTTCATACGAGCCAGGCGCAGCCCGCCGGAACCCACGTCTGCGGCGAACTCCCGGACGTCGATGTCGCTGCCCTGGATACCGCCGGAGCCCGAGTCTATCCGGAGGACGGTTCCCGAAATGCGATCCAGGGTGACGCCGCCAGAGCCGGCGTCGATCACGATTTCGCCGGCGGCCTCGCGCACGGCAACGCGCCCCGACCCGGTGTCGAGCGTAAGAACCCCTTTGGTGCCGGAGACCTCAACGTCCGCCGCGCCCACGTCCACCGTGACGTCACCGTCCACGTTGGTGACCTCGGCGCGTCCGACCGCGAGGTACAGGGCGATCTTCTGGCCCCGGGGAACTCGCACCACGAGGTCGGCATATGCTTCGAGACCGGAGCCGGAACTCCGGATCTCCACGCGGTCGCGGTTCCCGAACTCGCTCCAGTCGCCATCGCTGAACGTGCCGTCGTCGCGGACGCCGATCCCGCTGACGCGTCGCTGGCGCATCTCGGAATACACGATCTGATCGGACGGGTAGACGATGCGCAGCGTCTCGCGGCCACGGAGCTTCCCGGTCTCGATCCGCAGTCGCGCCGCGTCTGTGCCTCGGCGCGTGATTTCCACCTGCACGGCGTTCCCGGTGCCCGCAACGGCGGACACCCGTCCGACGAGGTTGTAGATGGCCACGTCCGCTCCCGTAACCGAGCGCTGCTCGGTTTGCGCGGCGAGCGGCGTGGTGGCGAGTGACGAGAGGACGATCAATCGGGCGAGGCGCGACATTCGAGGTCTCCGATGGTATCGGTGGGTAGACACCCGCAGGCGGCCGGTGGTTGGAACCACCAGCCCGTCTACTCGACGTTCTCGATCGCCCACGTCCAGTAGACGCAATCCTCTGGCGTCATGTTGCCGCGGGGCGCGATGCGGGCGTCGGCGAAGCCGTGCTGTCCGATGTCCACCATGTATTGGCCGCGCGAGACGAGTGTCCCCTGGCACACGCGCTCGCCGCTGGCCTCCGTGGCGAGCAGGTGTTGGAACCGCGTCGTCAACTCATCGAACAGCCGCGCCGGGATGCGGTGGCGCTCGGACGGGTAGATGAACGTGAACATCGTGAGGTACGTCAGCAATAGCGGCCAATAGCGGTCGTAGCGCCGGAGCAACCGCTCCCAGTCGATCGCATCGGCGCGATGGCGGATGAGATGCATGACGTCAGCACCGTCGAAGCGCTCTCGCTCCATCACGAAGGATTTCTGCCAGAGGAGCTCCTCGATCGGCGCGATCTTCACCGGCATGCCGAGGACGTCGGCTTCCACGGCGTGATCGAACCAGTCGTCGTCCACCCGACACGCGCCATTGCCCGACCCAAAGACCAGGTCCACGTTGTCCCCTGACTCGTGTGCCTTGGCCAGCCAGTGTCGGAAGGTGATTTCCGTGCGGTATCCTGCGTCCGCAAGCGCCCGGAGCGCGCGCTCCAGATCCCTGGGGCGCACGAACAGGTCGAAGTCCTTCGTGTTGCGCACAATGCCGGTGTATTCCAGATACGCATGCGAGCCGCCGACCAGAAACTCCACTTGCGATTCACTCAGCACGTGCAGTGTACGGCGATAGAACGTATTGGTGTCGTGACCGGGATCGTTGAGTGTTGACTGGAAGGCCATGCACGTGTGGTTCGGGTCGGTGGCGCTCGTGCGTACTCCGGATGCAAGACGAGGGCTAGCCAGCAGCACAGCCCGGTGGCTGTGGCCCGGAATGTTCATGTCCCCGACCAATCACCCACATTCCGACCCTCCCTCATGACCGCCCCAGCCGTCGTTCGCATCGCCGCCATCAGCGACCTCCACTACAGCAGGACGTCGCAGGGGGCGCTGCAGCCGCTGTTCGAGGCGATCACCGAAGCAGCCGATATCCTGGTGCTGGCCGGCGACCTCACCGACTTCGGCCTGGCGGAAGAGGCGAAGGTACTCGCGCGGGATCTCACCACGGCGCTTCGAATCCCCGTCGTTGGCGTGCTCGGGAATCACGATCTCGAGGCCGGTGAGGAGAAGGAGATCGTGCGGATCCTCGGCGATGCCGGCGTGCGCTTGCTGGACGGCGACACGCACGAGATTCACGGCATTGGCTTCGCCGGTGTTCGCGGGTTTTGTGGCGGGTTCGGACGTGGCGCGCTGGGGGCCTGGGGCGAGCCGGTGATCAAGGCGTTCGTCCACGAGGCGATCAGCGAGTCACTCAAGCTCGAAGCCGCGCTCGCGCGCCTCAGGACGGAGCACCGCATTGCCGTCATCCACTATGCGCCCATCCGCGAGACCGTCGAGGGCGAGGCGCTCGAGCTCTACCCGTTCCTCGGATCGAGTCGTCTCGAAGAGCCGCTGTCGCGATACGACGTGACCGCGGTCTTCCACGGCCATGCGCACAGTGGTTCGCTGGAGGGAGCCACCAGCACAGGGTGTCCGGTGTACAACGTGTCGCTGCCACTGCTGAAGGCGTCACGTCCTGGACAGTTGCCCCTTCGCATCGTGGAAGTGCGCGCGGGGGAGGGGCGTTCCGTCAGCAGCACGGGGATCGCGGAGCGGCGCCAGGGAGAGCGGCGTTCGGACCATCGTGCATCCGCGAGTTCCTAGGCCGCCGGACCGAGGGCGCCGGCTGCTGGCATCGGATGCCGCTTCAGGTCATGAGACGCGTCCTGCAGATCCGACCGCAGCCGGTCCGTATTGCTCGGGGCGAGCAGCGCCCTGAGCGCCTCGGCCAGCGCCGTGTCACACGGCCGATACGTCAGTGCGATGTCGACGCGGGTTTCCGCGGACGAAAGCGGGGCAAACCGCATGAGTCCGCTGGCGTACACCGGCGCGTCCGGAACGCTTTCCCAGGCAATCACGGAATTGGGCACGTACTTGGTGACCATCGCGTCCCACTGAATGGTCTGCCCGGTCGGCGACCGGACCGCCCAGTGTGACCGGCCGTCCTGCGAGTCCGTGATGCTGAGCGGGATGTTCATGACTTCCGGAAAGTTCTCGAAGTCGTGGCAGAACGCGAAGACGTCATGAATGGGCCGCTCGACCACGACCGTCATTCGCATGTCCACGGCCCGTCTGGCGGCGCCGGCGCGTCGTACCCATCGCAGCACCCCGGGCGCCGCCGCCCCGGCAATGACTGCCGAGGTCGCCAGCCGACTCCAGCGCTTGCCACGCTTGCTCATGGC
Source organism: Gemmatimonadaceae bacterium (assembly GCA_040902005.1). Classification (GTDB taxonomy): domain Bacteria; phylum Gemmatimonadota; class Gemmatimonadetes; order Gemmatimonadales; family Gemmatimonadaceae; genus DASPMP01. Next base: position 74,808 of record JBBDYA010000100.1, on the reverse strand, counting down.
ACGGGACGCTGGCAAGCGTGGTGCCTGAATCATGATGCGGTGGGTCACGATCTGAGCACTCGGTCCAGCGCGCGAATCGCGACCGGGAAGTCGCGCCGTCCGAGGCCCAGTCGAAAGTGCGACGCGTCCGATCCAAACACGCTTCCCGGGATGAGCAGCACGCTTTCGCGCCGCGCCAGGTCATCGGAAACGCGATCGGCGTCCCGCGCGAGAAAGCGGGGGAAGGCGGTGCTCCCCGCGCGCGCGGGCACCCACTCCACGGCGTCAGCGTGCGATGCCATGAAGTCGCCTGCGACGCGCATGTTGGCTGCCACGATCGCTCGCGATCGCTCGAGCAGGGCGTCGCGGGCGCGCAGCGCGATGAGGGACAGGATCTCCGAGGGCGCGCTGGCGCAGATCGAGGTGTAGTCCTTCAGCCGCGCCACCCCCTGACGTACGGCGTCGTTGCGCGTGGCGATCCACCCGATACGGAGTCCCGCGAGCGCGAACGCCTTGGACATGACGCCCAGACTCACCGCGCGATCCGAGAGGTCGGCCGCCGGCGGTAGCCGCTCCGTGGGATCGTGCTCGAGGCCGCGATAGACCTCGTCGGAGAACAGGACGGCGCCCGCGCCGTCGGCGATCTCCAGCAGGCGCCGCTGATCGGTCGCGGTGATGTGCGCGCCGGTGGGATTGTGGGGAAAGTTGACGACGATGACGCGGGTGCGCGGCGTGACGGCGCGGGCGATCTCCTCCGGGTCGAGCCGCCATCCCGCCTCTGCGCGCAGAGGCACCATCGTCACGGTGGCGCCGATCGAGCGGGCAACCGCATGCAGCGATTGATATGCCGGAGCGACCACGATGGCCGCATCCGCTGGGCCGAGCAGGGCGTGCATCGCGAGGAAGATTCCCTCTTCGGCTCCAGCGGTCACCACGACCTGGTCCGCTCCAACCATGTCGTATTGCGCGGCGATCGCCTGCCGCAGGGCGGGCAGCCCGGTGGATTCCGTGTACCCGAGCGTGAGGGCATTCCAGCGGGCGCGGGCATCGTCATCCGCCAGCCCCAGGAGGGCGTTCAGCGTGAGCGGCTCCACGTCCGACGCGCTGAGTTGGTGCTTCACCGCGAATTCCCAGCGCGCGAAGTACCGCTCGAGCGCGAAATCCTCGAGCCGGCCCACCGTCATGCGCCCAGTTCCCGGACCTGCGCGGGAACGTCTTCCGTGGACACGCCAATCCGCTTGGCCGCGGCCCGCGCGATCGCGAGCGCGTCCCACGCGGAGCCACCGATCGCCGATATGTGCCCCATCTTGCGGCCGGCGCGCGCGCCCTTCTTGCCGTAGAGGTGCAGCCTGACGACCGGATCGGTGAGGGCGGCATCGAACGGGGGGGGGGGCTTCGCATCGCCAGTCCACAGATCGCCGAACACGTTGACGATCGCCGCGGGACGCACCACGCTGGTGTCGCCGAGCGGCAGGTCACACACCGCGCGTGTGAGCTGCTCGAACTGGCTCGTCACGCACGCGCGTTCGGTGGAGTGAAAGGAATTGTGCGGGCGCGGCGCGAGCTCGTTCACGAACAGGTCTCCCGACGCGGTGAGGAAGAGTTCGACGGCGAGCAGTCCTTCCAGTGCCAGTTGTTCGGCGATGCCGCGGCCAATCTGCGTCGCCTGCTGCAGCACGGGTCTGGGCAACGGCGCCGGGAGCACGGACCACGACAGCACCTGGCGCTCGTGATGATTGAGCGCGATGGGGAAGACCCGCGTTTCGCCTCCCCCAGCCCCACCCGGGCGCCGCGCGACCATGACGGAGAGCTCCGCGGCAAGGGACAGCGCGCGCTCGGCCACCGCCGGGCGTTCTCCGAGTGCCCGCCAGGCGTCGCCGGCGGCGTCCGCCTCCTTCACGAGTACCTGGCTGCGTCCGTCGTACCCGCCCCGACACGATTTCACGAAGCACTCGCCAAAAGCACGCACCGCGTCGGCGATGTCGCTCGCGCTGTTCACCGCGCGATAGGCCCCGAGCGGAAAGCCATGCCGTTCGAGCCACTGTTTCTGGCGGGCGCGATCCTGCACGACGCCCACGACGTGTGCTCCCGGCCGCGCGGGGGCGTGCGTCCCCGCGGCGTCGATCACCGCGGTGGCGATCTGCTCGATTTCGAGCGTGATGACGTCGCACTGTCTGGCCAGGTCGCGCGCCGCATCGGTGTCGTCGAAGGGCGCGGTGACGCAGCGGTCGGCGACGGCGGCCGCGGCGCACTCCGCGTCCGGATCCAGCACGTGCACCCGGTATCCCATCGATCGGGCGGCGAGCGCCGTCATGCGGCCCAGCTGTCCGCCGCCGAGGATGCCGATCGTTGCGCCTGGCAGTATGACGGACACGCGGGCGCTAGCGGTCCGGGCCAACGATCAGCGAGGAGACCTCAGGCGTCACGAGTCGCTGACCTCGCGGTGCTGTAGCACCTCCTCGGTGCGGCCGGCGCGCCAGGCGCGGAGCCGCTCGCGGAGCTCGGGGCGGCCGCGGGAGACGATCGCCGTGGCCAGGAGGGCGGCGTTCGCCGCGCCCGGCTCTCCGATGGCCAGCGTGCCCACCGGCACGCCACGGGGCATCTGGACGATGGATAGCAGGGCATCCACGCCGTTGAGCGCGGTGGCGGGCATCGGCACGCCCAACACCGGGATCACGCACTTGGCCGCGACCATGCCCGGCAGGTGTGCGGATCCGCCGGCGGCAGCGATGATCACCTCGATGCCGCGCGCTTCCGCGGTACCGGCATACTCGAACATCCAGTCGGGCGTCCGGTGGGCGGACACGATCCGGACCTCATGAGGCACGCCCAGTTCCTTCAGCAGCTCGATCCCGGGGCCCATGTGCTTGAGATCAGAGCGGCTCCCCATGATCACGCCGACGAGCGGCCTGCCGTCGCCGGCGGAGGCGTGATCGCGGCCAGGAGAAGATGGCTTGTCGCGTTTTGGCATGTAGGAAGGTGCGAGCGGGACCGAGGAGACAATATACGTCCACCCGGGGATCGCCCCACACGATTCCTTGCCTGACGCATCGCAATCAGTGTGATTTCGGGAGTTCGCAACCCAACCCTCTCGGTGCTCGCGACGACGCGGGGTCCAGCCCATGACGAAGCACCCGAAGCCATCAGGACACACGGCTGGCACCGAGCCCAAGGTTGAGGCGGACTTGGAGCGCGCGCTGATATTGCGTGACGTCATGGATCACGCGGTGAGCGTCCAGCGCGAAATCACCGCGCCGCGTTCCCTCGGTTCGCGCCGCGCCAGAATCATTCTCGCCGCGTGCCTTTGCGTGCCGGCGGTCGCGCTGAGCGCGTACTCGTGGATTGCCAAACCGGCGTTCATCTGGGGTCCAGCACCCCGCGTCATGCCGCCAACCGAAGCCGAGGCGACGTCGCGCTTCGCGCTGTACATGTTCGCGCAGCGCCTGGAGATGTATCGGCTGGATGAAGGGTTCTATCCGTCATCCCTCGATGCGCTTGACGAGGATACTCCCGGGATCCGGTACGAACTCGTCGGAGACACCGCGTTCGTCCTGACCATGCAACGTGGGGGGAACGCGCTGACGCTCGCGTCGACCGATGATTTCGAAGCGTTTCTTGGCCGGAGCATTTCCATCATGCAGGGACGCCAGCGATGAGCATCCAGCGCAGGCGCGGATTCACCTTCGTCGAACTGCTCGTCTCCGTGACCATCGTCGCCCTGCTTGCAGGCATCGCGGTCCCGAAGTATCAGGAACTCAAGCGTCAGGCGATGACGGCACGGCTCATTGGGGACTTTACCGTGGTGCGCAACGCAGCAATGAATTTTGCCCTGGACAGTGGCTACTATCCTCGTGAAGCAGGCACCGGCAAGATGCCCCGCAACCTGAAGAGCTATCTCCCCGGTACGTTCAGCTTCTCGAAGCAGGACTGGAAGCTTGATTACGAGAACGTCAAGATCCGACCCGCGCCGAGAACCCCGAGAGAGCCAATCGTGGGCGTGTCCGCCAAGACGACTGACAAGAAGCTCGAGCAGACGGCGGCCCAGCGACTCGGACCTGGCACAACCCTGATGTACAACGGCAAGCTGATGTACATCATCTCGGGGTTCTAAGAACGGGAAACGGCGGCACCGCGTATGCGGGCCGCCGTTGTCACGGGGCGCGAGCGTCCATCGAGCTCCCCAGGTAGGATTTGAACCTACGACCCTTCGATTAACAGTCGAATGCTCTGACCAGCTGAGCTACTGGGGATCGGTGCTGCTGAACCGCGAAAATTAGCGGGAAGCACCGTGCGAAGCCAGCGTCCCGTATGGGACCTATCCACGGTCGCAACGTCCTCCGGACGTCCCTGCGCCACGATCTCGCCGCCGCCATCACCGCCCTCGGGTCCAAGGTCCACGATCCAGTCGGCCAGCTTGATCACATCGAGGTTGTGCTCGATCAGGACGAGCGTGTGTCCCGCGTCCACCAGACGATCGAACACCTGCGCGAGATTCCGGATGTCCTCGAGGTGGAGTCCCGTGGTCGGTTCGTCCATGAGGTACAGCTTGCGACCGCTCTTGCGTCCGGCCGTCGCCAGTTCACGCGCGATCTTCATGCGCTGGGCCTCGCCGCCCGACAGCGTCGTGGCGGGCTGCCCGAGGCGGAGGTACCCGAGGCCAACCTGCTGGAGGTGCCACAGCGCCTGGCCAAGTTTTTCCTCACGTGGAAACGCCCGGATGGCTTCATCGACCGTGAGCTCGAGCACCTGATGAATGTTGCGGCCAGCGACCGTGACCTCGAGCACGTCTGCGCGGAACCGCTTTCCGCCGCAGTCATCACACGGCACGTAGACGTCCGCCATGAAGACCATCTCCACCTCGAGATGGCCCGCACCTTCGCACGTGTCGCAGCGACCGCCGGCCACATTGAAGCTGAACGTGCCGGGGGTGTAGCGCCGCTGGCGCGCGAGCGGGGCATTCGCGAACAGGCGGCGGATATCGTCGAAGGCCTTCACGTAGGTCACCGGGTTCGAGCGCGGCGACTTGGCGATGGGCGACTGGTCGACGCAGACCACGTCATCCAGCCCCTCGAATCCGCGGATCGCGTCATACGCGCCCACCCGCTCGCCCAGGTGCCGCTTGGCGGTGTGCTCGCCGTGCAGTCGTGTCTCCAGGGCGCGCAGCAGGACGTCGTAGACCAGCGTGCTCTTGCCCGAACCGGACACACCGGTGATCACCGTGACCGCGCCCAGGGGAATCTTCAGGTCGATGCCGCGAAGGTTGTGCTCTCGCGCCCCGGTCAGCGTGAGCCAGCGCGGACCGACCTTGCGGCGCGCGCGCGGGAGCGCGATTGACCGTGCTCCGGTGAGATACTGGCCCGTCAGGGGACTCTCGGCGACACGGCTCATGGGGCCGGCGAACACGATCGCTCCACCGAGTGCGCCGCTGCCGGGTCCCAGCTCCACCATGAAGTCCGCGGCGCGCATCGCCTCCAGATCATGTTCGACCACCAGCACCGTGTTGCCGGCGTCACGCAGGCGCAGCAACAGGCGCAGTAATCGCGACATGTCGCGCGCGTGCAGGCCGATGGACGGTTCATCCAGGACGTAGAGCGTGTCCACCAGGCGCGCCCCGAGGGAATTCGCCAACCCGATCCGCTGCGCTTCGCCGCCCGAGAGCGTGCGGGTCGCGCGGTTGAGCGTGAGGTAATCGAGCCCCACATCGCTGAGGAACTGCACCCGGCCGCGCGCCTCCGCCACGAGATGGCCCGCGACGCCGCGTTCGAACGGCGTGAGCTCGAGCGCGTCCAGCCAGGGGAGCAGCCGGTCGATCGCCAGATCCGAGACCTGCGCGATGCGTCGGCCCGCGATGCGCACCTGGAGGGCGTCGGGCTGGAGCCTGGCACCCGCGCACGCGGGGCATGTGCGGGCAGACTGGTACCGTCGCAGGAAGACTCGGATGTACTGCTTGTATCGCTTCTCCTCGAGATCCTCGAGGAACGGGAAGATGCCCTTGTATCCTCTGGCCTTTCCGCGGAGCAGCCGGTCGCGTGCGGTGCTCGCGAGACGGGACCACGGCACGTCCATGGGGATGCCCTCGCGCTTTGCGAATTCCGCGAGGGCGCGCCGCTTGTTGTCGTACCGCGGCATGGTCCACGGGTCGATGGCGCCGTCGCCAAGGGTTCGTTCCGGGTGCGGGACGATGAGCGCCTCGTCGTACTCGAGGATCGCTCCGAACCCGTTGCATGCTGGGCAGGCGCCGCGCGGACTGTTGAACGAGAACAGCTGTGGTGTCGGCGAGGGCGCGCGCGTACCGTCGTCCGGGCACTCGAAGCGCTCGGTGAAGCGCCAGTGCCGGACGGGCTGCGGTGCGCGCGCCGTTGCGCGGGGTTGCTTCAGGATGATCACGCAGTCGCCGTCCCCCTCGCGGAAGGCCGTGGCGATGGCGTCCGCGAGCCGGCCGCGGCCGGTGGCATCCGCCGCGAGCCGGTCCACGACCACCAGCGGATGCGCGACCCTGGTCAGGTCCGTTCCCGCGGCGAGTTCATCGAGGTGCGTGGTCGCGCCGCCCACGTCGATGCGGACGAACCCCTGGGCCCGCAGGTTCTCCGCGATCACCTGGTGCGTGACGGCCTCGGAGAACCGGAGCGGGAAGGCCACCGAGAATCTGGTGCCGGCGGGAAGTTCCATCACGGCGTCGGTGACCGACTGGACGGTGTCGGGCGACAGCTCGCGGTCGCACACGCGGCAGTGCGTGCGTCCGATGCGTGCCCACAACAACCTGAGATAATCGTGGATTTCGGTGGCCGTCCCTACCGTGGAGCGCGATGTCCTGGTGGGGTTCTTCTGCTCGATGGCCACCGCGGGAGACAGGCCCTCGATCACATCGACGTCGGGCTTCTCCATGCGCTCGAGAAACTGGCGCGCATAAGCCGACAGTGACTCCACGTACCGCCGCTGCCCCTCGGCGTAGATGGTGTCGAAGGCGAGCGAGGACTTGCCCGAGCCGGACGGGCCGGTGATGACGGTGAAGGAACGGCGCGGGATCTCGAGGTCGAACCCTTTGAGATTGTGCTGTCTCGCGCCCCGAATGATGATGGAGTCCTTCACCCACGCAATCTAGTTCCGGGGCACTCCCTGCAGGCCGGGACGAGGCGGCCGAGGAACTGGCCGACTCGCCTCGCCTGTTGCCGCTACAGGGTAGACGTTCCCCTGCGCCGGGTGGCCACTCGATAGATCCAGAGCAGGAGGACCGCACCCACGACCGAGAGCAGAATGCTCCACAGCGAGAATCCGTTCAGCCCAGTTCCGGCAATCATGTTGCCCAGGAAGCCGCCGAGGAAGGCGCCCACGATCCCGATGAGGATCGTGACGATGATGCCACCGGGATCCTTGCCGGGCATCACGGCCTTGGCGATGGCGCCGGCAATCAGGCCCAACACCACCCACGCGAGAATTGACATGTTGAGAAACCTCCATTCAGGTTCAGCGATCGGTGGTGCCAATCGCAACGGGTGTACCAGACTGGGGTGGTCAGCGGGGATTCACGGCGCCGACTCTGGATTGGCCAGGCGGGCGCGTCCGCACCGCGCGCGGGTCACGGGGACCTGAGGACATCGCCGGACGTCGTCCACGAAGAGCGCTGGCGGCTGCGCACTGACATCTTCTCGCACCTGCAGCGACTGCCGGTGAAGCTCTTCGGACTGGCGGAATTCAAGATGAAGGGCTGATTGACCTTAGAGCGATGGACGGTAAGTTTCTGCCCGGAGTTCGATTCTCCGCCGCGCGGGCGTTGCTCGCGCCGGTTTGCCACTCCCCGACCCGCGTCGAGCAAACGGCTATGCCCGTCATTCAGGTCAACGACAAACAGCACACGTTGAGGCCGGGCCAGACGCGGGTCGGCGCCGGCGACGGCGTGGACGTCAGCGTGTCCGACGACGCCGCGCTGGGCCTCCAGGCGATACTCGAGCTGGGTGCGGACAACCACGTCGTGATCCGCCGGGCGAGTGAAAGCGCCTCGGTGCGGGTGAACGGCGTGGTGCTGGCGGATCCGACGCCGCTGATGCATGGCGACAAGGTGGAAGTTGCGGGACGGGAGATCCTCTTCTCGGAGGACAAGAAGGTCGGGGCCACCCAGTTCGTTTCCGCCCTGGATGTCGCGGCCATCGCGGCGAAGCGCGCCGGCCCCGCTCGCGCCACCGCGGCAACCGGCGGACGGCTCGTATCGCTGGTGGACGGGAAGGAGTATCAGATCCCCAGCGACGGGGTCACGTTCGGCAGGGAAGCCGGTTCGGACGTGGTCGTCGCGCAGGCGGAGGTGTCGCGTCGTCATGCGTCGATCGCGCCCAGCGAAGGCGGGTATACTCTGACCGACCACAGCACGAATGGCATCTGGGTGAACGGAACCCGCGTGCAGGGCGCCGCGGTGCTGGCGCGCGCGGATGTGGTTCGCGTGGGCAGCGAGGAGTTCCGGTTCTACGCCGACGTGGCCGCGGCTGCCAAACCGACGCCCGCGGCGGCATCACCGGCGGCTCCGGCGGTCGCCGCCACGCCCGCGCCGCCTTCCGTCCCACCGCCGGCCGCCGCCCCACCACCGGCTGCTCCGCCCGCGCCGGCCGCGCCGGCCGCGCCGGCCGCCGCACCACGGTCAGTGACGCCGCCGGCCGCGCCGGCCGTGCCCGCGCCGGTGCCGGTCGCGGCGCCGCCGGCCCCGCGTCCTCGGGCCGAGGCACCGACGGCGCCTTCGGCGCCGCCGCGTCCCGAACCGCCAACGGCGCCGGTGATGTCGAAACCATCGGCGGCCAGACCGAAAAAGGAGGCACCCCCCGCCAAGGCCGAATCGCGTGGCGGAGTACCCGCGTGGGTCTGGATCGTCGTGATCCTCGTCGTGGGCGCCGTGGCGTATTTCCTCGGCATGCAGGGGCGCGGGTGAAACTGTCGTACGCTGCCAAGACCGATGTCGGGATGATTCGGTCCGGAAACGAGGACAACTTCGCCGTCGATGTCCCGGTGAACGGTACGCGCGGCATATTCATCGTGGCCGACGGCATGGGCGGCCACGCCGCCGGCGAAGTGGCAAGCGAGATGGCGGTGCAGATCGTTCTGCGCGAGATCAAGGACATCGCGCGCGTGAGCGATGATGGGGCCACCAGCACACTCGGCGAATCGCTCCGGCTCGCGAACCGGGCCATCCATGATCGGACGATCACCGAGGTCGACAAACAGGGCATGGGGACCACGGCGTCCGTGCTGGTGCTCTCCGACGCGCGCTACCTCATCGGGCAGGTGGGCGACTCGCGCGTCTATCTGCTTCGGGACGGCGCCCTGAAGCAGCTCACGAAGGACCACTCCTACGTGCAGGAGCAGGTGGACCTGGGCAACCTGACGGCGGAGCAGGCGCGGTATCACCCCTACAGCAACGTGATCACGCGATGCGTAGGGGCGAGCCCCGAAGTCGAGCCGGACCTGTACACGGGGGAGTCGCGCTCGGGGGACATCTTCCTGGTGGCGAGCGACGGCCTCACCGGGATGGTGGACGATCGGCGGCTGGCGCAGCTCCTGATGTCGCGGGCGGAGCCGGCGCGCAAGGTGGGCGCGCTGATCTCCGAGGCGAACGGGCGCGGAGGATTGGACAACATCACCTGCATCGTGGTGCACGTGGACGACGCGGGAACCAGCCGCGATCGCGTCACGGGCGAGATGGCAGCCGTGGAGCCGAGCGCCACGACCGAAGTCATTGCGGTCAGCGCGGAGTGAGCGCGCCGCCCGAGTCCGTGGGGAACCTGGCGCTGCTGTATCTCGGGAACATTCTCTTCGCGCTCGAGACCACGGCGCTGTCGCTGGACCAGCAGGGCAGAAAGGACGACGCGGCGTTCTATCGCGGCATTGCCCGCAAACTCGCCGAGGCACACGGCAAGTCGACGGCGTGATCCCTCAGGGCGACAGCAGGTCCATCACGAACGGTTTCGGCAGGTCAACGGGCCGTGCCGTGAACACGCGCAACCAGCGCGCTGAGCGATAGAGCTCGTCCGAGAGCTTGGGGAGGTTGATCGTCCCCGCCGAGGTGCGGGTCAGATGCTCCACCTGGCCGGCGCGACGCAGGACGGGCAGGTCGAGTCCGAGCATCTCGGTCTTGGCCGGAAAATCCAGCAGCAGCTCGCCGTGGGCGAGTCCCAGGCGAGACGCGAGGTCGTTCTCGACGCGCATCGTCCGGCGCCAGTCGTCCGCGATCCACTCGCCCCGGTCCGCGGGCAGCTCGGCGGCGGGCCATTCCGCGGCGCGCTTGTAGAGCCGGCGATGGCGCAGTGCCGTCAGCAGCGGATGCCCCCCCCTGGCCTGCAGCCCCAGCAGCAGCCCCTCGTCGGTGAAACCCGCAAGCGCCGTGGCGCTCAGCGCGCCCGCGTCGAGCGCGTCGGAGACCAGCCGCTTGTACATGCCGGTGGCGCTGCGCACGGCGTGGTGCCAGTACACGTTGCGATACATCTGATACTTGGCGAACAACAGCGATTCCACCGCGGACAATCCCTTCTCGTGAATACCGATCGTGACGGGGCCCGGCGCCGCGCTTTCCGGTGGCGTGGGGAGCAGCGTGAGCGCGTTGAGCAGCCGGTCGGCGTCGATCTCCCCATAGGGGACCCCGCACATCAGGGCGTCGCGCCGGAGGTATTCGATCTTGTCGAGGTCCAGGGAGCCGGAAATCAGTCCCTGGAGCGGACTGTCGCTGTGTCCCCGAATGAGCGCGACGATGCGGTCGGGCGCGTCCGCTCCCAGCGCCCCGCGCAGGAGGTCGCCGATTTCGCCGTCGCAGATCAGGGGACGCGCGACCTCCTCGTGGTGCAACGCTCCGATCTCCTCGAGGGCATGCGAGAACGGGTAGTGCCCGATGTCGTGCAGCAGCGCGGCGATGCGCACGTGCACGCTCGCCGCGTCATCCAGCGCCCGCAACTCGCCGCGTTCGCCAAGCAGGTCCAGGGCACGCCGCGCCAGGTGGTAGGTGCCGAGCGCATGCTCGAACCGGGTGTGATTCGCGCCGGGGTAGACCAGAAATGCCAGGCCGAGTTGTCGGACGTAGCGCAGCCGCTGAAAGGCCGCGGTGTCGATCAGCCGAAGCGCGAGGGGCTCGACCCGGATGTTGTTCCAGAGCGGATCGCGAACGACTTTCAGCGCGGCCCCGCCGATTTCACCGCGTCGGACGCGACGCCGCCGAACTTCTCGAAGTTCCGGCGGAACATCTCGGCGAGCTTGCCGGCCTGCGCATCGAACGCCGCCGTGTCGCCCCACGTATTGCGGGTGTTGAGCACCTGGGCCGGTACGCCCTTGATCTCGCGGGGAATCGCGAGCCCGAAGACCGGATCCACGTCGCACGCTGCCTTGCCGAGGTGGCCGCTGAGAATGGCATCGACCATCGCCCGCGTGTGGGCGAGCTTGTGGCGGTGCCCCACGCCGTACGCACCCCCCGTCCATCCGGTATTGAGGAGCCAGACCTGGGACCCGTGCTCGTCAATCAGTTGCCCGAGCATGTTGGCGTACTTGGTGGGGTGCCAGACGAGAAAGACGGCGCCGAAGCACGAGGAGAAAGTTGCCTGCGGCTCCGTGACGCCGCGCTCGGTGCCGGCCACCTTCGCGGTATAGCCGGACAGGAAGTAGTACATCGCCTGCTCGCGCGTGAGCTTCGCGACCGGCGGGAGCACACCGAAGGCGTCCGCCGTGAGGAAGACAATGTTCCGCGGATGTCCGCCCCGCCCGTCCGGAACGTGATTCGGGATGTAGGGCAGGGGGTATGACGCGCGCGTGTTCTCGGTGATGGACTGATCCTCGAACTTCACGCGGCGCGTCACGGGATCCAGCACCACGTTTTCCAGCACGGTGCCGAACATCTCGGTGGTGCGGAAGATGTCCGGCTCGTTCTGCGGCGACAGGTTGATGACCTTGGCGTAGCAGCCCCCTTCGAAGTTGAACGTCCCTGCCGGGGACCAGCCATGTTCATCGTCACCGATGAGGCGGCGCTGCGGATCGGCGGAGAGCGTGGTCTTGCCCGTGCCGGAAAGCCCGAAGAAGAGCGCCGTGTCGCCGTCCTTTCCGATGTTCGCTGAGCAGTGCATGGACAGCACGCCCTGCCGCGGCAGGTAGTAGTTCATGACCGTGAACATGGCCTTCTTCAACTCACCGGCGTACCGCGTGCCGCCGATGAGGATCATGCGCTTCGCAAGGTTGAGGACGATGAACGTACCGGTGCGCGTGCCGTGCTTCGCCGGGTCGGCCTCGAACTGGGGCGCGTGCAGCACGGTGAAGTTGGCTTCGAAGCCGGCAAGATCGGCGAGGTCGGGGCGGATGAACATGTTCCGCACGAACGCCATGTGCCACGCGCTGGGCGAGACATACCGCACGGAGAGGCGGTACGCCGGATCGGCGCCGCAGTACAGGTCCTGAACGAACAGGTCGTCACGGCCGTTGAGGTAGGCGCGAACGTCGTCGAGCAGGCGGTCGAACCTGTCGGGGGCGAACGGCTGGTTGACCTTGCCCCAATCGACCTCCTGCTCTGTGGAGGGGTCGCGGACCACGAACTTGTCGTTGGGTGAGCGACCGGTGTGGGGCGCGGTGACGGCCACGAAGGGGCCCATGTGCGCCAGCTCGCCCTCGCCCCGGCGGACCGCGGTTTCGAGCAGCACCGTCTGGACCTGATTCCAATGGGTGCGGCCGGACGGCGCGAGGCCCTGCGCGTCGAGCGTCTGTGCTGCCGGCGCGGCTACCGGCGCCGGTCGCGTCTGCGTCACCATGCGTGCTATAGCCTCGAAAAGACCTGTGGAGTGTCCTGGGTTGGTGCTGCCCGTTCCGACCTGCCCCGTTCGCGTTCCTGCGCGTCCACCACCGCTACGGCCGCCATGTTGACGATGTCCTGCACGTCGGCGCCGCGTTCCAGGACGTGCACGGGCCGCCGCATGCCGACGAGGATGGGCCCGATCGCGGTGGCGCCGCCCAGATGATTCAACAACTTGTACGCGATGTTCCCCGCGCTCAAGTTGGGGAAGATTAGCACATTCGCGCGCTCTTTCAGAGTGCTGAACGGGTAATCGCGTTGCAGGATGTGTGGCGCCACGGCGGTATCCGCCTGCATCTCGCCGTCCACCACCAGCGACGGATCGCGTTCACGCAGCAGGGCCACGGCGCGCTCGACCTTCTCGGCTTCGGGGTGCCTCACCGAACCGAAGTTCGAGAACGAGAGCATGGCGATGCGCGGCTCGATGCCGAGCGTGCGCGTGATGCGCGCGGCCGCGTACGCAATCTGCGCCAGGTTCTCGGCGGTGGGATCGATGTTGACCGTCGTGTCGCCGAGCAGCACGACGTGCTGCTCGAACACGAGCAGGTAGAAGCCGCTCACGATGCCGGCCTTCGCGTGCGCGCCGATGACCTCCAGCGCGGGCCGGATCGTCTGGGGATAGTGCAGGTTCACGCCGGAGACCAGCGCGTCCACGTCGCCATTGGCCACCATGCACGAGCCGAAGTAGTTGCCGTTGTAGAGGCGCCGACGGGCTTCATCGAGACTCCAGCCCTTGCGCTGCCGCCGCTCCCAGAGGAAGTGGGCATACGATTCCCGACGCGCGGAGGTGGCCGGGTTCTCGATCTCGATTCCCTCGAGGTCGACGTTCGCGCCGCTGGCGATACCCTCGATCCGCTGGCGGTTGCCCAGCAACACGGGATGCGCGATGCCGTCGTCCACGAGCTGGGCGGCGGCCCGGATCACCTTGATCTCGTCGCCCTCGGGAAAGACGATCCGCTTCGGGTCGCGGGTCGCGCGATTGATGACGCCGCGCATCAGGCCGCGGGCGCGACCCAGCCGGGTCTCGAGCTGCTGCCGGTATTCCTCCATCTCGCAGAACTCGCGGGCGACGCCGCTGGCGACCGCCGCCCAGGCGACGGCCGGCGCCACCCAGAGCAGCACGCGCGGGTCGAACGGGAAGGGAATGAGGTATTCCGGACCGAAGCGCACGCCGCGCAGCCCGTACAGCGCCGCCACCGAGTCGGGCACGTCTTCCTTGGCGAGGAGCGCGAGGGAGCGCGTCGCCGCCATCTTCATCTCTTCGTTGATCTGCGTGGCGCGCACGTCGAGCGCGCCGCGGAAGATGAACGGAAAGCCTAGCACGTTGTTGACCTGATTCGGAAAGTCGCTGCGGCCGGTCGCGACGATCGCGTCGTCGCGCACGAGCCGCACCTCGTCCGGCAGGATCTCGGGCACCGGATTCGCCAGCGCGAAGATGATCGGGCGCGGCGCCATGGCCGCGACCATCTCCTTCGTGATCGCCCCCGCCACCGACAAGCCGACGAGCACGTCGGCCCCCTCCAGGGCGCCGGCGATGTTGCGAAGGTTGCGCGGCGTGGCGAACCGCGCCTTGTAGGGGTCCATCTCGCCTGGGGTGCGATCGGCGCGGACCACCCCTTGCCGGTCGCACAGGACGATGTTCTCGCGGCGCACGCCGAGCCGGACGTAATGCTCGGCCGTAGCGATGGCCGCGGCGCCCGCGCCGGAGAACACCACGCGCACCGCGCCGATGTCCTTCTCCACGAGTTCCAGACCGTTGAGCAACGCCGCGCCTGAAATGATGGCGGTGCCATGCTGGTCGTCGTGGAACACCGGAATGGACAGCGTCTTCCGGAGCGTTTCCTCGATCAGGAAGCAGTCGGGAGCGCGAATGTCCTCGAGGTTGATCCCGCCGACCGTGGGTTCGAGCAACTGGCAGAACCGGATGACATCCTGCGGATCTTCCGACCCCACCTCGAGGTCGAACACGTCCAGGTCGGCAAACTGCTTGAACAGGTTGCCCTTGCCTTCCATCACCGGCTTCCCGGCCAGCGCGCCGATGTTGCCGAGTCCGAGGACGGCGGTACCATTGGTGACGACGGCGACCAGGTTCCCCTTCGCCGTGTACGTGTACGCCTCGTCCGGGTCGCGCTTGATCTCCAGGCACGGTTCGGCCACCCCGGGCGAGTACGCCAGGGACAGCTCCCGCTGGTTGGTCAGTGGCTTGGTGGGGACAACCGCGATCTTGCCCGGTCGTCCGGACCGATGATACTCGAGGGCTTCATCCCGCCGGCTCATAGACGGTCAAGTTAGCGTCACGACGCGGGTTGCGGGAATTCGAGCCAGACTCGGGCGCTGACATGTCGCCGCGCACCCGCGCCGAGCATATTTGTGTCAGACAGACCGCGAAGGGGGGCAATAGACCATGTGCCGCAACATCAGGACGCTCGCCAATTTCGAGCCGCCAGCCACCGACGACGAAATTCGCGCGTCGGCGCTGCAATTCGTCCGCAAATTGAGTGGCACCACGAAGCCATCGCGCGTGAACGAAGAGGCCTTCAAGCGCGCCGTGGACGAGGTGACGGACGTGGCCAGGCGGCTGATCCACTCCTTGAGCACGACGGCGGCGCCTCGCAACCGGGAGGAAGAAGCCCGCAAGGCGCGCGAGCGCGCGGTGCAGCGATTCGCGTGACCGACCCGCCCCTGGATCCCTAGATCTTCAGCAGGTGGCGAGCGCCCCACGCCGTGAGCGCGAGGACGCCTGATACGGCCACGATGGTCGGGCCGCTTGGCAGATCGAATGGAACGGACAGGGAGAATCCCGCCAGGGCCGCGAGCAATCCGGCCGCGATCGCGATGGAAAAAATACCCCGCATGCTGCTCGCGAGCAGCAGCCCCGTGACGGCCGGCAGCACGAGGAAGTTGAATACCAGCATCACGCCTGCGAACTGCATGGCGTACGCAATGACGACGCCGAGCGTGAGGTACAGCAGGAGGTTCCAGAACCGGACGTTGTATCCCATCGTCTGCGCCGTCTGCCGATCGAAGGAGACGAACAGGAACTCCTTGTAAAAGACAGCGTGCACCAACAGCACGGGCACGGCAACGGCCAGGAGGATGTACGTGTCGAGCCGCGTGATCCCGAGGATGTTGCCCTGCAGGAACAGGTCGTGTACTTCACCGACGCGAGCTTTGGCGATGAGCAGGATGCCGACGGCCGCGGCGACGGCGTACGTGACGCCGATGACCGCGTCCGGAGGCACGCCCGCGCGCCCGCCGCCGCCCAGGCCAAAGAACATGGCGCCGGCGATGGTCACGATCAGCGCCATGGCGACCGGGTGGTGGGTCAGTTCACCGCCGATGCCGAGGCCGTAGAGGAACATGCCCAACGCGATTCCGGCGGACGAGAGCTGGGCCAGGGCCGCTCCCACGAACACGATGCGGCGGAGCACCACGTACACGCCCAACACGGAACACACGAGCGCGATCACGAGCGCGCCATACAGCGCCTCGCGAAAGAGCAGGATCGTCGTGAAGGTGTCAGCCACGCGGTCGCGCCACCACGATACGGTGCCCGTGCAGCTGGTCCACCTCTACCGGAATGCCATACATGCTGGAGAGCGTCTGCTCCGTGACAATCTCGTCCACGGAGCCGATGCGAAACGCCCCCTCCATGGTGAGGGCGATACGGTCGACGTAGTTGGCCACTTCGTTCAGCGCATGACTGACCATCAGCACGGTGAGGTGGTCGCGCTCGTGCAGATCCCGGACGAGCGAGAGGATCTGGGTCGTCGCGACGAGGTCCATCCCGTTGGTCGGCTCGTCCAACACGAGCACCGACGGTTCGCCCACCAGCGCTCGCGCGATCAGGGTACGTTGCTTCTGTCCGCCGGACAATGCGCTCAGCTGCTGCTCCGCCAGGTGCTCGATGCCCACATGACCCAGGGCGCGGACGGCGCGATCGCGGTCGTCGCGCGAGGGCCGCCTGGCAAGGCCGATGCGGTCATAGCGCCCCATGAGCACGACATCGAGTACTCGGAGCGGGAAACCGTAGTCGACGGAGTCGCGCTGCGGGACGTATCCGAACCGGAGCCCAGGCGCCACCGTGACCGTGCCCGACATCGGCTTCAGGGTGCCAAGGATCGCGCGGAGAATGGTGGTCTTGCCCGCGCCGTTCGGTCCAACCAGGCCGAGGAAGTCGCCTGGCGGTATCTCGAAGGACAGGTCGGAAAGCACCGCGCGACCCCGGTAACCGAGCGTCGCGCGATCGAACAGAACCAGCCGGCTCATTTCAGGGTGGTTGCCAGCAACGAGATGTTGTACTGCAGCAAACGGACGTAATCGTCCACCTTGGCATCCCGCAAGGCGTTCACGGACGGCGGCAGGATGACGACCTTCGCCCCCGTCTTGCTCGCCACGAAATCCGCATCCCTCCTGCTGTAGAACGGCTCCATGATGATCGCTTTGGCCCCGGTGCGCTTGATCTGAAGAATGAGTCCGGCCAGATGCGAGGGGGAGGGAGGGACGCCCGGCTTCGGTTCCATGAACCCGACGATGTTCATCCCCGTGTACTCCGCCAGATACTTCCAGCTGGTGTGGTACGCGACGACGGGCTTTCCCCGGATGCCCGCGAGATCGCGTTGCCAGTCGCGTTCGGCGGCGTTCAGCCTGGCTTCGAATGCCTTTGCATTCCGATCGTACTCCGAGGCGTTCGCCGGATCGAGCGCCGAAAACCTACGCCCGAACAGCTGCGCGATACGGCGGCCGTTGGCGGGGTCCAGCCAGTAGTGGGGATTGCCCGCGGCGTGGATATCGCCCTGACTCCGATCCACTCGCTGCGTCGCGCGGTCGAGCACCTCGATCGCCTGTGACACGTCCAGGTGGCCGGAGCCGCCCGCCTGCACCTTCGGATTGCGGGCGCCCTGGAGCAGCAGCGGCATCCAACCAATCTCGAGATCGAGTCCGACGAACGCGAAGACGTCCGCATTGCGCAGCTGGAGAACGAAGCTGGGCTTGGCCTCCGCGAAGTGCGGATCCTGATATCCCTCGCTGATGTGACGCACTCTCGCCCGCGCGCCGCCGACGGCGGCCGCGATGTCGGCCAGATCGGTGGTGCTCGTGACGACTCTCAGCTGCGCGGCCGCGGGTTCCGCGAGCGCGAGGGTGACAACCGCGCCGAACGCGGCGACGAATCGGTATGACAGCATTGGCGGATCCTCGATCAGAACGGGTGCGGCTTGTGAGGTCCGAGGGCGAAGGTCGCTTGAAGGAGGATGCGGTTCGTCGCGGCAAGCCCGGTGGGCATGGTGCGCTCCAACCCGAGCATCAGCTTCGAGAACTCACTCGGGAACCACTGTAAATACCCCGAAGCGGCGGTCATGATTCGTCCCGGCTGGGGGGTGTCCGTCTCGTCATGCGCGTCGGGATCCTGGAGCCAATCGTAGCGCCCGCCGAGGTAGACTCGGCGCGTGAGCTGCCAGCGCGCAAAAAGGTAGGCGCCGCTGAAATCACGGTCGGGACCGCCATAATTGGGATCAGTCACGCGCTCGTTCACCTGCCGCAGGAATTCCGCCTGCACGATGAAGGAGCGATACAGCCCCTGCTGAAGCGGACGCCAACGGAAGGTGAGATCAGCGCCGAGGAGGCTCTGCCGCGCGTTGATCGCGTTCTCTTCGACGAGGATTCCGAAATCGTATGGCTGTTCGCGGCGCCCGGTGACCGCGGAGCCCGACAGCTCCAGGTTGGCGTCCTCCGAGAAGTCCCAGTAATTCCGGAGCCGGGCCGAGAAGCCGAGCCCGCTCAGATCCTTGTTGGGCGGCTCGATCGTGTGACGCTCGCCTGCCTCGTCCTCGTGTCCGTGCCCGGCCTCGCCGAAGCGGTCCACCGCGGCGAGCTGCAGTTCCTGGTAGAAGCCAAGAGGAGCGAGAATCCGGCTGAGATAGACGCCCGTACCCTTCAGGCCCTCCTCCCCGAGAAAGCGCTGTGCCACCAAGGGAAACTCGATTGTATGGAGGTCGTGGCGGTGTGTGGCGTTGACCTTGGTCACCGGCATGAGAAAGCGTCCGAGCCGCGCTTCGAGTCCCCGCAGCGCAGTCGTTGTGAGGAACGCTTGCTCGATGTGCACACCCTCGGCGTCGCTGAAGCCGAGAAAGACGTCGCCGCGAAAGTACGGATCCACCGCGGCTTGCAGCGCGAGCTCGACTTCGCGGACGCCGAACCGGCTGGCATCCTCCTGCGTGCTCCCTTCGGGTGAGAGGTCGCCGATGATATCACCGACGACGCTGAGGTCGGGGAGCAGGCGTTGAATCACCTGCGGGGCCTGCGGCCCGGTGCGGACGGGCAGCGTATCGCCCCGCGCCTCGAGCTCGCGGACGAGTGCGATGGAGTCCGCGCGGGCGCGCAGTGAATCCGGCTGCTGCGCGGCGACGGATGTGGCGACGGCGCCGACAAGCAGCGTCGCCACGATAATTGGCCGATGCATTTTTGCGATTTTGGGCTGAGCGTGTACCACGGCCCGGAGCGGGCAGTGGGGAGGACACATGGCCTCACCGCGCAGGCGCGCGGGGCCGGTCACACGTTCAGACGAGAGGTGGTGCTCGATCGCGAGGGAGCGCCGTGGCCGGGTTGCACGCGATGTTGCGTTCGACCAGCAGCCCCGTGCAGGCGTCGGCAGCGTGCGCGACGAGCGGCGCGACGGCACGAATGTGCGCTCCCTGCGACAGATAGCGGCACATGCCACAGTCGGGCGAGTGCACGACTGGACACGTCGCGCTGGACGTGGCCTCGACGTGCGCGCGCGGACTCAACTCCTGCGCGGACAGTTGGCCGTCCGCAAGCGCGCTCAGCCCCGGCGACGCGAGCTGCAGTGCGGCCCAGAGCAGGGCGAGGACACGGATCGACACCGGGCGCGACGACATTCGTCGAAGCATATCACAGGCGTTGCCTGCGCGCCACGCGTCCGTAGGATCGCAGGCGGTTCAGCATCCGGCGGTCCGTTCTCGTGGCGTCGTCCAGCTTGGGCGTCTCGATCACCTTCGGAATGTTTGCGAAGCGATCGTCGGCGATGATGCGGCGGAACGGGGACGGTCCCAGCGAGCCCTCGCCGATCAGCTCGTGGCGGTCCCGGCGCGATCCAAACGGCGTCTTCGAGTCGTTCAGGTGCAGGGCCCGCAGGCGATCGCGTCCCACCACGTCGTCAAACTGATTCCAGACGCCGTCGAAATCCTTCACCAGGTCGTACCCCGCCGCATACAGGTGGCAGGTGTCCGCGCACACGCCCATCCGGCTCCGATACGGCTCGGGAACGAACGCGATGATCGCCGCGAGGTCCTCGAACGACGCGCCCAGCGCCGTGCCGGATCCGGCGGTGCATTCGATCGCCAGCACACACCGTCCGGGAACGCGTTCCATGGCTTCGGCGATCGCCTCGGCATTGCGCCGCAGTCCGCTCGGGTGGTCGCCCATGTGATTGCCGGGATGCGACACGAGCAGATCGAGGCCCAGCGCCTCGCACCGCTTCAGTTCGCCGACGAACGATTCGATGGACCGGCGTCGCAACGTCGCGTCCGGGCTCGCCAGGTTGATGAGGTAGGAGTCGTGCGCCATGGTCACGCGCACGTCGGTCTCGGCGAGCGCGGTGCGAAAGGCGCGACATTCGTCGTCCAGGCATTCCCGCTCCGCCCAGCGGCTGGCCATCTTGGTGAAGATCTGCATCGCGGTGGCCCTGATGGCCTTCGCGCGCGCGGGCGCCAGGTGCGTGCCGCCCGCGACGGAGGTGTGGGCGCCCAGCAGGTCCATCTGCGGCTCAGGCGTCGAACTCACTCGATCGCCCGCGCAGACCTCGCCCGCACCGCGGGCAGTGAAGGGATGTGCCCTCGTTGCCGTCGTCGAGCGCGTACGCGTAGTCGCGGCCGCAGGTGCAGGCGCTTTCCAGGGTGTCGTGCCCGCAGATGACGCAGTACCGATCATCCTCGGCGTAGGGGCGGAATCGACCACAGACTTCGCAGCGCTTGGTGACCGTCATCGGCGTCGGAGCCAGGTGGAAGGATCAATCGCTTCGGTACGCTCCCCGTGGCGTATCTCGAAGTGCAGGTGGGCTGGCAGGTCGGGATCGGAGATGCCGACGGTGCCGAGCACCTGCCCCTTCGTCACGGCCTCGCCCGCCCGCACACTCGCGGCCGCGAGCGAGCCGTAGATGGAGTAGTCTCCACCGCCGTGCTCGAGGATGACCGTGAGGCCGTACGTGCCGACCTGACGGACGCTGGCCACCCGTCCCGCGGCGACGCTGCGCACCTCCGCCCCCTCCGCGGCGCGGATGCCGATGCCGTTCCAGCGGATCGCGGTGTTGTTCGCCTGCACCTCGCGTCCGAAGGTATAGATCAGCGGCCCGGTGACGGGCCACTCG
Organism: Gemmatimonadaceae bacterium; assembly: GCA_040902005.1. GTDB lineage: Bacteria > Gemmatimonadota > Gemmatimonadetes > Gemmatimonadales > Gemmatimonadaceae > DASPMP01. The sequence continues at coordinate 53,650 of JBBDYA010000100.1, read as the reverse complement.
AGCGTCCCGTACTCGCTTGCGCGGATGCTGCTGACCGCGCGCGCGGCGGCGGGACGGGCCGCCTCGGCACGCCTGCGCTCCTCCTCGAATGCCGCGATCGCGTTGGACAGCTGCGTTTCGCTTCGGCGGATGCTGGCCAGGCGGGTGCTCGTCTGCTGTTGCTCGCGGCGCGTGAGTGACAGCTGCTGCCGCTGCTGCTGCTCCAGGCTGCGCAGACGCTCCTCTTCCAGTTGACGCTCCTCCCGGCGGTCGCTGAGGCTGCGTCGCAACACGACGAGCCGGTCACGCTGCCGGGCGATCTGATTCCTGAGCTCCTCCATCTGGGTGACGAGCGCGCGATCGCGCAGGGCCACGAGGTGCAGGTACTTGTATCGCCCCACGAGTTCGCCGAATGACTGCGCCGAGAGCAGCGCCTCGGCAGTATACAGGGGACCGCGCTTGTAGATGTCGACGAGCCGGCGACGCAGGATGACGCGCTTCCGGGCCAGGTCCGCCTCGGCGCGGCTCATGCGGCTCGACGTGCTGTCCATTTCCACCGTAATGGCCACGAGTTGCTCGTCCAGTGCGCGGACGATGCGCGCGGTGGCTTCGGCGCGCCGGTCGAGCAACGTGACTTCGTCGCTGAGCTCGTGCACCGTATTCCGGAGCGCCTCCATCTGCCGTTCGAGCTCGCTGCGCTCGCGCCGGATGCGCTCGAGTTCCTCACGCTGCTGGCGGATGCGCGCGTCCTGCGCGCGGCCCGCGGCGAGCGGAGCCAGGAGGAGGGCGCAGCACACCAGGAGCGCGACGCGGGACATCCGGCCTGTGGCGGAGCGGCGAGTCCCCATGGCCTGCTTCACACGCGTCGCAGGTGCCGGCCCACGGCGAACGCGCTGCCCAGCAGTCCGATCAGGGCGCCGCCGGCCAACCCGAGGGCCACGAGTCGATCGTCGAAGAACACCGTGCGAAAGTTGAGGTAGCGCTCCAGCACCATGGCCGCGATCCACGTGAATGCGAGGGCGAGCGACCCCCCGAGGATACCCTTGATGAACCCCTCGATGAGAAAGGGCCGGCGGATGAATCCGTCCGTGGCTCCCACGAGGCGCATGATCGCGATCTCCGTGCTGCGCGCGAGGACGGTCATGCGGATGGTGGCGCCAATGATGATGACGGCCACGATGGCAAAGGCAATGCCCAGCGCGACTCCCGTGACGCCCGCGATGTTGCGGAGCCGGTGCAGCTGGGAAATCCATTCCGCGCCGTACCGTACATCGTCCACGAAGGCAAACGTGCGAACGCGCGCGGCGATCGCGCCCACGTTGCGCGGGTCCCGGAACCCGGGGCGCAGCCGGATGTCGATGGACGCGGGGAGGACGCCCGCCTCGAACACGTCGCTGAACTCGCCGAGTTCGCGTCGCGCGCGAACCAGGGCCTGCTCCTTGGTGACGACGGTCGAACTCAACACCTCGCGGTAGCTCGCGATCTCGTCGGCGGCGCGCACCTGATGCTCGATCGGCGTGCCGTCCGCGATGAAGGCGCGGATCTCGACGCGCTCCTCCACGCCCTCGATGGCGTGCCGGATGTTGAGGGCCACCAGGCCGAACAACCCAAAGGCAAAGAGTGAGAAGGCGATCGTCGTCACGCTCAGGACGCTGAGCAGCGGCGCTTTCCGCACGGCGGACACGGCGTCCCGGATCGCGAGTCTCACGTGAGGTCCCGTACCGGCGGGCGCGTGTCCACGCTGTCGAACACGATCCTGCCCTGATCCATCTCGATGGTGCGATAGTCGGTCCGGCGCACGAGCTCCAGGTTGTGTGTCGCCATGAGCACTGCGGTGCCGGACGCGTTGATGTCACGCAGCAGCTGGAACACCCCGCGCGTGGCGCGTTCGTCCAGGTTGCCCGTCGGCTCGTCGGCGATGAGCACGAACGGGTCGTTCACGAGCGCGCGGGCGATCGCCACGCGCTGCTGTTCGCCGCCCGAGAGCTCGCGAGGATACGCATTGGCTTTGGAGGCGAGTCCGACCTGGCCGAGCACGCGATTGACGCGGGGGCCGATCTGATCCCGGCGCGTGCCGGTGACTTCGAGCGCGAACGCGACGTTCGCTTCCGCCGTGCGGTCGTCGAGCAACCGGAAGTCCTGGAACACGATGCCCAGCCGGCGGCGCAGCGTGGCCACGGTGCGGCTGGAGATCTCGCTGGAGCTGACGCCGCTCACCCGGACTTCGCCGCTGGTGGGTCGCTCCTCGAAGTACGCGAGCCGCAGGATCGTGCTTTTCCCCGCGCCGCTGGGCCCCGTGAGAAACGCGAACTCTCCCTTGTGAAGCCGGAAGGTGGTGTCGGAGAGCGCGCGTCCGCTGCGGGGATATTCCTTGGTGACGTTGAAGAACTGGATCATGCCGGTCGTTCGGCGGTCGTGCCGGCCGCCACTTCGTCGTCGTCGAGCAGCCGCCAGGTGGAGGTCGCAAAAATCGTGTCGATGATCGCTTTCAGCAGCCCGATGACCATGGGTCCGAGCAACACCCCGACGATGCCGAACGTGAACACGCCCGTCACGAGCCCGACGAGCATCCAGTAGAAGTTCAGCACCTTGGACTTCTCCGCGGCGATCTTGGGCCGGAGGTACGTGGAGATGTAGATCGTGTTCACGAACAGTCCGATGGCGACGAGCGCGATCGCCTGCGCGGGCGATTGCCGGAACACCAGCAGCCAGAGCCCGGCGGGCACGTACACGCTCCAGGAACCGACGATCGGGAAGAAGCCGATGATGAATGCCACGATCGCGAGGACGGCCGCGAGCGGCACGTCGAAGAGCAGGAACAGGAGGAAGAGGATGCTCGACTTCAGGGTCTGGGTGACCACCGTGGAATAGATCGCGCCATAGAGCACGCCCTTCACGTTCGCCTCGAGCGCCGCCATCAGTTCGGAGTAGCGGGGCGGAATCTTCGAGCGGAGGTATTCGCTGATCGTCGCGGTGTCGACAAAGACGTAGAAGGCCGTGAACATGAAGATCGTCGCCGCCACGGCGAAGCCGGAGAGCGCGTCCCGCACGGTGCCGGGAATCTCCGTGCCATAGTTCGACACGGCGAGGACGTAGCGCCGGATCGTTTCCCCGGAGTCCACGTTGTCCAGGAAGGGCAACCGGCGAACGGCCGCGTCGATCTGCTGGACGATGACGTTCTGGTTCTGCTGGATGTACTGGGCGACCTCCTCGATCTCCACGTAGCTGTAGATGAGCAACCCGAAGACCGGGATGATCACCAGGAGCAGGGTGAAAGCGGCGGCCGTCGGCGGACTGCCGGTCGCCGCTGCCACGCGCCGGTACACCGGCCGCATGTAGACGGCGACCACGATCGCCAGAATCGTCGCGATGATGACGGTGCGGACCATCCAGAGAAAGAGCACGAGCACGATGGCGAACAGGATGGTCGTGATCAGCATGCGCCGGAATTCCGGCAGCGTGATGTCCGCCAGCCGGTGGTTCACCCGCCGCTCGAGGCGGCGCCGATCCGTCCCGTCCGTCGTTTCCGTGGCCATCAGTGCAGTGCGCGCTCCAGATCCGCGATCAAGTCATCCGCCGCCTCGATGCCGATACTCAACCGCAGGAAGCCATCAGGAACACCCATGGCCAGGCGCTGCGAGGCGTTCAAGTCTGCGTGCGACGTGAACCGGGGCTCCGAGACGAGCGATTCCACGCCCCCGAGGCTGGGGGCATGCCGAAACAGCTTCAGCCGTCGCAGGAATCGCTCCGCCGCCCGCCCCCCACCGGCCAGCTCGACGCCCACCATGCCGCCGAATCCGTCCAGCGTGCGCGTGGCGACGGCGTGGTCGGGGTGCGATGCGAGCCCGGGATACACGACCCGGCGGATCTCCTTGCGACCCTCCGCCCACCGCGCCACCTGCAGTGCACTGTCGTTCTGTCGCAGCACCCGCAGCTCCAGCGTCTTGAGACCGCGCTCCAGCAGCCAGCACGCGAACGGATCCGGGGCCTGTCCCCAGAGCGTCATCTTGCGGCGCACCTCCTCGATGTACGGCGCCGTTCCAGACACTACACCACCGAGCACGTCGTGGTGCCCGTTGAGGAACTTGGTGGCGGAGTGGATGGACACGTCGGCGCCGTGCTCGAGCGGCCGCAGGTTTACCGGACTCGCGAAGGTGGCGTCAACGACGAGGGCGATGCCGGCCTGCTTGGTCACGCCGCTGATGGCGTCAAGATCGAGCACACGGCACGACGGGTTCACCGGACATTCCGCGAAAATCACCCGGGTCTGCTTGCGCATCGCGCGGCGCCACACCCGGGTCTCCATCGGATCCACGAGCGTGACGTCGATGCCCAGGGCCACAAACTCCTGCTCCAGCAGCTGTCGCGTGCCGCCGTAGATCCACGCGCTGGCCACGACGTGGTCGCCCGGCCGGAGCAGCGCGAGGAGCGCGCACGCCGTCGCCCCCTGTCCGCTGGCGAGCAGCACGGATGCCTCGGCGCGTTCCATCGCGGCGATGCGTCGTTGCACGACTTCCGCGTTCGGGGTGTTGCCGTAGCGGGGATAACGCACGCCGTCGGCAGTTCCGATTTCCTGCACGTAATTCACGGACTGGAAGAGCGGGTGCACCACAGGCGCGTCCACGTCGCGCACTGCGTTCGCTTCGCCGCCATGCACCGCGAGCGTTCCGAATCTCAACCCGCGCCCCACCCCCCCCCCGCGTGGCATCACGCCGATGCTCCGTTCGTTCCGGTCGGCGCCGTGGTCATGCCAGTCGTCCCCGGGTGTCGAGATCCGGCTTGATGACACGCACGGTCTCGGATGGCGACGCACCCAGGACGTCTCGCAGGACCGCGTTCCCCACCCGGACGCGCTCGTCCACATGCACGGTGGCGAGCTCGTGGCGCCGCGGCCCGTACACCCACGCCAGCTCGCCGTTCGTCAGCAGCCGGTTCCGGGCGTCGTCGGGGTGCAGGAAGATTGCCGGCCCACGCTCCGCGTCTCCCGAGCGGGTGGCGATCAGCTCGGACACTCGCAGTTGGCGGTCCCGAACCGCCTCGCTCACGCGATCTCACCCACCGGCATGTAGGCGCCCTCATGGCGCATGATCAGCCGGCGCTGCCACATCCGGTCCAGCGCCAACCGCACCGTCGGTTCGGGCTCGCCCATGTCGCCGGCCAGCTCCCACGCCGCGGCGCGACCGCGGCGCTTCATCGCCTGCCACGCGCGCTGCTCCCGCTCGTCGAGCACGCCCATCAACTCGATGCCGGTGTCGGCTTCCACGACGAGCGCCAGTCCGTGCCGTTCGAGCACGGATTCCACGGCATGCCAGTGGTCGTCGGTCATGCCGCGGAACACAAAATACGCTTCGCGGTCCGGCGCGAACGACTGCAGCAGCTTGGCGATCACCTCGTCCGCGCAGGAAAAGTCGATCATGGACACGTGCGCGAAGTCGATCACGGTGAGCACCCGGTTCGCGGAGCTACTCACCAACAGCTCGATCTGCGTGCGCACGGCGCGCCCGGTGGAGCGCGTGACCAGGTTCGAGTAGAGATTCGCCGACAACGTCTGCCGGAGCACCGTGCCGAGATCGATGTGATTGGTCATCGTGCCACCCGCTCCGGTATCGTGACCTGAATCTGCGCGCCGGGAAAGGCCGGCAGCTTCTCCATCAAGGGTACGTCATCGTCCCAGTCAGGAACGATAGCGATTCGCGCGGTGCCGCTGCGGACGGACAGCTTGCCATTCCAGCGCCCGATGTACTTTCGCACGCCCGCCAGCCCCTGTCCGCGCCCCGGATCACGAAACCGGCTCACGCCGCGAATCACGGCGGCCTCGAGCGCCGCGGCGTCGTCCCAGCGATCGTTGGGCACCTGCCCGCCCGACGATTCCAGGGACTGGCGGAAGCCCACGCCGGCGTCACAAACGGCGATCACCACCACGCGACGGCCAAGGCGCTTCGTCCAGTTGTAGGTCTGCACCATCACCCACCCGCCCAGCCCCGCGTGCTCGATGATGTTCTGGCAGACTTCCGACAGCGTCATCGCGAACCCCACGATCGCCTTCGCGTCGATCCCCAGCTCCTGCGCGATCATCTGCTGGGCCTTCTGCTGGATCCGGCCGACCACCTCGTGTACGTCTTCGGTGCGGGAGATCGGCGTGAGCTCGAGCAGTACCTGCGACTCGCCGGAGCCGGTGCGCCGTGGGACGAGTCCCTTCAGCTCGAAGAAGTCCTCGGCGTAGTGAAAGAAGTTGGCGCGGGCCCAGTACGACGCCGTGTCATCGGAGTCCGGAACGGCGAGCGTGGGACGAGCGTGCAGCCGAGTCTGGCCCAGCGTCAACAGGGCGCCGAGGCCGTAGGGGGACGCCCACCTCGTGTGTCGCGCGTCCAGCAGCATCTTGGCGTCGGGCCCCAACTGCGCCACGCGTTCCAGGATCTGTTCGAAGCTCTGTTCGTCGAGCGAGGGCGGGACGTTGATGACGGTGGTCACGTGACGCTGAGCTTCCCCCGGAGGTGGTCTGCCAGTCCGGACGCGCCCCGGTGCTCGACATTGCGCGCCGCCGCGCGGTGCGCGGTCCGGATGGCCTCGCCTAACTTATCACCGGCGAGCAGTCTGGAGAAATAGGTTGCGCCCCAGACATCGCCACAGCCCGTGGGGTCCAGCGGTGCGGCGACACGTTCGGCGGGAATCAGCGCCGTGCGGATCGGCCCCGCCCGCGTCGCTGTCGGCGCCCGCAGGTCCGCGAGGGAGTCGAAGCCCGGCGCGGCGAAGTACACTGCGCCCCGACTGCCGAGCGTCACCGCAAGGCACGTCGCGCCCGCGTGCAGCGCGGTCGCGGCGAGGGCCATCGAGTCGGGAGCCATCATCCCGATCTCGTCCTCGTTGGCCTGCAGCAGGTCGAAGCAGCCGCACCACTCCCGCACGTGCGAGAGGGGTCGTGGTACGCGCAGTCCGTCGGGGCGCACGGACATCACCAGCATGTGCAGATCGGCGTAGATCGGACCCCTGAAATGCGAGCGCAGCGACTGCGCGGTAGGCAGGTCCAGCTCCCAGCCGCTCAGGAAATTGACGTAGAGCGCATCCAGACGCGCGGTCTCGATCAGCGGCTTCAGCCCCGCCCAGGTCCAGCCGGGAACGCCGCCCGTGAGCACCTCGCTGCGCCGCTCCGCCGAGTGATAACGGAGCTCGACGCGGTTGTTGGGGAAGGGAACTTCCACCAACGCCCCGTCCGGCAGCGGGGCGATTCGCCGCAGGGTGGTGAGGTGGCGTCGCGCGCGATCGGCCAGGTCCGCGCCGACCTTCATGACCGGGACAATCTGCCAGTCGGCGGGCAGCGCGGCGTCGAGGCCCGCGAGCGAATAGGTGATGCCCCCCCATTCCTCCACCGGCGCGCCATGCGGCTGTCTTCCGTGAATGACGTCCCACACAAACGTGCCGATGACGCCCAGGCGTTTCATCCGCGATTCATAGCTTGCCGAACTGGCTCATCCTGAACGTCGCCACCGCGCCGACCACGCCCGCCGTGCCCGGCAATTCCGCCGGCACGATGCGCGCGCCCCGGACGGCCGATCCGAACGCGCGACGCCGCACCTCGGCGCGGAGCGGGGCGAAGAGCGCCTCGCCGGCCAGCGTGACGCCGCCGGCGACGACGACCACGTCGGGATTCATGACGTTCAGCAGCGACGCGATGCCGGCGCCGAGATACCGCGCGGTGTCGCGGACGATCTCGTTCGCGAGTGCGTCCCCCTGCTTCGCCGCGTCGTACACGGTCTCCGCGGTGATGCGATCGAGCTGGCCGCCCACCATCGAGGGCAGCATCGACGCCGTGTCCTCGCGCACGAGGACCTCGCGCGCGCGCGTCGCGATCGCGGGTCCTGAGGCGTACGCCTCCAGGCAGCCATAGTTGCCGCACTTGCAGTACCGCCCGTTCACGTCGATGGTCGTGTGGCCGATCTCCCCGGCAACGTCGGACGAGCCATGGTACAGCTCGCCGTTGATGATCAGGCCGCCACCGATGCCGGTGCCGATCGTGATGCCCACCACGTTGCGCCCGCCGCGCGCCGCGCCCTGCCACCATTCGCCCACGGTGGCGCAATTGGCGTCGTTGTCGAGGGTGGCGGGCAGGCGCAGCGGCGTGCTGATGCGGTCCCGCAGCGGAAAGTCGCGCCATCCCAGATTCGGTGCGACCACCACCAGCCCTTTTTCGCGGTCCAGGGGGCCGGGCGCGCCAATGCCGATACCCAGGAAGTCGTCGCGACGCGCACCGGTCTGCTGCGTTGTGTCTTCAATCACGGCCTCGATCAGGCCCACGATACGGTCCACGACGCCATCCGCGCCGAGTTCGGCCTGGGTGGCGATGCTGCGCATGCCGTGCGCGACCGTGCCGTCGTCGCTGAGCGCGCCAGCAGAAATCTTGGTACCGCCCAGGTCGACGCCGATCACGAACTGCGAACGCCTCTTGCCGGCCATGGATCGCGGGATCAGGTGACTGAGAGAATATCGAGGACGCGAGCCGCCACGTCACGTGCGGGCAGGTCGCGCATGCATCGCCAATGGCCCAGCGGGCAACGTTTGGGGCCGTGCCGGTCGCACGGGCGGCACGGGAGCACGGCGGTATCGACGCCGAGGGTGGCCGCCGCGTCGGCCAGGGGGCCGAAGCCGAAGGCCGGCACGGTAGGACCGTAGACGGTGACCGTCGGCGTTCCGACCGCCGACGCCAGGTGCTGGGGCGCCGAGTCGTTGGCGACGAGGACGCTGCTGCGGCGAATGAGTTCCGCGGAACCCAGCAGCGTCAGAACGCCGGCGGCGCTGAAGGCGCCGGCCCCCGCGGCGGCCGCGACCTCTTTCGCCAGGGGCGCGTCATCCATCGAACCGACGATCACGAGGCGGGCATGTGGGGCGAGGTCGCGCGCGAGGTCGGCGTAGTACGGCCACTGCTTGGTGCCCCACACGCTGGCCGGCGCGATCGCCACGAGCGGAGGACCATCGTCGAGGAGGTCGTGCAGCGCGAGCAGCCGGTCCACCGCACCGCGCTCGGAAATGCCTGGAAACAGGCGCGGGCGCATCTCCGCCGCGGTGGGAACCTCGCCGGGTCTGGCCAGTCGTAGCAGGCGCGCGGCGTGATGCAGGTCCTCGCGGTACTCGACTTTTTCCGAATACAGCATGCGCCCGGCGTGCGTGGCGAAGCCGACCCGGCGGGTGACGCCGGCGAACACCGCCAGCGCAGCGCTGCGCAGGGATCCCTGGGCGAGATACGCTGCCTCATAGCTGAACCCACGCAGCCGCCCGGCCACGCGCAGAAAGCCTCCCACGCCACGGTCCGCCCCGCGCTTGTCGTAGGGAATCACGGCACGAATGCCCGGGTGATTCAGCAGCAGCGTCGCCCCGGCCGGGGTGGTCACGATGTCCACCGGCCCGCGACGCGCCAGCTCGGCGATGAGTGGCGTCGTCAGGACTGTATCGCCGAGATACGACGTCTGAATGACGAGGGAACTCGTCCTGGATCCGGTCCGCGGCGAGGCCGCGGCGGAGCGCTGCGTCATTCGACCTGCAACACTGCGAGAAAGGCCTCCTGCGGAATCTCCACCGCGCCGACCTGCTTCATGCGCTTCTTTCCCTCCTTCTGCTTCTCGAGGAGCTTGCGCTTGCGCGAGATGTCGCCGCCGTAGCACTTGGCCAGCACGTCCTTTCGCAACGGCTTCACGGTGGTGCGCGCGATGACCTTGTTGCCGATCGCCGCCTGGATCGCGACCTCGAACAGCTGGCGGGGAATCAGCTCCTTCAATTTTTCGGCGACCTTGCGGCCCCACTCGTACGCCTTGTCGCGATGGATGACCACCGCGAAAGCGTCCACCGGGTCGCCGTTGATGAGCATGTCGAGCTTCACGAGCGCGCTCTCGCGGTAGTCGAGCATGTCGTAGTCCAGACTCGCATACCCGCGGCTGATCGTCTTCAGTTTGTCGAAGAAATCGAGAATGATCTCGGCAAGCGGAAACTCCCAGTCGAATTCGACACGCTGGGTGTCGAGGTAGGTCATCCCCTTGTACACGCCGCGCCGTTCGGTGCCGAGCGACATGATCGGACCGATGTACTCCGCCGGCGCCATGATGCGCGCCTTGACGTACGGCTCCTCCACGCGGTCGATCGTCCCGGGGTCGGGCATCTTGGCCGGACTCTCGAGGAGCTCCATCGTCCCGTCAGTGTGATGGATGTGGTACTCGACCGTGGGTACCGTGGTGACGAGATCCAGGTTGAACTCGCGCTGGAGCCGTTCCTGCACGATCTCCATGTGCAGCAGTCCGAGAAAGCCGGAGCGGAATCCGAAACCGAGTGCGGTTGAAGTCTCCGGCTCGTACCGGAGCGACGCGTCGTTGAGTTGTAGCTTCTCGAGTGCGTCCCGCAGCGCTTCGTACTGTTGCGTGTCGGTTGGATAGAGCCCCGCGAATACCATGGAGTGCACCTCCTTGTATCCGGGAAGCGCCTCCGCCGCCGGGCGACTGTGGTCCATGATCGTATCGCCCGCCCGCGTCTCCTTGACGCTGCGAACGCTGGCCACGACGTAGCCCACTTCGCCCGGTCCCAGCTCGTCCGTCTCCACCTGCCGGAGCTGGTTGTATCCCACCGCGTCCACCTCGTAGGGCTCGCGCGACGCGCCGGCGAACATGATCTTCGTCCCCTTGCGAATCCGCCCGTCCACCACGCGCACGCTCGGAATGGCGCCTCGGTAACGATCGTAGTACGAGTCGAAAATCAGCGCGCGCAGCGGTCCATCGGGATCACCTGTCGGCGGCGGTATGCGGCGTACGACTGATTCCAGCACCTCCGCGATCCCGATGCCCTCCTTCGCGCTCACGAGCAGGATGTCGTCCGGGTCCGCGCCGATGAGGTCGTGCACCTCCTGCTTGCGGCGCTCCGGCTCCGCGCCGGGGAGATCGATCTTGTTGAGCACCGGCACGATCTCGAGTCCGGCATCGAGCGCGAGGAAGAGATTCGAGAGCGTCTGGGCCTGGATGCCCTGCGAGGCGTCCACGACGAGGATGGCGCCCTCGCACGCGGCCAACGACCGGGACACCTCGTAGGTGAAATCCACGTGTCCCGGCGTGTCGATCAGGTTGAGCTCGTACGTCCTGCCGTCCAGCGCGACGTAACTCATCCGCACGGCGTTGAGCTTGATCGTGATGCCGCGTTCGCGCTCGAGATCCAATGTGTCGAGAACCTGCTCCTTCATCTCGCGCTTCTTCACCGTCCCGGTTTGCTCGATGAGACGATCGGCAAGGGTGGACTTGCCGTGATCGATATGCGCGACGATGCAGAAATTGCGGATATGGTCCAGCTTCAAGGCGGTCTCGAAAAGCGTGAAAGTGGTTGCGGCATCGAAATATAGCCGCGATCGCCGGCATCCCGCCGCCATAACGACGAACGGCCGCGTGCTCGCGCACGCGGCCGTTCACGTCGGAGCGGAGACGCTAGCGGGAATCGGGCCGTGGCTTCGACGCGGGTCGCGACGGCGGCTGTGCTGCCGGCGTCGCCCGCTGCGCCGTTGGCCGGGATACCGGCCGTTCAGTGGGCTGCGTCCGCGTCGGGCGCTCCGTCCGCGGCTGCTCTTCGGTCTCGCGTCCGGCGGTCGTGGAACGCTCCTCTATCGCGCGCGGCTCCGTGGTGCGTCCACGATCGGCGCGCGTCGAGGTCGGGCGGGGCGTCACGACTTCACTCGCGGGGATCGGCCGCCGACGGTCGAGCGCGCGACGCGGAACGGCTGCCAGCGTTGCTCTCGGCGCTGGCTCCGCCGCCGGCGTCATCGCGCCGCGGTCGAGCGACAGCACCGGCGTCTCGCCGAGCGGGCGGCGGCCGCCGCGTGTGACGGTGGGCGTGGTTGGCGTGGCCGGTACCACAGGGTTTTCCGCGATGACGATGATGGGCCGGCTCCGGTAGCGATTCATCCGGTCGTATCCCATCCATGACTGCTCGCCGCAGTAGGAGCCGCGGCCGTAGACGCTGCTCGAGCTGTAGTAGCGATCCCAGGTGGAGAAGCCCCCATGAAAGTAGGACCACGCGTACGGGCTGTATCCCATCGAGAGCATCATCGAGCAATCCCACGCCCGTGCCGCGTGCGACGTCATGTACTGGGACTGCGAGCTGCTGGCGAATCGCAGCGTGTACCCGCCGTCACTCCCGGCGAGCAGGTCGGCGAAGTCACGCACCGCCCACCGCGGATCTGACGTATTGGCGAAGTTGTCCACGGAGAGCTCCTGCCATTCACCGCGATCACTCATCCGGTCGTAATCGAGACGACGATCACTCGCGATGATGAAGAGGTAGCCATGTCCGCGGCCATCGTACGAGTCCATCAACGCGCCGGAGTGCCGGAAGGGGGACACCGCGGCCGAGAACAGGGAGGGGATGCCGTCATAATGCGCCTCGAGCGCGTCGGTCCGGATTCTGGTCCCCCGTTGCACGCGGTCGCGTGAGTTCGGACGGTCGGGGTAGACCACCCGGATCGTGCCGTCGCCGCCAAGGTGGCCCACCAGCACGTACGCGTCCCGATCCACACTGAAGGTGGCACTCAGTCGGCGGTTGACCATGCCGCCGGAGTAGTTGACGTACAGCGACGCTCCGGGGCCCGCCCGGGGCTTCAAGGGTCCCTGCGCCGAACTGACGTCAGGAACACCAGCGGTCACCACCATGAGCAGTGCCGAGAGACCAAAGAACCGTGGGCCGACCATATACGCCTCGCTGAACCCGTTGTATACAAATTGGGAACACCCGCAGGCGCGCGCAAGGGGCAATCGTCGGTGACAGGGGAACGTTTGTTGTCTAGCTTGCGCCCCGATGGGCACCGCCGTTCGCGCCGACCTGCACGATCCGGCCTCCCTTGCGGCGCTCGGCCACGTCGAGATTGTCGCGCGCTGGATCGTGGATGGCTTCATGGCTGGCCTCCACCGGTCGCCCCGCAAGGGGTTCTCGGTGGAGTTCGCTGACTATCGCCCCTACCAGCCCGGCGATGACCTGCGATTCGTGGACTGGAAGATCGCGGCGCGATCCGACCGCTGGGTGGTGCGTCAGTACGAGGAGGAGACCAACCTGCGGGCGACGATCGTGCTGGACGTGAGTCGTTCGATGGCGTGGAGCGGCGCTCAGCTGCGCCCGCTGGGCAGCACGCAGGCCGTGCGCCTCACCAAGCTCGCCTATGCCGAAATACTGACGGCATCGCTCGCGCTGCTGCTCCTGCGCCAGCGCGATGCCGTCGGCCTGGTGCGGTTCGACGAGCGGGTGCGGAGCGCGGTGCCGCCGCGCGCCCGCACCGGACACTGGCGTCGCGTACTGGCCGCGCTGCACGAGCCCGGGTCGGGACTGGCGTCCAGCGCGCCGGAGGCCCTGGAGCAGGCGGCCCGGCTCATCAGCCGGCGCGGCCTGATCGTGCTGGTGTCCGATCTCCTCATGGAGCCCGATGCAGTGGAGCGAACCATGCGCGGACTGCGCGCCATGGGCCACGACGTGGCGGTGCTCCACGTGATGGATCCAGCCGAGCAGCACCTGGGCGGCACGGGCGAAGCGCTCTTCGTGGATCCCGAATCGCGGCTGGAGGTGCCCGCGAGCGTTGCGGACGTGCGGAGCGCGTATCGCGCCACGGTGCAGGAGGTCATCGCGGAGTGGCGGTCCATGCTGCACTCCGTTGGCGTGAGCTACGAAACGGTCGTCACGGACCGGCCATTCGGAGTGCCGTTGCGCCGCGCATTCGCGGCGCGGCAACGGCTGCCCTGACCGGTGGCGTTCCTCGCACCGTGGTTCCTGCTGCTCAGCGGCGCGGCCCTCGTGCCGCTGTTGATTCACCTGCTGCGGCGCCGAATCGGCGTGCAGGTGGAATTCCCCGCGGCGCGCTATCTGGCCCGCGCGGAGCGCGACCACAGCCGCACGCTGCGCCTGCGGAACCTGCTGCTGATGGTGCTGCGCGTGCTCGCCGTGGTGCTCATCGCGATGGCTGCGGCGAGGCCGGCGGCACACGTGGGCGGCGCAGGGCACGCGCCCACGGCGCTGGCCATCGTTCTCGACAACTCGCTGAGCACGGCGGTGGTCGAGGGCGGCACGCCATTGCTCGATGGGTTGAAGCAGATGGTGCACGACGTCCTCGCGAGCGCGACGGCCGACGATCGGGTGTGGCTGGTGACCGCCGATGGCGCGGTGCGGGGCGGATCGGGGCCGGCGCTGCTCGAGGAGCTGGAGCGCCTCCGCGCACTCTCCGGCGCCGGGAACCTGCGCGACGCGGTCGCGAGCGCGGTGGCACTCGTCGAGGCCAGCGGTATGGATGCCAGGCAGGTGGTCGTGCTGACTGATGGGCAACGCTCCGCATGGACCGAGCCCGCGCCGATCCGGTCAGGCCTGTCGGTGCTGGTGCACGCGCCGGATCGGTCCGCGCCCCCGAACCGCGCTGTGGCGCTGGCGGAGGCCCGGCCCGCGCGATGGACACCGCGGGGGACGATCGGCATCCGCGTGCTCGGTGCCGATTCCACTTCCTATAGAATGGCGCTTGGCGAGCGGACGGTGGGGCGGGGTACCGTCGCGCCGAACGAGGAGGCCGTGATTCGCGCGGCGCCGGTGGAACGAGGGTGGACCGGCGGCACGATCGAGATCGAGCCGGACGAACTCCCCGCGGACAACATTCGACACTTCGCGCTCTGGATCGGGCCGCCACCGGCCGTGCGGGCTGCGCCGGGCGCGGGATCGTTCGCGCGCAACGCGGTCGAGGTGCTCCGCGCCTCCGAGCGCGTGACCGATGGGGGGGGGCCGGGGATCGCTGTTGCGTCGGCGGATGAAGCCCAGCGCCTTCCCGCGCTGCTCTTTCCGCCGGCGGACGCGGTCCGGATCGGGGCGGCGAACCGCGCGCTGGAGCGGCTGGGCATTCCCTGGCGGTACGGGGCGCTGCGTCGCGAGGCCGCCGTGGCGCGCGGCGCCCAGCTGGACGGAGTTACAGTTGCCGCCAGGTTCCTCCTCGTTCCACACGGCGTTCCCGTCGCCGATACGCTCGCGCGGGTCGGCGGCGACGCCTGGGTGGTGAGCGGACCCGGGTACGTCCTTGTCGGATCGCCGGCGGCGCCCGAGATGACGTCGCTGCCGGTTTCCGCGGCATTCCTGCCATGGCTCACGGACGTTCTCACGTCGCGTCTGCACACGGAACCCGGCCGGGTGTGGCACGCCGCGCCGGGCGCGCGCGTCACCCGGCCGTCTGGCGCAGACCTGCTGGAAGGCCCGGCGGGCGGGCGCACCGCGCTCTCCGGCGCCTCGTTCGACGCGCCCCCCACGCCGGGAACGTACTTCTACATCCAGGGCGCGCGGCGAGTGGGCGCGTTGGTGGTCAACCCGGAAATCGAGGAGTCTCACCTGGAGCGCTGGAGCGCGGATGACCTGAGGCGTCGCGTCGCGTCCGGCGGCGTGACCGTGGAGCGCGACCGCGATGCGTGGGTGCGTCTCGCGTTTCAGGGCGCGTCACGGCGATCCCTGATCGTGCCGCTCCTGCTGGCAGCGCTGCTCCTCCTGGGCGTCGAGATGGCGGCGGCGACGCCAAGCGCGCGCGTCCGCCAATAGGCCGTGGCCCTCCCATTCCTGCTCGAGGCGATCGATCGCCTCCCGGCGTTTACGCGGTTGATGAACACGCTTCCCGCGCCGGGAGAGCGCATCCGCATCGCCGGGCTGGCGGGATCGAGCGACGCTGTGGCGATCGCGGCGCTTGCGCGGCGTGCGCCGGGCCGGTTTCTCGTCATCATAGCGGACACGCTGCCCGACGCGGAACGATGGCTCGCGGATCTTCGCACCCTGGTGGCAGGAGACGTCGTCGCGCTCTATCCGCCGCGTGAGGGATTCGGGGAGGCCGAGCCGCACCTGGAGATCGCCGGCGAGCGTGTGGAAACGCTCGAGCGGACGATGCGCGGCGAGGTGCGGGTCCTCGTGACGACCGCGCGTGCGCTGCTGGAGCGCACCCGGATGCCGCGCGCGCTCCGCGACCTTCGGGTGGAACTGCGCAAGGGCGACCGCCGCCGGATGGCCGACCTGATCGCGCATCTCGAACGGATCGGGCTGGAGCGCGTGCCGGTGGTGGAGGACGTCGCGCAATTCAGCGTGCGCGGCGGCATCCTCGACGTGTACGGCTTCGGGATGGCCGATCCGGCGCGCGCCGAATTCTGGGGCGATGACATCGTGGATCTGCGGCAGTTCGACATGAACACGCAGCGCTCGACCCGGGAAGTCGCGATGGCGCTCGTGCTGCCCGTGGACGGGAGCGTCGAGGACGACGGCCTGGAGTCCGAGCGCCGCACCATCGTCACGCTCTGGACGCCAGACACCCTCCTCGTTTGTCCGGGAGGGCAGCAGATCGAAGCAGAGCTGGAGCGCACCTGGGGCGAGGCCGAGCACCACATCGAACTCGCGCGCCGACGCGGAGAGGACGTGCCCGGCCGCGACGAGCTGTTCGAGGAGCCGATCGCGCTGCAACGGCAACTGGCCGCATTCGGAACGATCGTCGAGACGGCATCGCCCGAAGGCGCAGACCTCGTGTTCCCTATCCGCGAGCCGGAGCACATTGGCCGGGACATCAAGGAACTGCGGCGGGTGGTCCGGGATGCGTTCCACACCGTGATCCTGTGCGACAACGCGGGGCAGTGCGAGCGGCTGGACGAGCTGCTCGCCGACGGCGGGCAGCCATCGCCCGCCGCGCTCACGGTCGGCGTGCTCCAGGGCGGGTTCGTCGTGCCGTCGGCGGACGGTGGGCTGCGCGTGCTGACGGACCACGAGATCTTTCGCCGCGAGCGCCGGATCCGTCGCGCGCGACGATACACGAGCGGCATCGGCGTGGAGACGCTCTCGCTCCGCGAGGGCGACTACGTGGTGCATCTGGAGCACGGCGTCGGCATGTACCGCGGGATCGAGACGCTCGTGGTGGCGGACAGCACCGTGGAAGTGGCCGTCATCGAGTACGAAGGGGGCGACCGGCTGAACGTCCCGCTGTATCGCATCGACCAGCTTGAGCGCTACCGCGCGGCCGGCGACGTGTCATCCGACAGCCCGCCGCCACGGCTGCACCGGCTGGGCGGAAAACGGTGGACGCAGCAGCGCGACAAGGCGCGCAGCGCGATTCGCGAAATGACCGTGGAGCTGCTGGACCTGTACGCCCGCCGCAAGGTCGCGAGCCGGCCGCCGCACGTGCCCGATACCCCCTGGCAGGCGCAGCTCGAATCCTCGTTCCTCTTCGAGGACACGCCGGACCAGCGGAAGGCGACGACGGACGTGAAGCAGGACATGGAAGGCGGCCGGCCGATGGATCGCCTGCTGGTCGGCGACGTGGGCTACGGCAAGACCGAGATCGCGGTGCGCGCGGCGTTCAAGGCGGTGCAGTCGGAGCGCCAGGTCGCGATCCTCGTGCCCACCACCATCCTGGCCGACCAGCACGCGCGCACGTTCGGCGAGCGCCTCGCCGATTTTCCGATCAAGGTGGCGATGCTCAGCCGGTTCCAGACGCCCAAGCAGCAGGCGGTCGTGCTGGCCGACCTGGCGGCGGGGAACCTGGACATCGTGATCGGCACCCACCGGTTGCTCAGCCCCGACGTGACGTTCAAGCGGCTGGGACTGATCGTGGTGGACGAGGAGCACCGGTTCGGCGTGAAGCACAAGGAGCGGCTCAAGCAGCTTCGGCTGGAGACGGACGTGCTTACGCTGACGGCCACGCCCATTCCCCGCACGCTGCACATGTCGCTCGCGGGATTGCGGGACATGACGCTGATGCAGACGGCGCCGCGCGACCGGTCGCCCGTCCTCACCTACGTCGAGCCGTCGGATGACGGCCTGTTCGAGGAGGGCATCACGCGCGAGCTGGATCGGGGCGGCCAGGTGTTCTTCGTGCACAACCGGATCGAGACCATCCAGGCCATGGCGGACCACCTCCAGCGGCTGGTGCCCCGCGCGAACATCGCCGTGGCGCACGGCCAGATGCGGGAGCGGGATCTCGAGGACATCATGCATCGGTTCGTGAGCGGCGAGGTGGAGGTGCTCGTGTCCACGATGATCGTCGAATCGGGACTGGACGTGCCGAACGCGAATACGATGTTCGTCAATCGCGCCGACCACTTCGGCCTTGCCCAGCTGTACCAGTTGCGCGGGCGGGTCGGCCGGTCGCACCGCCGCGCGTACTGCTACCTCATCGTGCCCGACCAGCTCGACGACGACGCGGAACGCCGGCTGCGCGTCCTGGAGCACCACACGGAGCTGGGCGCCGGCTATCGCATCGCGCTCAAGGACATGGAACTGCGCGGCGCGGGCAACCTCCTGGGCCCCGAGCAGTCGGGATTCGTGCAGGCCGTCGGGTTCGACCTGTATCTCCGGCTGCTGGAGGACACCGTCCGGAACATCACGCGGGGGGAGGGTGGGCCGACACTCGTGCCAGCTGAAGTGTCGGTGGACACGCCGAGTGTCCTGCCGGAGGAATACGTCCCGTCGCACGAAGCGAAGCTGGACGTCTACCGGCGGCTCTCGCGCGTGACGGAGGCGGCGGCGATTGTGGAGCTTCGCCACGAGATTCGCGACCGGTTTGGACCGCTCCCGGCGCAGGCGGAAGCGATGCTGGCCGTGGCCCAGCTGCGCCTGCTCGGGGGACGCCTCGACGTCGAGAGCGTGCTGGTGCGCGGCAATGAAGCGCGTGTTAACTTCCGCGACACCGCGGCGCCCCGGATGAAGGGGTTGTCAGCCGCATTTCACGAGGTGCAATTCCAGGCGGAGGTTCGCCGGGCGCACCCGCTGTCGCTGAAGCTCACGCGGCTCGGCGGCGTCCCCATACTCGATGGACTGGTTCGCGCGCTCACCATGCTTGCCCCGGACTGATTTTGGCAGGCCGACACGATTGCTCGCACACAGGATTCTCCCGGAGTGTTCCAACAGATGAAGATTCGTTCGATCGCCATCGCATGCGCATTGGCCGGTGGGCTCGCCGGCTGTGATAGTCTTCGTGAAGCACTCACCACTCACGTGGACGTGGTGGCCAAGGCGGAGGACCGGGAACTGTCGGTGACCCGGAGCGGCGATCTCCTCGGGAACACCACGCTCCAGATCCCGATCAATCGCGAGACCGCGATGATCGTCGCGGATCTGTGGATGAACTATCAACTGCTCGGGGTGGCGGCGGCGCGGGGCGACTCGCTCGGCGATCAGCAACTCATCGACGACGCGACGGTCGGGATCACAGCCAATGAGCGTCTGCGCCGGTACATGGCCAGCGCGGGCGGGAGCACGGTGGCGGACAGCGCGTCCGAGACCACGTACACCCAGGCGGCGGGCGGCATCATGGTTGCGCGCCACATCCTGTTCCAGTTCCCGGGCGGCGCCTCGCAGGAGCAGAAGGACTCCGTGCGCCGGCGCGCCGAAACCATTCGCGCGCAGGTGACCAGCCGGAACTTCGCGGACATGGCGCGGCGTCACAGCACCGATGGCAGCGCCGCCCAGGGCGGCAACCTCGGCGCCTTCCGGCGCGACGACATGGTGAAGCCGTTCAGTGACGCCGTCGCGTCGCTGCAGCCGGGCGAGATCTCTGGTCTCGTCGAGACCCAGTACGGCTACCATATCATTCAACGGCCGACCTACGCGGATGCGCGGGCGCAGTACGACCCGATGTTCGCCGAGGGCGCCGAGCAGCGCGCCGAGAGCGTGTTCGTCGCGGGCGTCGAGGCCGACGCGGACATCGAGGTGCGCGCGGACGCCGCGGCGCAGGCGAAGGCGGCGGCGCGGGATCTCGCGGCGCATCGGCAGAACACCGACGTCATGGCCACCTACACGGGCGGCCGGCTCACCGTGAGCCGCTTCGTGCGGTGGGTGGAATCGTTCCAGCCACAGGCGCGGATTCCTCAGCAGATGGCGGGCGCGCCGGACTCCCTGGTGCGACTCTTCGTGCGCAGCATTGCGCGGAACGAGGTGCTGTTGATGAAGGCGGACAGTGCCGGCATCGTGATGACGCCGGCGGAAAAGGAGCAGCTCTACGGTGAGTTCCGCGGCCTGATCGTGGCGCTCTGGCAGCAGCTGGGCATCGATCCGCTGATGCTGGCCGACAGCGCGCGGAACCAGCCGGAGCGCGAGCGGTTGGCCGCGGCGCGCGTCGACGCCTACCTCGACCGCATGATGACGGGGCAGGCGCAGCCGCTCACGGTGCCGTCCCCGGTCCAGTCGGTGCTCACGGCCACGTATTCCTGGAAGATCAACTCCGCCGGGGTCGATCGTGCGGTCGAGCGTGCCCGCAAGCTGCGGGCGTCCGCGGATTCGGCGCGGTCGGCGCAACAGCCGCCCTCCCAGGTGCCGATGCCCGCGCCGCCCGGAGACACCGGGCGCAACCAGTAACGGACCTTGCCATCTCGACGGGGTATGAGGGGTATGACGGGAATGAAGTCGCTCGTGTTCGCGCTGGTCACGCTCTGGACCGCGACTGCGGCCGCGCAGGAGTTGCCGGCGCTGCTGGCCCCGGGCGACACCACCGTCGTTTCGCTCGACCGGATCGTGGCGATCGTCGGCGATCAGCCCATCACCCAGTATGACCTGCAGGAGCGGATGCTCGCCCTCCAGCAGGCCCCCGGGTTCCGGCCGCCCTCCAACGCGGAGGAGTTCCAGCAGTTCGCCACGCAGACCCTGAACGAGCTGGTGGATGAGGAAGTCCTCATTCAGAAGGCGCGCACGCTCGAGATCGTCGTGCTGGATGCCGAACTCACTCTCACCGTGGAAAAGCAGCTCCAGGAAGTCCGGGCGCGATTTCCGAGCGAAGCCGAGTTCCGCGCGGAGCTCGTGAAGGCCGGCCTCGGCTCACCCGAGGAGTACCGGCGATTCCTCATGGAGCAGATGCGGCGCACCGAGTTGCAGCGGCGGCTGGTGGACCAGATGCGGTCCACGGGAAAGATCCCGCCGGTGAACGTGCGCGAAACCGATGTGGAGGAGGCGTTCACCCGTTCCCGGGCCACACTGCCGCGGCGCCCCGCGACCGTGACGTTCCGCCAGATCGTGATCGCGCCCGCACCCAGGGATTCCGCCCGGAACGTGGCGCGCGTGCGCGCGGAGGCGCTCCTCGCGGAGATCAACGCAGGCGCCGAGTTCGAGCGGATCGCCCGGCGCGAATCAGCGGATTCCGGGTCCCGGGAGCAGGGCGGGGACCTCGGCTGGCACCGGCGCGGCGTCATGGTGCCGGAATTCGAACGGTGGATGTTCACTCTGCGGCCGGGACAGCTCAGTCCCATCGTGGAAACGATGCACGGATTCCACCTCATCCGGGTGGACCGCGTGCAGCCGGGCGAGGTGAAAGCGCGCCATATTCTCATCAAGCCGGTGATCGACGCCGCGGACGTTGCGCGCGCCGCCGCGCTGGCGGACAGCGTCGCCGACCGCTGGCAGGCCGGTGTGCCGTTCGACACGCTCGCGCGCCGCTTCCACGATTTTGCCAGCGGCGAGGAGACGAGCATCCTCACGCCGATTCCCGTCGATTCCGGCCTGCCGGACAGCTACCGGACCGCGTTCGCGGGGAAGAACGCCGGTGACGTCGTCAACTTTCCCATCGCCGGTGCCGCCGGACAGTCAAAGTTCGTGATTGCGCAACTCGTCACGGTGACCGCCGGGGGCGACTATACCCTGGCGGACCTCCGCGAGCGCGTCCGTGCCCAGCTGGTGGAGGCGGGGTCGATCCGGCGGTACCTCGACGCGCTGCGCGCGGAGGCGTTCGTCTCCATTCGCCTGGGAGAGATGCTCGCGGCGGACCAGCGCGACCCGGACTGAC
Source organism: Gemmatimonadaceae bacterium (assembly GCA_040902005.1). GTDB lineage: Bacteria > Gemmatimonadota > Gemmatimonadetes > Gemmatimonadales > Gemmatimonadaceae > DASPMP01. The sequence goes on along the minus strand of JBBDYA010000100.1, from coordinate 31,908 downwards.
ATGGCCGCGTTGCCGCGTCTCGCCGTCACCCTCGGCGACCCGCGCGGAATCGGGCCGGAGATCGTCGCGAAAACGCTGCGCGACGGGGCGGTTGCCGGCGCCGCGGAGCTGCTCATCGTGGGCCCCACCGGAACCGAAGTGGACGTGACGGAGGCCGTGGGGGCGTGGCACGCGGGCGGTGATGCGACGCTGGCCGGCCGGTTGGCGGGCGCCGCGGTCGAGCGCGCCGTGCACCTGGCGCGGACCGGTGTGGTGGACGGTCTCGTCACCGCGCCCCTGGAGAAGAGCGCGCTGCACCAGGGCGGCTACGATTATCCCGGCCACACGGAGATGCTGGCGGCGCTCACGGGCGCAAAGGTCGCCATGATGCTGACCTCGGCCGAGAGTCAGGGCTCCTGGCCGGCCCTTCGGGTCGTGCTTGCCACGACGCACATCCCCCTGCGCGACGTGCCCCGCGCGCTGACCCACGAGCGGATCGTGGAGATCGCCGCTACCACCCGAGCGGCGCTCCAGACGTGGTTCGGCATCGACGAGCCACGGCTTGCGCTCTGCGCGCTGAATCCGCACGCTGGCGATTCGGGGCGATTCGGCACCGAGGATGACGCGGTGCTGCGCCCCGCCGCGGCTGCGGCCGGCATCGCCGGACCGTTTCCGGCCGACACCGTGTTCGTGCGCGCCATCCGAGGCGAGTTCGACGCCGTCATCGCGCCCTATCACGACGTCGGAATGACCGCCATCAAGGTGGCGGCGTTCGGGCACGCGGTGAATGTGACGCTCGGGTTGCCATTTCCGCGATGCGCGCCGGACCACGGCACGGCGCTGGACATCGCGAGCCGCGGCATTGCGGATGCATCGAGCATGGTCGGCGCGGTGCAGCTGTGCGCGGACCTCGCACGCGCTCATCGTGCGCGCCGCGCGGCGCGCGGTTCCCCTACCTGACGTTCCTCATGATTCACGGACGGACGATCCTGGCGGCACTCGCCGTGGCGATGCTCGCCTGTTCGCGACCCGGCACCGTGGCGCCGCCGGCGGCGGTCGTTCCGCCGGCCGGGCCGCGGGTTGCGCAGCTCGCCGCGCGGGTACAGGCGGACTCGGCGAGCATTGCGTTCCTGATCGAGGAGGGCACGCAACGGTCCCGCGTGCGCGCGGACCTGCAATACCTGACCGACATCATCGGTCCACGGCTCACGGGGACAGCGGCCATGCGTCGGGCGAACGAGTGGGCCGCGGCCAGGCTGCGCGACTATGGCGCCGACTCGGTCGCGCTCGAGCCCTGGCCATTTGGCGTGTCCTGGCAGCGCGGCCCGCTCACCATGCGGTTGGTGCTGCCGCACGAGCGCTGGCTGTCGGCGGCGTCCTGGGCCTGGGCGCCGGGAACGGGCGGGCCGCTCACGGGCGACGTCGTGTTCATGGACGCCCTGAGCAGGGCGGACTTCGATCGCCGCTTCGCCGGGAAGCTGACAGGTGCCTGGGTGATGACCGCCACCGCCTATCCACGGACGAGTCCGGGTGCCGCCGACGGGCGGGATTCCGCGCGCGTGGATTCGCTGCGCCTGGCCCTGCGCGAACGCAACCAGCGCCTGACGCAGCCGCAGCGCGCGTTTCTCGCGGGGCTTCACGACCTGCTGGCGGCGCAGGGGATTGCCGGCCAGATCCTGGACGGCGCCAAGGACTTCGGGCTGTTCACGATGAGCGGATCTCCGGACGAGATCGCGAAGTTCCCCATGGTGGTAGTCGGCAATCACACGTTCGCCGAACTGCATCGCCAGCTCGCGTTGGGTGAGCGCGTGCGCGTGGAGGTGAACGCGTCGAATGCCCTGGGACGAGATACGCTGGTGCAGTGGAACACCGTCGGTGAGATTCGCGGCAGCCAGTTTCCGAACGAGGTGGTCCTGCTGGGGGCACACCTGGATTCCTGGGACCTGGGTACGGGGGCGTCGGACAACGGGTCGAGTTCGGTGGCGGTGATCGAGGCGGCACGGCTGCTTGGCGCGCTCAAGGCCAGCGGCGTGCGCCCGCGCAGGACCATCAGGTTCGCGCTCTTCACCGGCGAGGAGCAGGGGCTTCTCGGCGCACAGTATTACGCGCGTGCGCACGCGCGTGAGTTGCCGCGCCATCAGGCCGTGCTCGTGCTCGACAACGGCACGGGGCGCATTGTGGCGCTCCCGCTCCAGGGGCGCGACGATCTGCACGACCTGTGGAGCGCCATGATGCGTCCCCTCGCCGCGCTGGGGCCCATCGCCGTGCGGTCCGGGATGAAGACCGGCACGGATCATCTGGTCTTTCAGGCCGCGCGCGTACCGGCCTTCAACTACGACCAGCTGTCACGTGGCTACGACTACACGCATCACTCGCAGGCCGATGTCTTCGACGCCACGGTGCCCGGTGACGTCGCGCAGGCCGCGACGGTCATGGCGGTGAATGCGCTGCAGCTGGCGAATCTCGACCGGCTGCTTCCTCGGCCCTAGGGAACCTCTGAAAAAGGGGCGAGTAGGAAGCGCGATAGCTCCCGGGCGCGAGCGTAGTATCAATACTGACGGCTGCTCGAATGCACCTGGGAGGAGTTCCTCATACTCGTCTCAGTATTGATACTGGCTCGCGCCCGGGAGCTATCGCGCTTCCTACTCGCCCCTTTTATCCGAGCTTCCCTGGCGCTCGTCTTCGTCACGCCGCAGGTCGCGCCGGTCGCCGGCGTTGTGCAGATCCACCGCGAGCGTCTCGATGCGTCGTCCGTCCATTTCGCGGACGGTGAAGATCGCGCCGCCGGCCGTCGCGCGGTCGCCCAGGACGGGCAGGCGGCCGAGCACGCCGAACACGAATCCGCCAAGCGTGGTGTAGTCCTCCTCCGGCACGGCGAGGCCGAATCGCTCGTTGAGGTCCGCGATGTTGGTCGAGCCGGGCACCAGCACCATGTCAGGGGATTCGCGCTCTTCGACCTCCGGTGGCTCATCCTTCTCGTCCAGGATTTCGCCAACGATCTCCTCGAGCAGGTCTTCCATCGTGACGAGACCGGCCGTGCCCCCGTACTCGTCGAGCACCATCGCCAGGTGCGCCTTGAGCCGCTTGAAGTCGGCGAGCACTGCCTCCACTTCGCGCGAGCCCGGCACGACATGGATCGGCCGCATGATCGACCGCACCTCGAATCCGGCGGGTCCCGTGGAGCCGGGTGACGGCGGTTGCCGGAGGATGGGAATCAGGTCTTTCGCCAGCACGAGCCCGATGACGTTATCGATGGATTCGTCGAACACCGGGTACCGGGAGCGGCGCGATTCCTCGACGAGCGAGAGGGTGTCGTCCAGCGTGGCATCCACCGGCAGGGCATCGATCTCGGTGCGGGGCGTCATGACGGCGCGCGCGTTCTTTTCCGAGAACTCGAACACGCCCTCGATGAGGGTGGCCGGCGCCGCCTCCAGCACCCCGCCCTCCTCGCTCTGTTCCACGAGGAGCCGCAATTCCTCGGGCGAGTGCAGGGATTCCTCCACCGGCACCGCCTTTTGCCCGCCGAGTCGCAGCACCAACTCGGCCGAGTGGTTGAGCAGGGAGGTGAACGGGCGGAGCAGGAACTCGAAGACGAACAGTCCTGGCGCGAGCAATCGCGCGATGCGCTCGGGGTGCGACAGCGCCAGGCTGCGGGGCGCCAGCTCCGCGAACACCACGTGGAAGTAGGCCACGAACGTGATGGCCAGTATCGATCCGATGCCGATCCGCGTGCCCACCTCCAGCGCCGGTGGAAGGACGGACAGCCAGTCGCGGAAGTAGTCGGCGATCGCGGCTTCGGTCACCGCGCCCAGGCCCAGCGACGCCAGCGTGATCCCCAGCTGACTCGCGGAGAGCATGCGGCTGAGGTTGCCCGTGGCGCGGAGGGCAATGCGTGCCAGGCGATCCCCGGAGCGGGCCATCGCCTCCAATCGAGTGCGCCGAGCGCGGACCAGCGCAAACTCGACGGCCACGAAGTAGCCGTTCAACAGCAGCAGAACGGCGATGATGACGATTTGGCCGAGCACCACCACTAACTTAGGAGACCCGGGCGGTCGCTACTAGTCGTCCGTTCGTCTTTCCACCCCGCGGGCACGTGACCCACGATCACCGCCACCACCACGACCACACGAGCACGGCTGAGCGGTCGACGCGAGCGCTGCGGTACGCGCTCGTGCTCACGCTCGCGGTGCTGATCGCAGAAACCGTTGGCGGTTGGATCTCCAACTCGCTTGCGCTTCTGGCGGATGCTGGCCACATGCTGACGGACGCGGGCGCACTCGCTCTCTCCTTGTTCGTCGTGTGGTTCTCCCGGCAGCCGGTCACGCCGCAGAAGACCTACGGATACCTGCGGTGGGAGATCCTCGCGGCGCTGATCAATGGCGCCACGCTCCTGGGGCTGTCTGCGTGGATCGTCGTCGAAGCGATCTCCCGGTTCCGCGCGCCCGCCGAGGTGGGGGGCACCGTGATGCTGCTGGTGGCGGTCGGCGGGCTGGTCGCGAACATCATCGCCGCGATGTGGCTGCGTCCCCTGCATGCGAGCAGCCTGAACGTGCGCGGCGCCTACCTCCACATTCTCGGGGACCTGTTGTCATCGGTGGGCACGATCGTGGCCGCGTTGACGATCCAGCTCACGGGGTGGCTGTACGCCGATCCCCTGGCGTCGTTGCTGACCACCGCGCTGATCGTGCGTGGCGCGTGGGCGCTGGTGCGGGAGGCGGTGAGCGTGCTCCTCGAGTCCACGCCGTCGCATATCTCGCTGCCGGAGGTGCGCGCCTCGCTCGAAGCGATTCCCGGAGTGGAATCCGTTCACGATCTGCACGTCTGGACCGTGACCTCGGGCGTCGTGGCACTCAGTGCGCACGCCATCGTGCGCGAGCCGGAACACCAGCAGGCGGTGGTGGAGCGTTCGTACGAGGTGATGCGCGCGATGGGAATTCACCACGTCACGGTCCAGACGGAGCGCCAGGAGATCGCCGACTGCCACGTCCATCTGCACCCATGATCGACGGGCTGCGCGCCGCAAGTCTTGACGCTGCCGCTCCCGGGCCCACAGAATGGCGCACATGAACGAGTATCGCATCGAAAAGCTGCGCCGCCCCCTGGCGGTCGTGCTGCGCGATGGCCAGCGGCTGGAAGGGGAGGTGTTCCTGCGACCGGTGTCGCGGCACCGTCCTCGCCCGGAAGAACCGGCGGAGCTGCTGAATGACCCGGACCCGTTCTTCGCGTTCGTGACCGGTGGCCAGGCGCTGCTCGTCGCGAAGGCGAACGTGGCGCGCGCGGAGACCCATGCCGCCGACGATACGTTCGACCTGGGTCCGCTAGGCGTCACCGTCGAGCTGACCTTCACGGACGGCAGCGTGTGTGGTGGCTCCATCTTTCTCGAAACGCCCTCCGATCGTCCGCGCCTGCTGGACTTTCTCAACGGGTATCGTCCCCGCTTCCTGCCGGTGGTCGACGCCGCGCAGGTGCTGCTGGTCAACACACAGACAATCGCGCACGTGCGCGAGGTTGCTTAATGGCGCAATTCGATCGTCTGCTCGCCGCGATGGTGAGCAACAAGGCGGACTCACTCGTCCTCGAGGATGGCGAACTGGTGAAGGTGGAGGTCGGTGGGCAGTTGCGCCCGCTGACCAAGACGCCGCTCTCGGGGCCGCAGATCGTCGCGCTCCTCAAGGAGGTCGCGTCCGCGGACGCGCAGAAGAAACTCGACGCGAACCAGCCCGCGACGATGGCGCACGTGACCGGCGACGGGGCATTCGTCATTCGCGCGATGCTCAACGGCACGAAATGGCACGTCGTGGGCAAGATCGACGACCGCGCGGAATTCAAGCGACTCACCGGTCAGTTCAAGGTGACGGACCTGCCGCCGGAAACACCTCCACAGGGAGCGCCCGTGCAAGCACCACCGGCCGCGCCGCCAGCCGCGCCCGCCACGGTCGCCGCCAGCGCGGCACCGACGACACCGCCGGTGAGCGGCTCGTCGTCGAAGTCCGAGCTCGACTTGATCCTGCCGTTCGAGGGGATCGAGCAGGCCCGCGCGTTTCTCGATTCGCTGCTGAAGACGATGGTCGCGAAGGATGCATCCGATCTTCACCTGCGCGTCACCGAACCGCCCATCCTGCGCCATCATGGCGAAATGGTCCGCCAGGAAGGGCCCCCGCTGTCCGACGAGCAACTGTTCTCGATGATGCGCTCGATCATGCCGGAGCGGAACCGGCGGGAATTCGCCGAGTGTAACGACACCGACTATGCGTACGAGCTGCCCGGCGTCGCGCGCTTTAGCGCGAACGCCGCGCGTGACCGCAACGGGCCGGTGGCCGTGTTCCGGCAGATTCCCGCGACGGTGGTGTCGGTGGAGCAGATGAAGGTCACCGAGGAAGTGCAGCGGCTGTGCTTCCTCACCAAGGGGCTCGTCCTGGTCACGGGTCCGACCGGCTCGGGCAAGTCCACTACGCTCTGCGCGCTCATCGACCTCGTCAACCGCGCGCGCAGCGACCACGTCATCACGATCGAGGACCCGATCGAGTTCGTGCACCCGAACAAGGCGTGCATCATCACCCAGCGCCAGGTGCACGTGCACACGAAGTCGTTCAAGGCCGCGCTTCGGGCAGCACTCCGCGAGGACCCCGACATTGTCCTGGTCGGGGAAATGCGGGATCTGGAAACGGTCTCCATCGCGATCGAGACGGCCGAAACGGGACACCTGGTGTTCGGCACGCTGCACACGACGACGGCCGCGGGCACGGTGGATCGCATCATCGACCAGTTCCCCGCCGATCGCCAGGAGCAGATCCGCGTCATGCTGGCCGAGTCGCTCAAGGGGGTCATCTCGCAGGTGCTGTGCAAGAAGATTGGCGGGGGACGCGTGGCGGCGCGAGAGATCCTCCTCACGATGCCCTCGGTCACGAATCTCATTCGTGAGGGCAAGACGTATCAGATTCCGTCGATCATGCAGACCTCGAAACGCATCGGCATGTGCACCCTGAACGACGCGCTCATCGCGTACGTCGATTCGGGCGAGGTGGAGCCCAAGGAAGCCTTCATGAAGTGCGTGGAAAAGGCCGGGTTCGTGGCGATGCTCAAGGCGAGGAACCTCGACGTGAGTTTCGCGGAGTCGGAACAGCCGAAGGCGGATGACGGCGCGGCGGGTGGAGCCTCGGCGCCCGGCGGGAAACCGGCGGCCGGGAAGCCGCCGGCCGGGAAGCCGGCGGGCGGCGTCAAGAAATAAACAGCGGGGCGCGGATCAGTCCGCGCCCCGCATTGCGTGTGGCGTGCAGCGCATCAGCGCGACCATCGTCGCCGCCGTGCGCCGTCATCGCGCCTCGTGTTCCTCGTCGTCTCCCGCGCCGGACTCGCCGTCCTGCAACTCTCCGCGTCGTTTCTCGTACGCCTCGCGATCGGCATACCCATACCCGCCGAGCACTTCGCCGCCGCGCATGTAGTCGTGGCCGTAGCCTCGACCGTGGGGGTAGTCCTCAAGCGCGGGGTCGTGGGAATGATCCATGGGCCGGACTCCTGCTTAGGTGAGTTCTTCCATGCAGCTCGCATTGTGCGTGCCTTCAAACGTTCATGCAAGGGGAATTATGCCGGACGGGACTGTCGGGCGTTCCCGGCATGTTTTGTGGACCAGTCGCCGATGGCGCGGGCCGCCGATGGCGGTTAAACACTTGTGCCGCAATCGGTTAAATTATTCCGGCTATGGACATCAGGAACATCGCGATCATTGCGCACGTGGACCACGGCAAGACCACACTCGTGGACAAGATGCTCCGCCAGGCGGGAGCATTCCGCGAGAATCAGGTCGTGGAGGATCGCGTGATGGATTCGAACCCGCTCGAGCGTGAGCGTGGGATCACGATTCTGGCGAAGAACACGTCGGTGCGGTGGAAGGGCCACAAGATCAACATCGTGGACACGCCCGGGCACGCGGACTTTGGCGGCGAAGTCGAGCGGATCCTGCGCATGGTGGACGGCGTGCTGCTGGTGGTGGACGCCTTCGACGGCCCGATGCCCCAGACGCGCTTCGTCCTCCGGAAGGCACTCGCGCTCGGCCGCACGCCGATCGTGGTCATCAACAAGATCGACCGGCCAGGCGCGGATCCGATGCGCGTGCACGATGAGGTCCTCGACCTGTTCATCGAGCTCGAGGCCGACGAGGCACAGCTCGATGCGTGTGTGGTCTATGCGTCCGGCCGCGACGGCGTGTCCACGAAGGACATGGACGTCACGCCGGTGGACCTGGCGCCCCTGTTCGATTCCATCATCGAGCACGTGCCGCCGCCGCCCAGCGACGCGAGCGGTCCCTTCCAGATGCTGATCTCCACCATCGACTATTCCCCTTACCTGGGCCGGATGGGCATCGGACGTATCGAGCGGGGCGAGGTGCGTGTGGGCGATACGGTCGCGCTGCTGCCGATCGCGCCGGCGGCGGACGCGGTGGATGCATCGAAGGCGGAGCGGTCGCGCGTGACGAAGCTGTATGCCTACGAGGGACTCGACCGGCTCGAGGTGGCGTCCGCCACGGCGGGCGAGATCGTCGCGCTTGCCGGCATCGAGAACGTGGAGATCGGGCTGACCATCACCGATCCTGAACATCCGGAGCGGCTGGAAGGGATCGCGGTGGAGGAGCCCACGATTTCAGTGGACTTCCTGGTGAACAACTCGCCCTTCGCCGGCAAGGACGGCAAGTTTGTGACGTCGCGCCAGGTGCGCGAACGCCTGTTCCGGGAGCTCGAGCGGAACGTTGCCCTGCGGGTGGAGGAGACCGCGGCGACGGACAGCTGGACGGTGTCCGGGCGCGGCGAACTGCACCTGTCCATCCTGATGGAGACCATGCGGCGCGAAGGCTTCGAGTTTCAGGTCTCGCGTCCGCGGGTGATCACGCGCGAGGGCCCGAAGGGTGAGCGCCTGGAGCCGTATGAGGAGCTGATGCTCGACGTGCCCGAGGAGTTCCTCGGCGTGGTGATCGAGAAGCTGGGGCCGCGTCGCGGGGAGATGCTGGACATGCGCAATCCGGGGCAGGGAATGGTGCGCCTGATGTTCCGCATCCCGGCACGCGGCTTGTTCGGCTATCGCTCGGAATTCCTGACGGACACGCGCGGCACCGGCATCATGCATCACCGGTACCTCGAGTACGGTGGCTGGGCCGGGCCGCTCAGCGGCCGGATGCGCGGGACCCTGGTGTCCATGGAGAACGGCGTGGTGGTCGCGTTCGCGCTCTTCACGCTCCAGGAGCGGTCGCGCCTCTTCGTCGCGCCGGGAGACCCGGTCTACGAGGGCATGATCATCGGCGAGAACGCCCGGCCGGGGGACATGGACGTGAACCCCACGCGCGAGAAGAAGCTCACGAACATGCGCAGCAAGTCCAGCGACGAGAACATCCAGCTGGAGCCGCCGCGGGAGTTGACGCTGGAAGCCGCGCTGGAGTATATCGAGGACGACGAATTGATCGAGGTGACGCCGAAAGCGATCCGATTGCGGAAGCGCTCGCTGGCGACGTCCGACCGCAAGCGCCTTGCGCGGGGAGCCAAGCGGGAGCGCGAGCAAGCCTCGATCTAGCAGCGCACGGAACACGCCGGAGCACGTGGGACCATCGTGGTTGGCATCCTCATAAACCCTGAACACCTGGGAGATCGGGCAATGCGGGAGCTGTTCGAGTCGTCGGAGCGGTGGCTGGCCGCTCAGCGCGATGGCGATTTGGGCGACGTCGTCCGTGCAGCGGACGATGATCTCGAGGACGACGTCGACCTGGACGATGACGACGACCTGGACGACGACGACGACGACGACGAGGACGACGACGACCTGGATGACGACGACGACGACGACGACGATGACGACGAGGACGACGACCTCGACGACGATCTGATCGATCTGGATGACGAGTACGACGACGCGGGCGAGGAGGAGGAGAAGCCGGGGCGGCCGGGGAAGTACGAGGACTGATTCGGGGCGCCAGACAGGCCGCCGCGGGGGCGTCTCAGGTTGAGCGTAACTGTTGAGGCAATTAGTTTTACAGCCTCAGTGGCGGCCCTTCACGGGGCCTGTAGCTCAGGTGGTTAGAGCGCACGCCTGATAAGCGTGAGGTCGGAGGTTCAACTCCTCCCAGGCCCATTTCCAAGCAAATCAACGACTTAGCCCGCCAAGGCCACGCGCTTTGGCGGGCTTTTCGTGGCAAAAACCTAGGGTCCACCCTAGTCGAGCGACGGGCGCGGCTGAAACGCGGGCCAACACGCAACCCCGTCCCTCCAACGGGCTGCATCGCGCTAGGTGGGCACGTAGCCAGGTGGAACATCCACTAGCCGAGGTGTGCCCACTCTTACAAGGCATCCATGCAACAGGAGGATGCGAAGTGAGCACAGACTCAAAGCCGCTCCAGCGACTGCTTACAGCGAAGCAGGTTGCTGAGCTGACCGGCCTTCCACTGTGGACCGTGCGTCACCTGACTCGGCAGGGGAAAGGTCCGCCGTACGTGCCATTCGGGAAGCGGTACATGTTCCCGGAGAACGGCGTCGCTCCGTGGTGGGATCGGTGGATCAAAGCGCACACGCGGTCGTCCAACCGCTCCGGCGCGAAGGAGCGGGCCGAATGATGGGCGGGCCGGACGGGAGTCAGGTGGAACTGCGCGCAGGTTGCTAGGTGCAGCACTGTGCGGCCAAGTCGTTGGGCCCACGGCGGTCTAGGGAGTCCAGCGGAAGCGCTGAGGCGTTGGGAGAAGACTGGGGGCTCCGCTGAACGCAGGCTCCTCTCGGCATTCGACAGGTGAATAGTACGTTAGCCAAGCAAACACACACCTAGTAGGTGGTCCATGGTCATCCGACCAATGGCATTACCCACCACTTACGAGGGAACGATGAGCACGACGCAGGAGGAAGCCACGAACGCCGGAAAGCAGTCGGCGGAGGTCACAGAACTAGGTCAGAAGGAGGGCCGTACCAAGGCTGACGCGGGGAGCACCGTAGCGCCTTCACGCGACGCGGTGACGCTAAACGAGCTGGGGACAGAAATCGAGGAATTACATGACCTCGCTGAGCGCGGCATGCGAACAAGTCTCGACTACGCCCGACTGGCGGGTGTCAAATTGATCGAGGCCAAAAGGTTAGTGAGATACGGCCAGTGGCAGTCGTGGGTCGCGACGCGCTGCGGATTTTCCCAAGCGACTGCGAATCTCTATATGAAGATCGCTCGCGAGTGGAACCAGTATGCAGAATCCCAACGTGTTGGGATTCATAGCCTGCGGGATGCTGCCCGGCTTCTCTATATGGACAACGACGAGGAGCACGCGAACGCAGTCGGTGACCTGGCCAACCTAGGGCTGATCCGATGGTCGGACCTCGACGGATTGGATCCGATTGAGCGACGAACGTTTGTGACCGAAGTGCGGAGCTTCTACGATGACTACTGCGTGGACGACTTCGAGCACAAAGTGTCCGACGAGTTGAAAGCGGCGCGCGTTGCGAAGAAAGGCGGGGGTGAGCAGGCCGTGCAGTACAGTCATCTGGCGATCAAGGCGCAGGCACACGCGTTGCTTTCAGCTCTTAAGGCTGGCGGGATTAACAGGCACCAAGTGCGCGCCAAGCTACGCTTCTTGCCTGAGAGGGGGGCAACGGCAGCGGCTAAGAGCCAGTCAGCGCCACGAATGACAGTGCGTTACCTGTCACCGCTCGAGACGTACATCCAGTTCGCGGATCGCTTTCGCTGGGCAACGCGTGATCTATTCACCGGTCCGCACGGATTGCTCGGACTGTTACGACCAGACGAGCGCCCGCCATTCTCTTGTGAAGCATGCGAGTCAGTTCTCCGCGTGGTCGTAGCAGTGCGCAAGGCGGTGGGTCGGCTGGAGGAGCAAGCGCGCGAACGCATTCATGAATACGACGTTGCTGATGCTGCTGCGACGGTTGTAGCGCGCAGCGCTGCGTATGAAGCCGATTGCGAGGACGACGGCGGTACCGAGAGCATCGACGTGCCCTCGGAACTCGCAACGGTGCAGTAAGAGGGTCCTGCCGTACCTGTCTGGTATCGTGACGCTCGGGGTGGGCTGATCCCCCCGCAAGTGTACTGGGTGTCTCCTTGTCATCTGGTGCAGCCCCGTTCGTCGCGCCACGCCATACGAGGAGGCAACATGACCGGCGATGCTGTAGCGGGAACAATCCCGCTCGACGACCAAGATTACGGAGACGATCTCGACTTTCGCGCCAATGATGAGACACGCGCGGACACGCTGGAGCGACAGGCCAGAGAAGCACAAGACGCGAAACTGCGCAACGCCTTGGATGATCCCAAGCGTAGGCGCGCGGTGTACCGTGACATCGCGGACGCCCACACACCGCTGACGCACGCACAATTCCGCGTGCTCTCGTACCTACTCCGGAAGGCCAATCCTGACCTGAGCAACGCGTACCCGGCTCAGAAAACGGCAGCTAGGGCACTCGGGATGAAACGGCCAACCTATAACGCGCACCTCGTAGCTCTCCGAAGGGATGGGTGGGTGCGGACTCACGAATTCCACAGGGACGGTGCGCAATCAAGCAGTGGAGTGCAGTTCTGCATCCCAAACGACGTGCTGCCGATGGGGGAGGGCTGGTCAGGGCCGGTGCGGTTCGAACGCGAGTACGGAACCAAGAAGCGGCCCAGAAAGCGTCACCGGGTGCCCGCTGAAGCCACCGAAGCCGTTGTCCATACACTGAACAACGGGTGAGACGATTTCTGAACAACGGGTGAGACGCTTCGTGAACAACGGATACTATAGGACCCTGAACCCGGATTACCCTGCTCCCTCGACCAGCGCACCTACGAAGGTATGCTCCGGCGCGCAGCGCCGGAGGGCACCTCGACAACAAAAGCTGAATTGGAAAGCCGGGATTGGGAGCAGAGGTGCCCGGCGACTAGGGAAGATGCGAAGCGGCCTAAACGAGGAGCGGTGACATGAGCAGGCGATCCAAAGGATGCGCACGGTGCGGGTGGCGGTTCATCTCAGCGGCCCAGATGGCGAAGTGGGACGGAGGCTGCGGCGTCTGCGTTCGCAGTGACATGCTGCCGGACTACTGCGAGGAGTGCGGTCAGCGTGAACTGGAGTTGTGCGCCCTGTATGAGAACATGCGCCGGTTGGAGTCGTGGGCAGAACAGCACGGCACGCGTCGCAGGTTGGCGGAAGCGCTGGTGAAGGCGTTCGAGAAGCACGGCCTTGGATCGCGCGCCGAGCATCATCTGCGGTGGGCGTTTCTGTGGGAGATGACTGGCGATCACCGGGACCTTCAGAAACTGGTCGAGCGGCTCATGCCTGTGTGGAAGAACCGCGTTGTGGTCACTGATCCGATCATGATGAAACCGCTAGCACGGCAACCGTACGGACACTGACCTCGGATCTCCCTGAACGACTCGTGAGCCTTCCCATGACAAGGAAGGCTTTTGCGTTTCAGGAGGACCGTATGGTCAAAATGGATAGCCGGTTGCTGGTGCTGGTCACAAAGGATCAGCGCAAAGCGGTCTTCGCCCGTGCGAAGAAGGACCAGACGACCGTGAGCAGGCTGGTGCGGGCTGCACTGGATCGATACCTCGGCACAAGCGGAGAGGCCTCCGATGCTGGCGTACCAAGCGAGTGAGCTGAAGGTGGGCCAGCGAGTCCGCACCACGGACACAAGACGGCGGGCAACCATTCTCGAAATCTCCCAGCCGTTCTACGTCGCGCTTCTCCAGTTCGATAACAGCACGGCGGATGCGTGGTGGCCCCTGATCTCTTTGGAAGCGCTCAGCGCCGAACGGAACGGGAGTGGATCATGACCACGATGCACGGAAACACGGGACAACGGATGCGGACACGCGGGAGACTGCCGGTCGGTGCTCCGTGCATGCGTGCGTCCAAGCCACCTGTCGGGCCCGTGGTCCGCTGTGCCTGTGTCCGAGGTGTTGCTAGGTACGACGAGACCGTCTCCCTCGGGCATGACCGGCCAATCACGCTACTCAAGCGTGAGGTATCCACCCTTCCGGACCGCCCATGCGGAAGCGCGGGCGTACCCAGGACTCAAGCCGGACAGCGGGCGACTGCGGGAGCACGCGCACAGTGAAGCGGAAACCGCCCTTCAAGCGCGGTGACCCCCGCGCCCGTGAGGTTGGCCGCAAAGGCGGTCAGGTGAGCGCTGCGGCTCGCCGTGCGTCACGTGAACCGTGGTCCGGAACCATTCTGGACCTGATGGACCTCGCGGGCATGGTGGGCGAGGAGTGGGCCGCGTGGCGCGCATTCTGGAAGGCGTGCTACGGGCTGCCGATGTCGGCGGACGAGCTGCTCACGTTCCAGCGCCACACGAAGCGGGAGAGCCCTCCGATCGCTGCCGTCGCGGAAGCGTGGATGGCCATTGGTCGCGGTGGCGGCAAGACGAGAAACAGCGCACTACACGCGGTGTTCCGCGCCATCACGTTCGACTCGCGGACGGTTGATCCCGGTGAGGACGTGGTGATCCCATTGCTTGCCAGCGATAGACGGCAGGCCCGCGCTGCGCTGGGCTACATCCGGGGATTCAACGCTCTGCCAGTGGTCGCGCCCTACGTGTTCCGGGGAATGCTTAAGGAGGTCGTGGAGTACAAGACCGGCGCGAACATCGAGGTCGTCACCGCGAGCAAGAGCGCACCGAGAGGCTACACCTGCCCGACGTGCTGTGCTGACGAAATCGCGTTCTGGATGAACGACGACGACGGAGCGAACCCTGACCACGAGGTCATTACCGCCGTCCGTGGATCGCTGGGCCGTGTTTCCGGCTCGCTGCTCCTCGCCCTAAGCAATCCGGCAGCGCCCAAGGGAGAACTGCACGACGCGGTAGAGCAGTACTTCGGGAAGGATGACCCGGACGTGCTGGTTTGGAACGCGGATACGCTGTCCATGAATCCGACCTACGACCGGCGCACCATCGAACGAGCGTTCAAGAAGGATCCAGTTGTCGCCTCGTCGGAGTTCGGAACGGGCGGCTACGTCGCCTTCCGTCAAGCTCGGGCCGCGCTGTTTGACGCGGAGCCCTTGGCGGCTGCGATCATCACGGGAAGGCGCGAACTCCCGCCGATGCCAGGCATCGCCTACACGGCGTTCATTGACGCGGCGGAAGGCTCGCGTTCTGGCGACTCGATGACGCTGGGCATCGCCCACAAGGAGGGCGCGCGGGCAGTGCTGGATATGCTCCACGAAATGGAACCGCCGTTCGACCCGGGCAGGGTGATCGTGCTGACGTTCGCGCCCATCCTCGAACGCTACGGCGTGCGGAAGGTGTCAGGAGACCGGCACGCGGTGGGCTTCGTCAGCTCGGCGCTACGGGAGTGTGGGATCACGTTCGAGCCGTCAGCCCTCACCAAGTCGGACCTGTACGGCGAACTGCTCCCGCTGGTGAACACCGGAATGGTGGAACTGCTCGATCATCCCACACTCCGCACGCAACTACTCGCATTGCAGCGGCGATCCGTGCGCGGCGGGCGTGACTCCATCGATCACCCCCGAGGTGGTCACGACGACGTTGGAAATGCGGCAGCGGGTGCGCTGGTCCTCGCGAGCGGAGTACGCGGGAAGAAGAAGCGGCGTGTCCGGTTCTCGTTCGGGGACGGCGAGAGCAGGGATGGCCGCGACCCGCACGACACGATGCGGGAACTAGTGGCGAACACGAAAGAGCGCCTTGAGCGCGAAGCGGAACGGGACTGGGAGCGTGCCCGAGCGTTAGACGACGCACCCATGCGCAGACCCGCCGTATGGCGCATCCACAGCAACTAACAGGAGAGAAAACATGAAAACAGTGATGGTGAATCAATCCGCGCCGTGTCAGTGCGCGCGGTGCAACGGCGGAACGCACGGGAGTCAGTCCGTGGTGCCGGTTGAGGAATCGCCGTTTCTCGCGCCGGTCAACCCGTTCCTGCTGAACGAGCAACAGGTATCGGCGCTCAAGACCAAGGTCACCGAGGCCGAGACGGCACTACGCCATGCTGAGAGTTCCGGCAAAGCGTGGGTGGAAGTCACACGGCTGGAGCAATCCCTCAAGGCCGCGCAGCGCGAGCTGGCGTCATCGGCGTTCGAACGACGGCTTGAACGGCAGCGCCAACAGATCGGCTAGGGCTTCTTCGGCGTGCTTTTCCGACACGCCGGCCCGGTGCGCAGTGCGCGGGCTCGTCAAACACTGCGAAGTCACCCGCGAGGGTGGCGGACCGCTGACAGAGATGTGCCTTGGGAATCATCACCCTCGGTCCCGGTGCGACTCCGGGCGGCGGCATGGCAGGACGCAGGACTCACACACACAGGAGCTGAAAGATGAGTGGTCGTGGAGGAGATAAGACGCTGGAACAGCGCGCCGAGGAACTGCGGCGAATCGTGGCCCAGCCCAGCGAGAAGGAAGTAGCCGCGGCAGAATTGGCCGCCATCGAACAGCAGATGTCGGAGCGGCAGGAGGACGAGGCCCGCGAGCGAGCGAAGCAACGCTTGCTTGGCATCCGTCGCGCGATCGGGTCTGTGGTCGCGAGTCTGGAGGAGGACGAGGCCCGCGTCCGCGCTGCGAAGGCAGCACTGGAGGACGCGATCCGCCGATTCAATGACCGCTTTGGGCAGGTGAACGGGCTAAAGGCAGAAGCGGAAGCGCTGTGTCACCGCTTCCAACTTCCGACACCCGCATTGCCGAAGGTGACAGCACCCGCACTGCGCGGGCTCGAGACGGCTCCCAGCGTAGAGCTGGTGGCGCACGTGCGCACCCGTCCCCGCGTCGAGCAATGCGAGCACGGACTACGGGAGAGGCGGACCTACGCGGAAGTGCGGGGCACTGAAGGGCACACCATCATCACGGCGGCGGGATTGCGTCCATTCCCGGAACTGACCGAAAGGCAGCAACGAGGCATCGCGCACAGGGAACGCGAGCAGGCGGAAACGAACCGACAGCATGAGCGGATGGCCCAACACGTAGAGGAAGCGAAGCGGGCGCTAGGAGCGTTCCCCGGCGCTGCGGCTGGGACCCTGTAGCGCTTAGCCTGCACGGGTCGAGGGCGCGCTGTGAGTCGCGGCTACAGCCTGTCAAAAAAGGAAGTCCACGCCATTGTCGCGCGGCTAAGGTCAGGGCGGGGATCGATTCTCAGCGAAGCCCACCGCGTGGGATGCTATCACGCTACCGTGCGTAAGGCTGTCCGCGCCGCCATTGGCCTTCGTGAATACGGAAGGCTGGTCGCTCCTAGGCGCGGCCCCGCCAAGCCGACGCGGAAAGCGCCAGAGCCAAGCGCCAGTCGCCAGCGGGGGCAGTTGGCGCCAATGGCGGACACTACATGCGACTGCGGGCTCGGGACCTTGGCAGGCACGGACGGCAACGGCATCGCTGTTCTGTGGTGCCCTGGCTGTGGATACACGGAGCGAGTGGTCAGACGAGGAGGCGGCATGGTCTAGCCGCCCGTGATGAGGCTGGCTAGGAGCCAGACCGCATAGGCCAACCACACTAGCCGCCAGAAGGCCGAGATCCATGCGCGAACCAAGCGCACCCGAAGAAAAGCGGGCTGGTACTGCTTCGTGTCCGTTCGCCGTCGAAGTCGCCGCATCGGTTGCACCAAAAAAAGGGCGACCCATAAATAGTGCTGCCGTTTCTCCCCGCACCACCACAACAGCGCCAATTCTGTGGAAGAGGCCTGAAGAGATCCCGAACACAGGGAGTCCGCCTCGACCGAATTGCCGAACTGGCGCCAGGCTGCATACCAGTAGCAGCTTCTTGTTACCAGCGAACAGGTTGCGCACCGTCAGGCAATTGGTGGGCAAGATTGCCAAGCTGCGCGGATCTGGTCCGCCATAGGGATACTGAAAGGTTTCGATCCATCTCGCGCGGAAAGATAGTTTCGCGTTTCCTCTTGTCGGTGTATATTCGGGTTTCTGTCTGCCCCCGCTCGGGGGCGCGGCAAGGCCGTGTCTGGACAGGATATCGGGAACTCGGCGGTTAGCCGAGGAGGGAAAACGAGATGGCGACGAAGACGACCCGCGCCGGCCGCGGCCACGGCTTTACCCAGGTGCTGGAATGGAGCGCGTACAAGCACAAGCTCCTGAGCAACTACCTTCACGTCTGGTGCTATAAGCTCGGAGCGTTTAATCACGAGCTTGCCTTCGTTGATACCTGTGCAGGCGCGGGGAAGTACGAGGATGAGAAGGACGGGTCCCCACTGATTGCCGCGAAGTTTAACGGCGAGAAGGCGATGGTGCAGCGCGGCACAGGAATTACCGTGTACGCTTTCGAGACTGACGGCGACATCTACCCGCAGCTCGTCACGAATCTGGCTCCATACACTGCGCCTAAACCGCCCCGCGCGCACGTCTCAAACACGTCGTTCTTCGAGAACCCTCGGCCAGTGCTCGACGCGACGCGCGAGGTGCCGACGCTGTTCCTCATCGATCCGTTCGGCACGGTTGCTGTAACCAAGGATCACCTGCATCCGCTCCTCACACACGCCGATCGTGCTTCAACCGAGGTCCTTGTCCGTATTGATCCGACCATGCTTGCGCGGTTTGCAGGATGGGTGCGGCGGCAGTCCAGGAGCAGCACGCCCGTCCCATGTGCCGCCAGCTTCGCGCGTCTGCTCGAACGCCTAAATATTGACACCGAGCAAATCGCTGAGGAGGGGAGCTTAGAGGGATGGGGCTTGCAGCAGGATAAATACGAGCTGCTAGAGCAGTATCTACGGCTCTATACCAATCGGTTTCACTACGTTCAGGTGGTACCCATCCGTGCGAGCTATCAGGCCGCGCCGAAGTACATGCTCGTCCATGGCAGCGATAGTGCACACGGTGCAGCACACCTAAACGATTGCGTGTCGACGCTTGAGGACAGGCTGTTTACCGCCACGTATGAGCGTCGCGAGCGCGAAACGGGACAAGGCTCTTTGTTCGGCCCTCCACAACGTGCTCCGCGATACTCGGAAGCGGACCTCGACGCGCAGACGTTCGCGTTCCTTGAGGCATGCGGGGGCGATATGGAGTTCATCGAACTTCGCGCGGGCTTAGCTATGCACTTCGGTCCTGATTTTCGGGAGAAGCATCACAGGGGGGCAGTTAAGCGTCTCATCGAGGCTGGTCGCGTGGAGTCTCTCGGAGGCGGTGCAGCACCTGAGTCGGACACGATTCTGCGAGTTCGCCGGATTAGGCGGCGGTGACACGGGAGCAGGCGCTGGTCCGCAAACACTTCGCTCGGCTCCTCAAGGCACCGCGAAAGTCCTTTCCGGCATCCCGTGCGCCGCTCATGTGCACACGCAAACAGGGCGTCTACCTAATTGTTGATTCTCGCGGTCGTGTTGCGCACGTCGGGCGGACAACTCGGGCCCGCGCTGGCATCTTCCAGCGATTGAAGGCGCACCTTGCAGGCCGCTCATCCTTCGTTATCAAGTTCCTTAAGAACGAGCGAGTAGCGTTGCGCAGAGGATACCAGTTCGCGTTTGTAGAAATCGCGCACGCTCGGAAGCGCGCACTAGTGGAGGCGTACGCGACGGGTATACTCTGTCCGCGCCACGTGGGGACAGGCGAAGCCGCACGCGTTAGACGGCAGCGGCGGTCTTGAGGGGAACTGGGTACTGATCCCAGTACTTGTTGTCGAGCTTCCGCCCTCCGGCTTTCGGGGTGCGCCCGCCCCACTGCTTCCAAAAAAATGCAATCCGGCGTTCCAAGCAGCGGTCGCGTAGCTCGCGCGCCCACTCTGGATCACATGCTCGGTACCCGGCGCCGCTCTCGCCGCCGCCAATGACCCAGTCGATTCCGTCCAAATTCAGGTCCGCGAGGGAGCCGAGAAGAGGTTCGGCGGAAATGAACCGAACGGAGGCCTGAGTCACATTCCGCAGCGCGTCTGCTCGTCGGGCCACGTTCATGTCTTCGATGGATGTGCCGAGCCAGACGTTAGGCCCCCACGGAAGTTCATCGGCGAGGCGCAATGCGCGTTCCGGTCGCTTCGTTAGCACCTGGAACTGATGCCAGTGGGCTTCGTGCATTACGTCGAAAACGCGGCGAATTTGCTCAACGGAAAAATGGGCATGGAAAACGTCGGACATCGAGTTCACGAAGATCCGCATCGGCGTTTTCCAGCGGAGAGGCTGATCCAACCGTTTCTCCCAGTACCGAGGAGCAAACGGGTCTTCATGATTGGTGGGGGTGTCCTTCACCGGCGGCTGCGCGAGGTACACTTGGCGCAGCTTCCGCTCCGCCAACGTCTTGGCATAACAGTGATCGCAGCCTGCACTGATCTGCGTGCACCCTGTCATGACGTTCCACGTCGCAGACGTCCACTCGATGGTGGTCTTGGTTGAACTCATCGCTGCCCGGGTTTAGTTTTACCGCGACATCCGAACAAACACCGAAAATACTCGTAAATGACGTTCCCGCAACGCACTGGTGAAACTGGTGCCGCGCCGTGCATCGGAGCAAGGGAATTCCCTCTTGCCGTTAATGCGATGTCATATAACATAGAGCACATCAAATGCCGCCGGTTAAATAGTGGGCAATTTCCCGCCATTGCTGCTATGAGTCGTGGCCCAAGTGGACGCATCGTCGTTGAGATTGAGCCGCAGCTAAAGCGCGGTCTGTATGCGGAGCTCGCACGCAACGGACTGACACTAAAGGACTGGCTCGTAATTCAGGCGCAGCGTTTCATCGCTGAAAGCACGCAGCCCTCACTGTTCGCGACATCGACTCCAGACGTGCCCGAACGACGGAGCCCCACCCAATGACGCATGCTAGCACCACCGCTCAATTGGATCTTGTGACGCCTGTAGTTAGTCCGGAGCGTACACCAAAGAGAAAGTCTCGCATACGCGTTCTAGCGCCGCGTGACGTGTTGGCGACGCTCGATCGACAGAAGGAGCGAGTGCACGTAACGATGCTCGATCCGTGGTACAACGTCGGCGTCGGCGGCAAACGGGACGATTACCATGACTGGCTTGCATCCGTTGTCAGCGCCGCGGCGAACATTTCGGACCATGTCTTTGTGTGGGGATTCCCTGAAATACTCGCTCACCAAGTGCGCCGCATACCTTCAGGTTTCCAACTCGCTAGTTGGTTGACATGGTACTTCAAGAATTGTCCGTCCGTCATTCGCGGCTGGCGTTCTGCGCAGCAGGCGTGCCTTCATCTGGTGAAGGCGGGAGCGAAGTTGCATCCCGAGCACTTCCTTAATGAGGCACAGTTAAACAAGCAGAAGGAGGGAAAGCTGCGTTACATGCCCGGGCCTGCGAGCGTTATTGAGGTCCCTCTGAACATTGGCTTCGTCGGGCGAAAGGAGCAAACCGGACACCCCTCGCAGAAACCAGAAGCCGTGTATCGTCCCCTCATCGAAATGGCGACTGTACCCGGCGAGGTCGTCCTGGATCCTATGTGTGGAGCGGGTACGACGGGCGCTGTGTGCCGCGCGTTAGGACGCGAGGCGATTTTGTGCGACGAGTCCGAGGAATACATCGCGATCACGGAGCGACGGTTGGGCGTCACGCGGCGGCGCTAGGGGTCTCCGAAATAGCGTTTCAGCATCTCGTAGACCGCCTCCTTCTCCTTGTGCGGTGCGGCCTGCACGATGGCTATTGCGTTTACTTTCCCTGTTAAACTGTCCCAATAGTTCTTTTTCATCACTTGGTGGCGACCACATAGAGCCTGCCAGTGCGTCGGGTCGTGTGGATCCGACGTCGGATTAACTGAGTGCGGCATCTTGTGATCGGGAGTAAGGCGAACCGTTCCGCCGCCAACAGAGTCGATATCTCCATCTTGGAGGCCGCAGGTCGTGTTGTCTCCCTCCGCCCACTCGCAGGCATTCGCACTCCGCTCGAGCACCGCCGCCCAGGTTTTTGGTGTCGGTCGGACGCGCTTGGCGGCAGTCGGACGTTTTTGCGCGGTCAGCATGAGGTATTCGGACACGCGCAGGGCCTTCATGTCGCGGTTGCTTAGAATCGTGTATCCGTCATCGGTACGCAGTTCGGAGAGCCGCTGGTGCCAGTTCTCCGGAGCCTTTCCGGTGGAAGGATCACGAGCTACCTCTTCGATCTGATCACGACTCGCCACCTTCCCAAGGTTGTCGAGGAAGAACGCAAGGATGCGCTCCTTGATGCTCGACTGATTGTATATCCCCTTGCGGACGACAGCGTGCTGGAGCGCGGCAGCGGCGGGCTTCTGCTGAGCCATCGGAAAAACAAACGTCGGCAGGGCTCGGCTCGCAAGGACCACAGACAAGCGCGATGAGTTTCGCTCGGATGGCGTACTCAGACGGGCAAAGCCGCAGCCGCTGAACGAGTGAGGGAGCGCCGCGAAAGAAGCAGGGCCATTCGCGCCAGACGTGCATGGCCGCATCGTCGCGACGCGCGTCACCGGCCCGTCATCCCGTCGAAAATCGCCGGGCCGACGCTGTATTTCGGACCCGGGTGGGACGCGGGCGTCACCGGGGAAACAGGGGTTTCTCCGTGTGCCTTTGGAGGGTGATCTCTTGGGGTGGTTCCTTGGTGAAGGTAGCCAGGTCAACTCACCAAGGGGCTACCCCATGTCTAAGAAGCGACAGCAGGAGCGAGTCCGTCAGGTCACCCGTGCCAACGCCAGCGTTGAGCAGGCCGCCCGCACGATCCTTGAAGCGTACACAGGCCGCGAGCTGGGCGACATCGAGACGGCGCACGACCACGGCCAGCAGCACGCCGTGCAGGTAGACGGGATGCAATTCCTCGTCAATCTGGAGCAGTGGAACAATGGCCTAGATCTGGACGCCGTGCTCCCCTCCGATGTTGAGGAAGTGGAGTTCACCACGTGGCCGCCCGTGCCGCACACGCTGGTCAAGGCTGTCAAAGAACACCGCAAGGCACTCGGCGCGGTGAGAAAGGCCGTCGGGCAGTGGGCGGCTGCTGGCGGTGGACGGCGGGACGCCGTGGCCGCTGCCGTCCTCGAACTGCTCGCGGACTGCGCGGCGGATCGCGACGGAGAGGGCACGCTGGAATCACTCGGCGCCGTCTTCGAGGAGTTCGCTATGCCCGCATCCGTGGCACGCGCGCTGGGCTCACTCGGAAATGCCGCCCACAAGCTGGGAAGTGCCAGCGCTCTCCGCGTGGTCGCAGGCGAAAAGACCTGCACGTGTCCGCCCAAAACGACACGCGGTCGGATGAAGTTCGCTCCGCGATCCGTTGACTGCCCGCTGCATGGCGAATTGGCCCACTAACGCGGAGATCCCCATGCACATCGAGATCAAGGGCCTCACTGAGAAGCAGGTGGAGGTACTCACCGAACAGTTGGAGGCGGGCGGATTCGACTACGACGTGGACTACACAACGCTCTACGGGGAGGGCTGGGCAATCGTCGGGCTCAGCGTTTCGGATGTTCGCGCCAACGCAGTCGTTGCACAGGCGCTCCTAGGCATGCGCATCGAGCGCTAGCCGCCCCCGGTCACAACCTATAGGAGAGGAACGCCATGCGAACAAACACACTCCCGGCGCTGCTCGACACGGTAAGGCCCACCCTGCGGACGGTTGCAGAGTGGGCCGAGGTGTCTGTTGGGCTCGCGCGCATGTGGCAGCAGGGAACGTATCAACCAAAGCCCAAGGAGCGCGCGCGGATCGTCCGGCGCATCCGCAATCACGCAAAAGGACTGCTCGCGCTCGCGGAGAAGGTGGAGCGCGAGGGCACCACACGGAGGAAATGACGATGGCCCATATACGGAGACTCAGAAACGGGCGGTACTCCGCGCAGATTTACCTCGGCGTGGACCCAGCGACGAACAAGACGCGCTGGCAGTCAAAGACCTTCGACGGTAGGAAAGGTCCTGACGGCGCTGAGGCGTGGGCGCGGAAGATAGAGGGGGAGAAGGACGACGGGCGGCGTGGGCCTACGCTGTCGAAGGCCACGCTCGCGGAATACCTGCGAGATCGCTGGCTCCCATCGTACCGCGACGACGTGAAAAGCACGTATAACACTGAGAAGACGCTTGGCAGGTGGATTTTCAATCCGCCGTCAGACATGCCGCTCCTCGGCAGCAAGAAGTTGAGCGCCCTTCGCGTATCAGACTTCGACAACTTCTACAGGGCGCTCAAGGAGCGGCGCCCGAAGCCAATGCAGGTCCGCGGTATCGAGCACCTGCACAGTCTCCTACGCCGCGCGCTTAAGTTCGCCGTCGTCAAGGAGGAGCTGGCGAAGAATCCGACGGACGGCGCGACCATCCCCGGTAAGAGGCGGAAGGAGCGTACGGGCGAGGAGGATCAAGCGCTTTCACTCACACCTGAGCAGGAAGCCCGACTCCGTGCAATGGCGCTTAAGGATCGTTGGGCGGCGCTTTGGTATCTCCTGCTGAACACAGGTGTGAGGCCGGGTGAGGCGTTCGCGCTCACATGGGACGAGGTGGCCCTAGATGCCAAGTTGGTAATGGTCCGGCACACGCTGACGCGCGTTGGCGTGGACAAGTCCAAGCACGGCTGGGAGCGTACGACACCCAAGACGAAGCGCTCGAAGCGGGACGTTCCGATTTCCGCCACGACGGCGAAGCTGCTAACCGAATGGCGCGAGAAGCAGAAGGAGCAGAAGCGGGCGGCTGGCGAGTTCTGGCAGGAGCACGGCTTCGTCTTCACCACCCACGACGGAACGCCTGTCGGGAACAACATCGGCCGTGCGTGGACTCGCCTCCTGCGGGAAGTGGATGGTGGCGCTGGCGATCTGGGCTCGTGGGGACCGGAGCGGGAGAAGCCGCGTAGCGGGCCGACACCGGAACGGTCGTTCACACCAAGGTTCCGTCTGTACGTCCTGCGGCACACGTGCGCGACGTTGGCGCTGCTGTCCGGCGTGCCGTTGCTGGAGGTGAGCAGGCTCCTCGGCCACACCGATCTCGCGTTCACGGCACGCGTATACGGCCACGTGAAGGCGGAGCACGCCACAGCAGTATCGGAAGCCTTCGAGCGCCGCGAAGCAGGAGGACTGAAGCTCGTTGCATGAGTCGCTCGACAGTTCCGAGGAGAAAACCCGCCGATCACCTCGGCGGGTTTTCTATTGCTGTGGTGGAGGGAGTGGCCTAGGCCGAACGTTCTTGTCAGTCGAACAACGCAGCGTTATGACGCCTGACTTCCACCGCAACATCGGGATCTACCGCCATTTGGAACGCGCTTAATTGCTTCTGCGCTTTCGTGGCTTTGATTTCGGCCTCTTCCTTACCCTTTTGTCCCGCTACGTATCCGGCCAGCGTCCCCAGTACGCCAGTCACGGTCCCAAGCACGGCAGGAATCGTCTCGCCGGGATTCGTTGCACCCTTGAAGACGAACACGGTGACGAGGAAGGCAATTAGGAGAACCCCGAATGCCGTGAGGACCGTGTAGAACGTGAACCTGGCGCGAGTCAGTTCGTCGGACATGGTGACACCTATGTTCGCGCAGATGGTAAGATCGGCGGTTGTCGCGTCGCGCGTGTACGCGCTGGTCGCCTGCCTAACGTTCAAATGCCGACTGCAAGCCTTGGAACGCTCCTCAGTTTTCACCTGTCTTATCAGTAACAGGCGCGGTCGGAGCAACGCGCTTAACGGCATCTATTCCGTTCTTTGCGGCGGCCTTCGTTGTGAAGGTCTCGCTATTGCAAAGAATCTCATTGTTATTGCCCTGAAGCCGCCACCAGTACTGCCCGTTTTGAGCCTTACGAATCTCGAAGTCCGCCGCCATATGCTCCTCGCTGAACAGTGTGAACAATGACATTAACGCCCGCTAGCGTTTTGCGACATGTCGATTTCATTAGCAGTGAGTGCTTGCTGATCAGTTAATGTTTTGTCAGTTACGCCCGTGTGAGCACCACCGTCGCGAGTACTGCCGCCTCGCCTGAGGGGTGTGTGGGATGACAACCTCTTGCGACTCGTACACGCACCACAGCGCGGTGAACCGTTGCCGTTCATCCGGCAGGGCACGACATCGCCACCTCTCGTGGGCATCCGCGTAGGATCGGCGAGGCGGGCAACCCTAGAGCCCACCTAGTGCCCTGTAGTTTGGTACTGCCTGCAGCACGATGGCCGTGGGTGCTGTTGCTTGGTGGAGGATGTATCCCCTTACTACATGCCGCGTTAGCCTCCTACAACAAACTCCAACTGCCAGCCGTCGGTCGCTGATAAGCGTGAGGTCGGAGGTTCAACTCCTCCCAGGCCCATCAAACGACTTGGCCCGCCGTGAGCGGGCTTTTTCGTGCCCGGTACCTCGCCGCTTCTAGCCGCCGAAAAACAGGAACGTGTACCTGTCCCCGATGGTGAACCGCGCGGTCCCACGCGATCGTGCGGCGGCACTGGCGCCGATCCGCGGATCCCGCGTGCTCACGGTCACGCCGACGACGTTCGACGCCGCGACACTGTCGCGC
Source organism: Gemmatimonadaceae bacterium (assembly GCA_040902005.1). GTDB lineage: Bacteria > Gemmatimonadota > Gemmatimonadetes > Gemmatimonadales > Gemmatimonadaceae > DASPMP01. Next base: position 5,630 of record JBBDYA010000100.1, on the reverse strand, counting down.
GCAGCCACTGGCCAGTTCCTGTACTCCATGGTGCCGTAGGATCGCGCGAGGGAGAAGCTCGACGGGAGGTACGCCTCGAGTGACTCCTGGAGCTCGCCCGTCGGCGATTCGTCGGGAAAGTAGGCGCTGTCCGAGTAGAACGCGTAGACCGCTGTCCGCAGGACCTCGACGTCGCTGACGACTCGCGCTGCCGCTTCTCCGCGTCGGAGGTCTCCAGCCTTCGGCACGGCGATGGCAATCACGCTGGCGACGATGACCAGGACCGACAGCACTTCGAGCAGGAGCACCCTCACGCCGCCGCTCACGGCCGCTGCTCGCGAAGATGGCGCGCGCTCTGACCCAGGAACGCCGGCAGGTCGTCGGTGGACCGGTACGAGATCGGCTGGCCGGCGTCCACCTGCGCGCTCAGCGTGAAGGTGGGGCCGGGCCCAACCTCGTACGAGATGGTGGGCCAGTGCTCGCCGACGGCAAGCAGCGTCTCCGGCAAGGCGCCGTCATGGGTTGCCTGATGCGCCATGAGCCGCTGCGCCACGAGAAACATGGCGAAGCGAAGATGCGCCTCGCGTTGCGCGGGTGCGGACCTCGCGGGATCCTGGCCGAAGATCCATGGCGGCCGCTCGACGTAGGTGTACGCACAGAAGATCAGGGACGCGAGGGCCAGGGTCGCGAGGACGAATGGTCGCGACCGGTACGACCTGATCGGCTGTGCGAGCGTGACCTCCCGCGTGAGGCGCGCGGCGTGCTCCACCACCTCCCGGACGGCGCGCTCCTTCGCCAGGTCGTCCGCCTCGTCGCCCTCCGGCAGCGCGTACACCTCGTCGGCCCTGGTGCGCTCCAGGGACAATGCGTGCACGAGGTCGCGCACCGAGTCGCTCCGCGGATCGCCGGGGGCGCCGGGGGGGCCGGGGGGGCCGGGACGACGGGAGGGAGGCGGAGGGGGGCCCGCTGGGGGAGGTGTCATAGGGCGGGATATTCCCTGGGAAAGGCAGCCGGGAGCCGTCCCGATTGCTATAGTAATAGATAGCCGATGTACCGCCCGCCTCCCACCGCCCTTCGCACGAACCCCCGTCAGCTTTCCAGCCCGCTTCGCCAGCGCGGCGGCTTTTCGCTGATCGAGATTCTCGTGGTGGTGATCCTCATCGGCGTCGGCACCGCACTGACGCTGCCAAAGATCTCCAGCATCACGAATCAGACGAAGGTGCGGCGGGCGGCGCAGGCACTGCAAATGGAGGTGCAGCAGGCGTTCGCGATCGCGGGACGCAACCGCACCCCCGTCACGCTGCGGTGGAACAGCACGACCATGCAAATGCAGATTACCGACCTCGCAGGGAACAGAGTCTATCGCCGGACCGGATTCGGCAGGGGCAACGAGTACGGGTTCACCGCCGGCGAAGTCACCGTTTCTCCCGTGACGCTGACCGTCTTTCCCGGCGGCCTGGCGAACGACTCGCTGGTGATCGCGGTGTCCCGACGCGGCTACTCGCGAACCGTCCGGGTGTCGAGGTCCGGGATGCTGAGAACGCCGTGAGCAGGCGTTTGACCACCGCGCCGTCGCCGGCCGAGGGCCGCTGGTCCGGTTTCTCCCTCATCGAGGTGATCGTCGCGACGTCGCTGCTGGCGATCGTGATGATGCTGCTCGCGTCGCTGTCCCTCGCCGTGGGACGGCGCGGTCGCATGAACGATCTCATGACGAAGCGCAACTTCGCCATCGCGCAGCAGGCCGACCGCATCCAGGCCATGCCGATCGAGGACGTTGCGCTGCTCGCGAGCGGCTCGGCCCAGGTGCTCGTCGGCGACTTCACGTTCCAGCGCAGACTGACGGTCACCAAGACTGGCAGCACGCGGTACACGATCAAGATCGTGGTGGCGCCGGTCGCGGGAGAGTTCGGGGCGGACTCGGTCACGATCGACCGCACGCGTCCCGCATCGGGAACGCCACTGTGCACCACGTGCTGACCGCGCCCCGGCGCGCGCGTGTGACCCGGCTGGCGTTCACGCTGGTGGAGATCCTCGTCGCGCTCTCGATCGTGGGCATCATGGGCGCCATGTTCACGCGCATGGTCCTGTCCCAGAGCCGCTTCACCGACCAGCAGAACGCGCTGCGCGGAGCGCGCATGGTGTCGCGGCAGGCGATGCACATCCTGGAGTCCGAGCTGCGCATGGTGCAGGACTCTGGCGGCATCGACCTGGCGTCCGATGACGGGAAGACCATCCGCGTGCTGGCCCCCTACCGGTTCGGCCTCAACTGCGGCGTGGCCGACGGCAGGACGATTGTGAGCATGCTGCCCGTGGACTCGATGACGCTGGCGCAGGCGACGTACGCGGGATTCGCCTGGCGCAGCCATGGCGGGCGGTATACCACCGTGTTTCCGGCGAGCCCGCTTGGCGCCGATGCGCCGGTGGTCATGGCCGACGACGCGCAGTGCACCGGTGCGGGTGCGTCGCAGGCCCAGATCCAGACGCTCACACTCAATGGCCGCGCCGGTGCCGTGCTCGCCCTCACGCCGCCTCAACCCGCCGCGCCCATGGGCCAGGCGGTGTTCTTGTTCCAGCGCATCACGTACACGTTCCGGGCGTCCACGGCGCATCCGGGCGCCGTCGGGCTGTATCGGACCGTCGACGGTGGCGCCAGCGAAGAGTTGATGGCGCCGTTCGATGCCGCGGCTCGATTCAAGTACTGGACGCGCGGCGCCACGTCGTCGGTGTCCGCGCCCCCCGCGCTGGGGCTCATTCGTGGCGTGGACGTCGTCTTCGCGGGGCGCAGCAGCTACACTCCCGTCGGCAGGTCGTCACCCTCGCAATCCACGGTGGTCGCGTCGATATTCTTCAGGAATGTGCGTTCGAACTGACCAGAAGGCGGGCTCCACGGTGCGGCGCCGCTCCGGGTTCGCGTTGCCCATGGCGGTCCTGGCGCTGGCCCTGATCACGGCCGCCATCGTCGCGGCACACTCCGCGACGAGCGCCGAGGTCATCACGAACAACGCCATGCGCGCGCAGTCTCGCGCCTACCAGCTGGCCGAGGCCGGACTCCAGCAGTTCCTGGTGCGGCGTAGCGAGCCCGGGTTTTGTTCGTCGTGCGTCGCGAACCCGGCGGTGGTGGATTCGGAGTGGACCCGCGTGGGGCTGGTTGGCGGCTACGCGGACGTCGTCGCCATGCGCGTGCGTGGCCGGCTCGCGGACGGCACACCCGGTCTGTTCCTGATCCGATCCAGGGGAGTGGACACCATCGCGAGGCTCAGCGGCGGCGGTGGCGCCGTGTTCGCCACGCGCACGGTCGGCCAGTTCGCGACGTTCGGGACGAGGAGCGTGAAGGCGCTCGGGGCGTGGACCAGTCTCAACGGCATCACGAACAGTGCGGTGGGCGGCCGCATCTCCATCCTGGGCGGTGATTTCTGCGGAGGCGCGACCGTTGCGGGTGCCGTGGTGCCGTCGCTCGGGCAGTTCGGCGGGAATGGCGCCAAACCGTCCGGATCGCCGGGGGTGGACTCGAGCAGGTCGCTCGATGACTTGAAGAAGGCGATCGGGATCGACTGGAACGCCATCATGAATCACGACGCCATTCCGGCCGACATTACCATCCCCCCGGATGGAAATTGGCCCACGAAGGCGCAGTTCAGCGACCAGTCGTTCTGGCCCGTGATCCGGATCAAGAAAAGCTTCACGATCCCGGATGACGGCCGCGGACTGCTCATCGCCGACAGCAATCTCACCTTCTCGTCGAACGACGTCTGGGACGGGATCGTGCTCGTGGGAGGAAAGCTGACGGTCAGCGGAAGCGGCTCGACGGATGGCGTGGTGGTGACCGGCCTGAATCGAACGCTGCCGGGAGCCGTGAATCCGCCGGCCGGAAATTCCGCCGATAACGATCTTGTCAACAACACGAAGCGGATCCAGTACGACGCGTGCAAGGCCGCGCGCGCTGCCGAGCGACTGAACGTGTACTTCGCGTGGTCGAATACCTGGCTGGATAACGCCGCCGTGTGGTAACCCGCACCCACTGCCGATGATCATCGATTGCCACGTCCATCTGAACAACTACCACGAGCAGGTCGCGATCTCGCTCGATGAGAGTCTCGACAAGCTCCAGCAGGCCATGGTGGAGGCGAAGGTCGACTACTCCCTCGTGCTCACGAGCTACCTCGTGAGCCCGCATCGACCGAGCACCGCGGAAATCGTCAAGGCCGTGGAGCGCGTGAAGAACCTCGGGGTCGTGGCCGGCATCAGCTACAACAACTACCGCGAGGCCAACCTGCGCGAGCTGGCGGATTTCCTCCGCGCCGGCCTCGTGAAGGGGCTGAAGCTGTACCCTGGGTACGAGCCGTTCTATCCCCACGACCACCGCGTGCGGGTGGTCTACGATCTTGCCGAGGAATTCGACGTGCCGGTGATGATCCACACCGGCGACACGTACAGCCCCAAGGGGAAGCTCAAGTACGCGCATCCGCTGGAGGTGGACGAGGTGGCGGTCGACCATCCCAACGTGAAGCTCGTCATCTGCCACCTGGGCAACCCGTGGCTGGTGGACTGCATGGAAGTGGTGTACAAGAACCACAATGTCTACGCGGACTTCTCCGGGTTGATCCTCGGCGAGTTCACCGAGGCGTTCGAGGACTACATGGAAGAGCAGATCGGAGAAGTCATTCTCTACGCCGGGGAGCCGCGCAAATTCCTGTACGGGTCCGACTGGCCGATCTGCTCGATGAAGTCGTATGTGTCCTTCGTGCGGCAACTCAAGCTTCCGGATGCGGACCGGCACGCGATCATGTACGAAAACGCGCGTGTGCTGTTCAAGCTGCCACTCCCACCGGCGTCACCGGCGCTGCCCGCGCCCGAGCTGCCAATTCCGAATGGCCAGGCGTAAGGTCGCGGAGCGCCTGGCGATCCGCGAAATCCGGACCGCGGACGATTCCGGTTTCGCCAGGGCGCACCGGTTGCTGCGGGATTCGTTCCCGCGGTCCGAGATGCAGCCACAGGGCCAGTGGCGAACCACGATGCGCGAGCGGGCGCAGGGGCTCTGGACGGACATCGACTGGCACCTCCTGGTAGCGGAGCGCGGACGCGCGCTGCTCGGCGCGGCCAGTGGCTCGTATCTCGGCAACGTGAACGTTGGGCTCATCGGCTACGTGGCCATCCGGCCGCGCGAGCGCTCCAGCGGCATCGGCCTGCGCCTGCGCAAGCGATTGCGGCAGATCTTCGAGCGCGATGCGCTTCGCGTGACCGGCGGGCCGCTGGCGGGCATCGTCGGTGAGGTGCGCGCCGACAATCCCTGGTTGCGTTACCTGGTGCGGCGCGAGGGCGTGATCGCGCTGGACTTCCCCTACTTTCAGCCGTCGATGGGCAAGAAACACAAGCCGGTGCCGCTCGTCCTCTACTATCAGCCGATGGGCACGCGACGAAAATCGCTCAGCGCCGCCGAGCTGCGACGGCTGCTCTACACGATGTGGCGCCGGATGTACCGCGTGTCCCGCCCGCTCTCCCGTCCGGAGTTCCGCCGCATGATCCGCTCGCTCGACGGGCGCCGGCGCATGGGGCAGCGCGCGCTCGACTAGGGAAGCTCTGAAAAACCAAGGGGCCCGGGCGAGGTGTTCCGGCCGGCGCGAGCCAGTACCAATACTTGGACGCGAGAGATC
>JBBDYA010000099.1:68131-90221 GCA_040902005.1 Gemmatimonadaceae bacterium | reverse complement strand
ACCTGGAGGCCCACCCCGTTGTCCATGACCTCGATGACCAGCCGACCCGAAGCGATCCGGGCGCGAATCGCGATGTGTCCCCGTTCCGTGCGCCCCTTCAGGCCATGGTGCACTGCGTTTTCCACCAGCGGCTGCAGGATGAATTGCGGAACGAGTGCCGCGCGCGAGGCGACGTCGGCGCTCTCTTCGATCGTGAGCCAGTCGGAGAAGCGGAGACGCTGGATCTCCAGGTAGGGCTGCAGCGCGTCCAGTTCCTCTCCGAGCGTGACGAGCGCACGCTCGTGTCGCGATGCGGCCGTCTGAAGAAGCATGATCACGTTGCGAATCATGCGCGCCGCGCTGCGCGGCGCCTCGTGCGCCAGCTCGGAGATGGCACCGAGCGTGTTGAAGAGGAAGTGCGGCTGGAGCTGCAGGTCGAGGTACTGCGTTCGGGCGGACGACAATTGCGCGCGCAGCAGGTTCGTGCGCTGCTCGCGGACCGTGCGCGCCCGCTCGGCGTCCATGGTGCGCGCCGCCCACGCGGCCGCCACGTAGCTCGCGACCACGATATCCGCGAAGAAGAGCAGCGTGACGTGGAAGGGCACTCCGAGTGAGTTGCCGAGCGCCACCGCGAGGGATCGCCGCAGCAACGTGTACAGCAGTCCGGCCAGGACGGCGAGTGGAACATGCGCGAGCACGCGAAGCGCCCGAGAGGGGGTGCGACGGCCCACCGCCGCGCTCCAGTGCCCCACCACCGGCGTGAACGCGGCCCACAGCAGCGCCAGCGGGACGTCGAACGCGAGCACCCCGAGGAGCGCCGCCGGCGAAGCGTTCGCGGCGGTGCGAATCAGACCCTGCGCCAAACCGAACGCAGTCCAGGCGACAACAAGTGGGAGCCAGCGGAAGCGCGATGACATTCGAGGGTTGAACTCGACACAAGCTACCGATCTGCCCGGCAATCGGACCACGGCTCACCCCTGAAACGTCACGCTTCATCCCGAATCCAGTGTGCGGCACGTGCACGCTGACGAACCTGCGGCATGCCACAGCATAGCTGGAACCTCACGCGCGCCGCGGACGGCGCGAGCGCCGGTTTCAGCATCGCGTTTCATGGCGTGCTCGTGACGCTCTGGGCGCTGGCGAGCGAAGTGGATGCGAGGGAGGCGGTCACCGAGCATGCGCAGCGCGTGGCGTACCTTCCCCCGCCCGATCCCAGCCGAATCAGAGACGTGGGGCGGGAATCCCTTCGGTATGTAGACCTGGGCCAGCCGGTGCTGGGCGCGATCGACACGGACTTGCCGCCCATGCCCCGGCCGTTCAGTGCGCCCGCGCGGGCGGCGCACCCGGGCGATGCGAACGGCGGCGGCGTCGCGGAGCAATCATCGGAGGACGCGGGTACCGGCGCCGAAATCGGGTTGGATTCCGTATTCACGACCGTGGAGGTGGACTCTGCTGCCGTGCGCCTTCCGGGCAGTGCCGCTCCCGCGTATCCCCCCACGCTGCTCAACCTCGGGATCGAAGGGATGGCGATCGTCCAGTTCATCGTCGATACCGCCGGCCGCGCGGACGTCGCGTCTTTCTTTGTCATCTCGACCACCCACCCGGAGTTTGCCCAGTCCATTCGCGACGCGCTTCCGGGGATGAAGTTCTCGGCCGCGCGCATCGGCGTGGCCAGGGTGAGACAGGTGGTGGAACTCCCGCTCCGGTTCAACATCGCGAAGCCGGTGGTCGCCGAATCGGTGCGCCCGGACCGGCCTCTGTCACACGATCCAACGGACACACCATGAGACGCCCACACCGCGCCAGCCATGCGGCGCTCGCACTGTCGCTGGCTCTCTGCGGCTGTCTTGACGGCCCCGGGATCACCGGCCCGGGCCCCATCGGGGAGGGGCGACGCATCCTCTTCGTCGGCAACAGTTATCTGTACACGCAGCACATTCCGTCCATCGTCGTGGCACTGGCGGACTCCGCCGGCGGCGACAAGCTGGCCGCGCTCACGGTGGCAGCCCCTGACGTTGCGCTCATCGATCACTGGAACTCCGGGGTGGCCACTGGAGAGATCAGGCGGGGCGGGTGGGACTGGGTGGTGTTGCAGCAGGGTCCGTCGTCGGTGGAGGTCAACCGGGATTCGCTGCGCCTGGTGACCGCGCTCTTTGCGGCCGAGATGGCCACGGTGCACGCCCGCCCCGCGCTGTTCTCCGCGTGGCCCCAGGCCAGCCGCCGGCAGGACTTTCCGCGGGCGATCGAGTCGTACACGCTCGCGGCCCAGGATGTGGACGGGGTGCTGCTGCCTGTCGCCGCGGCGTGGCTCGCGGCGTGGGAGCGCGATGCGACGATCAACCTGTACGCGGACGGCCTGCATCCATCCGTGGAAGGCGCGTATCTCTCCGCGCTGGTGATCTACGCGCGGCTACTGGAGAAGACGCCGCGCGGACTACCGCGCGCGCTCAAGCTCTCTCACGGCCCGGTGATCAGCGTGTCAGCGGCGCGGGCCGCGCTGCTCCAGGACGCGGCCGCCGAGGTCACCGGCTTTCCCTAGTCGTAGCGGAGCGCCTCGGTTGGCGCGACACGCGTGGCGCGTCGTGCGGGGATGTAGCTCGCGAGGAAGGCGATGGATGCGAGAAACCCCGCGACGACCGCGAAGGTCATCACGTCCGACGGCGCCACACCATACAGGAGCCTCGTCATCAACCGGCCGGCGAGCAGCGCGCCGCCGAGGCCGAGTGCCAGGCCGATGAGTGCCGGAATCATTCCCTGGCGGACGATGAGGTACCGTACATCGCGGGCGTTCGCGCCGAGCGCCATGCGAATCCCGATCTCGCGCGTGCGCTGCTCCACCGAGTACGACAGCACGCCATAGATGCCGATGGCGGCGAGCGCCAGCGCGATGCCGGCAAAGACGGTCAGCACGGTGACGCTGACGCGCGGCGCGGCGATGCTGTTCGACACACGCGCCGCCATGGTCTGCACGTCGTTCATCGGCAGCTCGGCGTCCACGCCCTTCAGCGCCTGGCGCAGGCCGGGCACTACTGCCAGTGGATCGCTGTCCGAGCGGGCGATCACGTAGATCCCGCGACGCGGCGCCTGCGCGATGGGCAGGTAGATCTGCGCATACGGTTTCGCGTCGAGCCCTTCCTGGGCGACGACATCAACGACGCCCACCACCGTCCACCAGGCCACGTCGGGCGCCGCCGGGTTGCCGAAGGTCACGCGGGCGCCGACCGGATCGCGTCCGTCCGGGATGTACAGCCGCGCGAATTCGGTATTGATGACCGCCACGTCGAGCGCGCCGTCCACATCCCGTGCATCGATGAAGCGGCCGGCCTGGAGGGTGAGCCCCATGACCGTGAGGTAGTCAGGTGAGACCGTAAACGGCTGCGCGTCCTCCGGCGGTCTGCCGGCCCCGTCGGGAACCACGCGACCTTCTACGGCGATGGAGGCGTAGCCCGCCCCCTGCATCGGAAGGTTGCTCGCGATCGCGGCGCCGCGCACTCCCGGCACCGCCAGCGTGCGTTCGAGTATCGGCGCGTACTGCTGCGGAAGGCTCGCAGCCGGATAGCGCGTGGAAGGGAAGACCACCTGATAGGTGATCACTCCCTCGGGATTGAAGCCGGGGTCCACGCGATTGAGCTTGTCGAAGGATCGGACCAACAGCCCCGCGCCAACGAGAAGAACGACCGCGAGCGCCACCTCGGATAGCACCAGGCCGCTGCGCAGACGCGTGACCGCGCCGCCTGCCGCGCCGCGCGCGCCCTCCTTGAGCGACGCATGCATGCCGCCGGCCGCCAGCCGGATGGCGGGCGCGAGCCCGAAGATCAGCCCGGTGACCAGCGACAGGCCCAGCGAGAACCCAGCCACCATCAGGTCCACCCGCACCTCGGTGAGCCGCGGCACCAGCGCTGTCCCGGAGGCGCGCAAAGTGCCAATGGCCCACGCCGCGAGCACAAGCCCGATGACGCCGCCGAGCAACGCCACGAGCGCGCTCTCCGTGAGCAGCTGGCGAATGAGGCGGCCGCGGCTCGCGCCAAGCGCGACGCGCACCGCGATTTCCCGCTCGCGTGCCGCCGCGCGCGCCAGCAGCAGATTCGCCACGTTCGCGCAGGCAATGAGCAGTACGAGGGCCACGGCGCCCGCAAACACCAGCAGCGCGGGGCGCGCCGCGGCCACCGTCTGGTCGTGCAGCGTGACGACCTCCGAGCTCAAATTGCCGTTCGTGGCCGGGTACTGATCGGCCAGACGCTGCACGATGGTGGCCATCTCGGCGCTCGCCTGCGTCGGCGTGGCACCAGGCTTCAACCGGCCGAATGCGATCATGTACTCGGCGCGTCGGTTTGCGTCGGGCGTGTCCGTGCGCGCAGGCGCCCACAGATCCACGTCGCGCCAGAACCGGAACTGCGGAGGCGCGATGCCCACCACCGCATGCGCGGTCCCGCTCAACTGGATCGTCTGTCCTAGGATTGCCGGATCGCCGCCGAACTGGCGTTGCCAGAACCCGTGGCTCAGCACCACGACGTGGTGTTCTTCGCCACGCTCCTCGTCCGGCAGGAAGCCACGCCCGAGCCTCGGCTGCACGCCCAGCGTGGTGAAGAAGTTGGCGGTGACCCGGTCGGCGCGCAGCTGCACGGGTTCGCCAGAGCCGGTCAGGTTGAACACCGTGGAATGCCGCGCAGCGAACTGTGCGAAGCTGCCGGTGCTGTTGTCGCGCCAGTCACGGAAATCGGGGAGCGACGTCGTCGTCCGGCCGAACTCGGGATAGCGGCCGTGCACCACCACGAGCCGATCGGCGTCCGGGAAGGGCAGTGGCTTGAGCAGCACGCTGTTGACGAGCGAGAAGACCGCGGTGTTGGCGCCGATGCCGAGCGCGAGCGTCGTGATCGCAGCCAGTGCGAAGGCGCGGTTCTTCGCGAGCGAGCGTATCGCGAATCGCAGGTCCAGCCGCAGGTCGGACCACCAATCGCGCCGCGAGCGCGCGACGTTCCGGTTCGCGCGTTCGCTGCGCAGGTCGCCGCGAATCGCGTGCAGGTCGCCGAACGACTCCGTCGCGCGCCGGCGCGCCTCCGCTTCGGGCATCCCCTGCTCCATGAATTCCCGGGCGCGCATCTCGAGGTGAAATGCCAACTCGTCGTCCACGTCGCGTGTGGCGTCGGGGCGGACGTCGGACAACCGGAAGGACTTCTTCGTCATGTGAATCTCCCGTTATGCTGCCGCGAGGGCGCGCGCCACGGCGCCGGAAAACCGCTCCCAGCGCTTGCGTTCGGCACGCAGATGCGCCCGTCCGGGTGGGGTCAGCGTGTAGTACTTCGCCTGCCGCCCGGTCTCCGACTCGCGCCAGTCTTCACTGAGCCACCCCTTTCGCTCCAGCCGGTGCAGCGCGGGATAGAGCGCGCCCTCCTGCACGACGAGCACATCCGCGGTGGTTTCCCGAATCCAGCGACCGATGGCGTAGCCGTGCCGCGGTCCCCAGGTCACCGCCTTCAGGATGAGGAGGTCGAGCGTTCCAGTGAACAGATCGGAGCCGGCCATCGGGCAATGGGCAGAAGTGGTGGGATACCTAGTTCACTTAAGTATCGCGTGGGGGAGGCAGATGTCAATCCAGGGGTCTGGCCGCGCGGGCGACGCCTACCTTTATGTGTCACCATGTGCCACGCTATCGTTTGACCCACACCATCGGGATATCCCCATGAAGACGCACATCCTGTTGCTCGCCGCCATGGCCTCGGTTGCCACCAGCCTCGGCGCGCAGGATGCGCCCGCGGCGCCGGACCCACGCGTGGGGCTGCGCGCCGGCTGGACGGATGCCGGACAGGCGATCAGGAACCTCACGCTCGTTGCGCATCGCGAGCGTCCGGCGGCGTTCGTGAACGTGAACAACCCGGGCGACTTCGGCGTCGCCAATGCGGATCTCGCCTTCAGTGGGAACCGGCTGTTTCTCGGCGGCTTCCACGGCGTGCAGATCTGGGACATTACCCATCCCGCGGATCCCCGCGTCCGGTCCACGATCGTCTGTCCCGGTGGCCAGGGAGACGTGTCCGTGCACGGGCACCTGCTGTTCATGTCGGTCGAGGAAACACGCGGCCGGGTGGACTGCGGCGCCCAGGGCGTGGAGGACACGGTGAGCGCGGCGCGATTTCGTGGCGTTCGCATCTTCGACGTGCGCAACATCGATCGTCCGGTGCAGGTCGCGGCCGTCCAGACGTGCCGCGGATCGCATACGCATACGCTGGTGACCGACCCGCGCGATGCGTCGCATGTCTACGTCTACGTCGCGGGCACGAGCCCGGTGCGCCCCGCCGCCGAGCTGGCGGGCTGCTCCGACCGTTCGCCCGGAGACGACACCACCACGGCGTACTTCCGCATCGAAGTGATCCGCGTTCCGCTGGCCGCGCCGGCGAACGCGCGGATCGTCAACGCGCCGCGCATTTTCGCCGACTCGACGGGAAACATCGCGGGACTCTGGGCGGGCGGACTTCACGGGCCGGGGACGCAGTTCACCGAGGTCACCGATCAGTGTCACGACATCACCGCGTACACGGAGATCGGCCTTGCCGCGGGCGCCTGCTCCGGCAATGGCATCCTGCTGGACATCAGCGATCCCGCCAGCCCGCGGCGCGTGGCCGAAGTGACCGATCCGAATTTCGCTTACTGGCACTCGGCGACGTTCAGCAACGATGGCTCCACCGTGCTCTTCACCGATGAGTGGGGGGGTGGGGTGGCACCACACTGCCTGGCAACCGACCGTCGGGAGTGGGGAGCGAATGCGATTTTCGAGCGCGTGGGACATCGGTTGCGCTTCGCCAGCTATTACAAGCTGCCGGCGCCGCAGACGGACGCCGAGAACTGCGTGGCGCACAATGGGTCGCTCATTCCGGTACCGGGGCGCGACATCATGGCGCAGGCGTGGTACCAGGGGGGCATCTCGGTGTTCGATTTCACCGATCCTGCCCGGCCGTTCGAGATCGCGTTCTTCGATCGGGGGCCGATGGATACGACGCTCGTCCTTGGCGGGTACTGGAGCACCTACTGGTACAACGGCCACATCTACGCATCCGAGATCGGCCGCGGCCTCGACGTGTTCACGCTGGCACCGAGCGAGTTTCTTTCCGAGAACGAGATCGCCGCGGCGGCGCTGGTGCGCGACACGATCTTCAACGCGCAGAACCAGACGCCGATCGTATGGCCGGCGCGATTCGTGGTGGCGCGCGCGTACCTCGACGGGCTGGTGCGGAGCGACGGCCTGCGACGCAGCTGGACCGAGCAGGTCGATCGCGAACTGACGCGCGCGGAAGCGTTGCGCGGCGCGCCCCGTCGAGCCGCGCTGACGGAACTCGCCGCCCGTATCGACCGCGACGCGGCAACCGCCAGCGATGCGAAGCGGGTGCGGAATCTCGCCGCGCATGTCAGGCGTCTCTCGGCGGCCAGCCCGTAGCGGCGTCAATCGGATGTCCCGTGAGGGTGGCCTCCCGACAACCGTGATGCTAAGATCGCGGTACCCGTCACCCCACGCCCATGGAACTTGCTCAGCGAAGGATCGTCTCGAGGATCGTCCGCGTCGGCCTGATCGTGCTCGCCTTCGGGCTCGTGGCCGGCTGGTTGATGCGCCGGGTGACGCATGACGGGCGCGTGACGGTCACGATGGATGCGCCGGCCGTTACGGCACTTGGTCCCGGTGATATGCAATTGTTCAACGTGGACAGTACCGTGGACCTGATCCTCCTCGGCGATCAGATCACCGCCGGGCTCTCACCCCAGACGGTCGCGAAGGTCCGCGGCCAGCTTGCACAGTCCGCCGAGGGCGAGACCACGGGCCTGGGCGGCAGTATTGCGCGCATGGTGAAGGAGACCGTGGCCGACAAGATCGGCACCCGCGTGGTGTACTCGGTGCACGACATGCGGGAGATTCGCTACGACAATGGCCGCCTGGTCGTGCAGTGGAAGGACTCCCGCAGGGATGAGCCGCTCCTGGGGAGCATTAAGGTGGACGGCGACAAGGACAGCAATCGCTTTCGCGAGGCCGAGGCGCAGGCGTTCGTCGAGGCCGTGCGCGCCCGCCAGCGCCCGTAGGTGGGGGTGGGGGGGGTTGCGTTCCCCTAGAACACATAGGTATATACCGTGAGGTTCTAGGGGTACCGTTCCCGCGCTCCGGGTCTCATGGCTGATCAGTCCACCGAATTCCTGAAGGGTACGCTCGACCTCATGATCCTCAAGACACTGTCGTGGGCGCCTGCCCACGGCTACGGGATCGCGCGCTGGATCGAGCAGTGTACGGATGACATCCTCACCGTGGAGGAGGGGTCGCTCTATCCCGCGTTGTACCGGATGGAGGACGCCGGACTGATCGTCGCCGACTGGGGCATCAGCGAGAACAACCGCCGCGCCAAGTTCTACCGGCTCACCACGGCGGGGAAGAAGCAACTGCGCGCCTCGCACGACTACTGGGCGCGCTTCGCGACGGCGGTGTCGCGCGTGCTGGAAACCTCCCCGCGCTCCGCATGACCGTGGTCGATCCGCAGCAGGCAGCACCGCCGCGCGCGGAGCACGCCAGAACCTGGCGGCGATATCTGAGGTTCTTCGGGCCGCGCGGCGCGGCGGACCTCGACGATGAGCTTCGCTTTCATGTCGAGATGCGGGTGGGGGAGTACATGGCCTGCGGCATGACGGAGGCCGAGGCACGCGCGGCCACGGCGCACCGCCTTGGGAATCTGGCCACGGCGCGCGAGACGTGCGTCGCGATCACCACACGAAGGGAACGTCGCATGACACGCACCCAGCTCATCGATCATTTCGTCCACGACATGCGCTTCGCCGTCCGGTCCCTTGGCCGCAACAAGGGGTGGACGGCGGTGGCGATCCTCACGCTCGCGGTCGGGATCGGCGCGAATTCGGCGATGTTCAGCGTGGTCAATCACCTGCTGCTCAATCCCCTGTCGTACCCGAACGCCGATCGGATCGCCGCGCTGTTCCTGGTGCCTACAGAGGGAGCGCCCAAGGACCAGCTGGTCATGGTGACACCGGACGCGAAGCTGGTCGAGGCGTGGCGGGACAACGCGCGCTCGCTCGAGGCACTGGAGCCGTACGCGACCACGGATGTGTTGCTCGAGCGTGGCGCCGGCACGCCGGCGTTGGCGCGGGTCGGGAGGATTCGGCCGAGCTTCGGTGCATTCGCTGGTCAGCGCCCGATCGTCGGCCGGCTGTTCACGGACCAGGAAGCCACGGACGGCGTGAACGTCGGGTTGCTGGCCGAAGGCACGTGGCGCGCGCGCTTTGGCGCCGATCGCGCGCTAGTTGGCGGCACGCTTCGCGTGAACGGCACGCCGGTGACAATCATCGGCGTCATGCCCGACGCGCTGGCGCTGCCGCGCACCAATGATGGCGATGTCGACCTGTGGATGCCGATCGATCCGGTGCGCGACGAAATCCATATGCGCCTGGTCGCCCGCCTGTCCCCGGGCGTGTTGCCGGACGCGGCCCAGCGTGAGCTGGATGCGATCGCGGCTGGCGCGCAGACGAGCGCCGTGGTGCAAGCGGGCTACAACGCGAAGCTGATGGCGCCGGCGGAAATGGTGTCCTTCAAGGACTCGCTGGTCCTGCTCAGCGCGGCGGTGGCGCTCGTCCTCCTGATCGCGTGTGCCAACGTCATGCATCTCCTGCTCGCGCGCGCCGCGGCGCGACAGCGGGAGCTCGCGATCCGTTCGGCGCTGGGGGCGGGCACGGGCCGGCTGTTTCGCCAACTCCTCACGGAAAGTCTGCTGTTGTCGTTCGCGGGATGCCTTGGGGGCATCGTCGTCGGATGGGCGGCGCTCCGGGCGCTCGTCGCGGCGCGCCCGCAGGCGCTCGCCGATCTTGCGTCGGTGCGCATGGACGGAAGCACATTATTGCTGACGGCCGCGATCGCGGTGGCCACGGGGCTTCTCTTCGGGGTGACCGGGGCGATTCACGCGGCGCGCCATTCCACCAATGAGGCCCTCAAAGCGGGTGCGCTGGCGACGTCCGGCAGCCGACGTCGTGGGCGCGCGCGCTCGCTGCTGGTGGTGAGCGAGATGGCGTTGTGCACGGTGCTCCTGGTCAGCGCGGGCCTGCTGCTGCGCAGTGTGAGCCACCTGCGACACAAGGATATCGGCTTCGATCCCCGCGGCCTGTATACCCTGGAGCCGCGCCTGCCGGCGGAGCGGTACACGAGCGCGGCTGCCAAGGTGGCGTTCCGGTCGGAACTGGTGAAGCGCGTGCGCGCCATGCCTGGCGTGGACGCTCTGACCCTCGCGTCGGCGGCACCGCTCTCAACCACCTATCTCCTTGGCGCACTCCAGCGCGATGGCGATCCTGACCCGCCGGCGGGAACGACGGCGCTGATCTCGTACAACAGCGTGGCCTCCAACTATTTCACGGTCATGGGCATTCGCATCGTCCAGGGCACCAATTTCACCGACACGACCGCGGCGGGCGCGCAGGCGATCGTGAACGAAGGGATGGCACAGCAGCTCTGGCCCGACGGGTCCGCCATCGGTCGACGGGTGCGCGTGGTCTACGGCGGGAGCGGCGACTGGAAGACCATCGTGGGCGTCGCCGCGAATGCATCGACCGTCGGGGTCACGCGCGACGCAAACGTCCCTATGCTCTACGGTGCCCACGACGACGCGTCATTCTTCAGCCCGGCGCTGCTGGTGCGCGCGTCCGGCGGTGCGCCGGTGGTGCAGGCGCTGACGGGCATCGCTGCCGCCGTCGATCCACTCCTGCCACCGCCGCGCGTGCAGGCGGTGGAAGACGCGATGCGCTCCACGATGGCCCGCCCGCGATTCACCATGCTCCTCCTCGGTATTTTCGCCGCGGTGGCGGTCGCACTGGCCGCGGTGGGGCTCTACGGCGTCCTCGCGTACAACGTGGCGCAGCGCACCCGGGAGATTGGCATCCGCATGGCCCTCGGCGCGTCGCGGCGCCGCGTGGCGCGCGAGATCCTGTCGCAGGGGCTGCTCATGGTGGTCCTTGGCGCGGTGGCCGGACTGGTCGCGGCGCGCCTGGGGACGAAACTGCTGGCGCATACGCTGTACGGTGTGCAGCAGACGGACCCGCTCGCATTCGCCGGAGGCACGGCGGTCCTGATCGTCATTGCCGTGCTGGCCTGCGTGGTTCCCGTCCGGCGCGCCCTCGCGGTGGACCCACAGATCGCGATGCGTGCCGATTAGGCACGCGTCCTCCGTCGCGTCACGTCAGCGGGAGAATGACCCACCAGTTGCCCTCGTCGCTGCCGGCGTGCACCGTGGTGCGCACGTACGTGCCGCCATATACGCTGCCCTGAGGCGGCACGAACGTCACGACATAGTCCCCGCCGGGCAAGGTTGGCGCCTGGAACGCACCGTTTGCGTCCGTCGTCACCGAGCCGGCTTCCGCTCCGATGGTCGGAACGTCGCCCTGCCAACCCAGATGCGGATAGATCGTGACCCTCACGTTGGCCAGCCGCGGCGCGGTCGCCATGGTGTCCGGGAACGTGCCGTGGCCGATCACGAAGCCATGAAAGCGGCCGGGCGTGGGGTTCGTGGGCGGCGGTATCGTGCTGCTCGTGTCGTTGCTCTCCCCCGCGACCAGTCCCTGGAGCACGGAGCCGCCGGGCGCAATCGGATCACCTGCGCAGGCAGCGAAGAATACCGCGATCGTCGTGATGACGAGGGCACCGCTCCTCGACCACATCGTGTTTGCCACAATCCGCTCCGGTGAAGGTCTCTACTCCCTGATACTCCGCCATGGGTCATGCGCGTCACATCAGGGACGAACGGTGGGACGAACAGCGGCGTCGCCGGCGGTCGCGATGGACCATCCGGCCCGCGCGTGGGACGAAGCGCCTGTGCGCTTAACGGAGCGCAGCAATCACCGCGCGGGTCACGTCCGCGAGCAGCGACTCCGCCTGCTGGTACGGAAGCGTGCTGCCGGCGAGATAGATCGCAAGGATCACGCGACGACCATCAACGAAGGTCACGACACCGATGTCGTTGATCGCGGGGGTGACCCCGAGATCCGGCCGCGCGCTGCCCGTCTTGTGCGCGAGTGTGGCGTCGGCGGGGATTCCCGCCCGGATGCGTCGCGCGCCGGTCGTGGTCTCGGTGGCGATGCGAAGTAATCGCGCGGTCGAGGCGGGAGAGAGCAGGTGCTCCAGCACGAGCTGCTCGAGAAAGCCGACGGAGGCGATGGGCGTCGCCGTGTCGCGCGGATCCGCGAGGTACGCCGCAGCCGCCGCGCGCCGGCGCTCGGCGGGCACCAGATGCAGCGCCCGGAGAAACGCGGAGTCCGTGCGCCATTCCGGGCGAAATGGCGGCATGTCGCTCAGCTCCATCTGAAACTCGCGTTCATAGCGATCCACCCGCAGGTCGGAAACGCCATTCGCCTCGAGCCACCGGGTAACCGCCGCCGGGCCGCCCACCCGCGCCGTCAGGACATCCGCGGCGGTGTTGTCCGATCCGCCCGCCGCGGCGACGAGCAGTTCCTCCACCGTGTACGCCGTCCGAGCCGGGAATCGCGCGCTGATGGCGCTGTAGGGCGGCGACAAGTCCGCCGTCGTGAGCCGGATGGTGTCGGCGAGCGACAGCGCGCCGCGGTCCACCGTCGCGAGGACGACGGCGCCAAGGGCGAGTTTGAAGACGCTCTGCATGGGGAAGCGCCGCGCTCCGTTCAACGACCAGGTATCGCCGGTGGCCAGGTCCCGCACCGCGACGCCGATCGTGGCGGGGCGCGCGCGCGCGGCGATGGCATTCACGTCACGCTGCAGGGCACCGCGATCGAGGCCGGCGGGATTCGCTGCCAGTTGCGGCGGCACGCAGGTAGCAAGGAGGAGGGCGAGCGCGGCCCAGTGCGGCGACGGGGAAGGGGACGAGGCAGGATGTGGCATGCGACAATCGGAGTGGCGGAGACCCGGTGGGCCCGCCAAAACTACCGAATTCCTTCGTCGGGCGGGTGCGCGATGCCAGCGGCCCCAATGTTGCAATTCCCCGCCCGTGGAATGCGCCGGGCGGAGCGTTGACTTTCGCGTCCGCCCGGGATAGGTTCCGGACAGTCAGGATTTCCTAAGTAACCGCACCCGCACCGGATCGATGCTCGTGACCATGGATTGCAAACGTCGCGCACGCCAGCGCCTGGAGAACGGTCGCCTGTACGGCCTTCGATGGGGAACGCGGCACAGCGCCACAGCCGCTCGTGAGGAGCGCAGGATCGAGATTCCGGGAGCCGGCACCACGCGGTAACGCTCCCGTCTCGCACGGGACGATGGACATCGCCCCACCTGCCCTTCACGCAGGTGGGGCGATCTGCTTATCCGAGGAGGAGTGTGCCATGAAGCAGACCAGCAAGCTCACGCGCGCACAGCTGCGCGACCTCAACGCCGAGTTGGAGGCCGAGCGTCGACGGCTGGAGCGTTCGATGCCCGAGTTGTCCAGGGACGCCGACCCGACGCCGGTGCTCGATCCGACGTCCGCGGACGGCGGCGTCGTGGTGGCGCTGCAATCGCGCGCGCACGCTCGCCACGCCGCCATCGTCGCGGCGCTGATGCGCCTGGCGGAAGGCACGTACGGGACGTGCGCCGTCTGCGGTGAGGGAATTCCATTCGGCCGGCTGCTCGCCGTGCCGGAAACCGCCTACTGCATCAGCTGCGGCGCGCGCGCGTGAGGGGTCCCGTGCCTGGTGCTAGGCCGGGCGCTGGTGCGCCAGCCCAAGGAATTCGTTGCGCGTCATCGGGCAGTCGCGGAACACGCCGCGTAACGCGCTGGTGATCGTGCGCGAGTTCTGCTTCTCCACGCCCCGCATCATCATGCACAGGTGCACGGCCTCGATCACCACGCCGACGCCGCGCGGCTGCAGCACGTCCTCGATGGCCTGCGCCACCTGTTCGGTGAGGCGTTCCTGAACCTGAAGGCGCCGCGAGTACACCTCGACGATCCGGGGCAGTTTCGAGAGCCCGACGATCCGACCGGCGGGGATGTACGCGATGTGCGCCTTGCCGAAGAACGGCAGCATGTGGTGCTCGCACATCGAGTACAGCTCGATGTCGCGCACCATCACCATTCCCTCGTGCGTCTCGTCGAACAGCGCGTCGCCGATCGCGTCGCGCGCGTCCAGAACGCTGCCGCGCGTGAGCCAGGCGAGCGACGCCGCCACGCGCTCCGGCGTCCTGAGCAGCCCTTCCCGGTCGGGATCCTCGCCCAGCAGCTCGAGCTGCCGGCGGACCAGCGCCGCCAGTGCGTCGTCGGTAGCGTCAACCCGTTCGATGTCCGGCTTCAAGGCAGGATGCGCCACGATCACTCCTCCGAGGTGGTGATGTTCCGCTGTCGCTCCAGGGCGAGCTCCGCTTCCAGGCTGGCGCGGTCGCGTCCGACCGTCGCTACCGCGAGCGTCCGGCCGTTCGAGCGATACGTGATCGCGCAGTCCCGATCCGCGAGACGTCCTTCGACGTCGACCGCATCCCACAAGACCGCGTGCCCGACGTACGCGATCGCGACGTCGTAATGCTGGCTCCAGAAGAAGGGAGGTGTCTCGAACGGCTCGCCGGCGCCGAGCAGGTTGCGCGCGGCCGCCTGCCCCTGGCGCTGCGCGGCGACCCAGTGTTCCACGCGGATGCGCTCGCCCGTGCGGTGGTCGGGATATCGCGCGACGTCGCCGGCCGCGAAAATCCCAGGCGCGCTCGTCTGGAGGTACGCGTTCACCAGGATGCCGTTGCCCACGTCGAGCGATGCCTGAGCGGCCAACGCTTCGTTCGGCCGCACGCCGATCCCCGCGACGACGAGATCGGCGACGATGCGCTCCCCGTCGTCGAGCGTGACCGAATCGGCGGCGACGGTCGCGACCCCGCGCCCCAGGTGAAAGGCCACCCCATGTGACTCGTGCAACGCGCGCACGAAATCGCCGAGCGCGCGTCCCAGGACGCGCTCCAGCGGGTGCGGCTCCGGCGCGACGACGTGGACGTCGATGCCGCGCGCCCGCAGCGCCGCGGCGACCTCCAGGCCGATGAAGCTCGCGCCGATCACCACCGCGACGCGCGCGTCGCCGGCCGCGGCGATGATCGCGCGACTATCGGCCAGCGTGCGCAGGTAGTGCACGCGCGGATGGCTCACTGCCGCCGGCAGCGGCACCGGCGAGGCGCCGGTCGCGAGGAGGAGCGCGCCGTACGACTCGTTCGTGCCGTCGTCCAGGACGACGCGCCGTCCGCCGCGATCGATCGCAGTGACCGTGCGGCCCAGCACGAGCCGGATACCGTTGTCTTCATGGTAGGATGCCGGCCGCAGGGGAATCCATTCCTCGGGCGCGTTGCCGGCAAGGAAGTCTTTCGAGAGGTTCGGCCGGTCATACGGCGGAGACGGGTCGGAGCCGAACATCGTGATCGCCCCGCCGTATCCTTCGCGCCGCAGCGCGTCCGCGGCCGCGTCTGCCGCGGCGCCCGCGCCGACGATCACGATCCGCTCCGGAATCGACCCGGCGCGCGCGGCCCTGGAGCGCGGGGGAGCGGTCGCGCCCACCGCTTCCGCGGTGACGAACACCTCGAGGCCCCGCCGTTCCACTGTCCAGCGCGGCAGGGGATGCAGCGCCGGCGCGCCGAGTGCTTCGCCCGTGCGCAGATCGAAGCACGCGTGGTGCCAGGGACAGCGCACCGTATGCGCGACGACGAGTCCCTCGGCGAGCGGCCCGCCATAGTGCGTGCACTTGCCGCCCACCGCGAAGACCTCGTCGCCGAATCGCGCGAGCAGCACGGGCTGGCCGTGCGCATTCCCGCCGAGCGAGCCGCCGTCCGGAACGCTGGACAGCGGCACGCCCCCGGTGAAATCCGGGCCGGTCAGGGCTTCCTGTTCAGTTGCCACGCGTGGAAAGCTTGTTCTGGAGATTCTCCGCCGCCAGGCGATGTGCCTCGAACGCGGGTGCCGGACAGGTCACGAAGTCCTTGAGCTCCGTGGCGGTGGATCGGCGCATCGTGATGAATCTCCGTGAAGCGTGGGTGTGACAGTGATACGACGGTGGCGTAAATAAGTCAAGTACTTAGTGGAGTTATTTGACTTTCGCAGGCGTCCGCGCGCAGATTGCATCACTTTCGCAGGAGCACGCAGGCACCGTGTCCACTTTGCTTGGCCGACGATTCCGGGAGAGCACGCGCGGCAGGATCGTCGCGCTGTTGCGCGCGAGCGCCTTCACGGTCGAGGAGCTCGCGCGCGAGGTGGTCCTGACCGACAACGCGGTGCGCGCACACCTCGTGAGCCTGGAGCGCGACGGCATGATTCGCCAGGCCGGCGTACGCCGCGGCGAGGGAGCGGGCAAGCCTGCCGTCCTCTTCGAGCTGCACCCCGACGCCGAGCCGACGCTGTCACGGGCCTACGCGCCGGTGCTGTCCGCTCTCCTCGAGGTGATCACCGACCAGCTGCCGGAACGCGACGCCCACCGCGTGCTGCGCGAGACGGGGCGACGCCTGGCGGCGACGGTCGGCGGGCGCGCGCCGGGTGACTTGATGGCGCGCGCCCAGGCAGCGGCGGCGGTGCTGACGGCCTTGGGCGGCGCGGTCAGCGTGGAAGAACGCCGCGGCTCCGCGACCTTGCGCGGCGCGGCATGTCCGCTGGCGACGGCGGTGTCGCGCAGCCCTCAGGTCTGCCGCGCGGTGGAATCGCTCGTCGCGGAAGTCTCGGGCGCGAAGGTCACGGAGTGCTGCGATCGGACTGGCCGGCCCCGCTGCTGCTTCGAGCTTCGGAACGCCGGCTGAATCCCAGGCGTTCCGCCACCTGACGGACGACGCCGACCACGCGCAGCGGATCCCGGCCCGGGACCATGAGCACTGCCCGGGCGTCGATGCCGACGCCAGGCAGGTACAGCTCGTAGCTGCCGTTTCGCGCCAGGAGCCCGCGCGAGTCCACCAACAGGCCGTAGTCGTCGGCGAGCGACTCCGTGTTGTTGAAGTTGGTGCACAGCACCAGGGCGTAGTGCCGTGAGCGCAGGCGGGCGACGGCCTCGCCGATCGAGCCAACGGCGAGCACCGCGTGTCCGTCACCATCCAGGTGCCGCCGCAATGTCTTGCGGAGCGCCGAATCCGGCGAGAGGAGCAGTACGCCCAGTGCAGTGGTGTAAGTGCCGCCCATGATGCGTGAGTGGACGTCGAAGCCGTGGTACCCGTCCCTGAAACTCCACTCGGCCGGATTTGGTCACCGGGCCCGTATTGCCGATCCAGCCCGATGCTCCATTATTTCACCATGCGCGCCGTCGCCGCCGCCTCCGCCGCCCACCCAGGGCTGTGGCAGGTCTGCTCCCGGGAGATCACCACGCCGCTGGGGCCGATGCTTGCCGTCGCGGACGAGCGGGGACTGGTGCTCTGCGAATTCCAGGACCGTCCCATGCTGCCCACGCAGCTCCGGCGCGTCCAGTCTATCTGCGGCACGATGCCCGAGGAGGGTGATCATGACGTGCTCATGCAGACGCAGCGCGAACTGGACGAGTACTTCCTCGGAAAGCGAGGCGAATTCACCATTCCCTTGGTGCTCGAAGGAACGCCGTTCCAGTCGTGCGTGTGGCGCGAGCTGCTGCGCATCCCGTTCGGGAAGACGTCGTCCTACGACGCGATCGCCTCGCGGCTGGACCGGCCGGGCGCCGCGCGCGCCGTAGGCCGGGCGAACGGGGACAACCGCATCGCGATCATCGTCCCGTGCCACCGTGTGATCAATGCCGACGGCAGTCTGTCCGGGTACGGTGGCGGACGCCACCGTAAGAAGTGGCTGCTGGCCCACGAGCGCCGGGGGGTACAGCTCTCGCTCGACCCCGACTGGGTTTGACAGTTTCCCCTGGAGGGCCCTCGCTTTCCACCAGCCGAGCACTTAAGTTCTGATAGCGTCAACAAGTTCCAGTTCTTACTGAGGGGCTCGCCAACCGCGATCGCCCTTCTTTTTTTTTGCTTTTCTTTGCGCTCGATCGAGCGCGCACCCAGCGTGAGGGGGGCATCTCACGCGATCAGTTGTCGTCGGCCAGTAGGCATTTGTGGCACTCCGACTACAGCACACACATTTCGGAGTACATCAATGCGTACGAAAGGAACAGTCAAGTGGTTCAACCCGGAAAAGGGCTTCGGCTTCATCACGCCGGCCGATGGAGCGAAGGATTGCTTCGTCCATCATTCCGCGATTCAGGGCGACGGCTACAAGAGCCTGGATGAAGGCGAGCAGGTGGAGTTCGACGTGGTACAGGGCCAGAAGGGTCCGGCCGCGGAGAACGTTGCGCGCATCGGTCGCTGATACACGCTGAATACCGAGGGGCCGGTCCGACTCCTGTCGGGCGGGCCCGTCTTTTTCCCGAGAGGTTTCATGGTCACAGTAGCGCTGGATGACGGCGACCGCGTGGAGTGGGCGCTCAAGTCCTTCAAGAAGAAGGTGGACCGGGCCGGCATCCTGAAGGAATTACGCCGCCGCCGGCATTACGAAAAGCCGAGCCAGGTGCGCAAGCGCAAGATCGCGGCGGCCAAGCGCCGGCGCCTGCTGAAGGATCGCCCGCCGCGCAAACGTTCGGCGACCACCAAGCGCGGTCGGTACTAGATGAAGGAACAGGCGATCGAAATGGACGGCACGGTGGCCGAGGTGCTGCCCAGCACGACCTTTCGCGTGACGCTGTCCAATGGGCACAACGTGGTCGCGAGCCTCGCTGGCAAGATGCGGCGATTCCGGATTCGCGTCATCGCGGGGGACAAGGTGATCGTGGCGATCTCGCCGTACGACCTCACCCGCGGACGCATCACCTTCCGCCACAAGAACTGAGCGCCTCGGTCATATCGAGCGCATCCCGCGGCTGACTGCTCTAGTGCTGGATGCCTGACGTCGAGCTCGCCGATGCCTGATTCTCGCGCCAGGTGGGCGCTGGCGCGGGGGCCGGATGGTTTCCGAGCTGGGCCATGGACTCGGCGTCGAAGACGCGCCCGTTGAGGATCGTGTAGCGCACCGACGCGCTGTTCCTGATGTCGGTCAGGGGATTGCGGTCCAGCACCAGGATGTCCGCGAGCTTACCGGTCTGGAGCGATCCGATGTCGCGATCGAGCCCGAGGTACCGGGCACCGTTGAGCGTCGCCGCCCGAAGCGCCTCATGGTTGGTCATGCCGCCCATCTGGAGCATCCACGTTTCCCAGTGCGCGCCGATGCCGTCGATCTGCCCATGCGCGCCTATCTGGACGCTCCCGCCGCGATCGGCGAAGGCCTTGGCCGCCCGGGACACTTCGACGAAGTGGAAATCGTCGTCCGCGGCCATGTCGCGCCGCCGCGCGCGCGCGTCGAGTTGTCCCCTGGGCGTGAAGTGCAGGAGGCGCGCGTTCTCGTACACGTTGTCGTGCTGGTACCACCAGTATTCGCCGCTCAGGCCGCCGTAGTTCACGATGAGCGTGGGCGTGTACCCCGTCTTGCTGGCCGCCATCACGCTGAGCACGTCGTTGTACAGCGGGGCGACGGGGATGTTGTGCTCCAGCCCCGTGTGTCCGTCCATGAACATGGTGATGTTGGTGGACAGGGTGCTGCCGCCCTCCGGGACCACCATCATTTCCAGCTGACGCGCGGCTTCCACGATCTGCTGTCGCGCGTCGCGCCGCGGCTGGTTGTAGCTCTTCACGCTGAAGGCACCGAGCGCCTTCATGCGCCGCAGGTGCGTGAGGGCGTCCTCGAACGACGTGGTGATTGCCTTCGCGCCGCCCTCCGCGCCGTAGAGGATCGTGCCGGTGGAAAAGAGCCGGGGTCCGACGATCGCGCCCGCCTTGATGGACTCGGACGTGCTGAAGACCATCTCGCTGTTGTTCGACGGGTCGTGCATCGTCGTGACGCCGAACGCGAGGTTGGCGAGCAGCGCCCAGTTCTTCGCGGGCGCGATGCCGCTGGAGCCGGTGCCCACGTGCGCGTGCGCGTCCACCAGGCCCGGCATGAGAAACTTGCCCGCGACGTCCACGCGCCGCGCGTCCGCCGGCACCTGCACCTGTCCGGCGGGCCCGATGGCCACGATGCGATTCCGGTCGATGACCACCGTGGCGTTCGGAATCACCTCGTCGCCGTTCATGGTGATCGCGGTCGCGCCCGTGAGCGCCAGCCGGCCCGAGGGTTCGTCGAGATCGGCGCGCAATCCGATCGGCATCCCCGTGCTCTCGGGGTCCTTTCGGAGCGTGGTGGTGTCCTGCGTCTCGAAGGCGAACGTCTGCGCCACGTCGCGCTGAAACAGTTCCGCCCCCAGCGCCCAGTAGATGCGGCGCGAGTCCGGCGCCCAGTGCAGGTACAGCCCCGCGTCGCGGGAAATCCGGCGGGCCGGAAAGTCCGATGTCGAGGGGCTGACGTCCACTCCCGCCCCGGTCAGCGGCAGCGGAGCGATGTAGGCATTGAAGCGCTCGATCCACGCGACGAACCGTTCGTCGGGTGACGGCACGAATTGCGTGCCGTTCTGCGCCAGGACGTGCACGCGCCGCTCGCCGCCCGTGAGATTGACGCTGACGAGCGCGCGCTTCTGCTCTTCGGACGTGGTGAGGAAGACGCGATCGCTCGCGCGATTGAAGCGCGGGTCCACCCCCTGCTCGGTGACGAGGCGCGGGTCGCCGCCGGCGGCCGCGACGATGTACACGCCGAGGTCGCGGGTGTAGAGGTTGCCGCGCAGTCCGTCGCCACCGATGCGACGAAACACCACCTGGCGGCCGTCCTCGGAGAAGCGCGGCTCGCTGTAGTGTCCCGGGCGCGTGGTGAGTCGGCGCGCGTTGCGCCCGTCGGTCCCGATCACCCGAATCGCACCGAGGGAGTCCTCGTTCCAGGTGGCGTAGACGAGCCAGCGGCCGTCAGCCGACCAGGACGGATAGAGTTCCTGATTGCGCGCGTCGCGCGTGACGCGGCGCGGCGTGCCGTTGGGCAGGTCCTTCACCCAGAGCTTGCCGAGCGCCGTGTACGCCACGCGCCGCTGGTCCGGCGAGACCTGCACCCAGCGCAGCATCTTCACGTCGAAACTGTCGGGCGCCACCTGCTGCGGAAAACGCACGGCGTCCGTGATGGTCTGCTTCACGCGCGCGGTGAAGGGGACCACCGTCGCCCTGCCGGTGGCGACGTCCACGCTCTGGATCCGGCCTTGCGCCCAGATGAGGATGCGCCGGCCGTCCGGGGTGAAGGCATACCCGGGATACGTGCCGTAGATCGCCCAGGCCTCCTGCTGGTCGTGATCCAGCCCGTCCCACAGCGGCCGTTCGCGGCCGCTCTCGAGGTCCCGCAGAAAGAGCGCGCTCTTGAGGCCCACGCGGCGCACGAAGGCCATGGATCTGCCATCCGGCGAGATCTGCGGCCGCAGCGATCCTCCGGGGCCGCGGACTTCCGTGTCTCGCTCGCCCGTGGTGCGATCGAGTCGCTGCACCACGTACACCACGCCGTGCGGATTCCTGTTGTACTGGAATCCGCCGCCGGAGGACACGTCTTCGGAGAAGTACACGTACCGTCCGTCCGGGGACACCGTGGGCTCCGTGGCGTTCTGCTCCCAGTTGCGACGCGTGGTGAGCTTGAGCCCGTTGCCTCCCGCGCTGTGGTACAGCCACATCTCGCCGGAGCCCAGCGACCGGGTGTTGCGGAAATGCTTGCGTGCCACGAGGTACTGGCCATCG
The DNA here is from genome assembly GCA_040902005.1 of Gemmatimonadaceae bacterium. GTDB lineage: Bacteria > Gemmatimonadota > Gemmatimonadetes > Gemmatimonadales > Gemmatimonadaceae > DASPMP01. The sequence goes on along the minus strand of JBBDYA010000099.1, from coordinate 68,653 downwards.
GGGGTCCAGGCGGGATTCGAGACTTCGCGTTCCCGCTCCTTGGAGACCTGGCGCAGATCCGTGCCCTGAAGATCCATCGTCCAGACGTTCACCAACCCGTCACGATCCGACGTGAATGCGATGCGCTTGCCGTCCGGGGAGAAGCGGGGCTGCCACTCGAACGCGGGACCGCCCAGGACCAGGGTAGCCGCGCCGCCGGCGATGGGCATCGTGTAGATGTCGCCCAGCAGGTCGAAGACGATCGTCCGTCCGTCGGGCGCGATATCGAGCGAGATCCAGGTGCCCTCGGTGGTCTCGAACTCCACATCCTGCGCCGTCGCGCGGCGTGCCGATACGTCCCACTTGGCCGGAATCGTCGTTGCCGACCCGGGTCTCGCCGCGGAGTCGGGTGGCGTGGGCGCAGGATCCTGCGCTCCGAGGAGATGGGCGAGCGCGAACGTGAGCGCTGTGGCGTTCAGGGATTTCCGCATGTGACGGGAGAGAAGCTGGGGGGACAGGGAAAACCGGGCAGGGGGGGGGGGG